>NZ_FNFR01000018.1:0-50040 GCF_900101205.1 Paenibacillus sp. OK060
GCGTTCGTCCTGAGCCAGGATCAAACTCTCCAATAAAGTATTGAAAAGAGCGATAAGCTCATTTTGAAACTGACGAGATTAAAAATCTCATTTATGCTCCAGCCGATTCAAGCCAAGGCTTGTCTCGAACTTTCGCGTTCATTCTGCAAGCAGAATGTTTACTCACTCGTTGTTCAGTTTTCAAAGATCAAACTTGATAATTTTCTTGCTTTTTCGTCACCGTTTTCTCTCAGCGGCGACTTTTATAATATATCATACTTCGTTTGTTTCAGTCAAGCTTTTTTTGAAATTCTTTTTTCGAGTTCTTATTGAACTGGTTCATTTCGTCAAAAGCATTTAACCAAGCAAGCAAAGCAACGAGATATAATGTACCATATAAATATCGAAGGAGTCAACTACCCAAACAAAGAAATTTTCAAACCCAATAATAAACCAACACCCGGCAACCCTAAAATGCTCACAGTACCTATTGTAGCAGGGTTCAGTGGAATGTAAGTTCCGGTGATCCACCCTGAATAGTTAACTACATATATCCCTACCGCAGCCAGCACCAGATGAATACCGAATGATGTAAAAAATGATAACCCAATCCGTTTTCTAAACAAGATGATTATCAACCCTAGTAACGACACAACAAGCACACTGCCTAATATAAGACTCTTCATACTCTCAACACCTCCATAATTGAATGTCACACCTCCGCCTACATGCTCACTCCTCGATCACCTATAACTGCCTTATTAATCCCTACACGTTTAGCGCGCTTCAAATGAATCTGATATTTACGCTCCGCGGCCTCCAGCACATAGATCGCATAATCGATTTCATCCTGCCCCTGTGCCTCTTCAAACTGTCTAACAGCCCGTTCCCACTCTGCCTTAGCTTTCTGTATATCTGAATAAATCTGGTCCTCTTCCATCTCCTTTAGCATTCTTTCGCGCTTCTCCACCGATCTCCCTACATTTCGCCATGTAAACATAAGCCATCCCCTTTCTGATTCAGCACAGCATATTCTCATACATATCAGGGAAAGGACAAACTTAGAACTGAGCTAAATAAATTAATGAATCGTTATTTTAATCTCAACGACATTCTATGGATTAATAACCATACATCAGTAGAAATGAGAGACTTCACATTTAGGCAACGTTAAAAAGAGTATTAAAACAAAAAAAGAGAGCCTAAAGGGCTCTCTAAGTAATCCAAACTTATCTATTCTTTTCTTTTAGGAAATCAATCATTATAGGCGCATGCTCTCATTAAGAAACACGCACTACTATCTCATCTCCCTGCGCCCTTCCAACGCCTTGGAAAGAGTCACTTCATCCGCATACTCCAGGTCGCCCCCAACAGGCAATCCATGGGCAATCCGAGTCACCGAGATCTCAAACGGACGGACCAGACGGGAAATATACATCGCCGTGGCCTCACCTTCGATATTCGGATTTGTAGCCAGAATCAGTTCTTTAACTCGCTCATCGCTTAAACGGGTCAAAAGTTCCTTCAGACGGATATCATCCGGACCTATTCCCTCCATAGGAGAGATTGCGCCTTGCAGCACATGATAGTATCCGTCAAATTCCTTGGTACGCTCCATAGCCACCAAATCCTTGGAATCCTGAACTACACAGATTACCGAGACATCCCTGGATTTGTCCTGACAGATCCGACACGGGTCAGTATCCGTAATATTACAACACACCGAACAGTAATGAAGATTCCGCTTCACACTGACGAGTGCTTTGGCAAAGTCAATAACGTCATCTTCCTTCATTTTAAGCACATGAAAAGCTAGTCGCGCCGCAGTCTTGGGGCCAACACCCGGCAAACGGGTGAAGGCGTCAATCAGCTTCGCTATCGGTTCGGGATAATACAATCGATTGCGTCTCCTTTGATAGGATCAAATTTAATTAAAATAATCCCGGAATTTTCATACCGCCTGTGAATTTACCCATATCCTGGTTCGCAATTTCATCAGCTTTGGTCATTGCGTCATTGACTGCTGTCATAACCAGATCCTGCAGCATTTCTACATCCTCTGGATCAACCGCTTCTGGCTTGATAGTGATAGCCAGCAATTTCTTATGTCCGTTAACTTCAGCAGTTACAACACCGCCACCAGAAGTACCTTGGACTGTTTTGTCCGCCAGTTCCTCCTGCGCCTTCAGCATTTGCTCCTGCATTTTCTTCACTTGTTTCATCATTTGGTTCATGTTGTTCATGATTATTCATCTCCTTTGTTATAGTTATCGCGCCAGGCGCATGTATATCTATTCTTTGATCACTACAAGGTCCTCACCAAAGAGCTGGATGGCTTCATCAATCCAAGGCTGCTTGTTGCCTGAACCGCCGTCTTCATGCTCAGGTTCGAGCTTAAAGTCCTCCTTTGGCGTTTCAGTAGCCCCTTCCATCGCTCCAGTCCAATCTTTGAGCATCATCGTCACAAGACGCGCTGAACGTCCAAGCTGTTCAGACAGTACCCGTTCAATCACTTCACGATTAGCCTGCTTCTCCGTAGTTTCACGGTGGATGTTGTTCTTAAACGCCACCAGAACATTGTCTTCCAGCAGCGATACCGGTTCACCATCCATAAACCAGGCGTGAACGGTTACTTTCTCTTCTTTGACGCGCTGCAGGATCTGCCCCCACTTCTTGCTAACCTCCGCAAACTCAGGAGATCCCTTACGTGCAACGTACTGATCAAGCTGTGCAGGCAGCTTCGCTGGCGAATTGCCTCTCGACACTGGAGCTCGTGTTGCCGGGCGTGAAGGAGCACTTGATGTAGCCTCCCCACCAGACAAACCGCCCTTAAGCGCGCGATCCAACTTTTTCTCCAGTTCAGCAAGCTGTTGCTTCAGTCGGTTGATCTCCCCGCCATCCGCTGGCGCGGATGCAGCAGGAGCAGCGCCGGCCGAACCCTCCATCTGACCCGATGATGCCCCTTGAGCAGGAATACTGCACAGTTTAAGGAGAGCTACTTCAAACAGCGTCTGCGGCTGTACTGCATATTTCATCTCACTCTGGTACCGGTTAAGAGTATCAATCATCTGGAACAGCTGTTCCTTGGTGAATGATTCCGCCATATCACGGAACGACTCGGGATTAAGCACCCGATCCGTCAGTTTATCTGCATCCGGCACCATCTTAATCATAAGCAAATCACGGAAATAATAAAGCAAATTTTCCATGCACTTGTCCGCACTCTTACCTTCATGCATGAACCCTTCGATCATTTGCAAAATATGACCTACATCGCCTTTGAGCAGAGAAGCAGCCAACTTTGCAAACTGTTCGGAAGGAATGCCTCCGGTCATATCCATAACCTGCTGATAGGTTACCCTTCCATCTGTATAGGAGGAGATCTGATCCAGGACACTGAGTGCGTCCCTCATCCCTCCGTCAGACAGACGAGCAATATACTGGAGTGCGTCCTGATCAGCTTCCATACCTTCCTGTTCACAGATCAGCGTAAGTCGTGCTGTCTGTTCTTCCAGGGACACCCGGCGAAAATCAAATCGCTGACAGCGAGAAATAATCGTTGCCGGAAGACGATGGGGTTCTGTTGTTGCCAAAATAAACATCACATGTGGCGGAGGCTCTTCCAATGTTTTGAGTAGCGCATTGAATGCCTCTGTCGTCAGCATGTGCACTTCGTCAATAATATACACTTTCTGCCGGACTTCAGTCGGGGCGTATTTCACCTTTTCCCGAAGATCGCGGATTTCTTCAACGCCACGGTTGGATGCGGCATCAATTTCCTGCACATCCATCACAGCGCCAGTCGTAATCCTGCGGCAAGCTTCACATTCGTTACAAGGCTCAGGCGCAGGCCCGCGCTCGCAGTTTACAGCTTTGGCCAAAATCTTGGCGGCACTCGTCTTCCCTGTTCCTCTGGGCCCGCTAAACAAGTAGGCATGGGAAGTCCGCTGTTCACGAATCGCGTTCTGCAAGGTCTGAATAATATGCTGTTGTCCCACCATATCTTGAAACGACTGGGGACGCCAAGCCCGGTATAACGCGATATGCTCCATGATGCGTTACCTTCCTTCCACTTCGCATTCGAGTCCTTTGTCGTTCCCCCATTATACTATATTCCGGGGTGAATCCAAACTTTATCTGACTCATCATGCATGGTTTTTTTAGACATATCAAAAAGACCTCTGCATACATACAACTGCAAAGGTCTCTACATTTAAATGGTAAGCCGTGCACCTGCTATCGATATTTGCGATCCAAGCGGCACCCCTTAACAACAGCTCGGGCTAGGCGACCCTCCGGCACAAGAGTGATCTCACTTATGGCTGCTTCCTTCCGGACCTGACCAGGTTCATGAGTACTCATTGCGGAGGACCCAACCGTCAACACCACGTTAAGGGACCAAACCTCACATCGACAAAACCTCTAGCAGGAATTCAACCTCGCTGTAGCGGATTGCGAGTTACAGGGCACCGCTACCTCCCCATCTAGCACGGTAAGAAATAGTATAACTTAAGGTTGTCTAAATTGCAACCAGAGCGAAAAGAGCAGCAATACAATCACATAAAAACATATAAAAACCCCTGCCGAAACGGCAGAGGTGATTTGGATGTAATAGTCAGACAATTCCCAGGGAATTGCTGAATTAGATTCCGTATTTTTTCTTGAAACGATCAACACGGCCGCCAGCATCGATAAACTTCTGTTTACCTGTGAAGAACGGGTGGCACGCGGAGCAAATCTCTACACGAAGTCCGTCTTTAACCGAACCAGTCTCAAAAGTATTCCCGCAAGCGCAAGATACTTGACCAATCGTGTATTTAGGATGAATTGCTGCTTTCATTACCTTTCACCTCTTTCCGCCCTGAGCCTCAAGCGGACCCAGAGTAAATGGCACAACATCGAAGATTATAACACGGCCTAATGCCGGTTGCAATCCATTATTGTCATGAGGTGATCAGACGTTTCGGACGCGCCATTCCAGCTGGGGGAACGTGCGTGTATGAGCCGATAACGACATCAGGCAGCTCTTCCTCAAAGATCTCCATCATTTGCTTCATGCCCAAAATATCACCTTGAGCTGGAGGAATCAATTCCAGATAGCTCTCAGGGTCTATATTAAGATTACGCATTTGAATAAGACGCAAATCGGTTCTGCGAGCAAACTCAATCATCGCTTCAATCTCTTCCTCACGATCCGTTACTCCCGGGAAGATCAAATAGTTGATCGACGTATATACACCCTGGGAAGCAGCGTATTTCATCGATTTTTCTACATTGGCCAGTGTATATCCACGAGGTTTGTAGTATGCATTATAGTGGTCATCCAGTGCGCTGATTGTACTTACACGCATTAGATCAAGCCCAGCATCAACAATACCTCTCATGTGATCATTCAAACCGGCATTGGTGTTAATGTTGATATATCCCATGTCAGTAATGGAACGCACTTCGCGGATGGCTTCAATAATCAATTTAGCCTGTGTGGAAGGCTCCCCTTCACAACCTTGACCAAAGCTGATAATCGATTCCGGCGTTTTCAAGTGCTCCAGCATTACTTCAACGATTTCGTCTACACGCGGACGGAAATTCATCCGGGTCTGCGGGGAAACGAAGCCACTGTCATCCGGTTGCTCGGAAATACATCCGAAACAGCCTGCGTTGCAGGAATAGGATACTGGAACTCCGCCTTCCCAACGATTCAAGAAGGTATTGGAAGAAGTCAGACATTCATACCCGAGCGCACAATTGGACAAATGGGTATAGAGACGATTTTCGGGATATTGCTTCGTTAAACGTTTAACACCCGCACGTACGTCATCCCGATCACAGTTCAGTGGGTTCCATTTATCCGGATGATCTGACATCCGGGCAGTGACGTAAAACTGACCATCTTTCCAAACAACAGCCGAGTAACCGAACAAAGGCAGTTTGTACTCCTTATCCGTTTTTACATACCCCGGCAGACACAACCGAGTGAATCCTTGCGGAAGCAAAGCTCCAACCGCCTGTGTATCACTAGGCATTGGCAGCATTTCGCCAGTATCCGGGTCCATACCAATCGGACGTGTACTCGGCAGTCCAACCAGCGTTGCACCTTCCGGCAAAGGAATCAGCTCATCCTCCATAATTTCGACGATCATATCTCCACTGCGGGCCAGCCCGTACAGGGAAGGGTGATCAAATACATTACCTTTTTCATCTGCGTATACTAAATACATGATGTTCTCCTCACATCTAATGGGTTAAAGCCAAACGACGAGTATATTGTTAATCAACAGCAGCGCTGCAAAAATTGAGTTAAATCAACGACGTAATGCTAGGTAGTTGTACCGGACGCCGCAGTCTGTCTTGGCGAACGTCGAGTCGTAGTCGTTCCGGAGTTGCTGGTCTGACTGCTGCCAGCTGTATCAAATGCCGCTAGGAACTCAGCATTCGTTTTGCTATTACGCAGTTTCTTCAAGAAACCTTCGACAAAGTCGTGGGAATCGTTCATGTTTTTACGAATCGCCCAGATTGTATCAAGTTCTTCCTTGCTCAGCAACACTTCTTCGCGACGTGTACCGGAACGACGAATGTCGATAGCCGGGAAGATACGACGCTCTGCCAGCTTGCGATCCAGATGAAGCTCCATATTGCCCGTACCTTTAAATTCTTCATAAATGATATCATCCATACGTGAGCCCGTATCAATCAAAGCTGTAGCCAGGATCGTCAGACTTCCACCCTCTTCTACATTCCGAGCAGAACCGAAGAAACGTTTCGGACGATGGAATGCTGCCGGGTCAATACCGCCACTAAGTGTCCGTCCGGACGGTGGGATGACCAGGTTGTATGCACGAGCAAGACGCGTAATGCTATCTAGCAAAATAACGACATCTTTTTTTGCTTCAACCAGACGGAGCGCACGTTCCAGCACCAATTCCGCAACTTTGATATGGTTTTCTGGCAGCTCATCGAACGTAGAAGCTACAACTTCCCCTTTAACCGAACGCGACATATCCGTAACTTCTTCCGGACGTTCATCAATCAACAGGACAAATAGTTCAATTTCTGGGTTGTTGGTTGAGATGCTGTTGGCGATTTCTTTGAGGAGAAGTGTTTTACCCGCTTTGGGAGGTGCTACGATCAATCCGCGCTGTCCCAGTCCTACCGGGGCGAGTACATCCATAATGCGTGTGGACAAATGGCTGGGGGATGTTTCGAGAACCAGTTTCTTCTGCGGGTACAATGGGGTTAATGCCGGGAAGTGAAGTCTTTCCGCAGCCGCTGATGGATTCTCACCATTTACAGCGTTGACTTGCAGCAAACCGAAGTATCGCTCGTTTTCTTTAGGTGTTCTACACTTACCTGATACGAGGTCACCTGTTCTTAGGTCAAACTTGCGAATCTGTGAGGCTGAGATGTAGATGTCTTCCGTACTTGGCAGGTAATTGATCGGACGAAGGAATCCGTAGCCTTCAGGTAGAATTTCGAGCACACCCTGCATGAACATCAATCCACTCTGTTCAGCTTGTGCACGTAATATAGCGAAGATCAATTCTTTCTTTTTTAAAGTGCCGTAGTAGGGAATTTGATATTTTTTGGCCAGTTTGTAGAGGTCCGTTAGTTTCATTTCTTCCAAATCGGAAATTTGTAGATCCATATAATAACCACCTATTCAATTAATAAGTCCGTGAAATGGATAGTTTCGCTTGATGTTCCGGCTATAAGAGCAGCATCGTTCTGCATTTCTCTTCTGTCCATTGTACGGAATGTAACCGTTATAATGCAAATACTTGTCTTTGAGTGTAAGTTTCCGGGCGGGATGGCCAGCTTTCGGCAAGATCCGCTAGTGAGTGAACACGAATACATGAGGCGTTCGATCCGGGCAGACCGGCTATGGAGCGCAGTTCAAACAAAACCGGGGTTTGGGGAAAAGGAAATGATGTTCTTAAAGCCATATGAAGTCTGACTCAAAAAAAGACCCTCCGGTAAAGGAAACAGGAACATTTCGTCTTATCCCGGAGAGACTGAGAACTCTATTAAAACAGGTTTACCCAATTACTGAAAGGATATGCAGTTCTGTCAAAATAATCACTTTAATACCGTAAAACTCGTCATACAATACAGAATTAATCGGTTTCTCGCCACACATCTGCACCTAGCAGACGTAGATTGGTTACTAGATGATCGTACCCGCGATCGATAAACTCCACGCCTGTCACTTCGGTCACACCTTCACTGACGGTGAGACCTGCGATCACCAGCGCTGCACCAGCGCGAAGATCGGATGCTTTTACCTTCGCCGCATTCAATGCACTGCCTTCAATAATAGCTGACCGCCCTTCCACACGGATTTTTGCACCCATGCGTACCAACTCAGGAACGTGCTTGAATCGATTGCTATATACAAAGTCACTCAGGACACTCACACCCGTTGCCTGTGTCAACACACTGGTCATCGGGGACTGCAAATCCGTCGGAAAACCGGGATATACGAGCGCCTTAACGTCTACATGATTGTAGCTCGGTTTGCCAATGACACGAATACTTTCATCCAGCTCCTCAATGCCAACGCCCATCTCCAGTAACTTTGCCGTCAAAGCCTCCAGATGTTTGGGAATGACATTGTCAATCAGAACGTCGCCACGCGTTGCAGCCGCAGCGATCATATACGTGCCTGCTTGTATACGGTCCGGAATGATGGAATGACGGCAACCCTTAAGCTCCGACACACCTTCAATACGGATCGTTTCGGTACCGGCACCCTTGATGCTGGCACCCATTGAATTCAAAAGTGTTGCTACATCTATAATCTCAGGCTCTTTAGCCGCGTTTTCGATAATTGTAGAGCCTTTGGCACGAGTAGCCGCCAGCATGATGTTAATGGTTGCACCTACACTGCTTACATCAAGATAAATCTTTGCTCCACGTAGCTCTTTGGCATGCAAATGAATGGAGCCGTGTTCGTTTGTTACCGTTGCGCCAAGCGCTTCAAACCCTTTGATATGTTGATCAATCGGACGAGGCTCAAAGTTGCAGCCCCCGGGTAAACCAATTGTTGCTTCTTTAAAACGCCCAAGCAATGCTCCCATCATATAATACGAAGCACGGAGCTTCTTCACGGGACCATTCGGCATAGGAATGGATTTAATGTCGGAAGGATCGATCTTCATCTGACTGCCTTCCCAATGTACACGAGCCCCGAGTTCCTCCAAAATTTCTGCATAAACCGCCACGTCACTCAAAAGCGGCAGGTTGTCCAGCACGACTTCTGACTCGGCAAGCAATGCTGCAGGAATAAGCGCGATGGCGCTGTTCTTGGCGCCGCTTATAGTTACAGTTCCCTGTAACGGACGTCCGCCACTAATCATCAATTTTTCCATAAAGCTTAATGTCCCCCTACGTGTTTTGCAGCCGGTTAACGGCAATACGTGCTGTTGGCTTTCGATGTAGAAATAAGGCGTGAAAATGGAAAGACACCGGCTAGGCGGTGTTCTTTCCACTTACACAGTATGGAACTGGTAAAGACAAATTACGCTTTGTTGTTGGAACCAAACTCGCGAATTTTACCTTTAACGGTTTCTTTGATTGCATCACGGCCTGGTACGATGAATGTACGTGGATCGTAAGCATCTGGTTTAGTTGCAAGCACTTCGCGAACCACTTTGGAGAACGAAATTTGGTTCTCAGTGTTCACGTTGATTTTGGAAGTTCCCAGGGAAATGGCTTTGTCGATATCATGTTTAGGGATACCTGTACCACCATGCAGTACCAGTGGAACGTTAACTGCATCGCGAACTTCTTCCATTTCTTTGAAGCCCAAGTTAGGCTCGCCATGGTAAGGACCGTGTACGGAACCAAGAGCTGGAGCCAATGTGTCGATACCTGTTTCTTTAACGATACGTACACACTCGTTCAGATCAGCGTACATGATACCACCGATAACGTCGTCTTCTTGTCCACCAACAGTACCTACTTCGGCTTCTACAGAAACGCCTTTAGCGTGTGCATATTCAACAACTTTTTTAGTCATTTCGATATTTTCATCGATGGAGTGGTGGGAACCGTCGATCATTACGGATGTAAATCCAGCATCGATCGCTTCTTTACACTTATCAAAGCTGGAACCGTGATCCAAGTGAATAGCAACTGGAACGGTGATTTTCATGTCGTGAATGAGTCCTTCTACTATTTTAACTACTGTGTAGAAACCGCTCATGTGACGTGCTGCGCCTTCGGATACGCCCAAGATTACTGGGGATTTCTCTTCTTCTGCTGCAGCAAGAATCGCTTGAGTCCACTCAAGGTTATTGATGTTGTATTGACCAACTGCATATTTTCCTTCGAGTGCTTTGTTCAACATGTCTGTCATAGATACTAATGGCATGGTTTCAATCCTCCTAGGGGTGTTGGGTTGTGTCTATGGTTTTTAGCCGAAATCACATACGGGCTTATTATACCACATCCCATGTCAAATACTAAACAAGCATTTGCAAAAATGCTGTGCTTTGCAGCACAGTTTTCATAGACACAGCATGATGACGTCCCCATTTCCAATATTCCCCGGATGCCTGACTGAAATACCCTGTATGCCCACCTGTAAACTCTCACAGCTTCACACGCAAAAAAATCCTGTATCTACAGGATTCAGCTGCACTTATTTGCAGTATCATTTCGAAGCTGCATATTGACTGCCACTCGCATTTCATCGATATCAAACGGTTTCGTAAAGTGCATGAGCGCTCCAAGATCGGTAGCTTCTTTGATCATGTCCAGTTCACCATAGGCCGTCATCATGATGACTTTGATATCCGGATCAATTTCCTTAATATGTTTCAGAATTTCTAGGCCATCCATGCCAGGAATCTTCATATCAAGCAGCACAAGATCAGGTTTGTCATTATTTACTATCTCCAGGGCGATCTTCCCATTAGGCGCTTGGAACGTATTATATCCTTCGCTGCTGAACACTTCCATTAACAGGATTCGAATACCGTTTTGGTCATCAACAATCAACACTTTTTTATTTTCCACTAAGTAACCTCCTAGAATTAGGAAAGCATGTACGTCTGAATCTGGATAACAATCCCATAGTCGTCATGATAAGTATTCTACCTTACCCATTGAAATCCTGCTTACATCCCAAAATGCCAAAAACCATTTTCGCTCATCTCGATGCACTAAAAAAGGATGTCCCCAGCACCCTTATCGGCTGCCAAGAACATCCATTTATTTATAGCTTAATGATCAACACTTATTTTCCAGCGCTCTCCAGAGAAGCTTTTACAAACTCACGGAACAATGGCTGCGGACGGTTCGGACGGGAAGTGAATTCCGGGTGGAATTGTACTGCCAGGAACCACGGGTGTCCTGGAAGCTCCACGATCTCAACAAGACGTCCATCCGGGGATGTACCCGAGATAACCAGACCGGCTTTTTCGATCGCTTCACGGTATTCATTGTTGAACTCGTACCGGTGACGGTGTCTCTCATAGACCAATTCATCATCATAACAAGACATTGCCAGGGAACCTTCCTGAAGCTTACAAGGATACAGACCCAGACGCATTGTACCACCCAGGTTTTCGATGTCTTTTTGTTCAGGCAACAGGTCGATCACCGGGAACTCTGTAGCTGGATTGATCTCGGAGCTATTTGCTCCATTCAAACCAACGATGGAACGTGCATATTCAATAACAGAAACCTGCATACCCAGGCAAATACCGAAGAACGGAATTTGTTTCTCACGGGCATAACGAATCGCAGATACTTTACCTTCAATACCCCGATCACCAAATCCGCCTGGAACGAGGATTCCGCCTACGCCGTGCAGCAGATCGCCCACATTCTCATCGGTGATATCTTCGGAGTGAATCCAGCGGATCTTGACATCTGCATTGGATGCAAATCCTGCATGAGACAAGGATTCAACAACACTCAAATAAGCATCATGCAATGCCACATATTTACCTACAATGGCAATCTCCACTGTATGCTTCAGCTTATTGATACGGTCAACCAGCCCTTCCCACTCGCTCATATCCGGTGCAGGAGTAGTCAGCTTCAGGTGGTTTACCACGATCTCATCCAAACCTTCTTCACGCAGGTTCAAAGGCACTTGGTACAATGTGTCTGCATCACGGCATTCCACCACGGCATTTTCATCAATGTCACAGAAGAGAGCGATTTTGGCTTTCATGTCTTTGGACAGCTCATACTCTGTACGGCATACAATGACATTCGGCTGAATACCGATGCTGCGCAATTCCTTCACGCTGTGCTGCGTTGGTTTGGTTTTCACTTCTCCGGCAGCCTTGATGTAAGGAATAAGTGTTACATGGATGTACATCACGTTGTCACGACCTACATCACTCTTGATTTGACGAATAGCTTCCAGGAACGGCAAGCTCTCGATGTCACCTACCGTACCGCCGATCTCCGTAATGACAACATCCGAACCCGCTTCACGTCCTGCGCGGAATACTCGCTCTTTGATCTCGTTCGTAATGTGTGGAATGACTTGTACCGTTCCGCCCAGATATTCCCCGCGCCGCTCTTTGCTGATGACGGAGGAGTATACTTTACCAGTCGTGACGTTGCTGTTTTTGGAGAGGTTGATGTCAATAAAACGTTCATAGTGGCCAAGGTCAAGATCCGTTTCCGCGCCATCATCCGTTACAAAAACCTCACCATGCTGATAAGGACTCATTGTTCCCGGGTCGATATTGATGTATGGATCAAATTTTTGAATAGTTACCTTCAACCCTCTGTTTTTCAGCAATCTGCCCAGCGAGGCAGCCGTTATCCCTTTGCCCAGGGAGGACACAACTCCGCCCGTCACGAAAATATACTTTGTCACTGTTATTACCCTCCTAATATAAGTACAGAAATTCAGGCGATATATGGTATTATCGTAACCCGTTTCCCAGGTAATCATCGTTAAAAAGAGCAATGGCAGAAATTCCCTGCATCTGCGAACTGCTCTTTCATGCGAAGACCGTGTGTAAACAACGTTGTTCTACAGCGTAGAATGGTGCAAACCTTCCGGGAGCCAACTACCGAGCCTGTCCCTAAATAGATATCATTGCATCGATCCATTTGGTGTTTTGGATATACAAAAATAGACCACGGATTGTTGGCCGGGAGCATGCGGAATTCAAATCATTTTGCAAAATTCTGCCTCTAAAAATACAAAAAAAGTACTCCCGCAGGACGGGGCACTTTTTATAAAAAACATAAATATTTTGTCGCTCATTCATAAGCCCATGCAATAGTTTACCCGTTACCCCGTCTGCTGTCAAGGCTGACTATGCGGGGAAAACAGGTAAACTATCGATGTCAAAAATGACTGCTACTTATCGGAATCGTCGTCAAATTCACCCTCGTCTTCGGACTCTTCTTCATCGTCTTCTTCGAGGTCTTCCTCTTCCAAATCGTCATCTTCAACTAGAACTTCTTCTTCGCCATCTTCTTCGTCAAAGATGTCGTCTTCGTCATCATCATCGTCATCATCATCTTCGTCCTGATCATCATCAGAATTGTCGAAGTCTTCGTCGCTGTTGTAGCTGTCTTCCTCTTCCCCGAAGTCCTCATCTTCCAGATCATCGTCTTCATCGTTGATGATGCGCGGACGCTTCGCACCCGTCATGGTATCTTCCGATCCAGCTACCGGATACCAGCGCTTCAAGCCCCACAGACTTGTACCGACGCAAGCAAAACGGCCATCGATATTAATCTCGGTATATAACTGGGCGATAAACTCGTTGATTTCTTCATCAGTCATTCCGCGCTGTTTAGCTACCTCATTCATCAAATCACGGTAGTAATACGGCGTATTGGCCGCTTTCAGCACCATAAAGGCGAGGTCCACCAAAGGAATCTCTCTGACCTTTTCTTTATCAATTTTCAAATTGAGCGAGGTACTCACTGACAGACACTTCCTCTCACACAAAATTCACTTTATATCCCTACGAACTGGAATGTTACATATAACATATCCATTAACAAACCTAAGTAAAACCTATTTAGCCTCAAAAAGCAAGTTTTTATGTATGGATGTCTCATAATTCCAAGAAGCGACTTCAAACGAGCAATGTATAGACCCGTAAGAGACCGCTAACTCGCGGGCATATCGTCCTTTTTGCAAAAAAAGCATGATCATATAAAAAAGACGGAGTCCCCTCCGCCTTCTGACTGTATACCCTTGAAGGATCGCTCCTCACCAGGGTCCCCGCGAGAGCCCTCTAGCCCTCCATCCATCATATGTCCCTGCGCCCGTTTTGACACGAAGAGAATGTGTTTTTGTAAAAAAAGGGCAGGTTCCCCATGCGGCGGGATCAATGAATTCATAGAATACCTCAGCATGTTCATCCCGAAGGGGGCTGCCCATTATGGACTATACTGGTTTTCTACATCAATTGGTTGAAGGAATGCAACGTCCCGAACCAGAACAGGGGCGGCGGTACCTGATCCGGTTCGCCAAACCGAAGCAATATGAAGCCTGCCTCGTGGAACTGTCGCGGATGAGGAATGAATTTACGGATCTTGGTATGGTACGCTCCTCCCGGCTGGCCCGCTCCATTATCGCCCCGGTGCATGACCCAGAAGAATTATCTCGCTACAGCAATGAGATTACGGTAGAAGAAGATGTATCCATCTCACTGCATGCCACCGCGCTTCACAGTAAACCGAGCAGTGCTCAGGGCATACCTTGGGGCGTCAAACAGATTCACGCTCCCAAAGTATGGTCCGTATCCACGGGACATCGAATCAAAATCGGCGTGATCGACACAGGTGCCGATTATCAACACCCGGATCTTCGCTATTCGCTGGCACGCGGAATCAATCTGTTAAACCGCAGTTTGCTTCCTCATGATGATAACGGTCATGGCACCCATATTGCCGGAACCATTGCCGCAGCTAACAGTACGGCAGGTATGATTGGCGTAGCCCCTCGCTCCCTGATCTATCCGGTGAAGGCATTCGACCATAATGGTTCGGCCTTCGTGTCAGACATTGTGCTTGGCATCGATTGGTGTGTACGCAATCGGGTCGATATTATCAATATGAGCTTTGGCATGAAAACGCGTAGCAAAGCATTGCTTGATGTCGTGAACCGTGCCCATCAAGCCGGAATTGTCATTGTTGCTTCATCAGGAAATGACGGCAAACGCCGCAGCATTGATTATCCGGCACGTTATCCGCAAACGATATCGGTTGGGGCAACCGACAAAAACCGGCGGATCGCCTCGTTTAGTAACCGAGGTGCATACGTTGATGTATATGCGCCAGGGGACAAAATTGTTTCATCCTGGGTGCAAGGCAAGCACCATGAGATGAGCGGTACCTCCATGGCGACATCGCACGTCAGTGGCGCCATAGCGCTCTTGCTTGCGAAGCATCCAGGCCTGTCGCCAGCCGAGATCAAAACGCTCGTGAAGCGCGCGACCGTTCCGCTGCGCGCACGCAAGACAACCACCGCGAAGAGCAAAATACGCGGTGGCGAGATTGACGCCCTCAAGCTAATGCAGGAGGGTGGAGGGTAAAGTGCGCCGCCTGCCGCAGGGAGCCGTTCCGTGAAGCATCGCTAAGCGCAGCACTGCTGCGCGGTGTGATGCTTCACGGTGATTGCCCACAGCGGCAGGTAGCGCTGGCTCTGGGTGCCTGCCGCCGTATGAACTCGGCTGCGGGCAAAACAAAAAGTCTCCATGTCCACGCTGGATTGCAAGCGTGGTGCATGGAGACTTTTTGCTAAAGCCATAGGGCGGTTGTGCACCGCCAGGGCTTGAATTACATTTTGTCCGGTGCGGATACGCCCACCAGACGAAGCGCTGTTGCGATGACGGTGCGTACAGCACCGATCAGGGCCAGACGCGCCTGGGTTTGTCCCGCGTCTTCAGTAATGACGCGCTCTGCACGATAGTAACTGTGGAACAGGGATGCCAGTTCATATACATAACGAACAATACGATGCGGCGCATATCCCGTAGCAGCAGTCGCGATTTCTTCAGGCAGTTCACCCATTTTGCGAAGAAGGTCATATTCATGTTCCGTTGTCAGCTTCGAAAGGTCGATCTGTGCCAATGGTAACAGCTCAATGCCTTGTTCTTCTGCCTGACGGTATACGCTGCATACCCGAGCGTGAGCGTATTGAACATAGAATACAGGGTTTTCATTGGACGTCGAAATCGCAAGGTCCATGTCGAAGTCCAGATGAGAGTCCATGCTGCGCATGGTAAAGAAGTAACGAATGGCATCAATGCCTACTTCGTCCATCAGATCTTCCATCGTTACCGCCTTGCCTGTACGCTTGGACATCTTCACTTTCTCGCCATTCTGGAACAAGCTCACCATCTGTGCAATCAGCACGACCAATTTCTCAGGATCGTTGCCCAGTGCTTGCATGGCCGCTTTCATCCGTGGAATATAACCGTGGTGGTCCGCTCCCCAGATGTTAATCATCGTGTCGTATCCACGCGCATATTTATCACGGTGATAAGCAATGTCCGGCGTAAGGTACGTGTACGTGCCGTCATTTTTAATCAAAACACGCTCTTTATCGTCACCATACTGCATCGTTTTCAACCAAGTTGCTCCGTCTTGCTCATAGATTTCATTACGATCACGCAATTCGTCAAGTACACGCAACACTTCTCCGTTATCATACAGTGATGTTTCGCTGAACCAGATGTCGAAATTGACACGGAAGCGATTCAAGTCACGTTTGATCTTGTCCAATTCTTTTTCCAAACCGAAGTCGCGGAAATAAGCTGCACGGTCACCTGGATGCATGGACAGCAAAGAATCGCCTTTTTCAGCCACTAGCTCCTTGGCGAATCCTTTGATATCCTCACCATGATAACCATCTTCCGGCATCTCTGCGTCTTGGCCCAGTTCCTGCAAATAGCGAGCTTCAATGGAACGAGACAGATTAAATACCTGATTACCCGCGTCATTAATGTAGTATTCACGTGTTACATCATATCCGGCATAGTCGAGGATGTTGCAAAGCGCATCACCCACAGCCGCCCCACGCGCATGGCCCAGATGCAGACTGCCTGTCGGGTTGGCACTGACAAACTCCATCTCGACCTTGCGCCCTTCACCAACATTGATTCTTCCATAATTCTCACCCTGCTCATGTACAAGCCCCAGCACAGGGTAGAGATAACTCTTGTCCAACTTAAAGTTAATGAATCCCGGTCCGGCAATCTCAGCCTTCTCAATTCCAGCTTCAGCCAGGTTGAGATTGGCAATAATCTCTTCTGCGATCTGGCGTGGATTCCGCTTGGCAATCTTGGTCAGTTGCATAGCGGCATTGGTTGCCAAATCGCCGTGTGTTTTCTCGCGTGGTACTTCAAGGGTGATGGTCGGCAGATCCTCCTGCGTAACAATGCCAGCAGCAACAATGGCATTGCCAATGGCTGTACTTACCCGTTCGTTAATCGTATCTAATGGATTACGTGTCATGAAATTGGTTCCTCCTGTATATGCAAACTAATCGCGAAATGTCCGGATTCTTCGTCAAAGCGGTAAAAGTCGTAGCTCCACGCTGCGCGTGCGCTCAATCCCTGAATGGAAAGTTCCAGCTCCTTTGTATGCGTGGACAAGGCAAACGACATATACGGCGAGCGGTAAAAACCAGGGAGCTTGCGGTTTAACTCAAATGTTTGCTCCGATTCCACCTCGCCGTGACGTATAATCTTGATGGATTGTCCGCCCAGCTTCAATGTTGTTCGGGTAATACCGCCCTCGGGGCCAGCCTGTGGCTCTTCATAACGAACATAGAGCACAGATCCCTTCAATACGGCTTCACCCTGCATTTCCTGCAGTACATCTTCACCTTCATAACGGCTGTGCAGCCGGATCTGAACCGGTCGCATGTTCGACATGAATGTTAACCTCCATTATATTCGAGGCGACGCAAAATCAGGCACGGCCGGTGAGAACAGCCCTTCCTGTATTGTTGTGCCGCTATACGCGCTCATATTCCCGGATAGCTCGCTATCCTACACTCTACTGTATAACTATATCCAGTTCACCCGCTCAATTCAAATCCAAATTCAGAGTTTTTGCCCATCAACGCCAAAAAAAGCAGAGCCACACCTGTAAAGTGCAGCTCTGCCTTGCTTCATTAATAAAGAAATACATTCTGGATCAGGTCCATCGCGGCTCATATGGAAATGGACAGGTCGACTCTACCAGCTTGGCGCGCACCTGTACGAGACAGCCACAATAGCGGCAGGTCGTACCGTATTGTAATCCTGGACAATCAGAGCAGATGGATAAACGCCGCTCATATTCAGCATCATCGACGACCGGACGTGAGCGTGAGGCCAGCTCCACGAGCCGGGCCAGCTTGGCTTCACTAATTTTCACATCATATTGATCGTTACATCCCTTGCATGGTTCCCGTTTCCCAACACTTCTACTCTGCACGGATGAATCCATCTGATCAAGCCTTTATAGCGACCATACCAACCGAGGCCGGAGGCAGTACAAAACGCAGTTTGTTATTTTCGAGTGTAATACCCTTCCAGTCCGCAGGTTGAACCTGATTCGGCTGTTCAAATGTGTTGAACGCACTATAATCTGCGTGATGCAGAATTCGTCCTGATACAGCAGAAGCGTTCGTTGATTCAATCCGACAAACCACTTCAAGCTCATCCGTATGACTAAGGTTACACGCCGTCACATGAATAACGCCATCATTGCTACGAGAAGCTGACAAACTAAGTTGAGGGATGGTCTCTTCCCCGAAAGTATATCCAGGGCTCTCGTAATTCAGTTCCAACCGCTGCGCGTCCATGTGCACCTGATACATATCAAACACATGATATGTAGGCGTAAGCAGCATCTTCTCTCCTTCTGTCAAGACCAACGCCTGGAGAACATTAACGATCTGGGCCAGATTGGCCATATGCACTCTTTTATTATGTTGGTTGAAAATATTCAGATTGATCCCTGCAAGTACAGCATCACGCATCGTATTTTGTTGATACAGGAACCCAGGATTAGTACCCGGCTCAACGTTATACCACGTTCCCCACTCATCCACGATAATACCGACTCTGCCCTCAGGATCATATTTATCCATAATCTCGGAGTGCTTCAAAAGTAACTCTTCCATATATAGCGTCTTTTTCAATGTAGTGAACCACTCAGCTTCTCCGAAACCTGTAGCCTGGCCTTTATCTGCCCACTCACCTGTTGGAATGGTGTAATAATGCAGGCTGATTCCATCCATAAAACGACCGGCCTCCCGCATTAACACCTCCATCCAGTGATAGTTGTTGTCATTGGGACCGCAGGCAATTTTATAAATTTCATTCCCGGAATAATTGCGTACATATGTAGCATAACGACGGTACTCATCTGCGTAGTATTCCGGACGCATATTACCGCCACAACCCCAGTTCTCGTTCCCCACACCAAAGTATTTCAGCTTCCATGGCTCTTCACGGCCATTGCTCTTCCGCCAGTTCGCCATCGGTGATTCCCCATCAAACGTGATGTACTCCACCCATTCCTGCATCTCCTGCACCGTACCGCTGCCCAGATTGCCGCTGATATATGGCTGCGTATCAAGTAACTCACATAGTCTCAGGAATTCATGCGTGCCGAAATGATTGTTCTCTTCTACCCCGCCCCAGTGCGTATTGATCATCCGGGCGCGCTCACTTTTTGGACCTATGCCATCTTTCCAGTGATATTCGTCGGCAAAACAACCTCCAGGCCAACGAAGTACGGGAATATGGAGTTTTTGCAGTGCAGTAAGCACATCATTTCGGATGCCTTCCGTATTGGGGATAGGAGAGTCCTCTCCCACCCAGATGCCTTCATAGATACAGCGTCCCAGATGCTCTGAGAAATGGCCATATATATTGCGATTTATTAATCCTTGTTCTGAATCTGCCTTTAGAATAACATCAACCATAATTTCAACCTCCTAAAAAGTGTTGTTACCGCTTACAATAACGTGTTTCCGAACAGGATTCAACCGTTTTTATTCAAGCAAAAACAAGCCCTTTCCGGCTTCATTTGTCCGGAAAAGACTTGTTTGTTTGGGCTGGTCTCATCAGGCCAAATTAGTTGAGATTTATACCATTTTAGATTGAAATCGCCTTAAAACTATTCCATGGCATAACGCCATTTACTCGTTTACAGCAGGCAATAACATTTTTTGCTTCCATGTTGTTCCACCATCTGTCGTCTCATAAATCGCAGGAGAATTGTCGCTTGTTACGACGAGCCAACCTGTTTTGGCAGAAGGAAACGAAATGCGGGAGCTATAACCTGGATCTTTCAGGTCGATATTTTTCCACGTGGAACCTGCATCATATGAACGCCCAATCCCCACTTTGCCCGCTGCAGGTGATCCTGCGGAGAGATAGGCCGTCTGATTACCAATCAACGCCATGTTCCCTGGGTGACCCCCGGGGTCTGCGGGGCCTTTTCCATTCCCTGTGCTGTTTGCACCTGGAGCCGGGCCACCACCTGCTGTGGATTGAGCAAAGACCTGTCTCCAATTCTTGCCCTCATTTCCACTCGCGTAGAGAGAATACGACTGCTGAGACATTCCTGCGTCGCCATACAGAAGGGCCCATACCTGGTTACCACTTGCGTATAAATCTCCACCGCTCCAAGTTGCTGAGGCTACCTTCAGCGATTGCGTCCAGTTCTTGCCGCCGTTACTTGTCTGCATGATACGGTATCCTGAACCAGGAGCCACTACAATGGCATAACCTTGCTTCTGTGTCGTGAACACAGCTCCGCGTGTATTGGCTGGTGTGGAGATCGGGCTCCATGTTGCACCGCCATCCTTCGTCAAATAAGCTCCATTATAGGTATATCCAAAGCCTTCGTTTTTATTGAGGAAATCAATTCGTTTAAACTGTATACCTTTAGTATCCATCCGTGTCCAGTGCGCACCGCCATCCGTTGAGCGGATGAGATATGTCGTTGGAGAATCCTTTACCTGTGCCAAAGCAAATCCATTCACATTATTCGGGAAATCAAGTTGTGTGAACTGCCATTGGCCTGTATAGATGGACTGCCAAGTGCAGCCAGAATTCGATGTGCCAATAAGGAAGCCTTCACCACCAGCCCGTCCGGTTGTATTGTTCAGAAAATCGATATCCGTAAATTGCAGTCGTTGGTCTTCCACACCACTGCCTTTTTTCAACGTAGCCGTTAATCCGTGATCTCCACTTCCACACGTTGGGGAGGATGCAGCGTTAGCGCCGGGTAGAGTATGTACCGGTCCCAGTCCCCAAGCCAGTGTTACTGATAGTGCGAGTGCGCCAATCCGTTTCCATGTCATTCTGCTCTTTGTTGTCATTGTGACACCTCCTTCTATGTTTTTACCCTATTTTGCAGGATTTAACGTAACAATTTGTTTATCGCGCGTAACATTATTGCAATTAAAAACCACTCATGCCCACATTTTATTATCTCATGGGCATGAGTGGTTGATCATTAATCTCTACTAAGAGCTGATTTAAATGGGATATGCCTTAAAAGCAATGATCACAAAAGTGATACTTAAAACAAGGCAAAGGGCAAAATGCAATTTATTGTATTTAAGTGTTCTGATGCTAAAGGCAACATATAGCATGGCGAGATTAGCCAGTATTAGCGTTAAATTGATGAACAAAGTCATTGTTATTATAAGATTGATGGTAAATATCATAAGTACCGCTATGAACCATTTGGGATACATACTCAATTGAGCCCGGATTGCATGCATAACAAAAACTCCTTTCCTCTATTTCCATATTATACATAAATATTAAGATAGAGTCATCCCAAATACGTGTTTTCGCTTAACGCGCGGGCGGAATCATATATACAACAAATGGTAGAGGTACGGGAACGTACGTGCTATAATCAATGTTATGGACTTTGAATAAAGGTGGATGTTTTCTTGATCACGGCGCAGCTTCCCGAAAGGGGGTGACGTCGATGATCAAACTTGTGGCGTTGCTTGATGTAATCCGATGGATTGCTGCGATCCTCAGTTTAGTGCTGAGTATCCGAAAGCTTTACCGTTGGTTGCGCAAAAAGTTTCGTAGCAAGCGAAAACCCACCTCATAAGGTTGATCGCCTGACGGTGGGTTTCGCTTGAATAGCAATATTTAGTTCATGCGCGCCGTGGCAGTCCACAGCCTTTCGGGTCCTAAGAGTCTTTACCGTTGGCGCGGTGAAGGCTCTTTTTTTAGTATATGGTCGAACCAACCACCATATACTTCACGAATGTAATATATCAATCAATATATCAATTAATATACTACTGATTACTGTTGTTGTCAGTATAACACAATACAGAAATGAGGTTCAATAAGTTCAGGAGAAGATCATAAAAAAACGCCCTCTCCTACGCAGGCTTCAACCTGACGCAGACAGAGGACGCTGTTATTTTGCGATTACTTTACGAATCCAAGCAGCATTTCACGGATCATCTTCGCAGCCACAATTTGTGTCTGTTCTGTATGATCGTAAATAGGAGCCACTTCAACCAGGTCACAACCGACCACATTTACATCTGATCCTGCAATCATGTGAATGGCTTCAAGCAATTCCTTGGACGTAATACCGCCCGCTTCTGCTGTTCCTGTACCCGGAGCTGCAGATGGATCAAGCACATCGATATCGATTGTAACGTACACCGGACGGTTACCCATTTTCGGAAGAGCTTCCTTCATCGGAGCTGCCACTTCAAACGGATAGAAGTTGATGTTCTCCCGTCCGAATTGGAACTCTTCCCGGGAACCGGAACGAATTCCGAACTGATAAATATTTTTGCCACCCATCAGTTCAGCTGCTTTACGCACTGGCGTTGAGTGAGACAATGGCTCGCCTTCATAGTTTTCACGAAGGTCGGCATGTGCATCAATATGGATCAGGATAAGGTCCGGATATTTTTTGTACATTTGCTGAATGACAGGCCAAGTAACGAGGTGTTCCCCGCCGAGACCAATCGGGAATTTGTCGTCAGCCAGTAGGCCACCGATATATTCTCCGATGACTTCGAGACTGCGTCCTGCGTTACCGAAAGGCAAAAGCAGATCCCCAGCGTCAAAGTAAGTCATATCCACAATGCTTTTATCAAGGTAAGGGCTGTACTCTTCAAGTCCAACCGACGCCTGACGGATATGGGAAGGACCAAAACGGGACCCTGGACGGAAGCTGACGGTATAATCCATCGGCATACCATAAATGACTGCTTTGGAGTTCTCGTAATCCTCTGAACTGCAAATAAATACGTTACCTGAATAAGCTTGATCCAATTTCATCTAATTATTCCTCCTTATTTCGTAAGGTCTTCCACGAATTTAGGAAGAACGAACGCCGCTTTGTGCAGACGTGGAGAGTAATATTTCGTATCCATCTCTGGAATCTGCGTCTCGTCCACCTCAAGCGGATTATGTTTTTTGCTACCCATTGTAAAAGTCCACAGACCACTTGGGTACGTAGGGATATTACAGCCGTACACATGTACGATCGGGAAGATTTCTTTAACGTCTTTGTTTACCTTTTGGATCAGATCCGCTTTGAACCACGGGTTGTCCGTTTGAGCAACGAAGATCCCGTCTTCTCTCAGCGCTTCATAGATACCTTGGTAGAAACCGCGCTCAAACAGCGGAGCAGCCGGACCTACAGGCTCTGTGGAGTCAACGATGATTACATCGTATTCATTTTTATGCTCTATAATATGCATGTAGCCGTCGTTCACCAGCACTTCAACGTTAGGCTCGTCCAATTTACCGGCGATTTCAGGCAGATACTTTTTGGAATATTCAATCACTTTCCCGTCGATTTCGACGAGAACTGCTTTTTCTACAGCAGCATGCTTAATGACTTCACGGATAACTCCGCCGTCACCGCCACCGACAACCAGCACCTTTTTCGGGTTCGGGTGTGTGTTCAGCGCAGGGTGAGCCGCCATTTCGTGATAAACGAACTCGTCTTTCACCGTTGTCATCACCATGCCGTCAAGCAACAACATATTGCCGAATTCTTCGGTCTCTACCATAGCCAGATCTTGAAAATCCGTCTTTTCGCTTACATAGGTCTGTTTAATCTTCGCGGTGATTCCGAATGCGGGGGTCTGTTTCTCCGTAAACCACAATTCCATAATCTCTACCTTCTTTCCGTAAAGTTTATATAGATTAAATTGACCAGAGCGTACATAGCGTCTGACTAATCAAAGAATCAAATCACTGACAATGGGAACTGTTCGACCTTCCTTGCCTATTGTATGTTGTGTCGAACTGTTACTTTTCATTACCCTTTTGCATTATACGCGATTGACGTTTATACTGCAAAACGGTTTTTTTCTGCAAAAAAGCTATATTTTAAACCGTTAAACGGCCGGATTGAATATCCGTGTCATTGAATTCCCATACTGGAAAGAAAAGAAAGGAGCCCGTTCCATGACCCAATCAAGCCAAAAGACCCGCAAACGCGGGTTCCGAATATGGAAAGTCATCAAAAGCCTGACTCTGCTCGCTATTCTCGGCCTAATCTCCACAGCAGCAGCATTGGTCTATCTATACGCCACCAGCCTGCCACTAGCCGACTCCGATCGCAATTCCAGGCTGCTGGACAGTCAGGGCGCAGTCATTGCCACTTTCTCGGCAGGCGGCAAAGACTCGGTACCCGTGCAGTTGGGAGATATCTCACCTGATTTGGTTAGCGCTACACTTGCTGTAGAGGACCGCAAGTTCTATGATCATGTCGGCTTCGACATCCGAGGAATGGGACGGGCTGTACTCGTCAACCTGGAACATATGCAGATGTCCCAGGGCGCAAGTACACTGACGCAACAGCTCGCGCGCAACTTGTATTTGTCTCATGAAAAGACATGGACCCGCAAAGCCAAGGAAGCGATGTACACGGCACAATTGGAGATGAAATATAGCAAGGATGAAATCCTGCAGATGTACCTGAATGAAATTTATTACGGTCACGGCGCCTACGGGATCGAAGCAGCCTCACGGATGTATTTTGGCAAATCCGCCAAACAGTTGACGCTTGCCGAAAGTGCCATGCTTGCAGGGATTCCAAAGGGTCCGACCTACTATTCACCATATAATCATATGAAGAACGCCAAGGACCGGCAGAAGGTTGTATTGAATGCCATGGCTGACATCGGCAAAATTACGCAAGCGGAAGCAGACAAGGCTTATGAGGAAATGCTTTCGTTCAAGCCGGAAAGTGAACGCAAAACCGTAGAAAGCGCACCCTATTTCCGCGATTATATCCGGAATCTAGCCATCAAGGAGCTGGGAATCAGCGAAGCGATGCTGGATCATGGGGGATTGAATATATACACCACGCTGGATCTGCGTGTACAAAAAGCTGCGGAAGACGCTGTAGCCAGAGGCATGGACGCCAAAAGCGAGCTCGAAACGGCTCTGGTATCGATCGATCCGCGTACCGGATACATCAAAGCGATGGTGGGTGGCAAAAATTACCGCACCAATCAGATTAACCATGTACTGGCGACTACACGCCAACCGGGATCTGCTTTTAAACCGATTATGTATCTGGCTGCCCTGGAATCCAAACAGCTCACCAGTGCGTCCATGTTTAAAAGCGAGCCGACTTTGTTTCATTATGACAATGATCGCAAAACCTATAAACCCGGCAACTTCGGGGATAAGTATTTAGGTGAGATTGATTTAAGACAGGCGATCGCCGCTTCGGACAACATCTATGCGGTAAATACGATTATGCAGATTGGACCTGAACAAGTGGTGAAGATGGCCAAGAATCTAGGGATTACGAGCAACATGAGCCCGGTACCCTCCCTTGCACTCGGCACCTCGCCAGTTAGTCCACTGGAGATGGCTTCAGCATTTTCCGCTATTGCCGCAAGTGGACAGCGGACACCTCCTGTAGCCATTCTGCAAGTGACGGATGCCGCAGGACGAGTAATCTATGAAGCACCTCAGACCAAGGCCGAGAAGGTCGTTGAACCCGCTGCCGCTTATGTATTAACACGCTTGATGGAAAGTGTGTTCGAAAATGGAGGTACGGGTAATCGGGTATCTGCAACGATTAAACGGCCTGTCGCCGGCAAAACGGGGACGACCAATACGGATGCTTGGCTAGTCGGCTTCACTCCAGAGCTCTCAACGGCTGTCTGGGTCGGTTATGATCAAGGCAAAGCCATTTCCACATCCGACGGGCGTCGTGCGGCACCCATGTTCGCCCAGTTTACGGAACAGGCCCTCGCCAGTGTTCCACCGAAGATTTTTACTGTACCGGATAACGTCGTCAGTGTATATATCGATCCCGAATCCGGCAAACTGGCTGGCAATGGCTGCGCCGAGAAACGGCTGGAAGTTTTTATTGATGGCACGGAACCGACCGAGGTCTGCCGCAGCGCTTCAGACGATTCGGGTTCAGAGAAAGATAAAGACACTCGAGAAGTGCAAACCCAGCAGGGAATACAGGAAGAGAAGCATTCATGGTGGAAGGATTTCAAACGCTGGTGGGTGGAATAACCAAAGTGACGTAAATACGTAATGACGTAATTGCGTCATCACCCGTAAAATTCAATTTAGCATAAAAGCAAAAGCCCCGAACCGATCATCTCGGTCACGGGGCTTTTGCTTCTTCTTTTTGAACAGCTTGAAACATTCATTAATTAGGCAAGCGCTTCTTTCAATTCATCCGGAGAAGCGTTCCACCATTCTTCGTTATGCGTAGTCAGCAACGTCTTGAGTGCCGCGCGATCCTCAGGTCCAAGATCATCCAGCATGAACCGGCGCTTCATGGCATAATCCATGCGATTCACATGATCGGCAAGCAGTTTCCATCCACGACGCGCTTCTGTATCAATCCACATCTCACACGCAGTTGCTCCACCATAGAACTGCCCCTGTTCGTTACGGTCCACAGCTACCCATACTAGCCATACTTGGCGTCCATTGGGCACATCCTCACGATTAGTCGAGAACTTGATATTGCGCTCCACTTTGCTCTTCGCATGCATCGCGCCCACATCAATCTTTGCTTCACCGTTATCAATAATAACGGGGGAAAGGTTATTCAGATCAATGGAGCCTGCACCGAAACCTTTGTGTTTGCTCTTTGCACTAACGATATTCAAGGCAATCTGTTTTTTGCCGTTCTGCTCGTTTTGGTCCATGTTTTATAGCCTCCAAGGGTTGATACAAATATTTTAACTAATAATCGCCCCAATGCAAACATATACATGCTGTAGATGCTTGTCAACGGGAGGTATTTAACGATGATTCCACGACGCGCCAAGAGCTGGCTCACCGCAATTATAGCCCTGTGTTTAGTTGCCGGGGGGATATGGCTTGGTCTGGGCTCCACACGCTCCATTCAATCTGACTTGCCTGCGCTCGCCCCGGAATCGGGCAAGCCTACGGCACCCGTCAAAACCCAAACATCTCCGGAAAGTATACAGACACCTACCGCTGAAGTGTTCAGCAACCGCGTAGTGGAATATCACATGGATGTGAAGCTGGTAGACGGGAATGTACTGCAAGGGACTCAGACGATCACCTGGACACATCCAGGTAAGAAAACCGTCAGCGAGCTTTATTTTCACATGTATCCCAATGCCTTCTCTTCTGCCGACACCACTTTTATGAAAGAATCCGGAGGGAAACTTCGAGGTGATGTCATGCCCACTAACGGTTACGGTTCCATGCATATTACAGAAATGAAAACAGAGGATGGGCTTTCTCTCTTACATCGGATGCAGTATGTGCAACCGGATGACGGAAACATGAAAGATACTACCCTCATTAAGGTACGGCTGCCCAAACCCGTTAAAGGCGGTGAAAGCATCACGCTTCACACCCGATTTGAGGTCAAGCTACCGAAAATTTTTGCCCGCATGGGAACAGCAGATAATTTCGTTATGGCAGGTCAGTGGTTCCCTAAACTTAGCGTATATGAGCCAGTAGGCACACGAGGTCAAACGACCGAAGGCTGGAATCTGCATCAGTATCACGGTAATTCAGAGTTTTACGCCGATTTCGGTATCTATAGTGTGCGTATTCGGGTACCGGAAACATACAAAGTAGCTGCTACTGGATTCCCAACCCAGCAAGCGGTTGTGAAGAACGGCGAAAAAGTATATCAGTTCTATGCCGATGATGTGCATGATTTTGCCTGGTCAGCCTCTCCTGATTTTGTTTATGCAGAAGAACCCTTCTCTGCTCCCAATGTGCCAGGCGTTCGAATCAAGCTGTATCTCGACCCTGCTCATGAGAATCTGAAGGAACGTTATTTCTACGCCGCCAAAGCAGCGCTATCCAATTATAGCAAGTGGTTTGGCCCTTATCCGTATTCCACACTGTCCATCGTTGTCCCGCCCAAATCAGGGAATGGCGCAGGGGGAATGGAATACCCTACCTTGGTCACCGCCTTCGGTGCAGATGATTCTGCTCCTGGCTACGATCTGGAACGCACGGTTGTGCACGAGATTGGGCATCAGTATTTTTACGGCATGGTCGCGAGTAATGAATTTGAAGAGGCTTGGCTGGACGAAGGATTCACCTCCTATGCAGAAGACAAAGTAATGGAACAGGAATACGGACTTATCCCGAATCTGCCCGTACAAGCTGGTCTCATTACTTCTCCAGCTTCACTGACACAGGACTCCTGGAAGTTTGATTCCCAGAATCAATATGCAGCAAA
This sequence comes from Paenibacillus sp. OK060, assembly GCF_900101205.1. Taxonomy (NCBI): domain Bacteria; kingdom Bacillati; phylum Bacillota; class Bacilli; order Caryophanales; family Paenibacillaceae; genus Paenibacillus; species Paenibacillus sp. OK060. The sequence continues at coordinate 28,648 of NZ_FNFR01000018.1, forward strand.
CGTATACACACGAGGCAAGCTTGTATTACTTGGAATAGAACAACAGGTTGGTGCTAAAACGATGGAGCGTATTCTCTCGACCTATGTGAATAAATACCGCTTCAAACACCCTACTTCGTCTGATTTTCAAAAGGTCGTGGAACAAGTGACGCGTACATCCTGGACCGATTATTTTAATCAGTATGTATACGGCGATGGCATGGCTGACTTTGCAGTGGAAAAGATCGCAATCAATCCTATCCTGAAAGACGGCCAAACGTTGTACGAGTCATCGGTTACATTGCAGAAAAAAGGGAGTGAATATAAGAAGGTTCCTGTTCGAATTATGTTCGAAGATGGGAAAACCATGACGAAAGAATGGGATGGTAGCGAGGAGCGCATTACCTACAAACTGACCTATACTTCCCCTGTTTCCTGGGCTATGACTGATCCGCTATACACGATTGTGCTGGAGAACCATCATATGAACAATTTTCTGAAAGCCGGACTGGATGAGCCAACTAAATCCCGCTGGAGCATGAGCGCAACCAAAATTATAGAAGCCATATTCGGAAGTCTGTCATGGTGAGGTGGATACAGTGAAAGCGAAAATACGTGAAGGCTGGTTTCTCGTCCGTCAGCATATGTTCATTGCGGCACTCTTATTTCTCTATCAATTAGTATGGGGATACTTTCTTTATCGGATGGTGCAGTCAGCTGTGGTTCCGCTGCTCCTGCGTTATCCTGACCCTGATACAGGGGAACTCAGTACGATTTTATTTAAAATGGAGAGCCAACTCGGTCTGACAACGAATCCGGAGGTTCACCGCTATTTATGGATTTTAGGGGCTATGCTGCTGATACGGATTCTGATTAGCCCACTCATTCAGGCAGGGCTGCTCTACTCGCTCCAGCATTATAACCATTCGGAAGAGCGCATTCCATTCATTCGCGGTATCAAAAATTTATGGAAACCGATGCTGTTGCTCCACACCATTCGGACTATATTACTGCTGCTACCCGCTTATTGGCTCGCGCCAAAGCTCTATTCCATCTTTATGGAAGGTTTTCATTCCCTCCATCTGCTCTTGCCTGGTATTCCCTATGTTGCTGGTTGGATTGTATACGGGTGGGTTATCCATCATGTCCTACTGTACATGCAGTTTGGTATCTCAGCTCCCGATGGGGAAGGCGGAGCACGTGGTACGTTTCAAGCTATATGGATTGCACTACGCCAAGTCATCACTCTAATCGGCATTGCTGTCCTGCTGGGCGGCCTTCATCTGTTGGTCTTTGGTGCCTTTACTTCAGCTTCATGGTTACTAACCGGCTTAACTGGTCTTATACTACAACAAACGTATCCACTTGCCCGGTGCTTGCTGAGCCTGTGGAAAATATGTGCCCATTTCCGCCTATGGCAGTCCAACTCGGTCAAGGATTAAATTAAACGGTTAAAAACGGTTACCATCTCTATGTAAAGTTGTATTCTTCAAATGCCGTTAAACAAGCAAACCTCGACCTTTCCCCGTCAAAGGTCGAGGTTTTTTTTGTTAATTTTGTTGTTAAACGTTGCCAAAGTGATATACCTCTGTTACAATAATCGCAGTGAGTTTTTAGTAACAACTTTGTAATCTTTACCTTCATATTTGTAACTACTTAAAATTTAATCGTCATTTCTTGATTTCGCAGGTGCATAACTAGCATAGCCAAATTCCTAGCACCTGGGAAGCGGGGGAACCAGTTATGGGTGAATTGATCTTGCAACAGAGGGATCATAGGGGACCTTCAACCGAATCCTTAAGCTAACCTCGCAGGCATTGGAAGGGGTATATCTCTTGTTTAAGAAGAAATTAACCGCAGCTGTACTCAGCCTCACATTCGCATTATCGCTTGGAGCAGGCAGCGCATTCGCAGATTCGAAAATGGACCAAGTTATTGATTCAGCAATGGGGACTACATACAAAAGCGGAGGAACAACGCTTAACGGCTTTGACTGCTCTGGATTCACAAGTTATGTATTCGACAAGCTGGGCATTGATCTGGCTCGCCAATCGAGTTCACAATTCGACATGGGTGATTCGGTATCCCGGATGGAAATGAGACCAGGTGATCTGGTATTCTTCAATACAACGGGCAAAGGGGTCTCGCACGTAGGGATCTTTGTAGGGAATGGGAAGTTTGCACACTCCTCTTCTTCCAAAGGAGTTACAATTAGCGAATTAAGCGAAAGCTATTGGGCCAACCGCTATGTTGGCGCTAAACGTATTATGAGCACGGACGCATATGAGACATTGGCCATTGAATAGGGACAAGCCGAGCAACGTCATGCTGTAACAATAACTTTACTGTAACGAAGCATAATAGAACCGTCTGGTACATTCTCCGCAGGAATGTTATCCGGCGGTTTTTTTGTACTTCGTTTCCTTAACATATTCGGGATAGCTATCAAACCTAATTTTAACTTTTTTTAAAGCTATTTTTCATTGCTTCGCCCGTGCTCTTATAATGTTTTTACCCATCCCACTATAATATAAACGAAATTACCGGAACTTTTGTTTCACTTTTTTTCAAAAACGAGGACTTGCCAAATGAACGCCTCTTTTGTAGAGTGGAAACAAGCTTAGATATGGAATGACATATGTATATATGTATATGGACAAATCAAAATCATTATAGCTTGTTCACAATGAGAGGAGCGTGCAGTTGTATGGATGAAGCCCCTGTGACGTTTCACGTTGTGCCCATGCAAGAAGAACACGCGGAACTAATCTGCGATTGGCAGTATGACCCGCCTTATAATATTTATAGCTGGCTGCCCTGGGAGCAGATGAAAGCACTTGAAGTGGAATTCGGCGATCCCAAGCTACGGAAAGAACAATATGCGGTGGTGCTGGGAGAGGATCAGCAGATTTGCGGTTTTGCTCAATACTTCCCGCTTGAAGGTGTCACCCGCATTGGGCTTGGCATGCACCCCGATCGATGTGGTCATGGACAAGGGACGGCTTTTGTCTCGGCCATTGTGCAGGAAGCCATTCGCCGGAACCCTACAAACGAAATTGATCTGGAAGTTCTGACCTGGAATGACCGGGCCATTCGCGTCTATCTAAAAGTCGGATTTGTTACGCAGGATACATACGAACGACAGACACCGAGCGGTTTGAAACCTTTTTACTGTATGGTCTATGAAGGTCCACGCGAATAAATAGGGCTTGAAATCACCCTAAAAAGTTCCCGGTTATGTGATTAGTTCAAAAAATTACCACAAAATGCTATGATGTCACTACAGGTTCCGTTATAATGATATGGATAGTTTCAAGTTAGATGATCTTTCATTCTGGAGGGGACATAAGGGATGCACAAATGGATCATGAGCGGGGTATTTTTTGCAGCGTGCGCTTTAGCTATTGTACTAATGTTTACGCTTCCAGGGAAAGAGGAAGTTGCGGAAGAAGCGAAACCGACAATGCCACAAGTTACAATGGATGCAGGACAGGCTGAGGCACTGGTCAAAGCAAACTGTATTACCTGCCACGGCGATCAGCTTCAAGGGGGCATGGGCCCTAGTCTGCAGAAGATTGGCAGCCAGGACGATGTGGAGAAGATTTATACGACCATCGTCAAAGGTAAAAGCGGCGGTATGCCTTCGTTCAAAGACAAGCTGAAGGATGAAGAAATCGCGAATATTGCGATGTGGCTGGCGGAGAAGAAGTAATCCAAGATGTTCAAGGCGATCAGTTTGTGGCAGGGGGCATGTATAGAGAGTGTGATGGCTTCAATCATCCTCTGCTCTTTACTCATGCTCTAAACCACGCTGGCGCTAGACGCACAACGTAGTCAACCCTTATTGGTATTACAGGGTTGCTGGATTTATCCATGGTCATACAGAGAAGAGGCTCTTACTCTCCCATGCTGGGAAGTAAGAGCCTCTTGTTCATTTCAGGGATGCTCCGATGAAAACAACCATCATGCTATGGCGCCATCTAGATGCATTAGCGTATCCTGCCCGCCGGCTTCTGATTCAGCTAAAACATGCATAGATTACTGGCTCTTTGCCTTCTGCTCGGCAAGGAAAGCCTGCACTTCACGTACGGACGGCATCCCGGATTGGGCGCCGAGCTTCGTCACCGACAACGCGGCTGCGCCCATGGCGAAGCTTACCGCCGCGTCCAGCGTCTCTCCGCGCGCGAGGGCTACTGCCAGCGCGCCGTTGAAGCAATCGCCAGCGCCGGTCGTGTCGACGGCGCTTACGGCGTAGCCGGGCGCACGGCACGCGCCGGCACGCTCTGCCTGAACGCGGCCGCTAGGCGCTGCCGCGTACACAGCCCCCTCGGGGCCGAGCGTCGTGACGACAGCGGCCCCGAGGGATGCGGCGAGCTCTGCGACCGCCGCATCCACGTCTTCCGGCCGGAGATCATCCCGGCCGGTGAGCACGGCGAGCTCGCTGCGGTTCGGCGTGACGACGTCGACGCACCGCAGGAGCTCCTGGGGCAGACCCGGCACCGCAGGCGCCGGGTTGAGCACCACCAATGCGCTGCCTTCAGCCGCCAGTTGGGCGGCGCGGGTGACCGCAGGCAGCGGGATCTCCAGCTGCAGCAGCACCGCTGCGGCTGCAGTCAGGCTTTTTACCGTATCCGCCTCTTCCAGCATCGCAGGCATAACCTGCCCATTCGCTCCAGGAATAACAATAATCCGGTTATCTCCTTTGGAGAGCCAGATAGAGGCCGTACCTGTAACGGTATCATCCAGAATGCGAACTAGCGAGGCATCCGCCCCGCTTTCCGTTAGACTGTGCAACAGGCGTTCACCAAAACCATCCGAACCTACGGCACCAATCATCGTAGTCTGTCCACCCAGTCGTGCAGCAGCAACCGCCTGATTGGCGCCTTTGCCCCCGGCCAAATAGTGCAGTTCCTCCCCACTCACCGTCTCGCCTTCCTCAGGAATGATGTCTGTCTTCACCACCAGATCCATATTAAGGCTGCCTACGACAGCAATAAGAGGTTTGTTCTGATTATCGTCTGACATGTATGCTTCACTCATTTCCGGTAGTGCGATATAACCGATCCAGGTTATTCCGACCTCATTTTCTCAAAAGCCTCATTATATTGCTCTGCTTCTTTAATATCTACAGATGTGATGCCACCTTCATCCCATGATGTGAGACGCAGTGTGACTGTTGTATAGTCAATCGTAATGAAAGGGTGATGATTGAACGCTTCCGAAATCGCTGCGACCTCGTCCACAAATGCAATCCCTTTCATGTAGTTGGAAAATACGAACTTGCGGACAATCCATCGTCCCTCTTCCAGTTCCCAGCCTTCCAGCCTTCCCAGATGAGCTTCGACTTCCTCTTGCGAAAAAACCATACGTTATCTTCCTCCCCATATGATGGCTTATCACAGACAACTGTCCATGCTGCCACCGAAACCTTTGGTGCTACCCATAGCAACCCAAACGCATAGGTCCACCGCCCTGCGGTTCGCCCGTTTCATGACTATCATCTTACCACGGACAAGCCTCAAATTCCAATAGTACAAATGGCGCTAGATCCACTAACCATAAGGCTTTAGGGAGATTCTCCAACTCGGTTTTCCATGCAAAATATCTTATAGGAGCATACTAAATGAGCGGTACAAAAGTCAGTTCTTCTTCCCCAATTAAGATATGAATTCGGTGCTGATCCTTGTCATGAATGACCACTCCACTTCCTACCGGAATGACCGACTCCTCACCCAGTGCATAGAACAGATCTTCCGCCAATGCCTCATCCACTTCGAGTTGCTCTGTTACACCAAGGCGCGACCATTCTTCCTCATCCATTTCAAAGAAAACATAGCGGTCCGGTATTCGGCCTATAGCCTCTGTCAAATCTGTCAATATTCCTTCATAATCTCGTCCATGCTTTACGCCCATTGGCTTTTCACTCCTATTTAGCCCCTAAGGAGCAGATTTGATCTTATTATACCTGAAAATAACCCTTAAAAAAAAAGGCCATCTGGTCGATAAATACTATACATGACCGTTTTAACTGTTTCTGCAACCCTAAAGGATGCCTAACATTAAACGGATTGCGGTGTAACGTTCGTCCGGAAGCCCGAATAAAGCCGCTTGAAAGGATTCAATTTTATCTCATGGATGAGGTGTATGATGGAAATTTCAACGATTATCGGACTAGTTTTAGGGCTGGTTTCACTTGTAGTGGGTATGTTCCTGAAGGGTGCGCCCCTTATCAACCTGGTTAACAACCCAGCAGCCTACGTTATTATTTTTGTTGGTACGGCAGCAACTATTTTCATGGCATTTCCCATGTCTGAAGTTAAAAAAATCCCCAAGCTATTCGGGGTACTGTTCAAAAAGCAACAACTGATTGACCGTGTTTCTCTAATCGGCACATTTATGGACTGGGCTTCCACCACCCGTCGTGAAGGTTTGCTTGCACTTGAATCGAAAGTCGAAGATATTGATGATCAGTTCCTGCGCGGCGGTATGCGTATGATTATTGACGGCAATGATCAGGAATTTGTAAGTGATGTACTCATGGAAGATATTCATGCTACAGAAGAGCGCCATCGTGGCGGTGCCTTGATCTTCGCGCAAGCGGGGATGTATGCACCAACACTCGGGGTACTCGGGGCCGTTGTAGGCCTCATCGCAGCGCTTGCCGATCTCAGTGATATGGAAAAGCTCTCGCATGCAATTGCAGCGGCGTTTATCGCGACACTTCTCGGTATCTTTAGTGGTTACGTGTTGTGGCATCCGATGTCCAATAAACTGAAGCGGATGTCCAAAAAAGAGATGGAAATCAAGCTGATGATGGTTGAAGGCTTGTTATCCATACAATCTGGTGTATCCACCATTGCCATTAATCAAAAATTATCTGTATTCCTGACACCTTCCGAACGTAGACAGTTGGAAGAGAAGGAGGGCTCATCAGGTGAAAAAGGCTAAAAAACACGAACCGCATGAAGAACATATAGACGAGAGTTGGTTGCTTCCCTACTCCGACTTAATGACGTTGCTGCTCGCTCTGTTTATCACATTATTCTCTATGAGCTCTATAGATGCAACGAAGTTTGAACAGATGGCTTCCGCACTGAGCAGCGCATTGAATGGTGGTTCGGGTGTACTGGATCATACCTCCATGAACCCTACAGAATCTACTACAGATTTGGGCAAGAACAAACAGCAGCCTGAAGAAATCACCAAGAAGACAGCGGCTCAGATTACGGATGCGCAGATGGCTCAGAAAGAACAGGAAGATCTGGAGAAACTCAAGAAACAGCTTGATCAATATATTCAGAAAAATGGGCTTTCCGATCAGCTGAATACCAAGCTGAATCAGTCTGAGCTCAAAATCACGATCAGTGATAACGCCCTGTTCTCCTCAGGCCGGGCTGATGTTAAACCCGAGTCACGCTCGCTGGCCAAAGCCATCTCGAGCATGCTGCAGGAGTTCCCGGAATATGAAGTCGTTGTGTCTGGCCATACTGATAATGTTCCCATTTCGAACAGCCAATATAAGGATAACTGGGATTTGAGTGCCGATCGAGCACTGAATTTCCTCAAAATTCTGTTATTGAATGAGGCGCTGGACCCTTCGAAGTTCACACCTAGCGGTTATGGAGAGTATCACCCAGTCGCTAGCAACCAAACGGATGCTGGACGAGCTCAAAACCGCCGGGTAGAAGTTTCGATTATCCGGAAATATCAGAGTAACAACACGGCCGTGAAAGCAGTCGGACAAGGTAACTAAAGAATCGTTCGTTATAGCAAACTAATGCCTAAGCTTATGTCACTCTCCTTTATACCAGGGGAGTGACTTTTTTCTATCCACTGATATGAAAAAGCGCTGCTTCCCTTGAGGGGAAGCAGCGCCTTGGACAATCATCATTTATTCCATATTATAATCTAGCAAACTGCTTAATTCCGACTTCTCTGCGGGTGTCAGTTCTCTCCAGGTCCCTGTGGCCTGTTCACCGAGATGAATGTTCATAATACGAATCCGCTTCAACTTCCGAACCTCATAGCCAAATGCACTGCACATCCGGCGAATTTGACGGTTTTTTCCCTCTGTCAGAATAATGCGGAACACCCGCTCTGATATACGAGTCACCGTACAAGGCAGCGTCATTTCGCCAAGGATCTTGACTCCTGTGCTCATGCCTCTCAAGAAACTCGGCGTTACCGCACGATCGACGGTGACAATATATTCTTTCTCATGGCGTCCTTCTGCCCTTAGAATTCGATTGACAATATCACCGTCATTGGTCATCAGAATCAAACCTTCCGAATCCTTATCCAGGCGACCAATTGGGAAGATGCGCTCTTTGTGTCCTACAAAATCAACGATATTCCCTTGAATGTGCTGTTCGGTTGTACTCGTTATTCCAATAGGTTTATTAAGCGCAATATATACGTGTTTCCGTTTTTCCTTAATAGGTTGACCATTAATTCTTACATCATCGCCATCTTCTGCTTGACTGCCCAGCTCTGCCGTCACTCCATTAATCGTTACTTTCCCGCTTTCCACCAATCTGTCGGCTTCCCGACGGGAACAAAAACCTGTTTCACTGATAAATTTATTAATACGCAAAAGGTAATCTCACCTCATCTAGTTCTCTTCGTCTGTAGGTTCATTGTCCGTCTTATGCTCTTCCTCTATACTCTCCGTTTGCTGTGGGGAGGCAGGCAGATCGATAATGACGGTCGTTCCCTTGTTCATGACGCTTTTGATATCCATCATGCCCTTATGTGATTGAATAATGCGCTGGCTGACCATCAGGCCAAGCCCTGTTCCCGATTCCTTGCTTGTGAAGAATGGTTCCCCCAGCTTAGGCATCAGTTCTTCTGGAATTCCAGTGCCTTCATCCTTAATTTCAATCCGAACCCGACCATTCTCTTCGTCATGATTGAGTTTAATTCGAATATTACCTCCGTCTGGCATGGCCTCCATGCCGTTCTTCAGCAAGTTAATGAAGACCTGCTTCAACTGGTTCTCTTCACAGTGTACCATAGCTGAATCCGATGAAGCATTCAATACAAATTCCACACCATGCAGATGCGCCTGACTATCCAGCAATGATATAACATCTCCCAGAATGAAGCGAATATCCCGTTCTTGAAAATGAACCGCTTGTGGTTTGGCCAGTATCAGAAACTCACCCACAATGAGATTAATTCGATCCAACTCTGACAGCATCAAATCCAGGTGACGATGATTGAGCTTGTTCGTCTCTTGTTGGAGCTGAAGAAACCCACGCAAGGTCGTAAGCGGATTACGAATCTCATGCGCAACCCCGGCTGCCAGCTGACCAACCGTCGTCAGTTTCTCGGAACGTCTGAGCAGTTCCTCCATACGATTACGGCTGGTAATATCTCTTGATACGCTGATCAGTGCTGTAATCTCTCCTGCTTCATCCCGAACTGGTGCTGTACTCACGCTGACTTCAACACGGCTACCATCCTTCTTCATCCATGTCGTTTCATTAGACGTAATTGACATGCCCTCAATCAACTGGGCATGCTGCTCTTCCATCTCCTCTTCAGTACCAGGAGGGATAATTTTCAATTTGCGTCCTTCAACTTCACGACTGCGCCAGCCATACAACTGCTCAAAGGCACGGTTTACCCGCAGTACATTTCCATCCAGATCCGTAATATGAATCGCATCTGCCGTTTGGTTAATGATCGATTCCAAATGCTCTTTTACCGCACGATTTTCTTCATACATCTGTTTCAGACGATTCGTATAATGGCCCAAATTACGAATCATCGCATTAATGCGATTCGCTAATTGGCCCAGTTCGTCTTTCCTTCTCACTTTTAGACGGAAATCAAAATGGCCATCAGCCACATCATTCACTTTGCCCAGAATAGATTGAATTGGACGCGTAATGTATCCCGCAAGCAAATAGCTACCAAAGATCACAATCTCCAGCAACACAAGCGAAATCGAGGCATGGCTAACCAGTTGTTCCGATACCATGGAGGATATTTGCTTATAGTCCATGACAATACTAATTACATAAGATGATTCATTGGGGGTGAATATCGGAATGAAACTTTTGAGCACCTTCTGTTCATGAGTTTCACTCACAAAAGATACATTCTGCCCAGTACGAATTGCCCGTACAACCGCCTTGTGATCCTCTTCTGCGGCACCATATTGATATGTACCGAAACGAATAGGCCTGTTATTCAACTTGTTGTGGTTCGTATCCCTTCCGTCATTGCTCATGTTCGAGCTACCGAAGGTCAATGGATTGATACCTGTAATCTCCAGAATCGATGAATTCACTTCGCGAATCTTATTCAAAATCTCGTCTGGACCAGAGATCTTCACATAGTCGTCAACAGCGGCATTATTATAGAAGGGATTGATTATGTAATTCCTCTTCCCATCATGATAGTAACCCCAGATATCAACATCTGACGGATTGGATGTAGAATATTCGAATCCATCCGACCAAAAATGGTCTAATTTCTGTCCCTGTGAAATCGTAACCTGATGGTTTTCGAATAGCTGTTTAAATGCCTGATACCAGTACGTCATGGATTTGGTAGACAATCCAATCTCCTTTGGATCGGAAGACCGGGTAACCACAATATCATCAGCCGTTTGCTCCATCAATGAAATGTGGGAGACACCGACTTTCTCGCTCATGCGAACCAGGTCTTCATTTGTGATATTATTAATATTCGGGTCCAGTTCTCCCGCTGCCATTACTGAGGCCAGCCATAGATTGTTCCCAATTTGTCGTTTTACATATTCTGAACTGGACTGACTCTGTTCGACAGCGATTGCAATCTGTTTGGCCGTAAGCACCATCTTGGTTTCGCTGTCCTGCCTTAAATTCTCTTCTGTAGTATAATAACTCAGTGCTATATTTAAAACCAAAATGACGAGCACTGAGCACGACATAATCATGGATAATTTCGTTTTAATAGACAACTTTTTCGTTCACCTCTCGGCTTGTACCCTCTGGCGATATATGGCAAAACCTATCTCCATCATAACTGTTGTATGTCTATTTGAAAAGGATAATTGACCCTTGTCCAAAAGTTACCGCTTGGCTGAAAAACGCGAAATCAATTGTAATTTGTCTTTTCCATGCCTACAATGGGAATAACCACTAAAACTTATACACAAATCCACAGGCATGTGGATAGTATGTTCATAACTATGTGAGCAACTCGTCTGTTATCCACAGACTTATACACAACATGTTAACAAACGAATGTTTGTTCGCCGCACAAAATGCTCTTTGGAAGGAGTTTTACATTTTAATGAAGGATGACGTTCTCCAACCTGATCTTACGCATCTCTCCGAGGAGGCTCAGCACGAGCACTGGATGCGTGAAGCCATTGCTGAAGCGTACAAAGCAGAAGCACTCGGGGAAGTGCCGATCGGGGCTGTAATTGTTCAACATAACCGTATTATTGGTCGTGGATATAACCTGCGTGAGACGACACTTGATTCCACAGCACATGCGGAGATGGTAGCCATCCGGCAGGCCAGTGAAGCCATCGGTGCATGGCGACTGCTGGATTGCAGTCTGTACGTCACACTGGAACCATGCCCCATGTGTGCAGGTGCCATTGTGCAATCCAGAGTGCCTCGAGTCATATATGGTACCGCAGACCCCAAGGCCGGATGCGCAGGAACGCTGATGAATCTGCTGCAGGAACCTCGTTTTAATCATCGAACCGAAGTGGTTGCTGACATTCTGCAACCAGAGTGCTCCACCATGCTGACTCAATTTTTCCGGCGTTTACGCAAAAAATAGAATCTTACACCCATCTGGAAAGGAAGTGCATTCCATGCCGCTTACACTATACGACACACCAAAAGGAATAAGTCTCCGTTTACTTACTCCACAAGATACAGAGGCGTATCTTGCTCTTATTCAAATTACACGTCATCCCTACCAAGCTGTAGAGCCTATCCGGGATGATGAATTCTATACGCTGCAGGCGCAAACCAGACGCATTCAGGATAGAATACAGGCGGCCGAAGAAGGAACAGGTTATCAATTCGGAATTTTTACAATCGACGATGGTATTCTGATCGGTCAGGTTAGCTTGAACAATGTCGTTCAGGGCGTTGCCAATTATGCAGACATGGGATACTTCATCCATCCAGATTACCAAGGCGGCGGACGAATGACCGCAGCCGTGAAACTAGCTGTATCCTACGCCTTCCGTGCCCTGAAGTTAAATCGTGTTCAGGCAGCCATTCTGTTGTCCAATACAGGTTCCAAACGTGTTCTCGAGAAGAACGGCTTTCAGGCTGAGGGCATTGCTCGTAAATATCTCAAGATTAACGGAGAGTATCAGGATCATCAGATCTACGCTGTGCTGGCCGAGGACTTGGGTGAATCTTTACAGTAATTGAATATACCATGTAACAAAATACAAAGAGCCGCTCAACCCTAAGGTCGAGCGGCTCTTTGCTTTAACATGAAACTGAGAACTTAGTATCCGTAAGATGCGTTCATTAGTTCTTCAAACTGATCCATTGTAATCACGTCTTCGCCAGTTGGAATATTGATTTTGAATGCTGGCTTCTCGTTAATTTTGGTGTAAGTGTTCGAACCAGTGAAAGCAAGTTTAACTTCATCCTTGGTATCAGGTTGTTTAATCAACAGATCAGCAACCAACTTTTGATATACCGGGAAATCTTTTTTGTCCAAAGCAAAATCAATGTGGAACTGGTTAATGGTCAGTGTATCTTTCAACTGGTCCAGATCTTTAGCCATTTCAGCTTGATCTGCTTCAGTAATTTTCAGATCCTCTTTAGCTTTGTCGATATCTTCCTGACTCATTTGCAACATGTCACGATACTCTTCTTTAGAAATGATATCCAGTACTTTTGGCAATGCTTTGGTTACCAGGACAGTAACAGCTTCTTTCACATTGTCATTGTTGACCGAAAATTGAACAACTTGCTTGGCATCCAAACCTTCAGGAAGCTGCGCATCCTTCACGTCCAGGTTTTTAAAGAATTTATCCTGATCGTACTCGCTCAGGACCGCATCCATAACTTCATTGCTCAGCTTTTGTGTTTTCGCTGCATCCATAGCATCCGGATTCCATTCCGTTCCTTCTTGCTCAGCCAGTTCTTTCAAATCCAGCTCCAGGAATTTACCAACAACCGTTTCCGGAATCGGGAAGAACGGAATACTTGGTACCTTAACATATAACTTCTCAGCGGTCATAACCATCGGAATGGTAAATGTCATACCCATATCGCCTTTAAGCTCAATACCTACCGTCATTTCGGTCTGCATTGGCTCGCTTTGGTATACGCCAGTTACATTCAACTGAGCATCCTTCAGCATGCTCATAAACTGAGACATCGTTGGATCCTGTTGTGACTCGTCTGCAGCTTTATAGCTCAATTCATTAATAGTGAAGTTAGAACTCATCTCATACGAAGTCAGTTTGGAAGCATTGGCTGCCGCCGTCTTCAATGCCTCTTTTGGTTCTTGCTTGCTGCTACATGCTGTCAGTGCCATGGATACGGTTAACAGCAACGTAAGAAGAAGCGCCCCCATACGTTTAGTCATTTGTTTCTCTCCTCTCGTGATAACCCCAAAAAAAATAATTCAATATCAATGATATACCATTTATTCTGAAACGGAAACACGATTTGGGAAATTTGTGAGCTTTACTCTCTAAATTGGCTACAAAGACCTATGTAAGCTTTAGATATCAATGGTGTGCTCCTCTAAATCATGTATGAACACGCAAAAACCCCGGTTTGTTAACCGGAGTTATAGGTTATAGTTATGCATTCATATGTGCTAAAGAAAGGAATGAATCTTCCTTTAACTTAGCCTTGAGGATTGTGATGATCTACATGATTCTGGTTTTTCACTTTTTTGGAGCCGGACAACGGTTCCTGCATGGAAGAATGCTTTTCAGGTTTTCGGTGCTGCACATTAGCCTGAGCTTCAGGCACAGGTGTTGTTTTGGGTTTACTCATGTTGTTCCCCCCTCTTCATTGGATTAGGAATGGGATGGGTCCATATCTTCCGTTTTATCATGATTTATGGAATCCTGATGCCGACGGTCATTCGAGTCCTGTTGAATTTGCTGGGCATGGTGACTATTTACAGGTGTCTGATCCAGATCTGCGACTACATTTTGCAGGTTTTTATCTGTTCCAGCTTTGGCTTTGCTCACGTATTACCACTCCTTTGACGTCTACCTAATGTCTGGTTTTGGTTTGCAACGACTGGGCACATTCATGAATATGACGCGTGTAATCCTGAGCCAATTCCTGAATAGGCTCTGTACGCTCATCCGTCGTACTTCCATCGCGCTCCACATCAATTAGTTGTACACTGACTTCACGAGAATCCACATAGGCACACTTGAAATCAAAAGAGTACATCTGGTGTCCCGCTGTTGCGATGTGAATTCGAATAGCCTGTTGATCAGCCTCGTCAGCCATAACTTGAGCCCGATCTCCGACATTTAGGACCTCAGGCAATCTTTCCTGCCAAGCACCTACGAGCTCCGTCTGATCTATGTTTAATTCGCGGTTCATCTTACCACCTCCACTCTTATATAAAGTGCGGCGATTTGAATGTTTTTATGCATCACACAGATATTGAAACAAACTGATTTCTTGTCGTAAAAATGCTCTGTAAATACAGCGGGTATGCGGCTGTGCTAAATGTACAAATAAATGCAAAAAAGGACTCGAGCTTATCGCTCGAACCCTTATCATAATTGTAGTATGGCGGAGAGGGTGGGATTCGAACCCACGTGGAGTTGCCCCCTAACGGTTTTCAAGACCGCCCCGTTATGACCGCTTCGGTACCTCTCCAGAACATTAACTTTTATAAACTTGCCACGAAATAGATCATACCATAATTGTATGACAGAAAGCAACCTTTTTATAAGATTTATTGTTCGATACATCAAAAAGGGAAATTCCACCTACTAACTACCGGTAAACATTCCTACCTGATGATTGATATGGTTGTTCAGAATCTGTTCAGCCCTGCTCTGTATACTAAAAAAACCGTCTCCCTGTGTAAATGGAACGTTGTAAACTTCCATTTGTCAGGAGACGGTTTTTTATTTCATTCATTTAGTTGAACATCTTAGGAACGACGGGCAATCACGCTGACTCCGCCCATGTAAGGACGCAGTGCTTCAGGAATAACCACTGTTCCATCTTCTTGTTGGTAGTTCTCCAGAATAGCAGCTACTGTACGCCCCACTGCCAGTCCTGAACCATTTAACGTATGAACAAATTCCGGTTTCGCTTTTGGCTCTCTACGGAAACGGATATTAGCTCGACGTGCTTGGAAGTCTTCACAGTTGGAGCAAGACGAGATTTCACGATACGTATTGCTTTCCGGCAACCAGACCTCAATGTCATATGTTTTGGCAGACGTGAAGCCCATATCTGCTGTACACAACGTCAGAACACGGTAAGGCAGCCCCAATAATTGAAGCACACGTTCCGCATTTTGAGTCATTTTCTCCAATTCCTCATAGGAGGTCTCAGGAGAAGACAGTTTCAACAACTCAACTTTATTGAACTGATGCTGACGAATCAAGCCACGTGTATCCCGTCCAGCAGAACCTGCTTCGGATCGGAAACACGAGCTGTATGCTACAAAGTGTTTAGGCAACTGGTCAGCATTCAAAATCTCTTCACGATGATAGTTCGTTACCGGAACTTCAGCGGTAGGGATCAAATAATACTCGGTATCTTTCAGCTTAAACAGGTCTTCCTCGAATTTCGGCAGTTGGCCAGTTCCAAACAAGCTATCGCGGTTAACGATGTATGGAGGTAGAATCTCTTCATAGCCATGCTGATCGCTGTGCAGATCCATCATAAAGTTGATCAAAGCACGTTCCAGACGTGCACCCAGCCCTTTATAAAAGGTAAAACGGGAGCCTGTTACTTTGGCAGCCGCTTCAAAATCAAGGATGTCAAGGTCCTGTGCGATTTCCCAGTGTGCTTTTGGTGTAAATGAAAATGACTTCGGCTCTTCCCAACGACGAATCTCCACATTATCATCTTCGGACGCACCAACAGGCACACTCTCGTTAGGGATGTTCGGAATCGCCATAGTGAGATCGTTGATCTTCACTTCCAACTCACGCACTTCTTCATCCATTGCTTTGATTCGATCGGAGACTTCGCGCATTTCAAGGATCAACTCGTCCGCATTTTCGCCACTCTTTTTAAGCTTGGCGACTTCTCCGGATACCGTATTCCGGCGACTTTTCAGGTTTTCACTCTCTTGCAGCAACTCGCGACGCTTGGCATCCATGTCCGTGAACCCAGCGATTAGATCCAGCGATTTGCCACGTTTCGTCAACGCTTCTTCAACACGTGCATACTCATTCCGCAATATTTTCACATCAAGCACTAAATACCCCTCCTAAATAACACCACAAAGTAGAAACCTTCCTTATTAACTCCTGTCAAAACTTTGTAGCCTTATAACTTCATCATTCCTCAATGGTAAAAAAACAACCTATGACATCCGGCGCTACCCTACGCTGCGATTCCCGCTTTGGAAGCAGATACGGGCAACATCAGGTATCTGACCAGACAGCTCCTTGCCAGCAAGCCGTGTAAAGCCTCTGAAGGACTGATCCGGTTCACCAGCAGATCATAGGTTGTATATCAACCACTATTGGTTCTGTACAGGCTGTTTATACGACCTAGCCATGTCCACAAAGTAAGCATGCATTCGATAATCATCTGTCAACTCAGGGTGATAGGAGCAAGCCAGCAGATGCCCCTGGCGAGCAGTGACAATCTCATCCTTGTAAGTGGAAAGAACCTCTACCTCTTCTCCTACACTCTCAATCAGGGGTGCCCGTATAAACACTGCCCTTACCGTCTCCTCAATGCCTTTTACCGAAAGATCCGTTTCGAAGCTTTCCCTCTGCCGTCCAAATGCATTTCTGGAGACGGTCATATCCATTAGCTCCAGATGAGCTTCCTCTTGTCCTTCAATATGTTTGGCCATAACAATCAAACCAGCACAGGTGCCGAATACCGGTTTACCCTCAGCAGCGAATGCCCGAATGGCCTCCATGAAACCATATTTGCGCATCAGTTTGCCAATCGTGGTACTCTCACCGCCAGGAAGAATCAACCCATCCAGCTCATCAAGTTGTTGAACCTGTTTGATAGCCAATCCTTCTGCTCCGGCCCGTTCAATACTACGAATGTGCTCGGTGACTGCCCCTTGAAGTGCTAAAACGCCGATCTTCATTTAAAATCCACCTTTCTCTTACCAGCCGCGATCCTGCATGGGCTCGGAAGGTGCAAGTTTGGAATTGGTACCGATCATGGAAGCACCTTCGCCAATCCGGCGCAACGCTTCACCCAAGTCCTTGGCGCTACATAATGTCCGATCCGCGCTTTCGCACCTCTTTTTACGCGTGCTATTCCCGTTTCCATACCCCAATCTACCGTAATGGATGTGTCGTTCTTGTCCATAAACAGGATGTGAAATATGCATTGTCAGTTAGAAGAACAATAGACTTTTAAACTGATTTATACGTAGAATTCTAACTTGATATTTTACCGGAAAAATTGTAAATATACAATCCATCCGGTCGGAATTACTTGTATTTTGTCAATGGTCTAACGACACTATATTGAAAATGTCATATTATCCCGTCTTCTTTCACCTTATCTATTAGAACAGGTTTTTGATGCCATCAAACAGATCAACGAAGAAATCTTTCACTGCACGGAAGAAGAGACGGAACCAACCGCCTTTTTCGGCTTCTTCTGCGGTGATGAGGTTCACTGTCTTCTCTTGTGGCTCAATTCCTTCAGCTTTGTACGTATAAGTAACCGTCCCAACCTTGGTTCCGGCCTTAATTGGAGCAACCAGCTTATCAGCTTCAGTTACATTCGCTTTAAATGTCACGTCCAGGTTTTGAGTACCTTTAGGTACAACGAAACTTACTGCATTATCCGTCACAACAGGTACTGTTGTTTCCTTCCCTTTTTTCAAAGGTACAGCTTCCCAGCCTGTGACTTTAGTTTTGGCAGCAACCGCCTGTTTCACTTCAAAATTGTTGAATCCGAAGTCCAATACTTTCTTTGTTTCTCTGAAACGCGCTGGCTCCGAATCGGTACCCATAACCACACTGATCAGACGCATGCCATTACGCTCAGCCGTACCCGTAAAGTTATTCCCAGCGTTTGTGGTATGGCCCGTTTTCATCCCGTCCAGACCCTCATAGGCATAGCTTTTGAAGTTGGTTATATTTTTATTCGCTTCCAGCATCCAGTTATAGTTAACAATTGGATCTTTGTCATTAGGACGGAATTTATAAGATTGAATGGTTGTAAAATCTTTGTAGTCCGGGTGATCCATGATGATGTATCTGCACAAAATGGCCGCATCCCGTGCCGACATGACGATTTCTTTATCCTCAGTTGGGCGGAAGTCCGCAGGCATATCTGCACGATCCAGTCCTGTGGAGTTGATGAAGTAGCTATCTTTCATTCCCATACGCTTCGCTTCATCATTCATCATTTTCACAAAAGCTTGCTCGGAGCCAGCGATGTGTTCAGCCAAAGCCACTGTAGCATCATTGGCAGAACCAACAGCCATAGCAATGTACAGCTCCTTGACTGTATGTTGGTCACCTTCTGCGAGGAAAATCCGTGATCCAGTACTTTCCGCTGCGTTCTTTTTAACTGTAACGACATCATCCCAGTTTAATTTCCCCTGTTTGACCTGTTCAGCCACAATGTACTCGGTCATCATTTTGGTCATGCTTGCTGGCGGCATAGCTTTATCCGCATTCACATTGAGCAGAATCTGGCCCGTTGAAGCCTCCATCAGTATGGCTGATTTAACATCGAGTCCCAGTGAGTCTGCCGAAGGAATGTCCACGGCTTTTTCTGTCTTCGTTGTTGTCGCTGCTGCGGTCAATACCTGCCCTGAATCGTTTGCAGCAGCCATAACAGGCATTACCGCAGACATGCAGAGCATATTAATCAGCATAACCGAGGCTACGCTTTTTTTGAGCATTTGACGTTTTTTCTTATTCATTTGTTTGGTTTTCAATGATGAATACTCCCTTCGGTCCGAAGCTTTCTATTGTGTGCTTCAGTACAGCTTGAGCTGCAATATTTTCTTAGTCCCTAACAAGTGGAGATGATGTGTGAGGTGTGTCGTATATGCGCTGTATCGAAAGAGCAATGTCATTGCTCCTAAAGTTCGAATCGATTGTCACTTAGTTAGCATTAAATGAAATGCTTATGTAAAAGGACGTCCGCGCTTCTTTTTTCGCTGGGCTACCTTCAACCTTTTTCAATCACTCAAAATTCATTGTCAGAAGCAGTTTCATAGACTCACGTCAAAAAACCGCCGCAATGCCCTAATCCATTAAAGGATCATTACCGCTTGTTCTATTCTATCACAGGGGTATCCGCAAAAAAAGACAGGCCCGGCGAAAATCGCCAAGCCTGTCCTGGAAATGATTAACACAATTCAGATTACAACGAGTAGTTAGGAGCTTCTTTCGTAATCTGTACATCATGCGGATGGCTTTCACGAAGCCCCGCACCTGTAATACGAATAAACTGAGTGTTGTTACGAAGCTGTTCCAAACTGCTTGTACCACAGTATCCCATACCTGAGCGTAGACCACCAATCAACTGATGAATCGTATCAGACAATGGACCTTTGTAAGCAACACGTCCCTCAATTCCTTCCGGAACCAGTTTCTTGTCATCATCCTGGAAGTAACGATCTTTACTTCCTTGTTTCATTGCAGCCATTGAACCCATGCCGCGGTAAACTTTGTAGCTACGTCCTTGGAAGATTTCCGTTTCTCCCGGGCTTTCTGCCGTACCTGCAAACAAGCTTCCCAGCATAACTGCATGAGCACCTGCAGCAAGAGCCTTAGTAATCTCACCGGAGTACTTGATACCACCGTCAGCAATGATTGGTACGCCATATTCACGTGCTACATTTGCACAATCGTATACTGCTGTAACTTGAGGAACACCAATACCAGCAATTACACGAGTTGTACAGATGGAACCTGGACCAATTCCCACTTTGACAACCGATGCCCCAGCTTCAATCAATTCACGGGTTGCATCGCCTGTAGCAACGTTACCTGCAACAATGGTCAGGTTCGGGAAACGTTCGCGCAGCTGACGAACCGCATCAATGATGTTTATGTGATGTCCATGTGCCGAGTCTACCGTAATCAGGTCCACACCGGCTTGAACCAATGCATCAGCACGTTCAAAGGTGTCTTTGGAAATCCCGATCGCTGCTCCAACCAGCAAACGTCCTTGTGCATCTTTAGCTGCGTTAGGGAATTGAATTGCTTTTTCGATATCTTTAATAGTAATGAGACCTTTCAGTGTGTTGGACTCATCTACTAATGGAAGTTTCTCGATTTTATGCTTCTGGAGAATGCCTTCTGCTTCTTGCAGTGTAGTACCTACAGGCGCAGTAACCAAATTCTCACGAGTCATGACTTCGCTGATTTTAATGGAGAAGTCGTGGATGAAACGCAAGTCACGGTTTGTCAGGATACCAACAAGCTTTTGATCTCCTTCAACAATCGGTACACCGGAAATGCGATATTTTGCCATAACCGATTCTGCATCAGAAACCAGATGTTCCGCTGTCAATGAAAACGGGTTGGTAATAACACCACTCTCCGAGCGCTTAACCCGATCCACTTCCTCCGCTTGCTGCTCAACAGACATATTTTTATGGATGATACCAATACCGCCTTCACGGGCAATGGCAATAGCCAATGTCGCTTCCGTAACAGTATCCATACCAGCACTAATCAAAGGAATATTCAGTTTAACGCTGTCACTCAAACGAACAGATACGTCCACTTCTTTAGGCAGTGTCTCGGATTTCCGGGGCACCAGCAGTACATCGTCGAAGGTGAAACCTTCCTTACCAAATTTATCTTCCCACACGCGGGCGTTCCTCCTTATGTTTGCTCAGCTTTACGGTCCAAAACCCGAAGATCTCAGGCTGTATTTTATGCCGAAAATACGTTTTCTGAAAAATTTATTATTGCCATCTTAGCAAAGCGTTATTTAGACTGTCAAGGGAAACTCCCTGGTTATATTAGGTGTATTGCCTGATGCATACAACTGTATTTGTCATACGGACAGGTTCATTTTTATATATATGAAACGCCACTCATAACGAGTGGCGCTTATGTATGTAGAGTCATTTAGTGCACTATCTTTAAACTAATAGTTAATGCTAATTTTTGCTTATAAACAAATAAAAACCACCACCGAATAACATCGGCAGTGGTTCTTTGCTTGGCGGCGTCCTACTCTCCCAGGACCCTGCGGTCCAAGTACCATCGGCGCTAGAGGGCTTAACGGTCGTGTTCGGGATGGGTACGTGTGG
>NZ_FNFR01000011.1:0-171608 GCF_900101205.1 Paenibacillus sp. OK060
CCACACGTACCCATCCCGAACACGACCGTTAAGCCCTCTAGCGCCGATGGTACTTGGACCGCAGGGTCCTGGGAGAGTAGGACGCCGCCAAGCAAAGAACCACTGCCGATGTTATTCGGTGGTGGTTTTTATTTGTTTTATACGAAGTATTTAATAAGTATCTAATATAAACCGTAACAGCCCGGAGAAAATCCAGGGCTGTTTTTTCATTTCAATTTATGTGAATGTGCTAAATCTTTTATAGTCAGATTAATTTAAGCAGGTTCTTTCTATTTAATCATTTGGTTGCATGCATCCCCTAGGCTTAAAAGGGAGTTCTCCAATGCATAATGGGTCTCTGAATCAATGATGACTCCTTGTTTATTCATCTTCAATGTAATATGAGGAATGGTTAGAGAGGCCTCATGTAAGACTTGAGCATTAATCATGTTTAACGTCAGCAATAGTGAAGCATGGGCTTTGTCACCGCCCATGGGGCTTGGAGAAGCAGCGATGGCAACGGTGGGTTTATTGAGCCATTCTCCTGAAGATACAATCCAATCTAATGCGTTTTTTAAGACCCCAGGAACTCCGTTTCCATACTCGGGCGTGCAGATGAGGACTCCATCCGAATGCTTCAGTTGGGCTCTCAAATTCTGCACGGACTCAGGACCTTCCTCGACATCGAGGTCAGGATTAAAATGCGGTAGATCATTTAATCCACCATATACTCCAAACTTAAGGTTAGGAGGAGCTAGCTTAATCATGGCATGCATTAGTAACGTATTGGAGGACTGATTGCGCAGGCTTCCGGAAATCGCAAGGATATTAAATTCATTTTTCATGGTATACATCATCTCTATTCCTTAGTAATGTAGGGCAATCTGTTTATTTTCCTCCTGTTGGAATGGACTGTCTATAGAAAACGCATTTAATTAAGGCATTCTTCATGTTACTCAGAGGATATCCACAATTCTTCATCAAAAATGCATGCGATAGTTTGCATGACTCTGGGTAATAGGATGAAGAGATCACTTAAAATAATCAACTGACGACTGAATCATAATAAATATTTTTTAAAATTAGTACCAAGTACTAATACTTAGTGCTATAATAATAAAAAAACAAACGAGGTGACTACCGGTATGAATCAATCAATGTCAACCATTACCGCAATGGGTACGTATGTACCGGATCGAATATTAAGTAATGCTGATTTGGAGAAGCTGGTCGACACGAGTGATGAATGGATTGTACAGCGTACAGGGATGAGAGAACGGCGCATTGCAGCAGATGATCAATTTGTATCTGATCTGGCCACCAAGGCTGTAGAAGATATGATACGTCGTTATAAAGTTAGTGTAGAAGATGTGGATATGATTTTGGTTGCTACCAGCACACCTGAATATTCATTCCCGAGCACAGCATCCAGAGTACAGGCGAATCTCAAGATTCCACATACGGGAGTGCTTGATTTGAATGCGGCATGTGCGGGGTTTACGTATGGATTACAGCTGGCTGACAGTCTGGTAACCAGTGGCATGTATCACAAAGTGTTGGTTATTGGAGCTGAGACGTTGTCCAAGATTACCGATTATACAGACCGTACGACATGTGTATTGTTCGGCGACGGGGCAGGAGCCTTTTTGGTAGAAAGAGCTGCTGGAAAAGGTGACTTTATGGCAGCCATCTCAGGTACGAGTGGAGAAGGCGGTATTCATCTCTATAAGAGTGGTCTTTCTTCTGAGATGAATGGTGTACCTCTGCAGGGTGAGGGATGCCTTGTCCAGAATGGCAGAGAAATCTATAAGTGGGCAGTACGCACGATTCCAGAACAATTGAGTGGGCTTATAGCCAAAGCAGAGATGAAGCCGGAGCAGATCGATTGGTTTGTACCCCATAGTGCGAATCTAAGAATGATTGAAGCGGTTTGTGAACGCGGTCCTATTCCGCTGGAACGCACTTTAACAAGTGTTGAGTACAGGGGAAATACCTCGGCAGCTTCCATTCCGCTCGCTTTACAGCTTGCAGTAGACGCAGGGAAATTAAAGCATGGGCATCAAATAGCCCTGTTTGGTTTTGGAGGCGGCCTGACCTACGCAGGTCTTGTGCTTAGATGGAGTGTACCGGACAGTCCTTCAGCAAATGAGGGATAAAATATATATACAGTGCCGTCCTCGAAAATGTATGAGTCCTTAGCTTTAAATATCGCTATAGTTACTAGACAAAAGGGGTACAGCTCTCTAGAAGAGCTGTACCCCATATTGTTACTGCCAAGATAAAGGTTCAATTGAATTGAAATCGACAAGTTTATCAGATACATAGTATGTTAACTGTATGCTTTCAACATCATGAACCAATTCACCAGTACTTCGCAGTATTGGAAAGATCTCAGCGAAGTAAGCTCCATCAAACGGGATGATAATAGGCGCATCCAAAATACTTAGTCGCTCATAAGTGTAGAACATAGCTTCTCCGTTTACTATTACTTTCAGATCCACAGGTGCTTTAGCGCTCAAAGCGAGATAAAGTGTTGGAACGTGATCTGCATTAACTAGAGCAAAATCATCTGAAGTACTCATTGTTGATACATCATCCTTGTACAAAAACAAGCTTGTTCCATTGGTGACATCTTCATCTTTGGATGGCTTTGGCACATAACCTGTTCCGCCATAATACTTATAAATCCGATGTAGAATCACTGTCGTTTCGGCTAAAGTTACCTTTTGATTTGGATAAAAGTATCCTTTGGAATTGGGCTTCATCACGCCCTGCTGGGAAAATCCGAGCAGAGCATCACGTTTTACATAATCAAGGTCGGAACCTAAATGATTTTCATTTTTGGATTTAATAATGCCAAATTCGGGTGCTAATGGTTGGTAAGCATATTTCCATTTTTCATAAGTATCGTAGGAATTAAAATATCTTTTGTGAATATCCTTGAATGTTTGCAGTTTGGTGAGTGATTCTTTCTCTGACATTTCATCGACGGAGTAACCGATATCCGGAAAAAGAGTATTTAGTGTAATTAATAAGTCCCAGCGAGATAAGATCTTACTAGGTTGATATGTAAATGTCCCATTGTTGTAATTGATTTTATCTGCTGCTGCAATTAATCCTGAGGGATTGCTAGGGATACTACCGTATACGTCTCTAAAAGTTTGATAATATGTACTGGTTGCAGGAACACCAGGGATTTCTACATCTTTACTGCTATCTACCCGGAACTCTTGGAATAAGAGGTAAATCATACGAGTAAGTTCTGCTTTTGATACGTTCTTGCTTAAATTCTTCTCTTCTTGCTTAAAGTTCTGCATGACCTTATGAGATGCCATAAATTCAACAGATGGTTTGGCCCATTCATATTTGCTTGAGCTTGAAGCTGCGTTTGCTAGTGACGTAGTGAACAGTGATAAACTGAGTGTCAGAATAATAATGAAAATACTACACTTTGGATACCTCATTCGAACCTCCTATGATTTTTAAAATTAGAATTACATCCTATTTATTGTAGTCGACAAATGATGGTAAGATCAATTTAAAATTGTATAACTGAGTAAACTTAATAAACGTACACCTCATGTAATCCATGAGGTGTACGTTTATGTTTAAAAATTTTCTTAATCCCATGAACGATTTATGGAGTGAGCTTTGGTGCTTGGCGGTGATGAGTCCCTTGCTCATAGCTGTAAGCCAGCTTAATCAAGGTTCCTTCATCAAAGGCGCGGCCCAGGAATTCCATACCTACCGGCAGACCTTCAGTTGTAAATCCAGCAGGTACGGTAATTGCCGGGAAGCCAGAGAATGGGCTCAATCGGTTGTTACCCCCGGAGTTTTGTCCTTCGCCAATAACACCAGCGGCTTGCGTGGACGTAGGATAGATGATGGCATCCAGGTTGTTGTCCGCCATAACTTTCAACAAGGACTCACGTGTGATTTGGGTACGTTTCAGGACGATGTCCTTATATTCGGCAGTCTCCAACGTTTCCCGTGCATCACGAGTCTTCATCGACTGTTCTTGTGACTTGTCGAACTGTCCGGAAGCAATAATCTCGGACAAGCTGTGATAAGGGGCTTCGTCACCAAGAGACTCCAGATAGTCATTAAGTTGGAATTTGAACTCGTATCCACTCAAGCTTGGGTATTTGTTGATTTCCGCCAGGTTTGGAATGCTGATCGGGACTGCCGTAGCTCCCAGCGTTTTGAGTTCTTCTACTGCGTTGTTAATCACGTCAGCGACGGCTTTTTCTTCAGCTTTGGTGCTTGGAATGAGTTCGGTGGCCACACCGATCCGTGCACCTTTCAGACCGTTTACATCCAGGAAGTCTGTGTAGCTGGAAGGGATTTTGCCTACAGCATAAGCTGTAGCGACATCATTTTTGTCATAGCCGGCTGTAGCATCCAGCATAATTGCGGCATCACTTACGGTACGAGCCATAGGACCACCGACATCCTGTGTCAATGCAAGAGGGATGATTCCTTCACGGCTGGACAGTCCGATTGTTGGACGAATACCGACAAGGCTGTTGAAGCTGGAAGGGATACGGATTGATCCGCCGGTGTCAGTACCCATGCCCGCAGCTGCAAAGTTTGAGGCAATGGCGGCACCCGTACCACCACTTGACCCGCCTGGATAGTGATCCAGCGCATAAGGATTCAGTGTTTGTCCACCCAGTGAGCTGGACGTGGTAATGCCGAATGCGAATTCATGCAGATTGGTTTTGCCCAAAATAATGGCCCCGGCTGCTTTGAGTTTCTTCACTTGTTCAGCATCGTGAGCAGGTACGGAATCTTTCAAACAGATACAACCTGCGGTTGTAGGCATATCGTTGGTATCGAAGTTATCTTTAACTAAAACCGGAATACCATGTAAAGGTCCGCGGGCACCCTGAGCTGCACGTTCTTCGTCCAACGTTTCAGCGATTTTGAGGGCATCCGGGTTCAACGTCAGGACTGCGTTAATGCTCACACCCTGATCATCATATTTTTCAATGCGATCCAAGTACTTCTGCACGAGTTCTTTGGATGTCAGCTTTCCTTGCGTCATGGCAGCCTGGAGATCCGTAATGGTTGCTTCCTCCAGAACAAATGGTTTTATGTAGTTATAAATGCGGTCTTTCAATATAGCGACATCATTTTGGGTAAGTACTGCATTAGGAAGGAAGAGGGCGTCGGTATATCCTTTCATCAACCCCGCCGTGTTCAGCGCACCAATGGCACCGGCAAAGCTCGCCTGATCCGGAACATCCTTGAAAGATTCTGGAGTGGACTCCAGCTTCAGCCAGGTTTGCAAAGCTAAAGCAGCATCTTTACGCTGTACTGTTGTGCCGGAAAGTTTGTCCATGGAAAAAGGAACACCTGCAAGTGTAGCCGCTTCTTCCATAGCTTGAACAAATGCTACTGCTGTGACAGGTGCCTTACCAGCTGTTACGGCTGCAACCGTAGTTTTGCTAGAAGGCGTTGCCGTTGCAGCTGACGCTGAGGGAACCGTTCCTCCCCATGTTGAGGCAACAACCGCTCCGGCCAGTAACAAGGCCCCACTTTTTTTCAATACAGATCCATGATAAGTCATGCATCCACGCTCCCTTCCTGTGTATCAATGATGTGTGTTGGCGAATCTGATATAGTTGCTTTTTCACATTCTAAGTACATGTGAGGTATTCTTACAACACTCATATTTATCCAAAAAAACGTATACATACTATTTTTCCGCTATAGAACCTACCAAATGCTCCTAATTCCATGCGCGGAAGAAAAATGTCGAAGAATATTGTGTTAACTAATATGACATGAGAGCCGGAAGATAGGCATCTTATGGGACAAATCGTTATTTGTGAAGCCAAAGCAAACCAATACCATGAAATGATATAATGAAAAGATAGAAGTAGAAGAACTCTTTTAATTACGATAGAAGCAAGAGAGTCATAGGTTTATCAAAGAAAGGAAGATATGGATTGAAAACATTAGTACTCGCTGAAAAACCATCTGTGGCACGAGAAATAGCCAGAGTGATGGGAGCGCGTGATAAACATAAAAGCTATATGGAAGGCCCGAAATATATCGTGACCTGGGCGCTTGGGCATCTTGTTGGATTGGCTGAACCAGAGGACTATGACAAAAAGTATGCAACCTGGAATCTGGAGGATCTGCCGATTCTGCCTGATCGCACCAAGCTGAAGGTACTCAAAGAGACCAACCATCAATACAAAGCGGTACAGCAGCTGATGAAACGTCAGGATGTTGGTGAATTGGTCATTGCAACGGATGCAGCACGTGAGGGTGAATTGCTGGCTCGCTGGATTATGCAAATGGCCCAGTGGAAAAAGCCGTTTAAACGGCTGTGGATATCATCCCAGACGGACAAGGCCATCAAGGATGGATTTGCATCACTGAAGCCAGGCAGCCAGTTTGATCGTCTTTATGAATCGGCACGTTGCCGGGCAGAAGCCGATTGGATGATCGGCCTTAACGTGACTCGTGCATTGACGGTTCGATTTAATGCACAATTGTCAGCTGGACGGGTACAGACCCCTACACTTGGCATGATTATGGACAGGGAAAATGAGATCAACGGATTCCGTTCCCAAGAGTATGAGACGTTAACGGCCGATCTGGGAGGTTTCCAGGCGGTATGGCGCGCTGCAGGTGGGGATTCACGCATCTTTGATCCGCAAGAGACACAAGAATTGAAGAAACGAATTGATGGTCGTAAGGGTTCGATTGCCCAAGTGAAAAAAAGTGAAAAGGTTGAGCCGCATCCGCTGGCTTATGACCTGACGGAATTACAACGGGATGCCAACCGGAAATATGGTTTTTCCGCCAAGCAAACATCGAATGTGCTGCAGCGTCTTTATGAACAGCACAAGCTGGTAACCTACCCACGTACAGACAGCCGTTACCTGACATCGGATATGACGGGAACGCTGAAAGAACGACTGGATAGTGTAGCGATTGGCCCCTATGCGTCTCTGGCTCGTCCGTTGTTGCGCAAAAATCTGAATATCACCAAACGTATCGTGGATGACAGCAGGGTAACGGATCACCATGCGATCATTCCAACAGAACAGACGGTTCTCCTCAATCAGCTGAATCCAGAGGAACGTAAGTTATACGATCTGATCGTACGCCGTTTTATCAGCTTGTTCTATCCGGCTGCGAAGTACGATTCTGTTGCGATCACTGTTCAGGTGGGCAACGATTCTTTTCATGTGAAAGGCACAACGGTGAAAGAAAGCGGCTGGCGGGAAGTGTACGGCGGAGATTATAGCGATGAGGATGATGATCGTGCTGACGATTCCTCAGACCATGATCGTGCGCTTTTGCCAGACGTGCAGCAAGGTCAGTCCGTGACGGTTCAACGTTGTCATATCAAAAGTGGACGGACGATGCCGCCCAAACGGTATACAGAGGCAGCGCTGCTTTCCCAAATGGAGAAGCATGGACTGGGCACTCCGGCTACACGAGCGGATATTATCGAGAAGCTGGTCAGTTCCGACACCATTGATCGTCAAGGGAACAGCATGCATCCAACGGGAAAAGGAAAACAGCTGATTGAACTGGCTGCTCCACAGCTGCGTTCACCGGAGTTAACAGCTCGCTGGGAAGCTGAGCTGGAACGAATCGCCCGTGGACAAGGGAAGCCTGAGCCTTTCCTGGAGAGCATCCGTTCGATGGCGAAAGAGCTTGTATCTACAGTAAAAGGTAGCAAAGCGGAGTACAAGCCACATAATGTATCGAATAGTCACTGCCCGGATTGTAATGCCCGCTTACTGGAGAAGAAAGGCAAACGCGGCAAGTTCCTCGTGTGTCCAACAGAGGATTGCGGATATCGTCGTTCGGCGGAGAAACGATTATCCAACCGTCGCTGTGCACAGTGTCACAAAAAGATGGAAATTAAAGAGGGTAAGGCAGGTTTGTACGTGCAATGTCTGCCTTGCGGCATAACGGAAACATTGGATAAAGACAAACAGCATGTGAACAAACGTGATCAGCAAAAGCTGGTCAAACAATATGCGAAACAGGAGTCGATCGGTTCCAATTTGGGAGAACTGTTGAAGGCAGCCATGGAGAAAAAGGGAGAGTAAGACTGTCGTATAAGATTCTCCTTTTTCAGGCAACGTAAGCCTAGGAGGTGATACGCAGATGCCACATAACAAACCAGAGAAGATTCATAATCAGCAGAACAAAGACAGCATTCAGGAAGAGAGTATCTCTGTACGTCCCGAAAAGGCAGCAAAAAGAGCACCAAACCTGAATGGTATTCCTAAACAGGAGTCATAAGTTTGGTATTCGGGATTCATTGCTTCTAAATATCTTTGCGGTTCCCTTCTCGCGTTGATCATGTTCCTTCAGAGGACTATAATGGAGGTACAGGGAGATGTCCCGGGACAGGGGGACCGCTAGAATTATATGCAAACCGGATTGATACTGTGGTTTTTATTTATCAATGTCGTAGGTTACCTGGTCATGTCGGACGACAAGAAACGTGCGCAGCGCCGTCGAGACCGTACACCCGAACGAACGCTGTTTCTGCTGGCCTTTATTGGTGGGGCATTGGGGGTATGGATTGCAATGTATCGTAAACGTCACAAGACCAAACATCCCAGTTTTACGATCGGCATTCCGTTGTTGTTATTCCTAAATGCGGTAATATATGGGTATTTCCTGCAATAAGGTACGGATTGAATGGTTGGGATCTGCTGTACTCCAGGTGAGTGGCTAGAATGATTATGTAAAATGTTTCTTATAAATGGTTCATTTTGACCTGGGGACGTTTAAGGAGTTACATGGTTCTTGTATTTTATGTCAGACCGAAGCTGGCTTCGAATGTTCTACATATAAAGGAAGGGACGGGATTTACATGTTATTCTCCAAAATACTAGTAGCATATGATGGTTCGAAAGCTTCAAATAAAGCACTTGATCGTGCAATTGAGTTAGCCAAAGTTTCTCCGGGTGCTGTCTTGGATGTTATCCATGCCTTTGACTTTCCACGTGTATTCATCGGGGAAGGATTGGCACCTTTGCCACCTTCATTGAATAATGACTACTATAATCTGGCGGTGCAAACAACGGATGAAGCGAAAGAGCGGATTCAGGCTGCTGGCGTTACAGCGAACGTCGATCTGATTCAAGGAGCTGCTGCCGAGGTCCTTCTCGATTATGCCAAAGAGAACGGATCGGACATTATCATTATTGGTAGTCGTGGTCTTGGTGGAATTCGGGAATTTGTCTTGGGCAGCGTTAGTCATAACGTAGTGCAGCATGCTCAAGTTCCGGTACTTATCGTGAAATAATTATAGAATGTGTGTATACACATAATAGAGAAAAGCCGGCTGTCTTCGATAGGTTGAAGAGGGGTCGGCTTTCTTTTTTGGAATAAAAGGGATGCAGTATCTCTGAATGATCGGTTATTTCCGAACATTAAATTTGTCAATATGTTAAATGTTCGTCTTTAAGTTGACATTAGCTGTAGGGGATTGTTAGAATGTTAGATGTGTCGATCAGTTATATATAAGGTCGAGTAGGTTCGAAAGATGTGGATTTTTCAATTTTATTGAATTAATTTGTTGAAATAGATATTTGCTCGTATAACGCCGGGAATAGGGCCCGGAAGTATCTACCCGGGAACCGTAAATTTCCGGACTACGAGGAGATACGGCTGAGAGACGCATGAAATCAGATGCGGACAGCAAGCCTGCCTTTGGCATGCCCAAATGCGGGATACGTATTTCTTGGAGTCCGGTGTCCGGAGAAAATGTGATGTTTTCGAGGGTAGCGGATTTTTTCATTTCACAATAAACGAGAAGCAACAGGATGAAACCAAAACGCTCAGACGGGAGTTGGATGTATTCATGTCAGTACAGGTGGCTGTAATTATGGGCAGTAAGTCGGATTGGGAAACGATGAAGTATGCTTGTGAGGTGCTGGACGAGCTGGAGATTGGGTATGAAAAAAAAGTCGTATCCGCGCATCGCACACCAGATTTGATGTTTGAATATGCGGAGCAAGCGATTGACCGTGGATTCAAGGTTATCATTGCGGGTGCGGGTGGGGCAGCTCATCTGCCCGGTATGGTCGCTTCCAAAACGATGCTTCCGGTCATTGGAGTTCCCGTGCAATCCAAGGCGCTAAATGGTCTCGATTCCTTGCTGTCCATTGTTCAGATGCCTGGTGGCATTCCCGTCGCAACGGTAGCGATTGGCAAAGCAGGTGCAACGAATGCCGGATTGCTTGCGGCTCAGATCATCGGTGCTTTTGACCAGGATGTCCAACGTCGCAGCGAAGCCCGCAGAGAGCGAATCAAACAAGAAGTGCTCGAAAGCAGTGACGAAATATGAATAGTACAAGAATACAACCCGGATCAGCAGGCAAAGCAGAACGTGTCTTGCTCCCAGGAAAAACAACCATTGGTGTTCTCGGAGGCGGGCAGCTTGGACGGATGCTGACACTTGCCGGAACAGCGATGGGTTATCGGTTCGTTACACTTGATCCGGCAGCAGATGCTCCTTGTGGACAAATTGCCGATCAGATTGAAGCGGGATATGACGATGAAAAGGCTGCACTCGAACTGGCTCGGCAATGTGATGTAATCACATATGAGTTCGAGAATGTAGATGCAGATGTTGCTTCTCTCCTAGAACGGGAATCCTATGTACCGCAAGGAAGTGCATTATTGTACACAACCCAGCATCGTTTACGAGAAAAACGAGCCATTGAGGCGGCTGGTGTACGTGTAGCCCCTTATCGGGAAATTACAAGTAAGGACACAATGAAGGCGGCCGTGAGTGAACTTGGTGTTCCTTGTGTACTGAAGACGGTGACTGGTGGATATGACGGCAAGGGTCAGCGGGTTATACGAGAAACAAATCAGGCGATAGCTGCCTATGAAGAACTCGCAGCTACCGGTGCGGAACTGGTATTGGAGCAATTTATTAAATTTGACTGCGAGATTTCAGTCGTTGTTGCACGCAGCACGAATGGGGAAATTAAGACGTTCCCGCCTGCGGAGAACATTCATGTGAACAACATTTTGCATGCTTCGATCGTACCAGCAAGATTGGCGGCTGAAATACAGATTGAGGCGCAGAAGTTGGCGGCAGCAGTGGCTCAATCCATCCAAGCCGTTGGATTGCTGGCAGTGGAATTGTTTGTTGCGGCAGATGGAAGACTTTACGTGAATGAGCTGGCCCCTAGGCCGCATAATTCCGGTCACTATACGATGGAGGCCTGTGCCACATCACAATTTGAACAGCATATTCGTGCGATTTGCGGATTGCCGCTTGGAGATACTTCATTATTGAGCCCGGTTGTTATGGTCAATGTGCTTGGAGAACATCTGGAAGGTATTATTGCCAGAACGGGTCAGGCTGACGCGGAAGCGTTGGAACTCGGTGTAATTCCTAAGCTTCATATATATGGTAAGACCGAAGCGAAGACAGGACGGAAAATGGGGCATGTCAATTTGCTCTGTCAGGATGTCGAAGAAGGATTACAATGGATTGAACAAACTAATCTTTGGAGGAATACAAATTTATGATCGAACGTTATAGCAGACCCGAAATGAGAGCCGTTTGGACGGAGGAGAACAAATTCAAGTCATGGCTGGAAGTTGAAATTTGTGCATGTGAAGCTTGGGCAGAGCTTGGAGTCATTCCTAAGGAAGAAGCAGCCTTGCTTCGTCAGAACGCTTCTTTTGACATCGACCGCATTTACGAGATTGAACAGGAAACACGTCATGACGTTATTGCCTTCACACGTACGGTATCTGAAAGTCTGGGTGCTGAGCGGAAATGGGTGCACTACGGACTGACTTCCACGGATGTCGTTGATACGGCTCTCGGATATGTATTGCGTCAGGCAAACGAAATTTTGGAACGTGACATTGTGAACTTTATCGAAATCTTACGTGACAAAGCGAAGACTTATCAGCATACGCCAATGATGGGACGTACACATGGGGTACATGCGGAGCCAACGACGTTTGGTCTGAAAATGGCACTCTGGCATGAAGAAATGAAACGGAATCTGGAGCGTTTCCGCCACGCGGCAGACAACGTACAGTACGGTAAAATCTCGGGAGCAGTTGGCACATACGCAAACATCGATCCATTTGTTGAAGAATTTGTCTGCGAGAAGCTGGGTACGAAACCTGCACCGATCTCGACTCAAACGCTGCAACGTGACCGTCATGCAGAATACATGGCTACACTGGCATTGATCGCAACATCTCTGGACAAGTTCGCTACAGAAGTGCGTGCGCTTCAAAAGAGTGAATTCCGTGAAGTGGAAGAAGCATTTGCAAAGGGTCAAAAAGGATCTTCGGCAATGCCGCACAAACGTAACCCAATCGGTAGTGAAAATATCTCCGGTCTGTCCCGCGTCATTCGCGGACATATGGTATCGGCATACGAGAACGTGACACTGTGGCACGAGCGTGATATCTCACACTCTTCCGTAGAGCGTATCATTCTGCCGGATGCAACGATGCTGCTGAACTACATGCTGAACCGTTTCGGTAACATCGTGAAGAATCTGACGGTATTCCCTGAAAATATGAAACGTAATATGGAGCGCACCTTCGGCGTACCATTCTCCGGTCGAGTGATGACCAAGTTGATCGACAAAGGTTTCAGCCGCGAGCAGGCATACGATACCGTTCAACCACGTGCGATGCAAGCATGGGAAGAACAACGCCAGTTCCAGGATATCGTAAAATCCACACCGGAAATTACTGAAGTGCTAAGCGAAGATGAAATCGCAGATGCGTTCAACCCATCGTGGCACCTGAAGCACGTAGACACCATCTTCAAAAAGCTTGGTTTGAACGACTAATTACTACTTAAATATAGGTTGATTATGTGATCACGCTTGGAACGAAGAAGGCAGAAAAAACCTGGAGAAGCGAAGCGCTCGCCTTTATTCCCGGATTTTCACTTTGGAAAAGTAGAATCAAAAAATCCGGGAATAACAGCGATCGAAAGGTTGTTCTGCATTCGGAGTGGTTAGCGAGATTAGGGAAATGGAACTTATATTTTACATCTCCTGAAAGAAGGTGAGCCTCCATGGCGCTGTCCACTGCGGCAGATCTCGTTAAAGCTCCTTTGTTATATAAGGGAAAAGTACGTGAGTTGTACGATCTGGGTGAACATTTTCTCATCGTGGTTACGGATCGGATTTCGGCATTTGACTATGTGCTGGACCCAGCCGTTCCCGAGAAGGGCAATGTGCTTAATAAACTGAGCAGCTTCTGGTTTGAACTGACGGGCGACATGATGGATAACCACGTGGTGCATACGGATGTAAACCAATTGGGCGATATCATTACTGATCCTGAACTGCTCAAAGACCGCATCATGGTGACCCGCAAAGCCGAGCGCATTGATATTGAATGTGTGGTGCGTGGATACATTACCGGTGGCGGATGGAGACAATATGAGAAAAGCGGAGAGGTCAACGGCATCAAGCTGCCGGATGGACTTCGCAAAAACGCCAAGCTAGACGTTCCCATCTTTACCCCGGCAGCCAAAAACGATGTCGGTCACGACGAAGACATCCCGATGGACCGAATGAAAGAACTTGTCGGAGATGCTCTGGCGATTGAGCTTCAGGAAAAGAGCCTGCGTCTCTACGAATTTGCTCGCGACTATTGCGATCAGCGGGGAATCATTCTCGCAGACTGCAAATTCGAGTTCGGTATGGTCGATGGCAAAGTTATTCTGATCGATGAAATCTTCACGCCAGACGCTTCTCGCTTCTGGGCCAAAGAGAATTACGAACTCGACATCGAGATCGATAGCATGGATAAAGAGCCGGTACGCACATATCTGTTAGGCAGCGACTGGGACAAGAACAGCAAACCTGATCCGCTGCCACAAGAGGTAGTGGAGGCCACAACCGCAAGGTACGTCGATATTTATAACCGTCTAACGGAAAAGTAAGTTTGAGTAAGGGACGTTTGAGCTCGCTACGGGAAAGTTTGGCTTTCGATCGCTGTTGCCCCCGGAATGTTTTGATTGGAATCCTTTTTTCAAAAGGAAACATTCCGGTTGCAAAGGCGAGCACTTCGTTTCTCCAGCTCAAATCTTTCCCTCCGCCAGTTTCAAACTGGGGATGAGGCAATTAAGTGCGGAGGCTTCTCACAGGTAGGGAAGCCTGAAAAAATTACGAGAATTAAATTCATTGATTACTAAACTATTTTATAGACCATTCACTGTTTTCACGTAATGGTCAGACTAGACCATTACACACCGTGCAACGTAAAAGGTTTAGGCCTTTAAAAAACGTCGCATGGACTAGCGGAGGGGCGGAATTGTTCTTAAAGGAGCGATAGCGTTCGCCTTTGTCCCCGGGGTTTGACCGCATAGCGGGCCAAAACAATCCAAAAAACCTGGGGACAACAGCGACCGGAAAGAACAATCCGCCCCGGAGCAAGCTCCCCAAGTCACTTTTTTAACAGCGTAAAGCATTTATCCCGTTCATTACTGAGGAGGAACATAAGGATCATGATCAAAGCAACCGTATATGTCACTATTAAGCAAAGCGTACTCGACCCGCAAGGCGTAGCCGTTCAAGGAGCCCTGCATTCCATGGGATTCAACGAAGTGGAAAGTGTACGGATCGGTAAAGTCATGGAACTGAACCTGGATACAACAGATCGTGCGGAAGCGGAGAAACGATTGAAAGTCATGTGTGAGAAGCTGCTGGCCAACACCGTTGTTGAAGATTACCGCTACGAATTGGAGGGTTAATCCCATGAAATTTGCAGTTCTTGTGTTTCCTGGCTCCAACTGCGACATCGACTGTTACAAAGCAGTAGAAGATGCAATTGGACAAGAGGTTGATTATGTATGGCATACGGCTACAGATCTATCGGCTTATGATTGTATCCTAGTTCCAGGTGGTTTCTCTTATGGTGACTATCTGCGCTGCGGAGCGATCTCCCGTTTTGCACCCGTAATGAATGAGGTAGCTAAGGCTGCTGAACAAGGTAAATATATTCTCGGCATTTGTAACGGATTCCAGATCCTCACTGAGGCGGGATTGCTTCCAGGTGCATTGATCCGCAATATGTCGCTGAAATTCCGTTGTCACGATACGGTGTTGAAAGTAGCGAATGCAGATACTCCATTTACACGTGACTATGCACCTGGGGAAGAGATTGTTATTCCAATTGCTCACGGTGAAGGAAACTATTACTGTGACGAGGAAACACTCGCGAGTTTGCAGGCAAACAACCAGATCGTCTTTACGTATGGCAGCAACCCGAACGGTTCCCTGGGTGATATCGCGGGAATCTGTAATGAGGGTGGAAACGTGGTTGGTATGATGCCACATCCAGAGCGCGCGGTGGACTCACTGCTGGGTTCGGAAGACGGCAAACGTATGTTTACATCTATTTTGAAAGCATGGAGGGATCGGCATGACGCAGCAGCTATCCGCTAAGGAACCGACAGCAGAACAGGTCGCAGAACATAAACTTTACGCACAAATGGGCGTGTCTGACAGCGAGTATGAGCTGATCTGTGAGTTCATGGGGCGTAAGCCAA
Organism: Paenibacillus sp. OK060; assembly: GCF_900101205.1. Classification (NCBI taxonomy): domain Bacteria; kingdom Bacillati; phylum Bacillota; class Bacilli; order Caryophanales; family Paenibacillaceae; genus Paenibacillus; species Paenibacillus sp. OK060. Next base: position 15,527 of record NZ_FNFR01000011.1, read on the forward strand.
ACTACACGGAAATTGGTGTGTTCAGTGTAATGTGGTCCGAGCACTGTGCTTATAAAAACTCCAAGCCATTGCTGCGCCGTTTCCCAACCACTGGACCACGTGTCCTGATGGGTCCGGGTGAAGGTGCCGGTATCGTGGATATCGGTGATAACCAGGCCGTTGTATTCAAAATTGAAAGCCATAACCATCCTTCCGCGGTTGAGCCTTATCAAGGTGCGGCAACAGGTGTGGGCGGCATTATCCGTGATATCTTCTCCATGGGCGCAAGACCAGTAGCTATACTGAACTCCCTTCGTTTTGGCAAGCTGGAGAGTGACCGCGTTAAATATTTGTTCGAGCATGTCGTATCAGGTATTGCTGGATACGGAAACTGTATCGGTATTCCTACCGTTGGTGGCGAAGTGATGTTTGATGAGAGCTACGAAGGAAATCCGCTGGTTAACGCCATGTGTGTGGGTCTGATTGATCATGACAAAATCCAGCGCGGCGTAGCTAAAGGTGTGGGGAACCCAGTGTATTATGTAGGGCCGCCAACAGGCCGGGATGGTATTCATGGAGCGACCTTTGCATCAGTTGAACTGACGGAAGAATCCGAGTCCCAACGGACAGCGGTTCAGGTCGGTGACCCGTTCATGGAAAAACTCGTAATGGAGTCTTGCCTCGAATTAATCGATACCGGTATCGTGCTTGGTATTCAGGATATGGGCGCAGCAGGTCTGACATGCTCCAGTGCGGAAATGGCAAGTAAGGCGGGCAATGGTCTGGAACTGTATCTGGATCAGGTGCCACAGCGTGAAGAAGGCATGACGCCTTATGAGATGATGCTGTCCGAGTCCCAGGAACGGATGCTGTTTGTCGTTGAGCCTAAGGATGAGGCGCAAGCGATGGAGATCTTTGAACGTTGGGGCGTTATCTGTGCAAAAGTCGGAAAAGTAACGGATGATGGACGTCTGAAATTGATTCACCATGGCGAAGTGGTTGGAGACATGCCGGTAACAGCACTGGTTGACGAGTGTCCGGTGTATGACAAACCTTCTTCTGTACCTGCTTACTACGAGCAAAGTGCCTCTATCGACACCCTTCGTTATGATGAAGTGTCGGATCTCGGCGGTGCATTGAAACAAGTGTTGGCATCCCCAACCGTGGCGAGCAAGAAGTGGGTTTATGATCAATATGACTACATGGTGCGTACAAGCACTGCCGTTCGTCCTGGTTCGGATGCAGCCGTAGTTACGATTCGTGGTACACGCAAAGGTCTCGCGATGACAACGGACTGTAATGGACGTTATGTTTATCTGGATCCTGAAGTAGGTGGACGGATTGCCGTAAGTGAAGCAGCGCGTAACATTGTATGTTCCGGTGCAGAGCCATTGGCAATCACGGACAACCTGAACTTCGGTAACCCGGAGAAGCCGGATATTTTCTGGCAAATGGAAAAAGCGGTAGACGGTATGGCGGAAGCTTGTCGTGTGCTGGATACGCCGGTCATCGGTGGTAACGTAAGTCTGTATAACGAAAACGCCAAAGGCTCCATCTATCCAACGCCAGTTGTCGGTATGGTAGGTCTCGTTCATGATACGGATCATATCACGACACAAGCATTCAAATCCGAAGGTGATGTTATCATCCTCCTCGGTGAAACGAAAGCTGAACTGGGTGGTAGCGAGCTGCAATACGCGGTTCATGGTCAAACGGAAGGTCGTCCACCAGAACTGAACTTGCAAACGGAAAAAGCATTGCTGGGAACCGTGCTGGAAGCAATTCAATCCGGTCTCGTTCGCTCTGCGCATGACTTGTCTGAAGGCGGCTTGGCTGTTGCACTCGCAGAGTCTTGTATCAGCGGTAACGTGGGTGCACAGGTTAATGTTGAGACGGCATTGCGTGCAGATCACGCCCTGTTCAGTGAGAGTCAATCTCGTATTCTGCTGTCGGCTTCGCCTGAGCAAGCAGGTAAGCTGGAAGCTTTTGTACGTGAACGTGGTGTGCCTGTAGCTGTTATTGGACGTGTAGAAGGAAGTAACCTGACAATTGAATTGAACGGAACATCAGCCGTGAACGAACCTGTAGGAGGTTTAGCTCAGGTCTGGGAGGATGCGATTCCATGTCTCATGAACTGACGACAGGACCATTGTGGACAGGTGATTATTATAACGAAGGGTCCGGCAAGGAAGGACTCGACAAATTAAAGGAAGAATGCGGAGTATTCGGGGTGTTCAAACATCCTGACGCCGCATCACTATCCTATTATGGCTTGCATGCCCTTCAACACCGGGGTGAAGAAAGTGCAGGGATGTGTGTAAGTGACGGTAACGAGTTTCACTACCACCGTGGTATGGGTCTGGTGAAGGAAGTTTTCACCAAAGACCTGATGCAGACGTTGACCGGGGATATCTCCATCGGACACGTTCGTTATTCAACCAGTGGTGACAGTAAGCTGACGAACGCACAACCATTGGTATTTAAATACCGCGATGGTGATCTGGCTGTAGCAACCAACGGAAATATCGTAAATGCGCCAACGATTCGGCGTGAATTGGAGCAGGGCGGGTCCATTTTTCAAACGACCAGTGATACCGAAGTTATTGCCCATCTAATCGCGAGATCTTCCAAAGGATTGGTAGAAGCCGCAAAGGATGCGTTCCAACGGATTGTGGGTGGTTATGCATTTCTGATCATGACCAACGACAAGTTGCTGGTTGCTTCTGATCCCCATGGTCTGCGTCCGCTCACAATGGGTAAATTGGGAGATGCGTATCTGTTTGCATCCGAAACATGTGCGCTGGAGACGATTGGTGCAGAGTTGATTCGTGACATTGAACCGGGCGAACTGTTGGTGCTGGATGCGGATGGTCTTCATGAAGACCGCTTCGATCATCACAAACACCGCAAGGCACTGTGTGCGATGGAGTATATTTACTTTGCCCGTCCGGACAGTGACATGAATGGTGCAAACCAGCACGCTGCGCGTAAACGGATGGGCAGTCGGATGGCGATTGAGTCGTTTGTCGATGCAGATCTGGTAACAGGTGTACCAGACTCCAGTATTTCTGCAGCAATCGGCTACGCCGAGCAGACGGGTATTCCGTATGAGATGGGTATGATCAAAAACAAATACACCGGACGTACGTTTATCCAGCCAAGCCAGGAACTGCGGGAACAAGGCGTGAAGATGAAACTGAGCGCTGTGCGCCGTGTGGTAGAAGGCAAACGCGTGGTCATGATTGACGACTCCATCGTACGGGGAACCACTTCCCGCCGGATCGTGAACATGCTGCGTGATGCCGGAGCAACAGAGGTGCATGTACGCATTACATCACCACCGTTCAAAAACCCGTGCTTCTACGGCATTGATACGCCTGACAGTCGCGAATTGATTGCCTCCCAGCTGTCGGTGGAAGAAATTTGCCGTGAAATTAACGCGGACTCCCTGTCGTTCCTCAGCCCGGATGGGCTGATTACGTCGATTCAGGGAGATAATCAGGATGACTATAAAGGCGGGCTTTGCCTTGCATGTTTTGATAACGATTACCCAACCCGCCTCGACTTCGGCGGCGAAGAGAAATTTGGCTGCAGCTGCTAGCTGTTATCCTGCGAGACAAACGTAACTCGTAGCCCGCGCCCTTAAGCCCCGCCTTGCGGAGCAACAGGGGCCAAGGCAGCAGTGCGAAGCAGCTACCCCCGGGCATAGCCCGAGCCCTTAGCCCCGCCTTGCGGAGCAATAGGGGCCAGGGCAGCCAAGCGAAGCAGCTGCCCCCGAGCGCAGCCCGGCCCTTAGCCCCGCCTTGCGGAGCAACAGGGGCCGGGCAGCCAGGCGAAGCAGCTACCCCCGGGCATAGCCCGAGCCCTTAGCCCCGCCTTGCGGAGCAATAGGGGCCAGGGCAGCCAAGCGAAGCAGCTGCCCCCGAGCGCAGCCCGGCCCTTAGCCCCGCCTTGCGAAGCAACAGGGGCCAAGGCAGCAATGCGAAGCAGCTACCCCCGGGCATAGCCCGAGCCCTTAGCCCCGCCTTGCGGAGCAATAGGGGCCAGGGCAGCCAAGCGAAGCAGCTGCCCCCGAGCGCAGCCCGGCCCTTAGCCCCGCCTTGCGAAGCAACAGGGGCCAAGGCAGCAATGCGAAGCAGCTGCCCCCGGGCGCAGCCCGGCCCTTAGCCCCGCCTTGCGAAGCAACAGGGGCCAAGGCAGCAGTGCGAAGCAGCTGCCCCCGAGCGCAGCCCGGCCCTTAGCCCCGCCTTGCGGAGCAATAGGGGCCAGGGCAGCCAAGCGAAGCAGCTGCCCCCGCGGGCTTGCCCCGCAGCGCAGCCGAGCGGGGTTCGCCGACCGATGGCCTTCGGCCAGCGGAATCGGCGAACAACCACGCGAGCACACGAACGAACCAACCATAGCAAGATCATACCAGCCACCCCTGCACCGCTTGTTTGGCGGGTGTCCAGAGGGCCTGCCAAGGTCCTATGGGGTCCTCCCGGGCGGGAGGATTTAGGAGGGGCGAAAAATAAGGAGCTGATTCCACTTGTCCGAAGCATACAAAAACGCCGGCGTCGATATCGCGGCAGGCAACGAAGCGGTTGAACGGATGAAAAAACACGTGAAGCGTACCTTCCGTCCGGAAGTGATGACAGATCTGGGAGGCTTTGGCGCCCTGTTCGGTTTGAACAAAGATAAATATGATGAGCCGGTGCTTGTATCCGGTACAGACGGTGTAGGAACTAAGCTGAAAATCGCATTTGCCATGGACCGTCATGATACCATCGGAATCGACGCGGTAGCCATGTGTGTGAACGACATAGTGGTACAGGGTGCAGAGCCGCTGTTCTTCCTCGACTATCTGGCTTGTGACAAAGTCATACCGGAGAAAATCGAAGCCATTGTTGCGGGAATCGCAGAAGGCTGTCATCAATCCGGTTGTGCATTAATCGGTGGGGAAACGGCTGAAATGCCGGGCATGTACAGTGAGGGTGAATACGATATTGCCGGATTTACCGTAGGTATCGTGGACAAAGTGAAAATCATTAACGGTACAACGATCTCTCCTGGCGACACAGTGATCGGACTTGCATCCAGCGGAGTGCATAGTAACGGATTCTCCTTGGTACGCAAACTTTTGTTAGAACAAGCCGGATTGGGCTTGCAGGATGAAGTCGCTGAATTGGGCGGCAAGCTGGGTGATGCACTGCTGGAACCAACGAAAATCTATGTAAAACCACTCCTGTCCCTGCTTGAAAAGGTAAAAGTAAAAGGCATGGCCCACATTACTGGTGGTGGCTTCATCGAGAACATCCCGCGTATGCTGCCAAGCAGCGTGAATGTAGATATTGATTATGGTTCTTGGCCGATTCTGCCAATCTTCAATCTGTTGCAAGAAAAGGGCTCCGTTTCGAACCGCGACATGTTCACCACGTTTAATATGGGGATCGGACTTGTGCTGGTCGTGAATGAAGCTGACGCAGTTGAAGCATTGGAACAACTGAAAGCATCGGGTGAAGAAGCGTACATCATTGGACGTGTGACCGAAGGAGATGCGCGAGTAACCTTCACGGGAGCGGATGTTTAATGGCGAACTACCGTATTGCTGTATTTGCCTCTGGTGAAGGGTCGAACTTTCAAGCATTGGTTGATGCAGCACGGAATGGAGGGCTGGGGGCATCCATAGATCTGCTGGTATGTGACAAACCGGCTGCACGTGTGGTGCAGCGGGCGCAGGAGGCAGGCGTGGAATGCCATCTGTTTACTCCTAAAAATTATGATTCCCGCGAAGCCTACGAGGCTGAGATCGTGGAAGTTCTTGAATCCAGAAACATTGACCTGGTTGTTCTTGCCGGATACATGAGATTGTTGACTTCGGTAGTCGTGGATCGCTATGCAGGAAGATTGATTAACATTCATCCGTCATTGTTGCCAGCGTTTGCAGGCAAAGATGCCATAGGGCAGGCACTGGAATATGGCGTTAAAATCACCGGGGTTACCGTCCACTTTGTGGATGGGGGAATGGATACAGGGCCGATTATTGCCCAGCACCCTGTTCCTATTTTGCCAGATGATACGCCTGAGTCAATCAGCCGTTCTATTCATGCGGCCGAACAGCAGTTATACCCCGAGGTTGTTTCCTGGTTTGCGCAAGGTCTGGTTCAGTTAGACGGACGTCACGTCACTGTTAACAAACCGGTTTGATATAAGTTGAAAATTTTTTTACACATTAACGGAGAGGATAGAAAAAACCTGAAGAAGCGAAGCGTTCGCCTAAAAGCTTTCTGAAAGAAAGCTGCATCGGAAGCATACGCTTTATCACCGGATTTTCCCTTTAAGAAAAGGGAATCAAAAATCTGGGGATAACTGCGATTAGAAGGTTGTTCTGTCATCGGAGTGTCTCGTGTAAACATCTTGGTTCAACTTGTATAACAGAAGTCGAAAATTGGTACGCATTTTGTGATATTTCTCGGGAAATAAATCGGTTGTGTTTCGCCATGAAACGCGAAGCCATGGGACATTAAAGGAGGAGCATATTGTGAGTATCAAAAGAGCGCTGGTCAGCGTATGGGATAAAACAGGCATCGTGGATTTTTGCCGCGAGCTGTCGCAAATGGGTGTGGAGATTATTTCGACAGGAGGTACAAGCAGTCTGTTGTCGAAGGAAGGCGTACCTGTCATCGGAATTTCGGATGTGACCGGATTCCCGGAGATTATGGACGGACGTGTTAAAACATTGCATCCAGCAGTGCATGGTGGTTTATTGGCTGTTCGTGACAGCGAAGAGCACAAGCGCCAGATGGAGGAGAATGGACTGGACTATATCGACCTCGTTGTTGTAAACCTGTATCCGTTCCAGGACACCATCGCCAAACCGGACGTAACGTATGAGGACGCAATCGAGAACATCGATATTGGTGGTCCAACCATGCTTCGTTCTGCTGCCAAAAACCATGCTTATGTTAGTGTTGTTGTAGACACAGCAGATTATGGCAAGGTGCTTGAAGAGGTCCGCAGCAATGGGGAGACCACACTCGAGACACGCAAACGGCTTGCGGCAAAAGTGTTCCGCCATACAGCGGCATACGATGCAGTTATTTCCGATTATCTCTCCAACCTGAACGGTGATCCACTGCCAGAGCGTCTGACGGTTACTTACGAAAAACTCCAGGATTTGCGCTATGGCGAAAATCCACATCAGCAGGCGGCATTCTACCGCAAACCGCTGGCAGCCCAAGATACGTTGACAACAGCCGAGCAATTGCATGGCAAAGAGTTGTCCTACAATAATATCAACGATGCGAACGCAGCTTTGCAGATTGTGAAAGAATTTGAAGAACCGGCAGTTGTGGCGGTTAAACATATGAATCCTTGCGGCGTGGGTATTGGCGAAAGCATCTACGAGGCTTATGGAAAAGCTTATGCGGCTGATCCAACCTCTATCTTTGGTGGAATCGTGGCAGCCAACCGCATTATCGATAGCGATACAGCGGCTAAACTGAGTGAAATTTTCCTGGAAATCGTACTGGCTCCTGACTTTACACAAGAGGCACTCGACATCCTGACCAAAAAGAAAAATATTCGTTTGCTCAAAACGGGTGAACTGAACGCTGCCCGTAATCGGGAGAGTAAGTTCGTAGTTACCTCCATCGACGGCGGTATGATTGTGCAACAAAGTGATGTGCATTCTATTGAAGCAAGCGAGCTCAAGGTAGTTACAGATCGTGCACCATCCGAAGAAGAACTGAAACAGCTGTTGTTTGGCTGGAAAGTGGTTAAGCACGTGAAATCCAATGCAATCGTGCTTGCAACAAACGACATGACTGTAGGTGTCGGCGCAGGGCAAATGAACCGTGTCGGCGCAGCCAAGATTGCTATTGAACAAGCTGGAGAACTAGCCAAGGGAGCCATTCTGGCATCCGATGCGTTCTTCCCAATGGGCGATACACTGGAACTTGCAGCCAAAGCTGGAGTTACAGCCGTTATTCAACCAGGTGGTTCGATCAAGGACGAAGAGTCCATCAAAGTAGCGAATGAATACGGCATTGCCATGGTCTTCACTGGCGTTCGTCACTTCAAACACTAGAGCGAAAAAGGTTTAATAAGGGGTGTCGCCTGTCATGCTTATGACTTATGGTACACCCCTTCTTTTTTAGGATATTTCAACACGTAATAGTATTACAAAACCAGTTATACACGGAGGGGGAACAACGCTAATGGATATTCTGGTAGTGGGCGGCGGTGGCCGGGAACACGCAATCATATGGGCACTGGCGAAAAGCCCGAAGGCAGGCAAGATTCATTGTGCTCCAGGAAATGCGGGCATTGCGCAGCTCGCCGAGTGTCATCCGATTGCGGTAAATGAATTCGATAAACTGACGGCACTCGCCGTGGAGCTTAACGTGGGATTGGTTGTTATTGGGCCAGACGATCCGCTCGCAGACGGCATTGTGGACGCTTTTGATAAAACAGGTATTCCGGTATTTGGACCACGCCGCAATGCAGCAGAGATTGAGGGCAGCAAAACGTTCATGAAAGACCTGCTGCACAAATACAATATTCCGACTGCAGCCTATGAGAAGTTCGACAATTACGAGCAAGCGCAGACTTATCTGAATGAGCAGGCCATCCCTGTGGTAATCAAGGCCGATGGGTTGGCGGCTGGAAAAGGCGTTACCGTAGCCTATTCCCGTGATGAGGCTGACCAGGCACTCCGCAGCATTATGGTGGAGAAAGTATTTGGTGAAGCAGGAGCCAAAGTCATCATCGAAGAATTCTTGGCAGGTCAGGAAATGTCGATTTTGGCTTTTGTCGATGGGGAGACCGTTCGTCCGATGGCTGCTGCACAAGATCACAAACCGGTATTCGACAATGATCAGGGGCCAAACACGGGCGGAATGGGTACGTACTCACCATTGCCACACATTCCAGCCTCCATTATTGAAGAAGCGGTAGAGACGATTATCAAACCAACAGCCAAAGCGATGGTATCCGAAGGGCGCCCGTTCCGAGGTGTATTGTTTGCCGGGCTGATGATTTCACCAGATGGTAAACCCAAAACGATTGAGTTCAACGCGCGCTTCGGTGATCCCGAGACACAGGTTGTATTGCCGCGTCTGAAGAGTGATCTGCTCGACATTTTCTGGGCAACTGTGCATGGGAAATTGGCGGATATCGAGATTGAATGGAGCGACGAAGCCGCTGTATGTGTGGTGCTTGCATCTGGAGGCTATCCTGGTCCATATGCAAAAGGTGTTGTCATTGAAGGACTGGATCAAGTCGACGAAGCAGTGGTATTCCATGCTGGAACAGCACGCAATGAATCTGGAGAATGGGTCACCAATGGTGGACGAATTCTAGGCGTTGTGGGTCTTGGTTCTGATATTGCCGAAGCTAGAAACAAAGCCTACGCTCAAGCGGAACGTATCCATTTTGACGGTAAACATCAACGTTCTGATATTGCTGCCAAAGCGTTGGTATAACTAATTCTAATGAATTGTAACTTGATAAAGTGAAACCTAAGGGCCCGTAAAGATGTACACCGAAAAAAGGTGTTTGCATCCTGCGGGTCCTTTTCAACGTATACATAATTATCGTTTCATTGCTGGACTTGTTACTGTCCGGATAAGGCAAAGAAGAATGGTTGTACTTAGAGGCCTATAGCAGGTTTAATCGACTAAAGTAAAGGGTACCATTTCTATAAACTGGTCTATACTAATTATGTGAACCATATCACATAAAATGAACTGTAGATGCGAGAAAGACCACATACATAAAAGTTTATTTTGTGAACTCATTTTATAATCTATATTCCAAACCATAACGTGCAACTGGATGGTTTGGCGTAGAACATGTTATACTTTTCTGAAACAGGAATGAATAAGAGGGGAGGTGGATATCTATTGGGAAGGCGATATTGTAAACTGTCCAAATGGAGAATTTTGGTGGAGTAAATCGAGAAACAATGACAGCATGAGGGGGAACCCTGTTTTTAGTGAAGTAGTTTCTATAAGTGATTGACTTCATCCTGAATTCCTGTTTTGCAATTTTACAAGGTCAAAGTACAACCTATACACAATTTATCATTTATCGATTTCATATAAGGCATACGCCATATTGAACGTCAATCAGCTGTTGAATGGTTAACCAAGTTAACCGATGACGCTGTAACTATCTCTGGAGGTGAATCCCTGAGAATCGGGGAAATCATTGGACATAATCACCATATTAAATATTGTATTACTCATTATCTTGATTGCGTTGACCGCCTTTTTCGTTGCATCTGAGTTCGCTGTGGTTAAGATTCGTACATCAAGAGTGGATCAACTGGTTGCCGAGGGGAATAAAAAAGCCATATTGGCCAAAAAAGTAGTCTCGGACCTCGATTATTATCTGTCAGCCTGTCAGCTCGGTATTACCGTAACTGCCCTTGGATTGGGAGCGCTCGGTAAGCCAACCGTTGAAAGGTTGTTATACCCGGTATTTAATTATCTGGACGTATCAGCTTCCATATCGGCGGTTGCTTCCTATGCGATTGCCTTTATCCTTGTCACGTTCCTGCACGTTGTGGTTGGGGAGATGGCTCCCAAAACGATGGCGATTCAATTTTCGGAAAAATTGACGCTGTTGCTCTCGCCACCGCTATATTGGTTCGGAAAAATTATGTATCCTTTCATTTGGGCGCTGAATGGTGCATCCCGCGTGCTTCTTAGGGCATTTGGCGTGAAGCCTGCCGGACATGAACAGGCCTACTCGGAGGATGAGATCAAAATCATCATGAACCAGAGTTATGAAGGAGACGAGAACAACAAGACCAAGCTTTCATATCTGGAAAACGTATTCGTGTTCGATGAGCGTGATGCCAAAGATATCATGGTTCCGAGGACAGAGCTTGTGACACTTAATCAGAATATGACTTATGACGATATCATTCCGATATTGGATGAGCATAATTATTCACGTTATCCCGTCATCGAGGATGGGGACAAGGACCGAATTGTCGGTGTTGTGAATGTGAAAAAGATTTTGCCTGACATGGTTGCCCTTAGGGAGCACCAACTTATCGATTTTGTTCGGGAGATTCCCTTCGTTTCTGAAGTTACAAGTATCCAGGATGCGATGATCAAGATGCAGCAGGAACGAGTGCACATGGCTGTGGTCGTGGATGAATACGGAGGTACTTCGGGTATCATTACAATGGAGGATATTCTGGAGGAGCTTGTCGGCGAGATTCGTGATGAGTTCGATGCTGATGAAGTTGCTGACATTCAGGTAACCGGAGAGAACCAATATCTCATTAACGGCCGGGTGCTGCTGGATGAGTTGGAGCGGCAGTTTGGGATTGTTTTTGAAGGCAACGAAGAAATGGATACTGTGGCCGGATGGATTCAATTCCAGAAGGGTGTCGGTGTGGAACAAGGTGATACGGTAGAACACGGTGATTACGTCTGGACCGTTGTAGACGCAGAAAATTTTCACATTAAGCAGGTTCTGCTTGAACGTGTATACGGTACTCAGGTCGATGAATCTGCCAGTGACCTGGCGTGATGTTGGTTCGATCATGACTGTAATCTAGGGTATGACTGCCCATTTGGCTACTGCCCTCAGAATTTAAATGTTTTGGCAACGTAGCAGTGTAGGGGACGGAATCGATTCTGAAGAAGCGTAGCGTTCGCGTTTGCAAACCAATTTTAAACCTTTGAAAACAACAATTAGGGAAATTTGGAGGCAATGGCGATCGGAAGAACGAGCCGTCACCGGAACGTCACTCGTGCAACCTTAATATAAATTTTACTTGGAGGTGAATCCCTCAGATTGAGGGAAATCATTGGACGGAATAATAGCCTTAAACTTATTTTTAGTAGCCGTATTTATAGGATTGACCGCCTTTTTCGTTGGAGCGGAATTTGCAATTCTGAAAGTACGGATGTCCCGAATAGATCAGCTGATCTTGGAAGGGAACAAAAAAGCGGTGTTGGCCAAAAAAGTGGCTCACAATCTGGATTATTATCTATCTGCGTGTCAATTGGGTATCACGATCACAGCACTGGTATTGGGTGCGTTGGGTGAACCCACTGTTGAGAAAATGCTGCATCCGCTGTTTGAGCGATTGGAAGTCCCAGCGGCGTTGTCTACGGTACTTTCGTACGGGATTGCCTTGGCAATCATCACGTTCCTGCATGTGGTTATCGGTGAATTGGCACCGAAAACACTGGCGATCCAGTTTGCAGAGAAGATGACACTATTGCTTGCACCACCGCTGTATTGGTTTGGTAAGATCATGAATCCGTTCATCTACGCGCTGAATGGGGCTGCCCGTCTATTGCTTGGCATCTTCGGTATAAAACCAGCCGGTCACGATACAGTTCACTCCGAAGAGGAACTGAAGCTGATTATGGCGCAGAGTTATGAGAGTGGAGAAATTAATCAAACAGAGCTGGACTACCTCAAAAACATTTTTGCTTTTGATGAACGTTTGCTTCAGGAGATTATGATCCGCAAAGAAAAAATCGTCACGCTGGACAAAGAAATGCCGCTGGAACGTATGATTGAGGTTCTAAAGCAGCATGAATATACACGTTTCCCGGTGATCGAAAAAGGAAATCAGGATCACTTCGTTGGATTTATTCATACAAAGGAAATGCTTACGAGTGTTGCCGCAGGCCGGGCTTTCAACATGGATACGTTTGTACACGACATGTTGAAATTTTCGGAGTTATCGCCGATTAAGGATGTCTTGGTCCAGATGCAGCAAAGTCGTTCCCATATCGCATCAGTGCATAATGCAGAAGGGGAAACAGTTGGTCTGGTTACGATGGAGGATATTCTTGAAGAAATTGTTGGGGATATCAAGGATGAGTATGATGGCAAAGATCTGGTTCAACCGTCTAAGCGATTAAAATTAACTAAAGCGTAATACGAAGTTTCAAGGATTGATGTTTTGTGGTGGCAAGCAATTGAATAAGATTTAAGGAAAACAGGTTTCCGAGTGATCGGGGCCTGTTTTTTGTCCATCTCAGTATACTCAGGCGTAATTCAGCAGGTTAAAAAAGCATATATCTTAACTTTAAAACAAAAGCTTGCTTATTTAGGGCCAATGGATTAATATAAATTTAAAGAATCTTAATTTAAAGATAAATAACAAAAAGCAATGCATAACAAACTGCTAAATATAACAATGAACCAAATAAAACTAAGGGAGTGGAGATTATGTTCAGAACTTCAGGAATCCATCACGTTACGGCTTTTGTAGATGATGCACAGAAGAATGTTGATTTTTATGCAGGTGTATTGGCACTGAGACTAGTGAAAAAAACGATTAACTTTGATGCACCGGATGTGTACCATCTGTATTATGGCAATGAGGATGGGGCACCGGGTACTATTATCACCTTCTTCCCTCAACAAAATGCCAGAAGAGGTGTCATCGGTGCAGGACAGACTGGCGTAACTGTATATGCGATTCCGATGGGCAGTCTGCCATTCTGGAAAGAACGTCTGACCTCCTTCGATATTCCTTTTGAAAATAAAACAAGATTTGGCGAGCAGTACATTCGCTTCTTCGATAAAGGCGGTCTGTTGCTCGAATTGGTCGAGCGAAAAGGAGGCCAGCCAAGCCAGTGGGCATTCAACGGTGTACCGTCGGAACATGCTATCAAAGGTTTTGGTGGAGCTGTATTATTCAGCCATGTACCTGACAAAACAACGGAAGTGCTGACAACGATGCTCGGTCTGGAACAGGTAGGGGAAGAGGGTGGAATCATTCGTCTGCAGGCGAGCGGTGATATCGGTCAACTGATCGACATTCAATCGACTGGAATCCAGCGGGGAATTGGCGGAGCAGGGACGGTTCACCATATCGCATGGCGTGCAAAAGATTATGTCGAGCACGAACAAATGCAGCAGGAGCTTCAAAATGCGGGATATCATCCAACTCCTGTCATTGACCGTCAGTACTTCAACGCTGTGTATTTCCGGGAACCGGGAGGTATACTGTTTGAACTGGCTACTGATCCTCCAGGATTTGCACGGGATGAACCACAGGAGAGCATGGGCCAAAAGCTGATGCTGCCTGAATGGTACGAACCACAGCGTGAGCAGATTGAACAGTTGCTGCCACCTATTCAAGTACGTGAATGGAAAGGAGAGTCCAAATCATGAGTACTACTAATACAATGAAACATATTTATAAAGCAGGTTCTCAGCCAAATGCACCCACCCTTTTGTTGCTGCACGGGACAGGTGGAACGGAGAACGATCTGGTAGGTCTGGCCGAGATGATTGCCCCAGGAGCTGGTATTCTGGGGGTGCGTGGTAACGTATCTGAAAATGGAATGCCCCGTTTCTTCCGCCGTTTGGCGGAAGGGGTGTTTGACGAAGAAGATCTCATTGCACGGACAGCGGAATTGGGTTCATTTGTGGATGCAGCTGCTGTGGAGTATGGCTTTGATCGTGCCAATGTCTTCGCACTGGGCTATTCCAACGGAGCAAACATTGCAGCAAGTCTGATCTTCCATCAGGCTGACGTATTCAAAGGAGCGATTCTGCACCATCCGATGGTACCGCTTCGTGGTTTGGAATTGCCAGACCTGAAGGGGCTGCCTGTATTCATCGGCGCAGGAGAGAATGATCCAATTGTGCCGAAACGTGAAACGGATGAATTGGCCTCACTACTTAGCGGTGCAGGTGCAGCTGTGCACATGCACTGGGAGGGTCAGGGGCATCAGTTGACCCGTACCGAGGCGGAGGCTGCTGCGGCTTGGTTTAAGACTCAGGCTTAAAAAATTTGACTGGCATTTTAAAAGGGATGTCCCATAGGTCATGAAAATGACGGGGACATCCCTTTTTTGCCGTTTTTAAGGTTTAACGAACCGAGCAGCATGCTACTCGTGCCAATTTCCAACGATCCACTTTTTAATGAATCAGAGCGACACTATGCCTTGTCCTAAAGTATGGAATAATCTATAATCAAGTAATTGATAATGATTTTCAATTAGATTCGGTTTGTTATGACTATGCGTGTAATCAGGAGGGGAAGATGAAGCCTAACCATAGTTCACATTCTTTTGGTTCAAGTGCATTTATTCAGACACGGGATGGTCGCAAACTACATTATATGTCCAGAGGAACAGGCGATCTGACCGTTGTATTTGAGTCCGGTATGGGCTTCTCACGATCGACTTGGGGGCTGGTAGCACCTGCAGTTGCTGAATATGCACATGCTGTTGTGTACGACAGGTCGGGGGCAGGACGAAGTGAAATTGATTCGTCTCCGCGCAAACTTCGTAGAATAGCAGAAGACCTGGACGATCTGCTGACTGCATTGGGACCTGGTCCGTTCATATTAGTAGGGCACAGCTGGGGAGGCCCCATTGTACGAGCGGCTGCGGCCTCGAACCTGTCACGATTAAGGGGGATCATCCTGGTTGATCCTTCAGACGAGCATTGCCAATTGTACTTCTCCAAAGCAGCCAAATTCAATTTTGCCTTGAACAGTCTCCTAATTCCACTCATGGCACGTACAGGATTGTACAGATTATTAGGCAGCAGACCTGGAAGTGTTCAGCCTGACGATATTGTCAGGGATCACCGTTCAGAGGATTTCACTGTACAGGCGGCTAAGACTATGGTTGCAGAGTCGAAACCTTTTCTGAATGACTTGGCTTCCTTGCTGGTTACTCCTCTCGATCTTGGTGATTTGGAAGTTAGCATCATCTCAGGTACGAAAACGGGCATGGGAGAACGTAAAATAAGACCCGCTATTATCGAGGCACACCGCCGGACTGTGAGTACTTTAACGAATGCAAAATGGATTGGAGCCGATCAATCCAGCCATATGGTCATGTTTACAGATCCCCAAGTCATTGTTGATGAAATATTGCGAATGGTAAATGATGCGAGCTCAGGCGCAAGAACAGAACAAAAGTGATACAATAAAAAGAAAAAGCAATGCTTGCATTGCCAACCAAGATAAGCGGAGTGTGGATAAGAGATGAAACCAGTGGAACAAGAACCAACGGGAACTGCCAATCCCGGCCGTACCGGTGTTGGCATGGAAGATATCGTGCGCGCACATCATGTGCTGCGTGAAGTCATTGTAAGAACGCCTTTACAGCGGGATGCTGTATTGTCGGCCAAATATAACTGTAATGTGTATCTTAAACGGGAAGATCTGCAGGTGGTACGTTCGTTTAAAATTCGTGGAGCTTACAACATGATTCGTAGTCTGACTCCGGCTCAACTGGAGAAAGGCATTGTCTGCGCGAGCGCAGGTAACCATGCGCAGGGCGTTGCTTTTTCCTGTAACGCGCTTAGCATCCATGGCAAAATCTTCATGCCTAGCACAACTCCTAATCAGAAGGTGAAACAGGTACGTCGATTTGGTGGAGATAATGTCGAAGTTGTGCTGACAGGTGATACGTATGATGATGCTTATGAAGAAGCTATGCGTGCCTGTAATGAACAGGGCATGACGTTTATCCATCCGTTCGACCAGCCGAAGATCATTGCAGGTAATGGTACGGTGGCGATGGAAATCATGGAGAGTCTGGATGAAAAAGCGGATTATGTTTTCGTCACAATCGGTGGTGGCGGCCTGGCTGCCGGTGTTGGAACCTACATGAAGACGGTTAGCCCGGAAACACGTATCATTGGCGTAGAACCACTTGGCGCGGCTTCCATGAGTGAAGCCATGTTCCGTAAGCAGGTTGTCACGTTGGATGATATTGATAAATTCGTGGATGGTGCTGCGGTGAAACGTGTTGGTGACCTGACCTTCGACATCTGTAGTGAAACGTTGGATGACATTGTGAAGGTGCCTGAGGGCAAAGCCTGCACCACCATTTTGGAGCTATATAATGAAAATGCTATCGTTGTGGAGCCTGCCGGTTCTCTAGCGGTTGCTGCACTGGAGCAGTATTGCGAACAAATTGCGGGTAAGACGGTTGTCTGTGTGATCAGCGGCGGCAACAATGATATCGATCGGATGCAGGAAATCAAAGAACGTTCGTTGATCTACGAAGGTTTGAAATATTATTTCATGGTCAATTTCCCACAACGTGCGGGAGCTTTGCGTGAATTCCTTGTGGAAGTATTGGGACCCAATGACGACATTGCCCGTTTTGAATATACGAAGAAGCATGATAAGGAAAATGGACCTGCCTTGGTGGGCATCGAGTTGATGTACAAGGAAGATTACCAGCCGCTGATTGAACGTATGAATCGTAAAGGCCTCGCGTATACCGAGCTGAACAAAAATCTCAATCTGTTCAACATGTTAATCTGATGAATCAATCCAATGTGAAGTCGGACCGTAGTGAGGCACAGCCTCTGTTGAGACCTGCTCGCAAAGAAGAAGCGGCACAAGTCATTCCTCTGCTTTATCAGGCGATTGGTGATATTGCCTATGCTCTGGCGGGTGAAGGTGAGCATGAGAAAGCGATGCAGATATTGCAGCAATTTTACGTACAGGAAGACAATCGGATCAGTTATCGCAATATAACGGTAATGGAGCAGAACGAACAGGTCGCTGGAATACTGGTAGCGTATGATGGCGGTGAAGCAGATCTTCTGGATCAGCCAATACTGGATCGGCCTGGTCGGAGTACAGATGAGAAATATACGTTGGTCAAAGAAACCCGTCCCGGGGAGTATTATCTAGATACTCTATCCGTAAGCGAAGCGTATCAGGGACAGGGTATCGGCAAGGCATTGATGGCTGCTTTTGAGCAGCAGGGGAGGGAACTTGGACACTCCCAGGTGTCCCTCATTGTTGAACGTGACAATGGTCGTGCCTTAATGTTGTACGAACGCCAGGGCTATATCAAGGATGAAGTAATTGTCATTGGTGGACATGAGTATAACCATATGGTCAAGCCAATTCTGTAGTTCTTGAATCTGAGTTAGCCTGGTATAGGAGATTCAATTCATCGATAGAATCCAAAGAAAACCGACATGGGAGCGAATCCTATGTCGGTTTTCTTGTGCTTTAGGTGATTAATATCATGAATTATTTAATTGCCGGCATCCGCCCCGGTCGGAACATTCTGTTCTAGCCATTTCTCCACCGCAGCTGTTTTCTCATACTTTGCTTCCTTAACCACATCCATAAAGGCATCCAGCTTGGTGAGGAATTCACTATCGACGGATGCAAGACGCTGCAAGACGCCGTTGTACCCTCTCTGGGCGTTCGCTACCATTTTGTTCGTTTCATAATCAAAGAGCGGTGTATTGTTCAGCCCATAAAAGGTATACAGGGTATAACTGTTCAACAAATCCTGCACCTGCTTGGCCCGATTCGATTTCGGATAAAGCTCCAGGAATCTTTCCTGGCTGAGTGCTCGAAGGAGAATTTCCTGATAGCCAATGACCAGAGCACCGTCATCCGCTGGTAAGTTTTTCGTTTCCTTCATCATGATGATGATGTAGCTTGAAATATCCTCTGTAATATCAGAGGTATATTTCACGAGTGCCGCATAATTCATGATGGGATAGAGAGAGCCTTCTAGCATGACGAGGCGATAGCCGCTGTCTCGGGCTTCTTTTAATAGTGCACGCAGATCGGAGTCCTGGGTACGCTCCATGAGTTTGGTGAAGCTGTCGTTCGTTTGGTATGCCTTGAGCATCTTGTCCTGAACGTTAGGAACGAGCAAGCGGTCCGTCATGGAGGTTAGATTCTTCAGGCGTGCATTCTCCAATTGAAGCACCATTAGGGTGGCGTGATGCTTTGTTACTTTTTTGATATTGGATTCCAGAAAGGTGTCAGCGGCGGGTAAGCCGTTCTTTTTTTTGAGCATGGACTGAAATGTTTTATATATGGCGGTTGAACTGCTGGTGGTTACTTTGGTATCCGGGCTTGAAGGAGCGGCAGTAGCAACTCCGGATGTAGCTGCGGTTCCTGTGAAAATTGCAGCAATGGTAAGGAATGTGAGGAAGAATCGCATCCCTTTGCGTTGTCCATATAAATACGATGATGTCATCTGTGTGAACCTCCCGTAATTTTAAAAATAATAGGTTGTTATTCACTATACATTAAACGAATTTGGGAAGGATGTTGTTGCGGAATAATGACAAATTATTCTGTTATTTTTAACCTTTGGAGGGTAGATGGTGTAAGGACATTTCTGCGAAAATATTTTTTGTGGGATTGGAAACTTTTACTGATGTTCATACGTCTTAGATGTGCACAGGAAATTACAGGAATAAAATGAAATTCACCAACGATCACATTTTAACTTAAATAATGAAGAGAATGGGGATATTGGATATGAAGAAAGCGGGAGGACGTCAAGTGAAAAAGGTGATGTCAGCACTGGCCGTATCGGCCATGTTAATGTCTGCACTACCAACGTCAGTTATGGATGCAGCTGCAAGAATCAGTATTTATATTAACGATGCGGAGCTCTCGTCCGCACAGGCACCTGTCATGAAAGGTGGACGTGTATTGGTTCCTTTGCGGTCCATCTTTGAAGGATTGGATGCAACAGTAGAGTACACCAACAGAACTAAAACCATTAAGGCTAGCCGGGGTGACCAAGAAGTCTCGCTGACGCTGGGTTCCAAAACGGCTTACATCAACGGCGAAGCGATCGCACTGGATGTGCCAGCGAACACCATCAAAGGAAATACAATGGTTCCGATTCGTTTTGTCAGTGAAGCTTTTGGAGAGAAAGTATTCTGGAATTCCCGTAATCAGCGGGTAGATATCAAAACAACGTCCACTCCTCCTGTGGATGAGACGCAATATGCAGCATGGAATATTTACGGTGCTGTGTCAGGAAGCAATGGGGATGGTCGTGACCTGACCGTAAGCTTCACACGTCCGACGTCCGAGAAGGCTGTGTCGGCATATCGGATTATGCTGGTAAAAACACGTGATGTGAACAGCTTTACTGAGTCTGCGGCATCGGCTGTGCCTGCTTCGAACTATACATCCGTTACTCCAAATGGTAGTAACCCTAGACTGACACTTAATGCACAGACCCGTGACGTTAACGGGGATCTGTTGAATTCTAATGAAACATATCGTTTATATGTACTCACGGTGGGAAATAGCAACAACAGCTACAAAAATCTGCTGGCGTGGTCTTCCCAGTCTTTGAAATTAAACAATGTGAAAACGACGGTTCAACCTGTCACAGGTCTGCGGATCGCAGATATCAGTGACTATGGCGATGGACGTGACTTGGAAATTAACTTCACACAGCCGAGTACCACATCCAATATTACGTATTACCGTGCTTTTGTAGTTAAGGCGAAAGACGCTTCTTCATTCAATCTAACTACAGCAAATAATGTGTCCAGTTCGAATTCAACCATTATTTACAAAGGTAACAGCACAGCGGTCAAAACCCAGTTAAGTTCCTCGACACGTGATACATCGGGGGAATTGATCAAAAACGGCACATCCTATGTCGTCTACATTGTATCTGTGAGCTCCAATGCGGCAACAGCAGACAATAAACTGTCCACAGTATCATCTTCACTTACGCTGGGCGTAAACACAGCAACGGCACCAGTTATCACATCTGTGAGAGATAATTCGGATTATGGAGACGGTCGTGACATTCAGGTGAGCTTCAACCGTTCATCCGATGAATCAAAAGTTGCTAATTATCGAATTTTTGTAGTGCGGAACTCGGTATCCAGCAGCTTTAATCTGACTACGGCGAGCAATCTGTCTTCCAGCTTGTACTATAACGTGAACAAAACAGGCAACAACATTACAACAACACTGCCATCCTCCATGAAGGACACAAGTGGTTATAACGTAACAAATCTGCAAGACTACCGGATCTATGTTATGGCTGTAGGCAACCAGCAGAATGGATATACCAATGCGCTGTCTTCCTCGTCAACGCTGCTGAGACTGACAACGAATAGTAATGCTGGAGTTGCAAGCAACATCGGTGTGGCTGATGTGAGTGACTACAACGATGGACGTGACCTGAAGGTTTCGTTTAATAGAGCTTCGGATGAAACTAACGTTTCAGCGTATCGGGTATATGTGGTACGTTCTGCTTATGCAAGTAGCTTCACACTGAGCGCGGCTAATGCATCGAACAATTATTATCAGGTGAATAAGACTGGTGGAAATCAGTCATTTACTCTTCCGAGCAGCGCGGTAGATACTAATGGATCTCGAATCTCTAATGGTGTTTCTTATCGTGTGTTCGTCCTGTCGGTAAGCAATAGCGGCAATTCCAGCCAGAATGCATTGTCATCTTATTCTTCACAAATTACGCTAGTACAGAACTCGACTGTGGCCGCTCCGACCTACGTGAATGCAGCGGACATCGGAGATAATGGAGACGGTAGTGATTTGCAGGTGACATTTAATAGATCGTCTAATGAGACTAATGTTTATCATTACCGTGTTTTCGCAGTCAAAACGGCGAATTTGGGTGGGTTCGATTTGGCAGAAGCAAATCGGAATCCAAACTATAAAGTTGTGAATAAAGCTAGCGGAAGCGGAAATTATACTTTGACTTTAAAGGATGTAAAAGCAACAGATGGTACAGATATTCGAAATGATGAAAACTATCGTATATTTGTGCTCGCAGTAAGCAATAACAGCAATTCTTCCAATGTGCTGTCCACAGCTTATGCTGATATTAAATTGTCTGTAACAAGTGCTGTTGGAGCAGTTAAAATCACTGATGTAGAAGTTAAAAATGAAGAGCAGGCTGCTGGCGATGCAACGGATGTAACTTTGAAATATACGGAACCAGCTTCAAAGGTAGGGATCAGTCGTTATGTTGTAATGATTGCCCCGACTGGAAGCACATTTAATCTAAGTATGGCAAAGAATATTGCATTAGCTAATGATAGTAGATCTGTAGAGTTAAATGGAAGTCCGGTTTTACTTTCAAATGCTCTGCTTGACATTAACGGTAAAAATATTGAAGCAGGTAAATCGTATACTGCATATATTTTATCAGAGTCCTCCGACAGCAAACGTGATTCAAGCATAGCTAAAGCTACTTTCATAATTAATGCTAAAAAACAGTCACCAACATTTGTAGAGAAGGTTGCAGATGTGAAGGCAACGGCAACCGATACTTCGATTAGTGTAAGTTTCACCAAGCCTAGCAATGAAACTGGAATTGCAGGCTATGATGTTTACATTGTCCAAAATGATAGCACCACATTCGATAACGGCCTTGGTAGTCGAGTAGCCACTGTGAATAGTGGGGCTGGCAATCCATCAACAGCGAACGTTAACATTACCAGTAATTCAATGGATTCGGATGGAGCTGTTTTCAAACCAGGAAAATATAAAATCAGAGTGGTTTCCGTGTCTAGTGACTCTGCGAAATATACAACCACAAGGTCAGATATAGCTACATTTACTATTCCGGCAGTTCCTACGTCCAATCCGGATAATGGTAGTCAAACTCCTACTGGAGAAACTCCACCTCAATAATTGTAAAGAGTTTGATGCTTTGATGAGTAGTTTGTTTTGTTAAGCGCCAGAAGTAGTGAAGGGGACGGAATCGATTCTGAAGAAGCGGTAGCGCTCGCCTTTGTCTCCGAATTTAAACCTTATAAAGGTTGAATCAAATAAATTTGGAGACAAGAGCGATCGAAAGAACGATCCGTAACCGGAACGGTCACTCCGAGAACCAACAATTTTATCTTTCAGTTATGTTAACAACTCAGGCTCCCTTTCCAAAAGTGAAGGGGAGTTTTTCTTAATCTCAAAGGTTGTTCTGCTAATGTAGTGAATTCTCTGAATCAAATATACTGCACTATAAAATCCTGTCACCAAAAAGGTTCCTTTGGCCGTTGCTGCAACGGGGCAACCGATGGATAATAGGAGAAAGAAGAGCATGATCCGAAAGGACTGATGGGATGCTTGCATTTCGCTTGACCGGCCTGCCGGATTCCCGGTTGCCTCTGTATCTGTATTGTGTGGGGACACAAGAAGAAAAAGTTCAGTTTAGACCGGATGGATTTCCGGTGTATCAGCTTTTTTTATTACGCAGCGGCAAAGGGGAATTTAAGGTTCCAGGTGAAGGAGCGTGGACAATATCGGCGGGTGAACTGTTCGTGATGGAACCTGGGGTGGCTCATGAGTATATTCCGCATTCCAAAACACACGGGGAGCTTGGATATATTGGCATTGGTGGAGAGGCGGCGGGGGCGGTGCTTCGGTCGGCGGGGCTACTGGCGATGGGGCCACTGCGTTTGTTCGAATTTGAACAGTTTTGGTCACGTCTTACGGATATCTGGCACTCGCTGGGCGTTGGGATGACTGAAATGTGGAACAGTTCAACGATCATCTATCAGCTTATTCTGGACATGTCCCGGTCCATTCTCCCTCTGCGTGAGGAGACAGGGGAGCGAGTAGCACGGAGTGGATCATTAACACGTTCTGAGCGCGAGTCGGAATCGGCAAATGAAGCATTCACCCGAGCTGTGTCACTGATGCAAACGCACTACCAGGATGATCTGCTGCTGAAGCATGTAGCTGAAGCCGTTGGTTATTCGGTGCAGCACCTGAACCGATTATTTCACCAGAGGCATGGGATAACGGGACATCAGTACATGCAGCGATTGCGTTTGCAGAAGGCGTCCGAATGGTTGGACAAGCACCCACAAGCAAGTGTAAGAGAGGCTGCGGAGACAGTTGGTATGGAAGTTAACTACTTTATCCGCATGTATAAGCGAGAGTTCGGAGAGACTCCGGGCAAGGAAATCAAGCATCGCATTCAGCTCAAAATGGAGAGAGACTCTACGGGCCCTGTGGAAGATCTGTATGGAGTATGACAAGCCATTCCTTTCGGAGGATAGGATCAGTTTCAAACTAGCTAGTGGCCATAGTATAAGGTTATTTATTATAAGGCGTGGTAAGTGATTATTTATACCTCTGCTAGATAAAAAGCATTATGAGGTTTACGTCTGAAAATAAAAATAGCTGTCGAGAATTTCTCAACAGCTGGTTGGGGGCCATTAGGGCCCCTTTTTTGACACTCGATATTCTATTTCATCACCGAATTGTCGTACTTCATCTTCGCACACCACATAACTGGGATATACCCAATGCTTCTGCCCACAAAGGGCACCAACATCCTTATGCTTTCTTTTGTCCGAATAGTGGTCTCAACGTAGCCAATCCTACAATCCCGATTACGAGACTAATCCACGGAGCCAGCGTAAATACGGGAAGGCTGTCACGCAGCGGATATCCTACAAATAAGACAAGCACAACGATAACGATATAGATGGCGATCCCGCGAAGATTGACCTGTGGTCTGGCAGTCTTGTCTGCTCCCTGATCATCTGGACGCTCAGCAAGGCGACGAAGCATTTCAACCAGTGCAATACCCCCAACCGCCGCAACGATCAGGGAGAACAGGCTGATATGGCTAAATGGTTCCGTATCTCCACCCGTCCAGCCAATAAATAGCCCAACCGCACCTTGAATCAGCATGACAAAAGACAAAGCTGCCCAAGAGATCATGAAGTACCATTTGGGTGTCCGCTTAACTTGATCTGGAGTCTTCGCAGGTTCGGCTTCAACTGCTGCTGTCTTCTTGGCTGACGTACTGGTTGTATTGGATTTGCTTCCGGAGCCCCGTACGGCCGTACTTGAAGCTCTGGATGAGTCCATATTAGATTCACTAGCAGTTGCAGCCGGATTATTGTCTGCTACTCCTAGTTGTGAATAGATATCCTTTTGCATATCAGGTCCATATAACTCGCGAGCAGGCTTGCCGTCACGCTGAGCTTGTACGATGGATCTTCCAGCCGAGAGAATCCATTCTTCCTGCGTTCTCTCATCGGCAGGTGCTTGACGCGCAATGGTGCTGATCTGATCGAACAGTTTTACATGTTCCGGTGTCATCTTACTCATTTCGGTCATTTGCCGATTCTGTATTTCTTTCAACTTCTTATAGGAAATCCCCAATGATTGCTCCCCCTGTCTACACACGTTCTGATCCCCGGTGAATCTGGAGACCCTGACGGTATTTTAGTATACGGGAAGGGCTCTCGTTTCGCAAAGTCATTCCTTATAAAACAACTGTTTACGATTCGACCATAGCCCTGCGCAGGCCAGAATGACACAGGTGCATAGCAGCACCAGTTTTCCGTGACTACGAATCCATTCCAAGATGTGTTCCATGAATTCAACCCTTTCGCCAGAAGGAATCGGAGGCAAATGTTGGCTATGATATATGGCTTAGGTTCTCCGTGGTCCGCCGTTAATATGCGTAAGTGCTCATCCAGTTCTAACGATTGTGTGAAGAATGAATAAAGTGTACCCGATTCCACCACAATAGTAGCATTTCCAACAGAAACCAGGGATTGGAGTGTGGCAGGGATGGATCAACAAACAGAACAATTAACAAGGAAGCTGCTGCTAAACAGCAACTCCCGAGGAGTAACGGATGAGGTTGTGCCAATGGAGGAGACGTTGGAGGATGCGGAGTATGCGGAAGAGTATTCAGAAGGAACCTTTCAATCAGGGAGCTTCTGGGGGAGCTCAAATTTGGTTCATGAACATGAATGGCAGGGTCGAGTAGAGACCCATGAGATGTTCCGTCGCAGTTATGAGTAGTGGCCTCAAATATTAGGAATGACTCGAGTCAGCTGTTGTCAGCTTGGCTCATTTTTTTTGCGGAATTACCGATAAAATGTAGACAAGGTACGTCTGGAAATGGACATTTCCTCACGTTGACTTGAGGTTCACAGGATGATAATATACTAATATCATCTTAATACACATTAAACTTATCGGATTTATATATAATTAACAAAGTGAACATGAGCAGGGAAGAATGGAAAGGGGAAATAGGCATGGAGCGTCAGATCAGTATTCGTCATGGGCAGGAAGAATTAACAGCCACGATTCATTATCCGGTCGTTAAAGACATCAAGGAGGGAAATCACCAACAGCGCGTGCCTCTTGCTGTCATCTGCCATGGATTCGTAGGAAGTCGGATCGGTGTAGATCGTCTGTTTGTGAAGACCGCCCGTGAGCTGGCCGAAGATGGGTATTTGGTGCTGCGCTTCGATTACATCGGCTGCGGGGAGAGCAGCGGTGAGTATGGAGCTGAAGGACTTGAATCCATGATTACCCAAACACGTTCTGTGCTGGACTATGCGGTAAATTGCAGTGATGTAGATCCAACCCGTGTAACGCTGATTGGTCATAGTCTGGGTGGAGCTGTTGCTCTGCTGACTGCTGTCCGCGACAAACGAGTTAAGAATCTCGTCATGTGGTCATCCGTGGGATATCCGTTCAACGATATTGTGAAGATTACCGGACGTGATGTGTACGATGAAGGGGTGAAACTGGGGTCTGCTGATTATCTTGGCTACAAGTTTACACCAGCATTCTTTGAATCACTGGCTGAACATCAGCCTTACCAGGAAGCCGTTAAATTTAACGGAGATGTTCTGGTGGTGCACGGCACGTCGGATGAGATCATTCCTGTCGATTACGCATTCCTGTATCAAAAGGTATTCTGGATGCGCCAGGAAGGCCGCTGCGACAAGGAGATTATTTTCCAGGGCGATCATACCTTCTCTTCCGGTAAAGAGCGTGAACAGCTGATTACGCGTACGAGAGAATGGCTAGGAGAGCGTCAGAAGATTGAACAGGATTGGCAGCACTGGATGATCTAAGAGGGCTAAATATCAATCTCTATGATTAGGCTGGAGCATTCTATAGCCAACATGGATCGGTCCATAAGGTAACATGCGCGTCCATATTGCATCTGATTGGGATGTTAGCTTGGAAAAGCGCCTTCTTCGGGGTAAAATAGAAGGGTAAGCATCCTATCCGTGTCTGGAGGTTGGCAGCAATGACATTACCCGCACTATTCATTGCGCATGGTTCTCCCGCTCTGGCGGTGGAGAGCAATGACTACACTCACTTTTTGAACCAGCTTGGAGACAGGCTGCCGGCTCCGAAAGCCATTGTTGTATTTACGGCGCATTGGGATCGTCCCGAACCGTCTGTGACAATGGATGATACACATCAGACCTTGCATGATTTTTACGGATTTCCCTCTAATATGTATACAATGAATTACCCTGCGCCTGGTCAGCCAGACCTTGCGAATGAGATCTGCGCTCTGTTCACTCGTAGTAATCTTCCACATCAACCGGTTCGAGGCCGGGGATTGGATCACGGGGTATGGGTACCGCTGTTACACATGTATCCAGAGGCCAATATTCCTGTTATTGCGGTATCTGTCGACTCGTTGCGTTCCCCGCAGGAACAGTATGATATAGGCCGGATGCTGGAGCAGCTGCGTCATGATAATGTGCTGATCATTGGCAGTGGCGGAACGGTTCATAACTTGCGCATGCTTGGCAGTAATGATGAACCGCAAGACTGGGCAGTGGAATTCGATAACTGGATTGGCGAGCGGCTTGAGCAGTGGAATACGAGAGAGCTGTTTCAGTATGACAAAAAAGCGCCCCATGCCCGCACAGCAGTTCCATCTTATGGAACGGAGCACATTGCGCCTTTGTTCTATGCTATGGGTACGGCTGATATGTCACGATCTGCAAAACGTCTATTCCAGTCGTATCCTTACGGTACGATCAGTTTAAACTGCTGGCAGTTTGGTGACGGCGTATAACTTGGAACAAACAAGAGTATGTGAATAAGTCTTTGAGTTTTATTTTGCAAATACACCTAGTTCATCGACCAGACAGACTTAGGTTATGAATTAGTTGAACCAAAAAAGGTTTCTGCGGCCAGCGTAATGGGCCTCAGGAACCTTTTTCTATGACTGAGCATTCTGCATTTTAGTATAATCACTTGCGAATCTCAAAAAGCTCACATGCTGTACGCGAGTGATATGCCAGTTCACTTACACTGGACTGAATAACAACGGTATTGCTGTCAAAACGGATAATGACGCCACCGGAATCAATCTGGTGATTATCTTTAAAAACACGAACTTTATGCTTCATTTCCATGGCTTCCTGGAAGTCGGCATCGGTTTCAAGGCGGCGCTGGGTTGGCATGTCATGTACTCCTTTGATTGTAATCGATCGATATGTTCATCATAATACGTGTTTCTGTCGATGGGCAAGTCAGTTGACCTACAAGCATATATAAAAAACCAAAAAAAGTCCTGCTCTCCAGGGGGAGGGGAGCAGGACCGGAAAATGTCTATTTAATATTTAGGCTGTTTTGTGTGTATGATTTATCGTTGGTGTATCTTTAGGCTGACTGCCTTTATTGCGAGTGAACAATCCGCGAAGGTAAGGCATTACCCAATGATCCAAACCGATTTTACCAGCATTTGCACCAGCGACTACAAGGAAGATTTCCATCAGAACTAATTGAGCATTCGTGCTTACTGTTCCCGAGAAGAGGAACGCGAAGTTCATGACCATCGCCATCAGTGCTGCAAGTGTTGTAAAGCATCCAAGAATGAGACCCAGACCTACAAGGAATTCACCCAGCGGGATGATGAAGTCGAACAGTCCTGCGTTTGGTACCGCGAAGTTCTCAAGGAATGTTCCCCACCAAGCTTGAACGGTTGGGTTTTCACCTGTTGCTTTTCCTACAGCGCCTGCAAGGAATCCGCCAGCTTGGAATCCACCTGTTAATTTGCCCCATCCGTGTGTCATCCAGTCGTAACCGATATACACCCGAAGTACTGTCAAAATCCACATTGCCACTTTGTTTTCTCTAAGCCATTGGTTGAAGCTAAACATATAAACCACTCCTTCATGGAATTTAGTGTGTGTTGTTTTTTTTTTGTTTTTCTAAGTGATCACCTTTGATGTCTTTATTGTATAGTTCAAAAGTCATTCTGTTTGTGATTATTATCACAATCTAGTTCAAATTTTAAGTAAGGTTTGAGAAGTTCACATTTAGGACATATTTTTCATCCTGTCTCAAGTTTCAAACGTGAAATGCAGGGTAGAAAATGCTCTCCTTATCGAAGACAAATGGTGCTGTGTGTGATTAAATGGAAAGAAATACGTGAAATGGTCACTTACATAAGAGCAACTACAGCCTAGATTTCAGCCATATCGTCCAGGAGGTACATATATTGAAGCAACTGAAATGGAACAAAACGACGTCAGCGGCGTCGCTGCTTATTCTGGCCCTGAGTCTGGTCGCTTGCCAGAATAAGGAGATGGTCCAGATTCCGAAGCCGGAGTCCGTTCCTACACCCATACAGGAAGAACAAGAGACAGAAGAACCTGCCACGTCGCTCTACACAGCACCGCTGACGGGTCTGCCTGTTGATGAAGCAGTAACGCGCCGTCCGCTGGCAGTTATGATTAACAATGCACCTGCAGCCCGGCCCCAGTCAGGTCTGAGTGCGGCAGATATTATTATCGAAGTGCTCGCTGAGGGAGGCATTACCCGTTTTATTGCCATCTTCCAAAGTGAAGGCGGGGCAGAAACGGTTGGACCCGTGCGCAGTATCCGTCCGTATCTGATCGAGCTTGGTGAGAGTTACGATGGGGTATTGGTTCATGCGGGTGGCAGCCCGGATGCCTATTCTATTTTACAAAAGCAGCAGAAACAGCATATGGATGAGATATCGAATAGCGGCCCTTATTTCTGGCGTTCCTCCGATCGCAAAGCACCGCACAATCTATATACGTCGGCGGACAAGCTGAGAGAAGGCGCGGATACCAAAGGCTATAGTCACGACTTTAAGTCCCCTGTATATACGTATAACG
Organism: Paenibacillus sp. OK060; assembly: GCF_900101205.1. NCBI lineage: Bacteria > Bacillati > Bacillota > Bacilli > Caryophanales > Paenibacillaceae > Paenibacillus > Paenibacillus sp. OK060. The sequence goes on from NZ_FNFR01000011.1 coordinate 45,155, forward strand.
AAGAAGGTGCCACGTCCGCGGGAGAGGTGGCCAAGCAATTCGATATTCATTATTTATTGGAGAGTTACCGGGTCACGTATGATTATGATGAAGTTAGCGGACGATATATGAGATTGGTGAACGGAAAGGCAGATCAGGATCTGGATAACGGCAATCCCATTGGAGCGGCCAATATTATTGTAGCGGGTGCAGATCACAAGGTGCTCGACAATGTGGGTAGAATTTCCGTTAATTTGGAGCAGGGCGGTGAAGCCATGCTGTTTCAAAAAGGCAAAATGATTCGAGGACAGTGGGTCAAAAAAACAGGTGATATTATTCGATTTGTGCAAAATGGGTCCGAAGTTGCTCTTATTCCTGGCAAGACTTTTATTAGTATCGTTCCGAATCAGCCTGATTTTGCAGGGCATGTCGAAATTGAAAATTAATCCAATTTGAAGAGAAATGTAAACTCAGTGTAAAATTTCATCATCATTTTTCCAGCCATTCCAAATAATTAAGATTCATTTCAGATTTATGTGATAAGAATATAAAAAAGGATCATGCCTTATGTACAAACCGTGAAACATTTATGATAAGATATCAAAGGTTGTCATTTCATGTTTCATCGGTTATCGGCAATTTCTCGTAAAGGGGATAGAGCTATGAAGCTTAAGAAGAAGAAGGATATATTTTTTGAGACACTAGAGAACATGGCAGATACGGTCGTGCAAGCGGCTGATTATTTCTCCCAACATGTTTCCAACCTTCAGGATGTGACTCTTTTTGCCAATGAAATGAAGAAGTACGAGTCCCAGTGTGATGATTATGTGCATACCGTCATTACAGAGCTCAACAAGACATTTATCACGCCGATCGAACGCGATGATATTATGGAACTGACAACAACACTTGATGACGTATTGGACGGGCTTGAAGCAACGGCTTCCCGTTTCTATATGTACCAACTGACTGACCCGGACGAATATATTGTTCAATTCGCTGAAATTTTGCGCCAATCGGCTTACGAAATTCAGAAGGCCATTCACTTGCTGTCTCAGAAAAAATTGCTGGCGATTCGCGAGTACACGATTCGTCTGAACGATCTGGAAAACCAGGGCGACGAAGTGCTGCGCAACTGTATCAAGAACCTTTTTGCTACCGTGCCTGATCCGATTGAATTGATCAAGCGCAAAGAAATCTATGAACGTCTTGAGACGACAACGGATGCTTGTGAACATGTTGCCAATGTGCTTGAATCCATCATCATGCGTAATTCTTAAGGAGCCAGAGAATAATGGAAACAACGATTTGGGTATTGGGTATAGTCGTCTTCCTTGCACTGGCGTTTGACTTCATCAACGGATTCCACGACACGGCGAATGCCATTGCAACTTCGGTCTCGACCCGAGCACTGACGCCACGCCGAGCTATTCTTATGGCTGCGGTGATGAACTTTGTCGGTGCCATGATGTTTACGGGAGTTGCGAAGACGATTGGGGGGAGTGTAACCGACCCCACCACGCTAGATAACGGGATTGAGGTCGTCATAGTCACCTTGATCGCGGCGATTATCTGGAACCTGGTTACATGGTGGTTTGGTATTCCGTCCTCTTCCTCACATGCATTGATTGGAGCCCTTGCAGGAGCTGTACTCGTTGGCGCAGGCGCTGATAAAGTCAAATGGAGTGGATTCATTGACATCGTCGGAGGATTGTTATTATCACCTCTGATCGCATTTGCCATCGGTTATGTGGTCATGACCATTCTCAAATATATTTTTGCCAAACGCAGTCCGCATAATGTGAACAAAGGTTTCCGTACGGTACAGATTTTCACAGCAGCGCTCCAGGCGTTTACGCATGGTACCAATGATGCGCAGAAGGCAATGGGGATTATTACTTTTGCACTGGTCGCAGCAGGCGTACAGGATCATCTGGATGTTCCGTTGTGGGTTAAAATCTCCGCGGCAACAGCGATGGCACTCGGTACTTCCATCGGTGGTTGGAAAATCATTAAAACGATGGGAACAAAAATTTTTAAAATTGAACCGATTAACGGCTTTGCAGCTGATCTTTCAGCCGCATCTGTTATTTTCTCGGCAACCTTGCTCCACCTGCCGGTGAGTACAACTCACGCAATCACATCTGCCATTCTGGGTGTTGGTTCCGCGAAACGTTTCTCAGCCGTGAAATGGGGACTTGCCGGACGTATCATTATTACGTGGTTTATTACGATTCCGATTACCGGGGCGCTGGCAGGATTGTTGTACTGGATCATTTTCTAATTCGAAAATCTGTTCCGGGACAAATTCTGGGTTTCAGACAAACTGTTCATAACTATGTGAATATCGGGATATGTGGACAATTATACAACCAAAAAGAAGAGACGCCTGTGCATGAACGTGTGGACAGGCTGGATATGTGGATAGCCATCCGTGGAATGATAAACCAAAAGAAGATATTCCTGTGGATACAGGAAACTGTGGATAGGGAAATGAGAGAAGCCAACAGGGTTGGCTTTTTTTGTTGTCGCGTTTGCAGGATAACGTGTGTATAATGGGCTGTTGCAGGAGACGGTTCAGTGGTTAAAGTTGTACAATAACGTAAAGGATACAAGACAAGGACGTGGTCTATTTTATGATTCGTACACTCGCCATCTCACGGGATCATCAGGTATCTGTAAATGTACCGCTTACACAGCTGGATCTGCAGGATTACGCTTGGGTATGGGCAGATTTCAATCAGCCTTCCGAAGAGGAAAGCCAGTTGCTCGATACATATTTTCATTTTCATCCATTAGCTATTGAGGATTGTATGCATGTATTGCAGCGACCTAAGCTCGATTATTATGACAATTTGCAGTTCCTCGTGCTGCATGCACTGAATCCGACCACATTGGAAGCGGAAGAGGTGGACCTGTTTCTGGGTGCGAACTTCCTGGTATCCTTTCATCACGGGGCACTGGAGGAAGTCGATGAAGCTTGGGAGAGGTTGCTGCATCATGCGCACGAACGAACCATCTGGGCCCGAGGCCCGGTGGCAGCGGCATATACGGTGATGGACAAGTTGGTCGATCATTATTTCCCGTCTCTGTTTGCCATAGAGGATGAGCTGGCTGAACTGGAGAACCGGGGCGGCAAGGAGTCGGTGGAAGACCTGATGAATCAGGTGTTCGACTTGCGCAGTCGACTGCTGAAGCTTAGACGGACGGTAGTGCCTATGAGGGATCTGCTCTATCGGGTAGTCAATTCTCAGCATGTGCAGAGAACAGGAGAGCATACCGTATATTTTACCGATATTTATGACCATTTGTTGAAGCTGACGGATATGATTGAAGCTGATCGGGAGATGACGGCTGACCTGCGCGACAGTTACATTTCGCTGAATTCCAACCGTATGAACCAGATTATGAAGACCCTCACCGTGATAACAACAGTCTTTATGCCACTGACGCTGATTGCAGGGATCTATGGTATGAACTTTGCTTATATGCCTGAGCTGCAATGGAAGTTTGGGTATGGAGCTGTGCTACTGTTGATGTTTATTCTGGGCGGAAGCATGGTGGCCTGGTTCGTGAAGCGGGGCTGGTTTAAGTAAGGAAGAATAGAAACTGAATAGCAAGTGAAGAGTTAGCGATCTCCACAGATCGCTTCTTTAGCCTGTGTATGATGTGCATAAGAGGGCAAATAAGAGTACATATAGATTCATTTTCGGAATAGATGTCCACATGTGGATAAAAGTAAATGAAGAAGCATCATGTGCATAACTTTATTTGAGGGGGAATTTGGCTGTTACGAACAGGATGGAAAAAGTAATAGGCATCTTCAGTACTGAAGACGCCTTGGGGAATTTCTCAAGGAATGGATGCTATGAGCTGAATTTTAACATGGGATTTATATCATAAAAGAACCTTGCTACCTTTTTATGATAAGTTGGATGGCTACTGGCCCTTCGCAGGTTACTCTGTTTGCTCCAATACAAATGTGGCTGTAGCTGTAGGTTGTCCATTAACGACAATCGTTAGCGTATGCAAACCAGCGTAATGCTTTCTCGTCGTAATGACTTTGAACGCTTGCTTCGTTGCAACCTTGGTTCTTCCGGTAGGGAAGGTTTTGTCAGAGCATTTGAACCGCTTGGGTGCCTGCTTGCCATTTGCTTTCATATATCCGATTTCATATTCGATTCGCAGCATCTGTGACTGACCACTTTCATTAACGACATCAAAGGAAAAATGAAGATCTTCCCCGATGGCCACGGTATCTCTTGCAAGCTGAAGATGCTCGATATGTGTCGCATCCTGCTCGACATAACCAAAGAGACTCAGCGCCTTCGGATGTCCCTTTTTCAGTAATGAGCGGCTTGCATGACGAACGATCCAGTCCGTATGTTCATGTTGTCCGTACCAGCTTGAGGCCAAATCCAGGACCAGCTCTGGATGGTCTTTCGAGATGTCGTTCAGGTGATTGGCTACACTTTTTCGGACATACAGGGACTCGTCCTGCTTCAATTCATGCAGAATGGGAAGTACTGGGGTGGGATCAGTGATGAATTCCCGAAGTTTGGAACCCCATGGAAGACGTGGACGGCTGCCCTCACTGGCAAGCCTGCGTATATGTTCATTGGAACTTCCCGTCCATTCCATCATGCGTTTCATCGTTTCGATCGGGTAGCGTTCAATAAACGGGCGTACCGCGAACTCGGAACTGGAATAAGGTGTGAAGAGGGTCAAGTACTTCATGGATAGTTCGTAGTTTTCCGGCGCAAGTCCGTTGACTTCAATAAAATCAGGAACGAACAAATACTCGACCCCTCGCATCTGTGGTGCTGCCTGTTCAATCACGTGTAATGCCTCTTCATAGTTGTCAGGGAGCACTTCGGTCAATACCGACGTAATGCGGCGGATACGAGCTTTGAATTCCAGCTCTCCCCAGCCTTCGGCAAATACAAGTTCACGAAATTGCTGCTTGTCCAACTTGGGGTAGAATTGGTGTAACCTTTCTCCTGTCCGGTCGATTAATGCGGGAGTATATTTGTCTTTAAACAGTTCCATAATCCGCCTCCTTTATCTATAACACAGTATACCTCAATTCACGGGAATAAGAACATAGGTTCTTAAGAAAAGGTTATGAATATTCTCTTATATGAAAGAATGAGTGGATTGAAGGGGAGAATAAGATGGAAGTGGATTAAGGCGCCCCCTTATGTAAGAGGGCGCCTGGGAAAAGAGTTAGAGCTTTTTGCTTTTTTTAGGACGATGTTTGGTAGAATTGGATTTATTCCGGCCAGTTTTACTATTCGTGTTCCGTTTGCGCGGAGCAGAGGTCGTTTTTTTACGGCGTTTGCGTGAGCGAGGTGGCGAATACTCTTCATAATCTTTATCCGCAACACTGCTTCCTTTTTTTCCTTTTCCAAAAGGCAGAATCCCCATCACTAGTTTCATCATGGGTGCCATCTGCTGGAAGCCGCCAACGACCTTTTGCATTTTGCCGATTCCACTCATGATGCCATCAATTCCACCGAAGCGGTCGATCATTCCTTTCAGTTCTCCGATGTTGGCCAGGGAAAAGCCTGAGGAAGACGCAGGCGCTTCCACCGGAACAGGGGGAGCAACAGGAGCTCCCCCGCCGAAAAAGTTTCCACCGGGTCCCCCGGGACCACCTGGACTATAAGGCACAAGTCCGGATGCTTCAACCTCTTGGAATTGAGGGTAGTAAGGCTCTACTCCAGGATACATGGGTGGAACCTGAGCTTCATTCAATGCCCGTGGCGGCATATAGGCAGTAGTATGGGCCTGCCGTTGCGTATGGGAAGCCGGACGCTGCCGTGGAGCGGGCTGGCGGTGATAATAATGCTGTGGCATGAACTATCACGTTCCTTCTATGTTGGATTTCGGAATTGCGTTCCTTCAGCTGCTGGACGTGCATAACAGACCGAGTTGGAACTCCCTTTTGCTATACTGTATGTCATTAGCGGAGAGACGGCGTAGGCGAGTATCCCGTAAAACGGGATATTTGCGGATTTGGGCGCAGGAGAGTATGATAGGTTCGCAGTGGAATTATATGGTTTGGACACAAAATTGTCACATTTTAAACATAACAATTCCTACATAATTAATCGGAAATATACGCGGAAAAAGGGGATAAATCGTGAGATAGAGGGGGATTGTGCGCGCAGGGAGGACATTAATGCTATATGAAAGCGGTAACATGTATTTTTATTCTGTAGTGCGTGAAATCGTTAACGCTTGAAATACCAACTCAGGCTGGGTACAATGAAGGTACACAGTAACCGCTAGGGGATGATGATGAAATGCAGCTGAAAAAGCTAAATGATAAAAGCATTGAACAATTATTTGAGGCTATTTTGACTCTGAAAGATATTGAAGAGTGTTATGTGTTTTTTGATGACCTCTGCACGGTAAACGAGATTCAATCCATGTCCCAGCGGCTGGAAGTAGCGCGTATGCTTGGCAAAGGAAATACCTATAACCAGATTGAAGCTGAGACAGGTGCAAGTACAGCCACGATCTCTCGTGTAAAACGCTGCTTGAACTACGGTAATGACGGTTATAAAATGACGCTGGAACGCCTGGGACGTTAAGGATGAAGAAACCGGGTGTACTCATCATTAGTCACGGTTCTCAGGAGAAGACCTGGGTAGAATCCGTCGATGACGCGGTCTCCCGGTTGAATCTGCCTGTACCCTTGCCCGTTGAAGCCGGGTTTCTTGAGCTTGTGGAGGGACGCCTGATCCAGGACGGTATCAACCGACTGGAAGCACAGGACGTAACCGATATATTGGTCGTACCTTTGTTTGTTTCGTCCGGTAGTACACATGTGGATGAGATTGAGTATGCCATCGGTGCCAAAGACGCTCCGGAGCGTGAGACTGATCTGGAACCATTCGAGGTGAATGCACAAATTCACTTCGGTTATCCTGTGGATAACGACCCGGATATTGCGGTTATGGTCTGGGACAAGGTAAAGGCCCTGTCGCAGCAACCAGAACAGGAGACGATCCTGTTAGTCGGACATGGGAGTATTCACGATGGATTCCGTCAGCGCTGGGAAGCGGGCATTTCTTCACTCGCACAGCGGGTGCAGGAAGTAAGCGGTGTTGCTCATACCGATTATGCGCTGCTAAATCCGGATAGTGTGTACGACAAGGCGAAATACTGGAGTGAAGAGCGGGGGAGCCGGGTTATTGTGGCGCCGCTGTTTTTGAGTGCCGGTTATTTCACCATGAAGGCGATCCCGGGTCGGCTGAAGGAACTGGATTACGCGTATAGTGGTGAGACACTGCTTCCACATCCTTTATTAGGAAAGTGGCTGGAGCGCCAAATTCAACTTTTACTGGAAAGATGTAATAAGGTTAGGGTTTAATTCAGGGAAAACAAGTCGCTGCTGGCGATTATTCCCGTTATCTCTAACAATAGCTTAAACACAAACGGCAGAGATGCCGTTTTTTTGTTTTTATATGTATTTTAGACAAAACACGCCGAATCAGGCGTGTTTTTTTGTATTAGGCCAAACCCTTTACGAGCCGAAGTTCCGGGTTCAATCCGTTCATACAGAGTGGAGGTGAGGGTTTTAACTCAGAAATGATTCTCTTTACAGGAAAGTTTTTGTCTGATAAGATGTCAACATTCAATTGTTAACCTTATAAATTATTTTGGTTAACAATTGAAATGATCTAACGGAAGGTGATATCTTGTGACACATTATGAACGGCTTGCAGCTATAAATAAGGCCCATTTATGGAACCCTTTTACGCAGATGAAAGATTACAATAACTCTGATCCTCTCATCATTGAACGAGGCGAAGGCGTCATGCTCTATGACGTCCAGGGACGTGCTTATTATGATGGCTTCTCCTCGGTTTGGCTTAATGTTCACGGACATAACATACCCGAGTTGAACCAAGCCATAACGGATCAGTTGGAACGTGTTGCACATTCTACGTTACTCGGAATGGCTAATGTGCCAGCTATTGAACTTGCTGAGAAACTAGTAGAGATTTCCCCAGAGGGATTAAATAAAGTATTTTATTCCGATTCGGGCGCAACGGGTGTTGAGATCGCAGTGAAAATGGCGTTTCAATACTGGAAGAACCGAGGAGAAACCGGTAAAACGAAGTTTATCACGATGAATCAAGCCTATCACGGAGATACGATTGGTGCGGTGAGTGTCGGTGCAATTCCGTTGTACCATGATGTGTTCCGTCCCATGCTATTTCCTACTCACGTCATTCCATATCCTTACATTTATCGACATGAGGACGGCGAGCGGGAAGCCATGGAAGCTACGTTAACCGCATTGCGTAATGTACTTGAAACCAGTGCAGATGAAATCGCGGCTATTATCGTGGAGCCGATTGTGCAAGGAGCTAGTGGCATCCTTATTATGCCAGAGGGCTGTCTACGCGAGATGGCAGCACTTTGCCGTACATACGGTGTACTGTTCATAGCCGATGAGGTAGCGACAGGCTTCGGTAGGACAGGTGCTATGTTTGCTTGTGATCTCGAAGAGGTGTCCCCTGATTTGATGGTGATAGGCAAAGGTCTTACAGGAGGCTACTTACCTGTGGCAGCGACACTGGCAACAGATGAGGTGTACAGCGCATTTTATGCCGATTATGAGGAGCAAAAAACATTTTTCCACGGTCATTCCTTCACAGGTAATCCGCTCGGCTGCGCTGTTGCTTTGGCTAACTTGAAACTATTTGAAGAGCGTAACCTGGTGGAAGGTGTAAGAGCAAAGGCGGCTTTTGTAGAGCAGAAGCTCTCAGTACTTAAAGATTCTCCACACGTCGGTGATATCAGGCAGAAGGGATTGATGTTAGGAATTGAGCTTGTACGGGATAAAGCAACTCGGGAACCGTACGATTGGGCCGAACGTATCGGCGTTCGTGTAACGGAGCGGGCCAGAGAGCTTGGCATGCTTACGAGACCCCTTGGCAATGTTATTGTGTTCATTCCTCCTCTTGCTAGCACAGAGGCTGAGCTTGAAGCAATGATTGATATCTTGATGCAATCCATTTTTGACGTCACCGAAGGTGGTTTGGAATCATGAATGTAATTCGCGGATTATTCGTAACAGGTACGGACACTGGGGTTGGGAAAACAATCGTTACAGGGGCTCTTGTGGCTGCGCTTCGAGCTGAAAAACGGAATATAGGCGTCTGGAAGCCCGTGCAATCTGGTGCACTTCTTGGCAGCGGAGAAACCGATGCAGAACGCCTGTTGCAATACACCGGGATTGATGAGCGTGCCGAGCATGTGGCGCCATTTACGTTCCAAGCTCCACTGACCCCGATGCTAGCTGCCAAGCAGGATGGGGTGGAAATTACGCTACAGCAGATTATCAGTGCGGGTCAGCCGCTGGCAAATCGATACGAATCGGTACTCATTGAAGGAGCAGGCGGTGTCGCTGTCCCTCTGACCAAAGACTCTCTTGTGGTGGATTTGATCTCGGAACTTCGAACACCGGCCCTGATCGTAGCGCGGACAGGTCTAGGAACGATTAATCATACACTTCTTACAGTGTCATACCTGCAGCAGCATGGGATTAAGGTCGTAGGTTTTATTCTTAACGATGGTGAATCTGACGAGATTTATAATGATTCCAGCATCACAACAAACGCGGAGCTGATTGAACGTTATTGCGGCATCCCCTTTCTTGGACGTTTTCCCCGATTGAGGGACGAATTAAATACGGAAATGTTGATCCAGGTCATTCGAGAGAAGATCCAGTTAACACCAATCAGACAGGCATTAACAGTTCAATCCATGGAGGAGGAATGAAGTTGAAAACAACGGTAACTAATCTAGAATGGTCGTCGCTTGCGAAACGATCGTTGAATGGCGAATGTTTATCAATTGAAGAGGGACTTGCCGTGCTTGAAGCAAACGACGATGAGGTACTGCCGCTAATGCACGCGGCTTTCCAAGTGAGACAATATTTTTACGGCAAAAAAGTGAAGCTGAATATGATCATCAACGCTAAAAGCGGCTTTTGTCCCGAAGACTGCGGTTATTGCTCACAATCCATCGTATCCACGGCGCCCATCCAAAAATACAGCTTGCTCGACAAAGAAACGTTGCTTGCAGGTGCACATGAAGCTATGGCGCGTAAAGCAGGAACCTATTGCATTGTAGCTTCAGGCAAAGGTCCCACGAATAAGGAGCTGGTTCAAGTGGTAGAGGCGGTAAAAGAAATCCGTGAAACGATGCCACTTAAAATCTGTGCGTGTCTAGGAATCTTGAAGGACGGTCAAGCAGAACGTTTAGCTGAAGCAGGTGTGCACCGATACAATCACAACTTGAACACAAGCAAGGCCAATTATCCATCCATAACCACAACGCATACCTATGACCAGCGAATTGAAACCGTGGAAAAGGTAAAAGCATACGGCATGTCCCCCTGTTCCGGTGTCATTATCGGTATGGGTGAAAGTAATCAGGAAATTGTCGAGATGGCTTTGGCACTCCGTAAGCTTGATGCGGATTCAATTCCGATTAATTTCCTAAATGCAATACCGGGGACCCCTCTGGAAGGAGCAGGACGCACTCCGGCTATGAAGGCGCTTAAGGTACTGGCACTATTTCGGCTCATCTGTCCATCTAAAGAGATTCGTGTTGCGGGTGGACGCGAGATCAACCTCCGTACATTGCAACCTTTGTCACTGTATGCTGCTAATTCACTCTTTGTAGGTGATTATTTAACGACAGCAGGTCAGGAAATATCAAATGATCATCAAATGATTGAAGATTTGGGTTTTGAGATTGAGTTAAATGCACTCTAAGGTGGCACGGACTATGAACTGGATGGAAAAAGAACTTGCGTTATTGGCTGATGCCTCCAATGAACGTTACTTGCGTGATAGTGCCGCGGTTCCAGATTGTCCTGGTTATACATGGAGAGGAGGCCGAGTGCTCCTCAACCTGGCCTCCAATGACTACCTAGGACTTGCTCGACATCCCGCTATCATCGATACAATTCGCGAGACGCTTCTTACCGAAGGAGGAGGCTCGGGCGCATCTCGTCTTGTTACTGGGAATCGACCGCCTTATGGTCGTCTGGAAGAAGCGCTTGCCACTTGGCAGCATAGTGAAGCCGCGCTTGTTTTTGCCAATGGTTATATGGCTAATTCTGGTGTCATTCGTGCACTCGTGGGCCGGGGTGATGTCGTTTTTAGTGATCAATTAAACCATGCCAGCATCGTGGACGGTATTGTGCTGAGCCGCACGGAACATGCCCGATATCGGCATAATGATATGGAACATCTGAAGCTATTATTGAACAAATATCGGGATAAACGACGTAAGCTGATTGTCACGGATGCCGTCTTTTCAATGGATGGTGATCAAGCACACTTGGAAGAGCTCGTTGCGCTCAAACAAGAATACGGGGCAATGCTGATGGTGGATGAGGCGCACAGCGGGGGCATCTACGGGAAACGGGGTGAAGGACTTTGCTTTAAGCTTGGTCTGCATCATGATGTGGATGTGCATATGGGGACGTTTAGCAAATCATTCGGTTTATATGGAGCTTATGTCTGCGGCAGCAGAACATTAATCCGCTTTCTCGTTAACAAAGCAAGGCCGCTCATCTATTCAACGGCATTGCCGCCTTCTCTGGTAGCTGGTATATCAACAGCGTTAACTTTGGTACAAGCGGATCATTGGCGCCGGGAACGCCTCTACTCGGCAAGTCCATTATTTCGTTCTTCGCTTAGTGATGCCGGATTTAACGTTGGGACCGGGGACTCCCCTATTGTGCCGATAATTGTCGGTGATAACGAAAGGGCTCTTCGTTTCAGTGAGGCACTTGAAGCAGGCGGTATTGCTGGGATTGCCATCCGACCGCCTACCGTTCCTGATGGCACAGCGCGAATCCGCTTCTCCTTATCTGCCGACCATACCCCTAAGGAACTGAATGATGCCAGTGCACGAATCTGTAAAATCGGGCTGCAGTTAGGGGTGCTGAGCTTATGAATGCCTTGGATAATAGTCCACTGCAAATTGAGCAGGAGACAAGTGGAACCATACTATGGCTAACGGGATGGAGCATGCCTGATGCGGTGTTTGACCGTCTTCGCCTGTTATTGCCTGAATTTCGTCATATGTCTGTAGATTATAGTGTTGCGGATTCTCCAGAGGAAATCCTGTGTTTAACTGAAACAGCAGTTAGAGACATGTTAGGTATTGAAGGGTCAGTTTGCAGGGAGAGAGTAGCACACGGTCCGCTTCTGATATCAGGTTGGTCGCTCGGAGGTTTACTGGCGCTCAGACTAGCGGCTAAAGGTTACGTGGATGGCCTTGTGCTGTTCGGTGCAACGGCTCGTTTTACCCGCTCAAAAGAAGAGTTTGACCGCGGCTTGGCAGATGCATACGTTAGGCAGATGATCAAAGGGATTTTAAAGGATCAACACGCAGTGGAAGCCAATTTTCGAAAGATTATGTTTACGGAGCAAGAATGGGAGGCGGGTCTTGCTGAACGTCTACCTCCTATGGGGGGCTGGAAAACGCAAGCGCTACTGGCAGGCCTGCAGATTTTACGAAGCGAGGAATGCTTGTCTATACTGCCCAATATCGATTGTCCGGTTCTTCTTATTCATGGGACTGAGGATAGGATATGTCCTTACGGTGCTGGCTTGGAACTTATGACTCAATTACCTCAAGCTAAGTTAATTACATTAATAGGCTGCGGGCATGCACCCTTTTTGGGGAAAGAAGTACACATCGCTGATGAATGGAGGAGATGGTGGCATGACCATTGGAAGAAGTAGTGTTGTTCAACGCCAATTTAATCGTAGTGCCACTTCTTATGATGCACATGCTCTTATTCAGCGTTCTATGGCTGATCAGCTAGCAAGATCCCTCGCAGAATGGAAGAACAAAGGGGTCTTAAGTGATCCGAGCATTCTCGAAATCGGTTGTGGCACAGGGGCTTTGACTCAAATCCTAGTAAATGAATGGCCTAGTGCGAATATTACTGCACTTGATATTGCACCCGAGATGATCGAAGTGGCTTCAAAACGGTTCCGATCAGCACAGCATCCAGGTGAAGGGGATTGTACAACGGATCGTTTGCGTTTTCTACAGGCGGATATTGAGACATGGGCCGTAAATGCATCGGAGTCCTCAGTGGATATCATCGTCTCCAACGCCTGTTTTCAATGGCTAAGTTCGCCGCAAGAAACACTGAGTCATCTGAGGCGAATGCTACGCCCCGGAGGTTTGCTCATATTTACGACCTTCGGGCCTGGTACATTTCGTGAGATGCATGAGGCATTTAATGAAGTTTATCGATCTATCGGGATGGAACCACAGCGACATGGACTTTCGTTTCATTCACCTGTTCAATGGGAAATCATGCTTCAGGAATCCGAATATTCTAGTTTCCATTGTGAGCGTTCGATTCATATGGAAAAGTATGCTTCCGCAAGAGATTTTCTGTATTCGGTTAAAGGAATGGGAGCCAGCACTTCAGAAGCAGCAACGATTCCTGGGTACAGTTTACGACGTTTGTTCACCAACATGTATAAGGAGTACGAGAATATGTTCAGCTCGCAGGGAGGAGTCACTGCGACATATGATCTCCTGTTCATTCAATCCGTAGCTCCTTATTAATCCTATACCTGAGAAGGAAGAATCAGATGAAGCTCTAGCAAAGACATCAGTTCTTCGACAATCTCCTGTGCCGGATATGGCATGGAATTCATGATCCACCATTCCAGCAGCCCAGCGGCGGCAGAAGCCAGAAATTGAACAGTGATCTCCCGATTGATACCTTTGTGAATGCCGCACGCATCAACCTGCTCTTCCACTCCCTGAATCAGGATTTTCATCAGCCGGTTTCGAAAAGCAGGAATGCCTTTTTGGGTTAATAGCGTGGTATAAACAGGGGCGTGCTGCTCCAGGTAACGGAAGGTTCGGAGCAACGCCTCCCTAACAGACATGGGCGTTGTAGGACTTTCCACCATACAGCTCTCCACCAGCTGCTGCAAATACGTCTCAATGCTTTGATCCAGCAGATCAAACTTGTCCGTATAGTGCAAATAGACGGTACCACGGTTCACATTGGCCCGATCAGCAATCTCATTAATCGTAATTTGCTCGAAATCCTGCTCTTCTAACAACCCGATAAAGGCATCGGTTATGGCTTTTCTTGTTTTGACCACTCGTCTGTCCATGGCGCCTCCTTTGATGTTTTCAACAATATGGATCCATTCGTTGATTATTCAACAATAACGGATATTTTAGCGATTGAAGCGTTGCAGATGCTTTGTTACTCTTATTTTATCAACAAATGTTGATAAAGCAACGAGTATCCATAAAAATTTGAAATAGAGGGATAACTAATGAATATATTAGTGTATGGCGCAGGCGTTCTGGGCAGTCAGCTGGCGCAGATTCTGGTACGCGGAAGAAATGACGTCACCATTCTGGCTAGAGGGAAGCGGGCAGAGGAACTGGAGAGAGATGGTATTGTCATTCGTCATGTGTTCCAGCTTAAAACGACCGTTGATCCGGTTCGGGTAACAAGAACGCTGGAAGAGAAAGATGAATATGATCTTATTTTCGTGGTTATGAAGTACAACGATTTTCCATCAGTACTGCCTATTTTGGCAGCCAATCATAGCAGGAACTTGGTGATCGTCGGTAACAATGCAGATGCACGAAGCATGCAAATCTTTTTGGAGGAAAACAGCAAGGTCGAAAAAAGGATAGCGTTTGGTTTCCAGGTCAGCGGTGGGCGGCGGCAAGAAGACCGGATGTTATCCATTGGTGGAGCAAGCGGGCAAATGGTGATTGGTGGACTGGACGGTGAGATTGCCTTTAAATCGATACTGGATCAAGCTTTTGAGAAGACGAAATACAAGTTGAATTACCTGGACGATATCGATGCCTGGCTGAAAAGCCATATTGTGCCCATTCTGATGCTTAATGCGGTGAGTTTTAATGAGAAGCGTGAGATGATCAAGGTGGACGGGAACAGGAAGCAACTCCAGCATATGATTGGGGCGATGAGTGAGGGCTTTAGCGTGCTTGAGGCTATGGGTATAACGATTATACCGGAGATTCAGGCCAAACTGATTCGCAAACATCAATGGATGTTTTATCTTCTGTTGAAGATGTATAGCATGCTTCCGATCTATAAACTGGTTGCGGGTTCCTTTGGAGAGATCGAGGCGTTAGATAATGCATTTACTGATTGGAAAAAGGCTACCCGCACGCCCACTCCTCATTGGGATGTGCTCAAAAAAGAATATTCTAATCTCAAATGAGATGACTATTGCTCAAAGTCCCGATCCCGACTACAATTAAGCCAACTAATAAAATGGGGATAAGGAGATATGCAGATGCGGGAAGTGCCTATGCGCTATGTCAAAGCGAACCAGATTGGGATTGTGCTATTTGTTGTCCTGTCATTTCTGTTCAACCAGCCGTTAATTCTGGGAGCATTATGGATCATCCAAGTCATTGGTCTGGCATCCGGAGGCAAGCTTAATCTGTTTGTGCAGATTGGGAAGGCCGTGTTTACTGGAAAAGGGACAGAGACACAGGCAGTGGAACTGCAACGCTTCAACAATGTTCTGGCCGTATTGTTTCTTACGCTGGCACTTATCTCATTCGGCCTTGGTTGGCAGGTAGCAGGTTATATTTTCTCGTCGATGCTTCTCCTCGCTGCAAGTGCCGCATTGCTCGGTTACTGTGTGGGCTGCACCGTATATTTTTGGTATAAACAGCTCCGTGCTGGCAGAAAGATTGGCTTCTAAACTATATGTAGTTGCAAAAACAATCCCCTCCAAGTTCTGTGTCCACTTGAAGGGGATTTTACTTTTTTTATCTGAACCAGGCCTTGTTTAAATTGTTTGTAAAATTGCTGTCGTTCAACGGAACATTAGCACTGCCAAAATCGGTCGTATTCAGCGCATCGCGTGCCGCAGACGTCAGATCATCCCAGCCGATCAAAGGCTGCATTCCACCGACGGTTCCAGTAACACCAAGCTCATGGTTTAGAGGCCAGGTACTGTTGTAACTAATTAAAGGATTCGTACCGTTCAGGTTCGTGTTATTTGGTGCAACATTCGTGAACTGCCCATGTCCTGAATAGGCGATGGAGAGGATTTGAGGATTTTGTGCTGCGGGATTGTCTACCCATACAACGATACCTTCCCAGTCATGACGATGGCCGAGACCGGAGGAAGGGGAGTCTTTCGGGAAGTACCATGCGTACATAATAGCCCATACGCCATTATGCCATGCCGAACGGGAGTACACTTGCCCTGTACTTGAGCTGCAGTTGCCATTAGGTGAACCGGAGGTTTGCAAGCCTGCATTGGTATTGCCCTGTTGATCCACGGCGGGGAATGGAACACATCCATGGTAGACTTTTAAGTAGTGTTGGAAACGCTTGGCTGCTATTTGCGTCACAGTGACGGGGTTTACTTCCTGGAATCCGACAACCTGATCATGGTTAATGACTGCCGCTTCAACGTCTGTGACAAAGGAAATACAGCCCAAGAGCGAAACCATAAGCAATAATACGAGTTTTTTCATTCGGTGATCTCCTTCATGGGTATGATATTGGAATGTGTTGAGGATGCACTAAGACTATATTGGAGAAGGTCTCATTTTATTTGTCATCTCATTCAGGTTTTTGTAAATTTTTTGCAGGATATGGTTGTTCTCATGATTTGAGAGGGTATAAGACTATTTCCGGCCCAAGCGGGCAGAATGGTGATGGATGGTTATAAATGACAGGAAATCCATAGGATTAGATTCAAGAGGAGTGCTAGAGGTTTATTTTGTAAAGGATAGACAAGTTCGGAAGTGAACAGAGAGCATGCTCGTCATTGCTGGAGTGGGATAATTCTTAAGGTTTTATCTTTATTGTTATCCAGATGTAAAATTTCGTTATAATAGATATGAAAATAATTACTTATGTATCACAGGCTAGGACATCTTCACATTTGATGATATGATAGTACATAAAGGCTTTGGAATGAGACGGAATTCCTTATGCATATATATAAGTAGAGAAAAGTGTTGGGGCAGGATTAACGGACGTGAGTCATTGTGTAAAATGATGCCCGACTACGGTCACTCTCAGATAGTAAGAATATGAGGTCGTTCAGACTCATGGATAATGTGGAATAGGTGGCGTATGAGATGAAAAAAGCTCGCTTGATATATAATCCGACTTCAGGCCGGGAAGAAATGAAGAAACGTCTGGCTGATATTTTGCAGCGTTTGGATCAAGGTGGTATTGAAGCCTCGTGTCACGCAACAACGGGTGAGGGAGATGCAACCCGGGAAGCGGAGCTGGCGATTGAACGAGGATATGACATGATTATTGCTGCTGGCGGCGACGGTACGTTGTATGAAGTCATTAACGGCATGGCCGAGCGGGAGAATCGTCCTCCGCTGGGTGTATTTCCTTTGGGAACGACGAATGATTTTGCGCGTGCGCTCGGTATTCCGAGGCAGTGGGAAGATTACGTGGATCTGGTCATTAACCAGCAGCTTCGTCCGCTCGATCTGGGCAAGGCGAATGATAAATATTTTATCAATATTGCGGGCGGGGGTTCGTTAACCGAACTGACCTATGAGGTGCCAAGCCGTCTGAAAACGATGATTGGGCAACTGGCCTATTATATGAAGGGTATTGAGAAAATGGCGAGCCTGTCTCCGCAGGAATTGGTTATCCGTGCCGCGGGTCAGGAAGAAATTCATGATGAATTCATGCTGTTCCTCATTGCCAATACAAACTCCGTCGGGGGCTTCGAGAAGCTAGCTCCGGGTGCGACCATTGATGATGGTCTGTTCGATGTGATCGGTGTGCGCAAATGTAATCTGGCTGACATGATTCGCCTCGTAACCCTTGCGCTGCGTGGTGAACATCTGAATGACAAGAAGGTCGTTCATTTCCAAACGGATTATATGGAAGTAACGTCGCCGGGCTATGTGCAATTGAACCTGGATGGCGAGTTGGGCGGCACATTGCCTGCGACATTCAAGAACCTGCGTCATCACCTGATGTTGTATCGTTAAGCGTAGTATGGATCGGGGAGAAAATGTGATTTCCTGTTGCCGTGGGCAGTGGGATCACGTATAATCTCATGGTGCCTGAAAATGAATGGAATCTCCCTTGAACAAGGGATGAACATATATGAAGAAAGAAGTGAATGTACGTTGTCTAATACGAACCGCAGCGGTCGTGGAAAAAACCGCCGGAATTCGGCTGCCTCTCAGGGGCAAGGGAATGCTTCATCATCCCGCCAGCCGAGCAAATCATCTCGTCCATCTACACGTCAGCAAGGGAAAGAGGTGCGGCCACAAGGCGCATCTCTTTCTGCCGTTCGTCCGAAGGGACGGGAACGTGAATCTGCACCAATCGAAGGACTCCCTGTAAGTAAAAATGAAGAGACCGTCATCGACATCATCGGTATGAACCATGACGGTGAAGGTGTCGGCCGTGCCAATGGATACACGCTGTTCGTGCAAGGTGCGCTTCCGGGCGAAACCGTACGCGTGAAAGTGATGAAAACCAAGAAGCAGTACGGCTACGCCAAACTGCTGGAGATCGTGAAGGCCAGCCCGGATCGTGTATCCGCGCCTTGCCCGATCTACGATCAATGCGGCGGATGCCAGATCCAGCATATGAGTTACGCCGGACAGCTTGCGTGGAAACGCCAGCTGGTGGTGGACAATTTGCAGCGGATCGGTAAGCTGAATGTGTTGGTGGAGGATGATGAGCAGGCAATCCAAACTGAACAAACTTCTACTGAAGAACAAATGAACGGCAGCAATCGTATTCGCCTTCGCATGGAAGGTGTCATGATCGAAGATGACACAACGCAAGGTATCCGTGTACTGCCAACGATGGGCATGGACGAGCCATGGCGCTATCGCAACAAGGCACAAGTGCCTATCGGTGCAGCCGATGGAGGCTTAGTGGGTGGTTTTTACGCCAAAGGAAGTCATCGGATCATCGACATGGAGACCTGCCTTATTCAGCATGAGCACAATGACGAAGTGGTAGCCAAGGTCAAGGAGCTAGGCAGCCATCTTGGCATTAGCGCATATAACGAAGAAACAGGTCGCGGTCTGCTGCGTCATGTGGTCGTGAAGAAGGCATTCCGTACAGGCGAGATGATGCTTGTTCTGGTCACCAATGGCCGCGACATTCCACACAAGGATGCATGGATCGGTAGTATCCGTGAAGCGATCCCGCATGTGGCGAGCATTTGCCAGAACGTTAACAAAAAGCAGACCAATGTTATATTTGGCGATGAAACCCGCGTCCTGTGGGGCCGTGATGTAATTTATGATTATATCGGTGATGTTCAGTTTGCGATCTCAG
This sequence comes from Paenibacillus sp. OK060, assembly GCF_900101205.1. Taxonomy (NCBI): domain Bacteria; kingdom Bacillati; phylum Bacillota; class Bacilli; order Caryophanales; family Paenibacillaceae; genus Paenibacillus; species Paenibacillus sp. OK060. Next base: position 64,506 of record NZ_FNFR01000011.1, read on the forward strand.
CGCGTTCGTTCTACCAGGTGAATCCGGTGCAGACGGAAGTACTTTATGGGAAGACGGTAGAGTACGCAGGACTGAGTGGTAAAGAGACTGTCATTGATGCCTATTGCGGCATCGGTACGATTTCTCTTTTCCTCGCGCAACATGCCGATCAGGTGTACGGGGTAGAGATTGTACCCGAAGCAATTGAAGATGCTCGCAGCAATGCGGTGTTGAACGACATGAAGAACGTGAAGTTCGAAGTGGGTGCTTCCGAGGACGTTATTCCACGCTGGAAAGAACAAGGCATTGAAGCCGACGTCATCGTTGTTGATCCGCCGCGTAAAGGTTGCGATCCACGTTTGCTGGATACGATTCTGGAGATGAAGCCTGAGCGTGTGGTGTATGTGAGCTGTAATCCCAGCACGTTGGCACGAGATCTTCGTGTGCTGGAGGATGGTGGCTATCGCACGGTTGAGGTAACGCCGGTGGACATGTTCCCGCATACGGTGCATGTGGAGAGTGTAGCGATGTTGGTTAGGGTGTAGTGTTTTGAAGCTACATTTACCTGTTTTAATATAGCTAATTTGCCCGAGGCTTCTAAAGCTCGGGCTATAATTGTTTTAACCGAAGTCATTCATTCAGCGAAGGGTATTTGATGAGGCTTCCGTTCGACGGATGATAGTTTTATATAATCATTAGTAGAGTTGATCTTGGTCTGAACAATATGAAGTTTTCCAGTTTATCCGTTTTCGATACTTGTGTGTTGTTCAGTGTTTTCTAATGCCGAGGTAAGACGTGGCAAAGGTATACCTAACTTTTTGGCTTCTCTCACAACTTCAAGTACTGCAAAATTGGATGTACTATTATTGTATTCAATGAAAAGTCGTGGTAAGCTGCCCTTTGCAAAAATGACCTTGTTAAACAGCGTGCCGATAAGTGCCGGTGGGATCTTGGTCAACAGTAGAGTAATCGCGTCCATCTTTGCGCCTCTTGCTTTAAGAACAGGCTTCATTTCCCGCATACTCTTGCCGACATTTGTGAATGAGTCACTATGATTCAAGATTGCTGGGAAACTTCCCCGTTTTAACACCTCGGTCTCCATCGCCGCATTCATGGCATAGTGATTCCATAACCAGCTTTGCATATCCTTGATCCAATTGATTTTAAAATGGGCGCCTTCAAATAGTTCTCTGACCTTGTTGTTTATCTGTTCCGTGCCTACCCGTGGTTTTTCCAGAAATATCATTTTTAAAAAGCCGCCCCTAAGCTTATTGTCCTCAATGCCGCCTCCTGCTCCTGGGAACCCAAAGATAACATTGTTCATAGACAGGGGCAAGATTGATGATTTTAAATCCTTCCAAATATTATTGAATATTAGGATAAGGGTGTTACCCGCAGTAGTCGAAAGTAATTTTGCTGCTTCGGGAAGTTGCTCTGTGTTGACACTCGCAATAATGAGATCGTAATTTGGGCTTATCTCCTCATGCAGCTTGATTTTCCAGCTTTCTTGGATGAATTGTTTCCCTTTTCGTGCGTCCCACATTTCAAGCGCTATATGACTTCCGAACTTTTCTTTTCTCCCTTTTCTAACGTAAAACTCAACGGTATGCCCTGCCTTCTCTAAAGCCCAAGCGTATTGGGTCGATATTACACCTCTACCGAAAAATAAAATTCTCATCTTAGCCTCCTAATATCCATATTCATCCTTGTTAATGATCCAACAACGTGTTGTATAATGTTATTGTATAGATTCACTATACGGTCATCAACCATCAGATTTTTAATATCTGTCGTATAATCAATTGAACAGAAAATGGAGGTCAATCATGAATAAGCAACCTGAAATTACGGACAAAACAAGGCAGACATTCATAAATGTATTCTGTGATTTATATTGCCGAAAACCAATCGAAAAGATATCCATTCAAGAGATTGCTAAACAATCAGGATATAATCGGAGTACATTTTATCAATACTTTACAGATATCTATGAGTTGTTGGACTGCGTTGAAGAGCGTGTTTTGAAATCCATTAAGGAGGAAATGGCAGGCAGAGAGTTTTCTACACATACTATCCAAGATGCACTTCAATGCTTGGAAAATGCAGAGGAAATTTCAGTTCTTAAAGCTATATTGGGCGACTATGGTTCTGTTCATTTTGTGGAACGCTTGAAAAGAGAAATTCCCTTTGAGCGATTGATTGTGGATTTTCCAACAGATGATGTCTTGGCACCGTATATCATCGAGTTTTACATATCAACATTAATATCTATGTTTCGCCTTTGGATACACAGAGACAAAGATCTATCGTCGGAAGAATTGATCAAGCTGATCGATAGTCTATTTTCAAAGGGGATAACACCGTATCATATCTTTGGCACGGTCAATCCGCAGCGTTCTGGAGTGTAGCGATGATGGTTAGAAAGCTAAACATAAACAGAAGGGGTTCGAGAATTTATACATAATTCTCGAACCCCTTCTTGTCTTTGTTTCAATATCATCCATTAATTATAGTAGTCTAATACACATGCACACCCGTACCAAGTACGGATTTGTTTTGTACGGAATTACCGGATAGATATACCTTTTGCAGATCAGGCAGCTGGCTTAGGGTCTCTATATTGGAAATGGCATTGTTCTCGAGATGAAGATTTTCTATGGCCTGCCAGTTACTCATAAATTTGAGAGAAGCCAAATTGCTGTCTTGCAGAGTGAAGGAACGTAGAGCGGTCATTTTGGCAAAGTAAGGCATCATTTGGTCAACCTCAGTAACAGAGGTGTTGTTTATGCTGAAATATGGCTGCTCTAAGGTCAAATGTTCAAGCACGCTGTTCTCCGCGGCCGCCTTTTGTTCAAAGTTCAGCCTACACTCTGAGCACATCAGAGACTTCACCTGTTTCAAACGAAATAAGGCATCGCTTTCCTTGAACAGTGACGAGTCGTAAATGCTTAGGGTCTCTAGGCGGGACAAGCTGTCCAGGGCGCCTAGACGTGTGATTTCACTGATCTCCCAGAGGGAGAGTTGCTTCAGTTTCGGGAATTTCCCCAGCGCCGCTAAATTCAACTCTCCACTTCCGCCACGGAGCGTCAGGCTGGTTGCGGCGGGCGCTTTCAGCCCGGAGAGAAAGGAGCTTGGGACTTCCACCCGCACTACATTTGGCAATGTCAGCGCTTCTGCTTTCTCGTAATAACCGGACAACGTTAATTCCCGCAGTGAAGACAGACTGTTTATGGTCTTTACCGAGCCAAGCTGACTTAGAGAAGCCAGGCGTAGTTTAGTAATGGAGGCCTTGTCGGCCAAGCGCTCCATGCTTGAAAAGTTTACATTTTCGATATCTAGCGTTTGTAGAGCAGGCATATTTTGTACAAAGTCGATGGACTTTACGTTGGTTAAATAGGAAAGCTGAAGCTCCTGAAGCTGGGTTAAGGCATACAGCGGCTGTAGGTCTGTAGCTTCACTGTAATGTATGGACAAGGATGATAGCCTGGTCATGGAAGACAGCCATCCCAGTTCATCGACAAAGGTGAGCGACAGGGACTTGAGCGGCAGTTTATTCAACAGAAAGAAATCCGTTACGGACTCATCCACATAGGTAATGGATAAAGAGCTCAGATTAGGAAATTCCAGCAGTAGGGCCAATTCCTGATTACTGCGAAGCTGAGTGGAAATTTCCGTAATTTTAGACTTGTCGCCAAAGTAGCCCGAAAATGTACTAAAGGATTCGTTAAAAGCGCCTCCATAACTTTTTAATCCGGGCATATGGGCCAAAGTGGTTTGGTCCGTCTGGGAGATTTCATAGGTATTCGTCAGGTCCAATGCCGTCAGTCCCTTAAAAGCTTCAAAATCTCGCTGATCAATCCGCTGGCTATTCAGTTTCTTGTCCTGAGTAATATAAGTGATCTTCTCGGCCTGTTCATCGCTGAAGGGATCAGAGAGGCTATATGTAAACTTCCACTGATCATTCTCCGAATGCTCTACGGTTAAATAGCGAAGACGAGCCAGTTCCTCCTCTGTCGGCAAGGCGGACCCTTTATCGAAGATATCTCGCAAAAATGAGAGCAGAACCTCGCTTTCGGGCATCTTTCGCACAGGCAGATTGGCTTCTGTTTTTGGATAGGTGGAGTTGTTACTATAATAAAAATACGTACCGATGGCACCAGTTAGGACTAACATTAGCATCAGCATTAGCTTTACGGAGACAGCCTGCTTCAGCGGTGCTTTAGGGGGCGTTCCGTGGTAATGATTAATGGTCTGGTCTACGTAATAGACATGATTTTGCTTCAATAAAAGCTCTGTTTCACAATATGGACACTTTAAAATCTCACCCTCTTTGTATTCAATTCTTCCGTTGCAATTGGGGCAGTTTAGCGGAATAAACGCCACGAATGTCCCCTCCTTCATTATGATGGTCATAAGATCATGCTGAACGGTCATCTGACTTCATTATACCTTGTGAATTTACGTTTGATGAGAGAAAGAAGTTTCACATAGCGAAGGAGCAGGGGAATCCTGCTCCTTTTTGGTCTTTTTTAAAGTGTGGCTGGTGGTAGTAGGCATTATTAAAAGGGGATCTGTTGTGAGTGCTGCGACGAATTTATTGCCGCGACCTGATCATCGGAAAGAAGAGCAAGTCTGTACGAGTATCAGAGTTGGTAGAGTTCTGTAAAAAACTAAGATTCCCCTTTAATTTGGAGTAAGAATTCTCTTTCATGAAGTGGTATTATCTGGGGTGAAAGGAGGCTGGCTACAGCAAATTATGTAAGCGCTTTATATGTTTTATAAAAAATTTGGTGTGGGGGGAATGCTTCGAATGAGGAAATCTTTTAAGCAGGTCGTTTCCGGGTTACTCGCAGCGGCTCTGCTTCTTCCGGGCGGCTTGATAGCTCCGGCAGTTAACGCTGCAGATCTAGTGGCAACTAATTCACAAATTGTGTATCAGGAAACATTCCAGAATGGTCAAGGCAAGGCAAGTCAATCAGGCGGTGCCCAGCTGGACGCTGTAACAGGCAAGCCGTTTGAAGGCAATGATGATGGAGCAGCTTTAAAAGTTAGTAACCGATCTAATAACTGGGATGGCGTGGACCTCGCTTTTGGTGACCTTGGTTTGTCAGTTGGCAAAGAGTATTCTGTAACCGCTTCCGTTTATGTCGATACTGATGCTAACCCGCCTGCAGCTGGTAAAGCAGTACTGGAGGTTGTAAGCAATAAGGGGGTTGCTGGCTCAGAAGGATACATTGGAATTAGCTCTGCTGACTTTAAAGCAGGACAAGGCATTACACTATCCGCCGATCTCTCCGTTAACAGTGTGGAGAATACAGCTCTGCGAATCAAGTCTGATGAAGCAGGTAAGGGTGTCTCTTTCTATATCGGGAATATCACGATCACCCAGACAGTAACACCTGTCGAACCCACGGTAGTCCTTAACCAAAGCTTTGAAGACGGCAGTAACGGTGGATGGGGCAAGCTGGGTTGGGGATCGAACGGGGATACTGCGGTCGTTAACGACGTAGCCTCCGAAGGTACGAAATCTCTGAAATTCTTCAACCGGGCCGATGAGAAGGCCGTTCCTGCTCTCGTACTTACGGGCAAAATGAAATCCGACCGTAAGTATGATATTTCCCTCAAGGTTAAACTCAGTTCAGGTGAAGGCCAGTTCCATCTGGCTTCCAAGATAGATTCTGAAATATTGTCGGATGATCAGAAGTATCCTTGGATTATAGGCAACAAGCTTGTAACCGCTTCTAACTGGACACTCTTAGAAACCAAAGGCTACGAAATCCCTTCTAAAACGAATGAGGTCATCATCTATGTTGAACCATCGGACAATACGTTAACCTCGGATATTTACATTGATGAAGTCATCATCACCGATGTAACCCCTGATCAAACAGAACCTGAAATTGTAGATAAAACGGGCATCTCTGCAGACTTTGAGAATGGTCTGGATGGATTCAAAGCACGGAACGGCCGTGAAACGGTAGCACTTTCCGAAGACGATAATCATACATCTGGCGGCAAGCAAAGCTTGCTTGTGACGACTACGACACAATATGATGCAGCCTTGGTTGATGCTACTGGAAAAATGGCAAAGAATCACGAATATGAGCTGTCTGCTTGGGTGAAAATGGCACCTGGCGAAGCGCCTACGACCCTTCGTATTAGTGTTCAATATGCTGACAGCGGCTTTGCGAACGTTTCACCAAATGCAACTGTTACAGATCAGGAATGGGTACACTTAACGGGTAAATATACGCTCACCACTACTCCAAGCGTACTCAATGCTTATATTGAAACAGCAAACAATGACGGCGGCAACCGTACCTTCTTCTTGGATGACTTTGCTCTAAAATATGTGGGACCTGTAACTGCCGCGCCTCCGATTCAAGAAAATCTTCCTAATATCAAGGATATTTACGAGGATGATTTCCTGATCGGGAATATTGTTAATCCGGCTACCTTTGACGAGACTCGGCTCAAGCTTCTGACCAAGCATCACAATGTCGTTACGTTTGAAAATGACATGAAGCCGGATTATGCCTATAACGGGGACAGACAATTTGATTTCACCGCAGAAGATGCTCTTGTCCAAAAAGTACAGGATGCAGGCCTTGACTTGCACGGTCACGTGCTCGTATGGCATGCGCAGTCACCTACATGGCTTTATACGGCAGAGAGTGGTAAACCATTGAGCCGTGAAGCAGCTCTGACGAATCTAAAAACACATGTTAAAACGGTTGTTGAGCACTTTGGCGATCAAGTCATTTCCTGGGATGTTGTCAATGAAGCGATGAACGATAACCCGGCTAATCCAGAAGACTGGAAAAATGCATTGCGTAATTCAGGCTGGTTACAAGCCATCGGCCCTGAATTTATAGAGCAGGCATTCCTTGCAGCCAAAGAAGTCATTGATGAAAATGGCTGGGATATCAAGCTTTACTACAATGACTATAACGATGACAACCAGAATAAAGCTACAGCGATCTACAGCATGGTGAAAGAGCTCAATGAGAAGTATGCCCTAAATCACCCTGGCGAGAAACTAATTGACGGCATCGGCATGCAAGCCCACTACAATTTGGGCACTAGATTGGATAATGTCAAGATGTCGCTCGAGCGTTTCATTTCCTTGGGAGTAGAAGTCAGTGTCACCGAGTTGGACATTATGGCAGGCACTAATTCTACAATCACTGAAAAAGAAGCGAAGCAGCAGGCCTATCTGTATGCCCAATTGATGGATCTGTATAAGAAGAACAGCGAGCATATTCCGCGTGTCACCTTCTGGGGATTAAATGACAGCACCAGCTGGAGAGCCGAGCAGAATCCAACCTTGTTTGATAAGAATTTTCAAGCAAAAAAGGCGTTCTACGCGGTAGTTGATCCGCAAAAGTATATGGCGGAAAATCCGCCTGAAGAGCTTGAATACAAGCGCTCAAGCGCTTATTATGGGACACCAGCTATTGATGGCTCTGTAGACAGTGTATGGAGCAAAGCTCCTGAAATGAAACTGGATACGAAGCAAATGGCATGGTCAGGTGCGACAGGAACGGCAAAAGCACTGTGGGATGACGACAATCTGTATGTATTGGTTCAAGTCAGAGATGATCAACTGAACAAGACCAATCCAAATGTATGGGAACAGGATTCCGTCGAGATATTCGTCGATGAAAATAACAGCAAAACGTCCAGCTTCCAGGATGATGATGGACAATACAGAGTGAACTTCGAGAACCTTGCTACCTTTAATCCTGCGGAAATCGCTGCAGGTTTCGAATCCAAAGTCTCTGTTTCCGGTACCAACTACACGGTTGAAATGAAGATTCCGTTCAAAAAGGTTAAGCCTGCGAACAATGCCAAAATTGGCTTTGATGCGCAGATTAATGATGCGAAAGACGGCAACAGAATCAGCGTGAATGCATGGAATGATCCATCTGGTCAGGGTTACCAGGATACGTCCGTATTCGGTGAATTGACGCTCACTGGCAAACCCTCTTCTGGCGGAAACAATGGCGGAGGAAACGACGGTGGAGGCAACAACAGCGGGGGGAACAATGGTGGTAGCAGTGGCGGATCAAATTCCGGGACTACTCCGCAGCCCCAACCTCAACCACAGCTTCCAGACAATGACTCGAAGATAGTGCCGGTAATAAAAGTTGAAAATGGAACAGCCACAGCAACCATTTCAAGCGACAGCCTGAATAAAGCGATTGAAAAAGCTTCTCCAGGTGCAAATGGCAAGAAGCAGGTTACCATCGAAGTGCCGAAGCAAGCAAATGTACAATCCTATGTTGTGCAATTGCCGACTTCAATCCTGCAAAGCAACAATAATGTTGAGTTTGTGCTTAAGACGGAGAATGAAACAATTCAAATTCCGTCCAATATGCTTTCTAATATTACGGAGCAAGCGGATCAAGTCTCTATTCTGATTAACAAAGTCTCGGCAGATCGTCTGAGCGCAGATGTTCGCGCTATTGTGGGCAGCCGTCCGGTGATCGATCTAAGTGTAAAAGCTGGTGACCGTCTCCTTGCCTGGAACAATCCAGCGGCACCTGTAACGGTATCTGTTCCGTACACGCCTGCTGCACAGGAGCTTGTCAATGCACATCAGATCGTGATTCTTCACATTGACAATCAAGGGCATGCAACAGCCGTGCCAAGCGGACACTATGATGCTAAATCCGGTTCAATGGTGTTCAAAACAACTCATTTCAGCACTTATGCTGTAGTCTACGTAACCAAGACTTTTGCCGATGTGCAAAATGTCCTGTGGGCAAAACAAGCAGTCGAAGCGCTGGCTGCACGCGATATTATTAAAGGAATCTCTGATGACAGCTTCGCTCCTGCAGCTTCCATCACGAGAGCCGACTTTATCACCTTGCTTGTCAGAGCACTTGAGTTGAAGGGTTCGGGCACGAACGGGGCAGCCTTCAGCGATGTACAGCCAACTGCTCACTATGCACAGGCTGTGGCTATTGCCAAAGAACTTGGAGTTGTCTCTGGATTCGAAGATAACACATTCAAGCCAGGCAACAGCATTTCCCGTCAAGATATGATGGTTCTTACGGCGAAAGCCCTGAAAGCAGCGGGTAAGCAATCTACCGGCAACGGAAATCTAGCTCCATATTCCGATGCTGCAAGCATTTCCACTTACGCGATGGATAGTGTAGCTTCCCTCGTAGGAAGCGGAATTGTCAACGGCAAAGATGGCAAAATCGCACCAGCCGAACCATTGACCCGTGCTGAAGCAGCGATGGTTCTCTACCGGATCTGGGAAATGTAAAGTTTAATTAAACAGCTAAAAAAAGACTCCCCCCGTATAATCCAGACGGGGGGAGTTCTACTATTTCATATCGAAGTAAAAGAACTCGTCTATCACTCTGCAGAAAAATGAACAACTGCACTATATAACATCTTGTTGCGAAACGGGTCGAACGTCACTTGATGCTGAACCTGCTTCACTCGAAGCAGCAATGCCTTGTTCATTCCGATTCGGTCCTCGATCGCCCGTTCCAGTTCATTGAAGTCATAAGCCTGCAAGCATTCGACTTTGTCTTTGATAATATCGAGTGAAATTTCCATGTTTGTTTCAGGCCTCCTCCATGTCACGATTTGCAGGTACAAAAGCCTGCCGAACTTTTATTGTAGAGGAGCTTGTCCGGTTCGGCAAGAGCGAACAAAGCGAATCATTAGAACGATGGAGGCAGTCTGATTTCTATACCGGCGGGCCAAAACGATAAGATAAAGTTATGCTTCAAATAATCACTAATAAACTCGTGCTGAAAATGAGCTAAAGACGTGGTAAAATTGGTGGAGTAATAAATGGAGAAAGGGGAAACCCGGACCCATAAGGTAACTAGCAAAGGGGGGGGCGTCGCCCCTCTTTTTTATGCGAGTCTATTGAAGGGTACGCTTCTCTTCGGGGTAGGATATATTCATCTTGATGTGATTAACAGATACTGATGTTTGAACGAAGTTACATTTGCATGGTATAAGTGAAGAAGAAGCAAGGACATCAAAATGTAAATTGCAACGAATCTGCTAATGTAAATGATACGATTGCAGATGTATGGCTTACGATTTTAACATTAATGAGGACAAAGGTTGTCCTGGTATATATAGAGGAGTTTCTAATATGAAAGAAAATTTTTGGCGTGATTTGCCACGACCATTTTTTATACTGGCGCCGATGGAAGATGTGACGGATGTTGTGTTTCGTCATGTCGTAAGTGAAGCGGGCAGACCGGATGTGTTTTTTACGGAGTTCGCGAATACAGAGAGTTATTGTCACCCGGAGGGGAACAAAAGTGTACGCGGGCGTCTGACTTTTACAGAAGATGAACAGCCGATTGTGGCACATATTTGGGGAGACAAGCCGGAGTTCTTCCGCGAGATGAGCATCGGGATGGCGAAGGAAGGTTTCAAAGGCATCGATATTAATATGGGCTGTCCTGTCGCCAATGTGGCGGAGAATGGAAAAGGAAGCGGTCTGATCTGCCGTCCTGCGCTTGCAGCGGAGATTATTCAGGCGGCCAAAGCCGGTGGTTTGCCCGTCAGTGTCAAAACTCGCCTCGGGTTCACCGAGGTGGACGAATGGCGCGACTGGTTGACTCATATTTTGCAGCAAGACATTGTGAATCTGTCCATTCATCTGCGTACAAGAGAGGAAATGAGCAAGGTCGATGCGCACTGGGAGCTGATCCCGGAGATCAAGAAACTTCGGGACGAGATTGCACCGAATACGCTGCTAACCATTAATGGAGACATTCCTGACCGTGCGACCGGACTCAAACTCGCCGAGCAGTATGGTGTTGATGGTATTATGATTGGACGAGGCATTTTCCAGAATCCGTTTGCTTTTGAAAAGGAGCCAAGGGAACATACCACAGAGGAGTTCCTTCATCTGCTGCGGCTGCACTTGGACCTGCATGATCAATATTCAGAGCTTGAACCGCGTGCGTTCAGCCCGCTGGCCCGCTTTTTCAAAATCTACGTCCGTGGATTCCGCGGGGCAAGTGAGCTGAGAAACAGCTTGATGAACGCCAAAACTACAACTAGAGTACGCGAATTGCTCGATGAATTTGGAAGTAAGGAGCATGATGGGGTAGAGGAAAATGAATAGAATACAGGAGGTCATATGTCCTGGAGTAAATTGAAGCAGCAACTGGAGAGTTTCCTTAGTCCCACGTTAGTTGGAACCGTCGAATACCGGGCAACCAGCTACCGTTATTTACCTGATAAATCAGGAAATTGTTACATTACCGTAGATAAAAAGAACGTACTCAATATGAGTGATCTAACTGGCTCGATCAGATGGTATCTGACGGAGCAGGAGATCAAAAATGACCCGGATTTGCTGATTCCTGTAAGTCATGAAGAGATTGAAGCCATCAGAAAAGAAACCAAAGGGACCGTTCCAGAGGATCGTCTTCAAGTCATAGGAAGAAGCAGAAAAAGCTCAGGGCATGCTAAAGAGCTCCTTTCTGCGCAGGCCGTATTAAGTAAATCGAATTTTACTGTTGCAGCTACTACGTTTTTATCAATTTCTATAGAGGAAAGTCTAGAGAGTCATGATATCTTGTTGAATATTCTGGCTTTGATAGACAGACGAGTTGGTAAAAAGCGAATCCTAAATATGTCCGAGCAGATAAAGTTAAAGCATCCAGCTGTGCAGTATTTTTATGAATTAAGGCGCAGTACGTTGTGAGAATTAATAAATATCAATGACGGGGCACCCTTTATCGAGGGTGGTCCTACTGAACATTAGCTTAACAAGAGAAGAGATGATCAAGTAGACTTCAACCTGTGCATGTTGAAAAGTCTACTTTTTTATTGTTCAATTTTTTTCTGCTATAGCTTTTAACTATAACTAGTTATGGCATTTAAGTATCTCAGCCAACCTCGTTCTGCATGATATGATAATGGTATACAACGAGGGGGTTTTTGACATGACTGATAAGTTCCAGATCGTAGGTAGTTTGTTGCGTCCTGATGAGCTGCTGACATATAAAACGCAAATTGAACATCGTGATGATATCAAATATCCATTCTATGAGAGTTTTGAAGGTTATGAAAAATGCGAGACTGAGGCCATCAAACAAGTGGTGAAAAAAGAAATCGAGCATGACCTGTCGATTATTACAGATGGAGAGTTCTCCAAATCGATGTGGCATCTGGATTTTGTGTGGGGCTTTGGTGGAGTTGAGCGTTATATTGCAGACCATGGCTATTTTTTCCGAGATGTCGATGGATCTTCAAAATATGAAACACGTAAAGATATTGGCCTGCGCATAACTGGCGAATTGAGCGGTAAAAATCATCATTTCATTCAACTGTTCAAACAACTGCAAGACACGGCGGGTGACCAGCAAACGAAACTTTGCGTTCCGTCCCCATCCCATATTTTTGGTGAACTCTCCTGGTCTGATAATATCGGCGGTACGGACGCTGTTTATCAGAATATTCAGGAGCTCAAAGCGGGTCTTGTGAAAGCATATAAGGAATTTGTGGAAGAATTCGCTGCGGTAGGCGGTAAAATTCTGCAAATGGATGACTGCTTGTGGGAGCTGTTTGCAGACGACAACCCGAACTCTCCGTTTACAGGGGAGCACATTAATCAAGAGGAAGTACAGGGTCTCGCTACCGAATTTATTGATATTAACAATACAGTGATTGACTTCGGTCACAGCCTGGGTTTGAAAATGTGGACACATAATTGCCGCGGCAACTATGATTCTCGCAACATGGGCGGTGGATCTTACGCGAAAATCGCTAACCTGTTCCTGAAGCAATTGAAATATGATCGTTTCTTCCTGGAGTGGGATGATGATCGTGCGGGTTCTATCGAAGCCCTGGAGGTTTTCAAGGACAGACCTGAAACGGAAATCGTATTAGGCTTGTTGTCATCTAAGACCAATACACTTGATGATGAAGAGCGCGTAATCCGTCTGCTTGATGAAGCATCTAAAATTATTGATAAGGATCGTCTGTTGCTTTCGCATCAATGTGGCTTTGCATCCTGCGATGGCGGTAACGAACTAAGCGAAGCTGAGCAATGGGCCAAAATCGTTCAAGGTCAAAAGATTGCCAAGCAATACTGGGAAAACTAATTTCGAATAGCAGCATCTTGAGCTAAAAGGGATGCCTCGTAGGGCCAGAAATGGACATGCGAGGCATCTCTATTTTTTATACATCTTTTCTCCCCAAATTATCGTAGTTTCCTGTTCCGCCATTGTATTGCGCGATAAGTGGCTCTTTCTCAGATCGGTGATTAAGACACTGTAGGAGAGATAGGAGTTGTTAGCATCATTGGTGAGGTTGGAATGGGAGTGAATTTAGTGGAATCTGGATGTATAGCGTGACAACAGGCTGTGATACAATGAAAATGAAATTGTTGTACGGATCATCTTGGCAGTTGTATTCCCTCTAAACGACAAATTAGAAATGTATATATCCTATGAAAAAGGAGAGTTTTACACAATGAATTTGGAAGAGGTTATGCATGAGCTAGAAGCGCTAGGGAAAGAACGAACAAAGAAAATATATATGTCCAATGGTGCACACGAACCGCTTTTTGGAGTAGCTACTGGAGCGATGAAACCAATCGCCAAGAAAATAAAAAAGAATCAGCCTTTGGCTGAGCTGCTTTACGCTACGGGAAACTATGATGCCATGTATTTTGCTGGTGTGATAGCCGATCCCCAAGCGATGACGGAAGCTGATTTTGACCGTTGGATTGATGCTGCTTATTTTTACATGATCTCTGACTTCATCGTATCCGTCACGCTGGCAGAGACAGATATTGCCCAAGCGGTTTCGGACAAGTGGATTGCGAGCGGGGATGAATTGAAAATGTCTGCAGGCTGGAGCTGTTATTGCTGGTTACTCGGTAGCCGACCGGATAGCGAATTCTCCGAAAGTAAACTGAACGATATGCTTAAACAGGTGGAACAGACGATCCACGAATCTCCCGAACGAACGAAATATTCGATGAACAACTTCCTTTACACCGTCGCGACATCCTATCAACCGCTGCACGACCAGGCCGTGGAGACAGCCAAGGCCGTGGGACCTGTTGAAGTCGACAAGGACAAACCTAAGAGCAAGTTCCTGCAAGCTTCCGAAAATATTCAAAAGGCAGTGGAAAAAGGGCGAACTGGGTTCAAGCGTAAATATGTAAGGTGCTGACGCTTTCGCCTTATCGTCAGTTTTGGCATAGGGAACGTCCGAATCTGTGAATTGAAATCCACAATCACCATGTTATAATAAGGACAGAAACAGCTTATAATGCAAAGAGAGCCGTGCGCTAACACGACTCTCTGATGCAATAGCCGCTTTTAAGGGCGGTGGGCTTAACAAGCAGGGTACCGACCAAATAGACCGCATCCCTTAGCCAGAGGGCGGTCTATTTGTCTTTATTGGACAGCAGCGCTACAATCAGCAAACCGAAGGTAAGCATTAGCATAATTGCTTCAAATACTGTCACAAGGCATAACCTCCCTTCCGGGAGATTAGCCGACCGCCCATATAAGCCTTTCCATTGCTCTGTGAGTATACCATATTTTTCTTGGAGCTAATAGATGAACAATATTCGTTTTCATAAAAGTCTTGGCATGATAATTCCCCAGTACAGTGAATGCGAAAAGAGCATTACGGTGGCTAGTATGAAGCATTATTTAGTTGAAAACAAATAAGAGAAAACACGCCATTTATAGGCGTGTTTTTTGTGTTTACTGCTGAATAACAAAAATTAAACAGCATCAAAGTTACACATTTTATAAGGGCCCGGAGCGTTTACTTTTTAATTACTTCTAACCAATTCTTTGGCTTGCTGCCTGCCCGCCGCGAGAAAGCTGTCGCTTAGTTCAGGATCATTAACAGAGCGTGCAAGAACAAGCGAGCCGACTAATGTACTAAACAGTGCACGACTTTTGGATACATCCATATCTGCCAGATTGGAGATAAAAGTGACCATCCGCTCCAGTTCATGAGTGAATACCTGCCTAACCTCTTCGGAAGAGCGGGATATTTCGCCGGAAAGGGCAGGGAAAATGCAGCTCATTTCCGTTTTATCACGGTGATAGGGACTGAGATAATAATCGATGACTGTATTGATTTTGGGGTTCTGCTCTTCCTGATCCGCGACTTTCTGAAGAAGTGCGATGGTATCGCTAATGGCATATTCACAGGCTTCGGCGACCAACTGGTCCTTGTTGTCAAAGTGTGAATAAAACCCTCCATGAGTTAATCCGGCTCCCTTCATAATGAACGGTACACTGACGTCTTGGATGCCGTTGGTGCGAAAAGCACGAGCAGCACTCTCAACAATTTTACCTCGTACTTTTATTTTATGGCCTTTGGGATAGGGCATTATCATTCACTCCATAGTTTCATCATTCTGCTTTTTTAAAATATTATAGTCATCATAATAAAGCCTGTCAATTTGGCGACTGGATATCTTTTAATTTACAAAAGGGCCCAATACGGTTGTTGACTGTCTTAAAATATGATGGTTATAATATATTACGATCATCATATTTTAAATCGGATTCAAATCGGGAGGTATCAGGATATGAGTAAGCTTGAATCTGTAGATACGTTAGTTATTGGATCAGGTCCGGGAGGATATGTGGCGGCGCTTCGTTCTTCGCAACTGGGGATGAAGACGGCAATCGTCGAACGTAAACAGCTCGGCGGGGTCTGCACGCATGTGGGTTGCATACCATCCAAAGCATTAATTGCGGAATCACATCGCCATGATTTGTTCAGACAGTTCAATCAAGCTGACGCGGCAGCGACATTTAAGATTGCACAGGATTTCAAGCAGGGGGTTGTGAATAAACAGGCAGGTGGCGTCCACTATTTGTTAAAGACTGCGAATATGACCATTTTCGAAGGCGAGGCCAGTCTGGTGGATGAGCACACAGCGATGATCCAGCAAGCTGGACAGGAGCAGAGCATTTCTTTTAAAAACCTCATACTGGCAACAGGATCTCGTCCAATTGAGCTGCCAGCATTTCCAGTTGGAGGTCGTATCTTATCTTCCACAGAGGCACTGTCTCTGCAGGAGGTTCCGAGTAGTCTGGTTGTGATCGGCGGAGGGTATATTGGTGTGGAACTTGGACAGATGTATGCCAAATTCGGAACAAAGGTAACGATTCTGGAGGGAGGAGCACAAGTATTGCCCGGATTTGAGGCGGAACTTGCAGCCCCTGTAGTCAAACAATTGAAGGCGGATGGCATGCACATCGTAACCGGAGCGATTGCTGAAAAGGTGGAGCAGAAGGCTGATTCCATTACACTGCATTATTCGAAAAATCAAGAGCAGCACCAGATTACAGCGGAATATGTATTGGTCACAATCGGCAGGAAACCCAATACAGACGGCCAGTTAGGACTGGAACGCATAGGTGTGTCCGTAACGAACAAGGGACTGATTGAGACGGATGAACAGTGCAGGACGGTTATTCCGCACATTTATGCCATTGGAGATATTACGGCTGGTCCGGCACTCGCTCACAAGGCCTCCTATGAAGCAAAAGTAGCAGCAGAGGCCATTGCGGGTCTTACCTCCAAAGTGGATTATAAGGTGATCCCGCTTGTCGTCTTTTCTGATCCGGAGCTATCCAGTGTTGGAGTAAGTGAGACGCAAGCCAAAGCACAGGCCATTCCGGTGGTTATCGGAAAATCTTCTTTTGGGATCAACGGAAGAGCATTGGCATTAAGGGAAACCGAAGGATTTGTAAAAATTGTAGCTGAACCAACCTCGGGAATTGTCATAGGTGCGCAAATCGTTGGCGTGGAGGCGTCCACACTGATATCGGAGCTCGGACTTGCAATTGAGATGGGCGCAACCGTAGAAGATCTGGCCATGACGATTCACCCTCATCCCACTTTGGGAGAAGTGATCATGGAGGCTGCCGAGAACGCGGTCACCAAAATGATAATGAGAACTAAAAATACGCAGCAAATTTAACCATATAAATTGAACTAAACATTTACACGAAACGGAGAGGACAGAAAGAACCTGAAGAAGCGGAGCGTTCGCCTTTATCACTGGATTTACCATTTATAAAAGGAATCAAAAAAATCTGGGGATAACAGCGATCGGAAGGTTGTTCTGTCATCGGAGTGTCCAGTGTAAATAATTTTTAGTTCAACTTATATACACGAGGATTGGGAATGGGAGAGATATAAAAATGAAGATAAAAGCGGGTTTGTATATCGGAATTGCGATGGTGTTTATTGTTGGAGGTTCACTTCTGGCTGTTAAAGGGAAGGATGCTGTAAGTCAGGCTGAGAGCAGGAAACAAGGCATGCTTGAGGCAGAGCAAACGACTTTATTTTATCAGAATAGTCCTGGGGCGATTGTAGAGGTGGGTGCATCTGCAGGTGACTCCGTGAAGAAGGGAAAGGTGTTATTCAAAGTGAAGTCAGCTGGGGAAGGAGATGTGGATGTACTTGCACCGTATGATGGTTTGGTTGACCGAGTTGCTGTAAAGCAGGGAGATCAAGTACAAGCAGGAGTGCCGCTGGCGGTTCTGCAAAAGAAAAATTACTATACGGACCTCTACATCCAGGAAAGTGAAGTTCAAAAGCTTGAAGTGAATCAAGCCATAGATGTTCATTTTCCCTATTTGGATCAGCCAACACAGGTGAGTGGAGTTGTTACTTCCATCTCATCTGTCCCACAATTCGCGAGCTTGCGCATGTCACGGGAAAAGGGGCAAGCCGATCTAAGTATGTTTCTGGTCCGAATATCGATGGATTCGAATGCTGATTTACTTCCCGGGATGACAGCAGAGGTGAAACTTGATGAAATCACTGATTGACGAATGGAAGTACGTATCGGGAAGTAAGTATGTTCGATTGATTTTTATCGGCCCGCTTATTGCAGCCTTATTCTTTGGTTTAATGTTCTCGCAGAATCAAATTAGCAAATCGCCAGTTGTGGTCATTGATGAGGATCATAGCGAATATTCACGGCAGTTGATCTCCAAAATAAATGCCTCGCAATATATGAGCGTCAAAAGCGTATATGCGAGCCGAATGAGTCCGGAAACATTGCTTGCCAATGAGCAGGCTGTAGCGGTCATTATGCTTCCCAATCAATTGGGCTTACGTCAACAACAAGGGAAATCGACGAATATCGGCATCTTGATGGATAACACAATGCCCTCGGGGCTAACCGGAATACGGACCGCGATTCAGGAGATCATCCAGACGGAAAATATGACCCTTTCCATGACACGTCTGATCCAGAAAGGGATGGATGCCGAAACAGCTAAAGGAATCGTGTCACCGTTATCCCTTCAGCAACGGATGCTGTTTAATCCAACCTCCAGTTATGTCGGTTTTATGGTGCTAGGATTTGTGAATATCGTAGTATTGATGATTACAACAAGTGCAGCGGGCTCGATTGCACCTCGGCTTCGTCAGGAAGGGAAGTTATTTACAAACGGAAGGTCACCTTTCCAGCTATGGGTTAGGAGTGTGCCGTACGCTGTGTTGAGCTCCCTATCGCTGCTCCTATCCTATGGATTGTTAAAGCAGGTGGGGGGAATGCGTTTTGAAGCGGAGCCTTATCTTTTTATCATCCCATTGGTTATTTATGCCTTCGCCTTGTCACTTCTGGGTATGTTGATTGGATACACAGCCAAAGACATATCCAAAGTCAACCTACGAACCAGCTTTGTATTGTATCCTTCCTTTCTAGCTACGGGAATTCAACTAACGCCGCTGGCGTTTCCAGAACCGTTCCAAATGTTCGCATGGGCACTACCAATGAACTGGCTTAACCGCCTGATTCGTGGAATGGCTTTTAGGGACGGAGCACTTACAGCTTACAGTCAGGAGTTGGGGGCATTGCTGATTATTATTGGCGTTGTGTCCTTGTTCATGGGGTTACTGATTTTGCGTGAAGGGAGCAAAGTATCTCCCAGCCGTGAAGCACTTTTGAATGCAGATATGTTGCCGAGCAGCAGTTAATTGAAAAGATAAGCATTAAAACGAGAACAGACGCACGGGAATCATTCCTGATGCGTCTTTCTTTTTTATTACTGCAGATGACATATAACGATAAAGGTCCTTCTAGCGAAGGTTTTTTATATCGTTTATACTTGTAAGGCCAATTTACTTGAGGAGTTGTCTAACGAATCATGAATAAAAAAGAAGTCGCGCATATACGCAAACAGTTTAAGATGGATCATGATTTACTGAATATTTACGATATTCTCAACGTGTATATTACGAAAGAAACGAACGAGATCTATCATTGGGAGCGCCATCCGTTTGAGCTGGTGGACAGAGAGAAGCAGGAACTTTACATGGGCAATTTCAAAAAATTGCTGACGGGCGAGCTGGATCAGAAATTGTTTGAGCTGAAGTTCCAGGAGCAAGCGGAGGAGCCGGCTCAGGTGATGCTTCACCAAGCACTGGTAACAGGAGATCCGGAGGAATGGCAGGACCTGATGTTGCTATTGGTGGAAAGAATGTTGGTGGATGCCAAGTATGAACGGGATATGGTGATCACGTTTGTTCGTGGACAGTATTACTTGCCAACCAAGGCTCGGAACGATGAAGCGGAAGAAAGCGAGAAAAACGAAGTGTTCGCACATCCATTCATTCTGTGCAGTGTGAATTCCACGGAGAAGCAGCGGAAAACGCTCTTGTTTGATTACGTGGAGAGAGAATTTAAATACAATGTCATTGTAGATCCGGTTGTCAAATTAAGCACCCCGGAGCAGGGTTTCCTGTACCCGAGCGTAACGGACAACTACTCCGATGTGAATCGTGTTCTGTACTGCACAGGGAAATCGAATTTCCCGGACCCTCATTTTGTCGAAAATGTATTGAATGGAGAAAGGTCTGTGACAGCACTGGAAGAACGAGCGATCTTCGAAGATATCGTGAAGGAAGTGGCCGGTGAACAGCTCGACTCAGCCACAATTGCACATGTGTACGAGGAGATCAACCGGGTCATCGAAATTAACGAAGAGTCACATGAGGAAGAACCTCCGAAGCTCGATTATAAAGATCTGGAACGAGTGCTGACAGCAAGCGGTGTAGAGGACCTGACGTCGGAGAAAGTGGAACGCGCATTTGAAACCATCGTCGACAACAAGAATTATGAAATGAAAGCGACGAGTGTTATGCCGAAGTTTACGTCCAAGTCCATTAAGATTGAAACCAAAGTCGCTACGATATCAGTTAGCCCACAAGACTTGAGATATGTGAAACAAGTGAATTATCAAGGCAGACGGTGTATCATGATTGAAGTGGACGAAGATGTCGTGATTGAAGGGTTTACGCTAGCCTCAGAGACACTTTTAGATTAAACCACGTTCAATGCAGGACAACGATCAGGGATCTTACCATAAAAAGGACTATCGCAACAGGAGATGACTTCGATGAACAAAAGGCCGTAATGATGCTGACGGCCTGCAATTCGAACGAAGCCAATCCCGACAACGATACAGGCAGTAATGAGCAATCCGCACCGACCGAGACGGTGCAGAAAGACAACGAACCAGCGGAGGAAAGCCCTAATCGCGGTGAGTGGTCTTCACTTCCCGAATATGACATGATTGTTCGGACTATTAATCCGAAGGAGTATACCTTTCGAACCGTAAGCGATAACGAAAATGAACGTATTCTTCTTCTTGCAAACCAGTACGGTAAAGAGAAATACAAGACTATTTTTATTAAAAACACGAGTCGTCTTAAAATCATTGATGTCGATGGTGCTGGACAACTTTTCAATGAAGTTTTGGAAAACAGCTGAAAGATACTGGAACATATAGAATAGACGAAATCCCCTTCCAAATATGTGGAAGGGGATTTGTGCGTAGGTTGTGTTCTTTTATTTTAATAACTGCAGCACGGTTTGAGGATTCTGATTGGCTTGGGCCAGCATAGCGTGAGCTGCTTGAATTAAAATATTAGATTTGGTCACACCCAACAATTCTTTGTTCATATCGGCATCGCGGATACGCGACTCAGCCGAGGTTAAATTGGTGCTGGAATTGTTTGTGTTATTCAGCGCATGTTCCATGCGGTTCTGGAGTGCACCATATATGCTCCGGTAATTAGTTACCTTACCTAGAGCTCGGTCTGTTTGGACCAAGGCTTGGTTAGGATCTGCTGGCGGCAATAGTCCCATATTGGTGAGTCCCAATCCCTCAGCCTTTACATTAAAGAGAGGAATATATAAGGATTGACCTGTGTTGGCACCCATTTGGATGTCGAGGTTGGGCGGTCTATAGTCGATGTCCGTAATGTCCGTAACAATGGTGGTATCAATATGCTTGATTATTTCCGTTTCACGAGTAAATTCGAAGACTTCCATGTTTAAGGAAAACGGCCCGTAAGAGAAACCTAAAGTTATGCTTGAACCGCCAGGGATTGTAAAATCCCAATCGAAATTAATTTGGGATTGGCCCCCAACTGGGTTATTTACTACCAGCTCCGTCGGGGATGTAAAACCAATTGAATCATCAAATATGATGGCAGCGTTAGCGTTGGTCCCATTCATATTAAACGTGTTTCCTGACGGGGGAGTAAATGCGTTACTTCCAGCAGGCAATGGATTACCACTCGCATCATAGATAACAGAATCAACCGGGGGATCCATTACATTGCTCAGTTTAAAACTGGAGTCCGAAGGGTCACCATTATTGATGACATATTTAATTTCCATGGAGTTATCGGGCAGTATGGTTCGGAATCTCGTTATGGACAGATTGGTTCCAGGAAACCACATATGGTCCCAAGCCGGAACAGTTCCTCGGTTACTGCGAGAGGTATATTCTAAGGCCCTCGTGCTTCCGTTGACTTCTACGTTTTCGAGCATTGAACCATATACATCGGCAAAGCTTTCCGGACCGAAGCTGGTTTTGTTCATGCCAACGGAATACCAATAGCTAGGTTCCGAATATTTAGGGTCATTAGATAGCATCAGGCTTTCATGGACCGTAGTTGTTGTATCTGTTACAGTCGTTGTGTTGGTGTCGACCGTATATTCGTTGTACCCCTCTCTTGAATCTGGTAAAACAATCGGAGTAATGGTACTTGTATTGGAGAGTGTATTGCTTGTTACGGATGTATCTATACTGCTTACCAGATGCCTTGGTTCTTCGGGTTCCCCCGGTGGTTTGTACACCACGGACTTATGTATTGTTGTTGTTGGAGGCGGATCGCTGACGGTATGGACGGTATTACTGTTGGACCGATCGGCAAGTATTTCGTAATCGTCTCTAGCTAATAAGTTAATTGTATTAAACTCTGTTTTTGTGGAAATGCTGTCGATTTCATTCGTAAGCTCCCGTATTTCTTGGTCAATCATTTGCCGATCCTGATCAGTGTTTGTATCGTTTAAACCTTGAATGATCAGTTCTCTTTGTCGTTGCAAAATGCTGGTTATTTCATCGAGGCCCCCCTCCGCGGTCTGTATGACGGAGGTGCCGTCCTGAATGTTTCTAGATGCTTGGTCCAACCCTCGGATTTGTGCTCGCATCTTTTCGGAAATCGCTAAACCTGCCGCATCATCCGATGCTTTGTTGATCCGAAATCCCGAGGATAATTTCTCCATGTGACTCGAACCGGCCTTCGAGCTTTCCTGCAATCTTCTTAACGTGTTTGAAGCCGCTAGATTATGTGAGATGATCATGTTTTTATACCTCGATTTAAAATGGATATTCTGATTTATTTTACCATGTAGCCATAAATGTGTCTAATACTTCGTGAATGTTGAGTCGGGTAGCGGTTTTGACGATGGCGGCGACGATTGTCGCCATGTATATTTATCTGCGGTAAAACATGCGAAAAGGCATTAACCGGCGAGAACACAGGAAAGAATGTGTAAGGGATGAACGTTAACGCAACCTTTTGGGGTTGCGTTTTTTGGAATGAAAAACTGGATTGACATCGAAATTTAGAAGTGCTACCAACTTTCCTCCCTTTTAATCCTACACCCATCCCGTAAACTCCAATATGGAGGCTTTCGCAGATTGCACTTCGGACTGTGCGCCTTTGCGCCATTCTTTCGGTGATTTCCCCATAAGTCTGGAGAAGCAGCGATTGAAGCTGGAAATGGACTGAAAACCGACTTGTTCGGAGATTGAAAGAATGGAAGCGTCCGTGCTTTTTAATTGTTTGCAGGCTTCTTCAATCCGGGTGCTGTTCAGGAAATCCAGAGGCGCGGTTCCCATAATGTCATGAAATTTTCTTCGAAAATGAGTGGTGCTTAGGTGGCACAGATCAGCGAGAAAATCGATGGTAATGGGCGACATATAGTTTTTGGTGATATACTCCAGAACCGGAGAAATAACAAGGTCACCTTTTAGATTATGCTGCGTTTCTTGGTCTGCCAAGGGTTCATTCCGGGAATGGATTCGCAGGAGTTCGATATAAAGGGATAATAATAAGCCGTAGGCACTTTCCTGATAAAAAGGATTTTTCTGCTTTAATTCCTCTACCACAGATGTCGCAAGGGTATAAATCCTCGGATGTTCCTCCCTGTTTAAAATGCAGTTTAATCCCTTAATTGCCCTCAAATTGGGTTCAAAGTTACTGTAGGCACTTCTCTTAAACGATTGTTGAAAGAGGTCTTCGGGCGAGAAAAAGAGATAAGACCATAAGCTGGCTTCATTGGGTGAACTATACGTTGTATGAGGAAGATATCTGGGGATAAAGGTCACGTCACCGGCTTTAAAAGGTACCGATTCACCTTTGATCTCCATAATGCCGCTATCTGAATGACAAATACCAATCTCCAGATGGTTGTGGAAATGAAGATGTTCACTTTTGATATCAGAGATTTTCCAACGTTCACCGCTTAACAGCAGAATAGGAAAGTGGATTGGCAAGCTATAGTGGCGGTACTCAATAATAGGCTGCTTTTTTCTGGGCATATTCGATAACTCCCATTCATAAATGATTGAAATTGCGCAGTTTTGTTGCGAATATGCTTAGATTGACACTATTTTACTGCGTACAATGGAATAAGTAAAGCGTTTTCAAACCAAGGACGGACAGCTCTCAAGCGCATTTGGGGGCATGTGCGCTACGAGAGGGGAATCACCGATGCTTCAAGTGAAATATGACAGGGAAGAAATTTTAAACGTTATTGATAACGTTACGAAAAAAACACTGGCGATGGATTTGACGTGGGATTGGCCTTGCGGTGTGGCGTATTATGGTGTATCCAGAGCTTATCAAACGACAGGCAACCAAGAGTATTTGGACGGGCTTGTCCAATGGGCGGATGAATACATCGAGCTGGGCTTGCCAGACTGGACCGTAAATACATGTGCGATGGGCCATATGCTGATTACTTTATATGAAGAAACAGGGAACCAGAAATACTGGGATATTGTAATGAGCAAGGTGGATTATCTTCAAAATCATGCGCTTAGATTTGGAGATAACGTGCTGCAGCATACCGTATCCATTTCCAATGATTTTCCCGAGCAGGCATGGGCGGATACTTTATTTATGGCGGCATTTTTCCTGCTCCGTGTGGGAAGCAAATTAAAGGATCAGGAAATGATCCAGGATGCCCTTAATCAATATTACTGGCATATCAAATACCTGCAAGATCCGAGCAGCGGTTTCTGGTACCATGGCTACAATAACGTCAACAAGGACCACATGTCCGGATTATATTGGGGTAGAGCGAACGCCTGGGGCGCTTACACCATGTCGCAAGTAAAACCACAGTTGAAGGACTGGTATCTATATCCACAGTGCATGGACGTGGAGTGCTCGCTGCGGGATCAACTGGCAGCTCTGAAGCTCGTGCAGACAGAGAATGGCTTGTGGCGGACAGTTCTGGATGACGAGGATTCGTATGAAGAGGTGTCGGCTTCCGCTGGTATTGCAGCAGCCATGATCAATAACGGTAATCCGCTACATACCAAATACGTGCAAAAAGCATTGGAAGGCATTCTGAACAACATTAGTGAAGATGGACGTGTGCTTGGTGTATCTGGTGGTACGGCGGTAATGAAGGATCGGGATGGCTATCGCAATATTCCAAAAGACTGGATTCAGGGCTGGGGTCAGGGCCTGGCGCTCGCTTTCCTGTCCGACATGTTGAAATAGGGAGGGAACCAAGTTGTCCAAACCAATTAAAGGCTCCTTTACACTACCCGGCGAATCCGGTTATGAGGCACTGACTTTGGAACTTGCCGAACGGTGGGGGGCCGATGTCATTCGTGACAGTGACGGTACACAATTATCCGATGAGATTATTAACGCGGGGTATGGCATTTATTCGACCATCTGCATCATCCGGGATCATAACGAGTGGGCATCTCGAAATCAAGATAAGCTCCAACAATGTTTTTTAATTACGAATCCGAAGGTAGCTGTACAAGATTATGTATCGTTCTATCTGATGGAGGATTTTTTCGCTGAGCAATTCAAGGTGAATGATTCGAAAGAAGCGTTTAAGTACTGGCAGGTCTTTGACCGGACAACCGGGGAGGAAGTGCCAAGAGGACAGTGGAATTATGAGAGGGAATCCGGCCATGTAGTCATTACCGGCATCCTCCCTTGGCATAAATACACGGTTAGCTTCATGGCCTATCGGATCTGGGAAGAGATTTCGATGTACAATCACACCACGAACCATT
This sequence comes from Paenibacillus sp. OK060, assembly GCF_900101205.1. NCBI lineage: Bacteria > Bacillati > Bacillota > Bacilli > Caryophanales > Paenibacillaceae > Paenibacillus > Paenibacillus sp. OK060. The sequence continues at coordinate 90,113 of NZ_FNFR01000011.1, forward strand.
GGGACAAGGAGCATTTGATGCAAATTGATCCGATCTATTCGGAAACGCAGACATATCTGCTGGATTGGATGGAGAATTGGTGTCAGCAGCATCAGGAAACAACGGTGGTTCGTTTCACCTCATTGTTTTATAATTTCGCCTGGATCTGGGGCAGCGACGAGCGTAATCGCCATCTCTTCTCGGATTGGGGCTCATATGATTTTACGGTAAGTTCGAGAGCACTTGATCTGTTTGCCAAAAAAGTTGGATATTCGCTCTCTGCTGAGGATTTTGTGAATGGCGGCAAATATCGCGTAAGTCATATCCCGGCGCAGCAGCGCAAGCTGGACTGGATGGCATTTATCAATGATTTTGTCATCGAATTCGGTAAGAAGTTAATTGATATCGTGCATAACCACGGCAAGCTGGCGTATGTCTTCTATGATGATAGCTGGGTTGGCATGGAGCCTTATAATGATCGCTTTCAGGAGTTTGGATTCGATGGGATGATTAAATGTGTATTCTCCGGTTATGAGGCAAGAATGTGTTCAGGTGTCAACGTGGATACCCATGAGATTCGTCTGCATCCCTACTTGTTTCCGGTGGGCTTAGGCGGACTTCCTACCTTTAAGGAGGGCGGCAACCCTACGCTGGATGCCAAAAAGTATTGGATCAATATCAGGCGAGCTTTGCTCAGAGAGCCGATTGATCGGATTGGACTGGGTGGATATCTGCATCTGGTTGAGCCTTACCCGGACTTTTGCGATTATATTGAGAAGATTGCGGACGAGTTCAGGGAAATAAAAGAGCTTCATCATGAGGGTAAGCCCTATCAGATTAAGGCGAGGGTAGCTGTTCTGCATAGCTGGGGCAAATTAAGATCGTGGACATTGTCCGGCCATTTCCATGAAACGTATATGCATGACTTGATTCATGTTAATGAAGCCTTGTCGGGCTTACCGGTGGAAGTGCAGTTCATTGATTTTGAAGATATCCGTCAGGGCGTGCTGCAACATATAGATGTCGTGATCAATGCCGGCTCTGTTGGTTCAGCCTGGAGCGGCGGAGAACTTTGGAATGACTACCAATGTGTGGACCTGCTGACCAAATGGGTGTATGAAGGCGGTACTTTTATTGGCATCAACCAGCCATCGGCGGTAGAAGGGTACGACAGCTTTTTCAGAATGGCACATGTTCTTGGGGTGGATGAGGATACTGGCGCCAGGGTGGTTCATGGAAAATGGACATATGAGACTCGCGATGAGCATGGTTTGTTGCCGGAAGGGGCAAGAATAACGCCGAAGAATAACATATATCTTACCGATGGAACAGCTGCTGTGGTGGATGAAACGGATGGTATGATTACATTGTCTACACATGATTTTGGTAAAGGGAAAGGAATCTACCTGCCTTCATTCGAATTCAGTTGGGAGAACACAAGGTTGCTGCTGAATCTGATTCGTTTTGCGGGCCGTGAATCTCATGAAACGAAGTACATCACGGATAACTTATTTACAGAGTGTACTTATTATCCGGAGAGTAAAATGTTGGTCGTCATTAACAATAGTGATCAGGTTCAAACGACGACGATCGATACCGACTATGGAAAACAAACCGTAGAATTAGATCCTTATGACACCAAGATCACCCATATTGGCTTAATAAAATCAGTATAGAAACATAAAAAGCAAGCAATAAGACGTTCGGGACTAATTCCTGAAGCGTCTTATTTTACATGGTGTAATACACAGCCGATCCCTGAATATGGACCGGCTATGGTTGTAATCATAATCTAAATGGACTTCTTTTTAACTAATCCTCCAGTCAATCCCGTTATTGCAGCTGCCAGAGGGTTGGTGTTGCCGAAGGGATCCAATCCACTTGAGACGTGTGTGTAAGAAGGCATTTGTAAGTCAAGTTATTGTAGCTCACGATTGTACCCGCTGTGTATTGAGTATTAGCTGCCCATGCAGGTGCAGTAGCAGCTGCGGCTGTTTTACCGCTGACTGTGCTAGCAGCAGATTGGTTGCCTGCTGCATCAACAGCATAAACCGAGAAGTTGTAGGTTGTGTTCGCTTCAAGATTGGTTACCGTATAAGACGTTGCCGTCCCGGATGTCGTTGTAACTAAAGTAGAGCCGTTATAAATTTTATACCCTGTCACGCCTACATTATCCGTAGATGCCGTCCACATCAGCTGAATGCTGGAGGAGGTTGGTGCTCCCATCACATGCAGCCCGCCTGGAGATGTAGGTGCGGTAGTGTCGTTTGCAGGAGGTGCAGTTGTGGTAACGCTTACACTATTACTGGCTGCAGATTCATTGCCTGCTGCATCGACTGCTTTGACAGTAAAGGTATAGGCCATGCTTGCTGTCAGCCCTGTGACGGTATAGCTTGTAGTTGTGCCGGATACATTGCCGATTAAGGTAGTCCCGTTGTAAATTTTATACCCCGTTACGCCTACATTATCTGTGGAAGCCTTCCACGATAAGGATGTACTGGTCGCAGCAGTTGCAGTTGCCACAAGTGAAGCTGGAGGTGTTGGTGCCACATTATCAACCGGGTTTGTCCCGGAGAAGTTTACGTCGATGACATTATAGAAGGCGTTGGGAGTATCCGCAACCTCCCAGACTGCTAGAATGACATGATAACCGCTACGTTCGGGTACGTTGCATGAGTTGGTGTAGCTAAATGGTGGTTGGCTGCCATTATAAGGAACTGAACAGAACGGTGTTAGGTCAAACGAATCACGGGATAGAGGTGCATTCGGATTCCAGTTCGTTTTCGTAATATAATATTTCCAGCTTGCCGTTGAATGGTTAGCTGTCAGCTTCCAAGTAAACGTATTACTGCCACTAGACATATTCACTTTCGACCAACGTGTGGCGGATTGCTCATCGAGCTTAGGGAAGACGCCGTTAGCGCTTGCAATATGGCCGTCCGTAGGTCCTGCAGTAGGGAAGCCTTTAGGTGCTTCCAGGCTTTGGGGTTCATACACGATACTGCCGCAATCTTGATTGACTCCCGAAGCACACAGTGCAGCTCGGCTCGCCGGCCCTTCTACGTAACCATGTGACAACGCCTTTGGACTGTTGAACAGCATGCTTACCGTTGTAAGCACCAGCAGACAGCAAATCAATACTAGCTTTGAAGACGGTAAAATGAATCTGAACATTCGATAGCCTCCTGTATCATTTTTTTTATATAAACTCAAGTAAGAGCTTATATCGTAATTAAGGAAGTGCTATGCCATATACCATATATGGATATCGTTTGATGAAGAAATCGATATACGGGAATTTCTAAAGTTATTGTAAAGGACCTACATTTGCTGAACAAGGATAAATTTGATAGATAATCCAGTTATTCAAGACTTAGGTAGGCATAAAAAAAGGCCTTTGCGGAGAGATCATCTCTCCACAAAAGCCTTTATTTCCGACTGGATTGATAAGTAAAATGCGTATTATACATCGATTTTACAGAAAAGGCAAGAGGAAAAAGATTGCTTTTAAGTGGGGAATCGTTTATGCTAAAAAAAGGAAGTTTACTATATTTGAAAGGAGGAAGTTGAAATGGAAAATATGTGTATGAACATGATGATGAACATGTGTATGGAAGAAATGATGTGCAAGATGAAATCCATGAAGATGATGATGGAATGCATGGAAGATAAAAGCATGATGGAAGGCATGGACATGAATAAAATGATGTCCTGTATGCAAGAATGCGACGAAATGATGACCACAATGATGGGCATGATGAGCAACATGAAGAAAGCATCCATGTAATTATCGATCATTCATTTCATGTAAAGCTGGCGGGCTTTACATATGTGTGGAACAGTTGACTGTACGCATCAAAAGAATAGCAAGCCTTTAATCAAGGCGGGTTAAGCAGACGAACTGCAGACCGGCTTTTTTTCTTGTTTATTTTATTTATATTGAAGAATCTTACGAGAGACATCAATCCGCATTAGCTTTAATTTGAACCATTGCTCCTGTAAAGACTCAGTCTGGTAACCCTCTGAAGCGACTCTCAGCTTGCTGAAAATGTCTACCAGTTGTTTGTTGATCCGATCGTAGCTTGTAAGCAGCTCACGGAGCAGTATCGCTTTTCGTTCTTCCTCCAGTAACGCGTCCTTCTGATCTTGAAGCTTCCTGAGAATATCTTCAGCCCATTCCGAGTCTTCTATGGTACGGGCATAATTATATAAGTCCAAATAATCGTTAACCCAAGTTTGTGTCAAAGAATCCATGGCGTTATTCACTCCAGTCAGCTACACTTTTCTATATACCGAGTATTATACCCGGAATAATACAATTTACAAGGGCTGAATATGATTTTTCTGGTTTTTTTTCAATAGTCGTCTCATATATGCATTTCATGTGATGCATGCTTAATAATATTAATGATTTTGTGCTCTGCATCCTTGGCTTCAGGAATAGGGTAAAGCACAAAGACATGATTCATTTTGGGATATACAAAGGTATTATGGTCAATGCCCTGGTCGGTAAGCAGTTTGTCGAGCTTCATGTTGTCGGGAAATAAACCTTCATGAGTTCCGATGAAAATGGTAATCTTTCCGAGTCTTTTGAAATCTCCATAGATTGGACTAATCAGTGGATCATCCAGATCTTTATCTGCCGCCCATATTCTTCGAATTACATCATAGCCTTCCACAGCCAGCATCGGATCTCGGGTCTCATAGTCGAATATGACCGGGTTGTCCAGAACCATATCCACACATGGAGATAACAAAATGATATCTTTGGGTTGAGGAAGAAGATTCGTCTTGATGTAATGTGCAAAGCTAAGCGAAATATTTCCTCCCGCTGAATCTCCCATAATGGTAAGTTGTGCAGGACTCTTTATCGATTCAATGATTTCACGGTATAAGTTCAAGAGTCTTGGATATGTATGCTGGTAGTTGAAATGAGGCACTTTGGGATAGATGGGTGCTATAACTTTGGCATTCAACGATTGTGCGATGCGGTCCATGAACTTCCAATGAAAGGTTAGAGGCTGGTGCGTATGAGCGCCGCCATGTATATATAGAATCACTTTTTGGTCAGCAGACATCTGGTCATTCAAAGTAAATACCTGCATGTCTTCAAAGAAACGTTCGTTTACTGAAGAGATTAATTTAACCTTACCCAGCTCATAAGGCTTAGTGTTCTCTACACCCATGTGTTCCAAGTGCTTCAGGGTGTTTTCTCGCGTGGATAAATTCTTCTTGCTATCTAAAGTTCCAATGTATTTTTCTAGTAAATAGCTCTTGAAAGAGCGTTTTTTGTTATATATATTTACACTCATCTGTGCGCCGCCTCTCATCCATAAAGTATGTTATCCACAGTATAAAGCCTGAAGTATACTTCAAGGTCAAGGCTGGGAAAGTGATTGGTGCGCATAAAAAAGGCGAAATGAATTCAGCTAAGGATTCACCCAATTAAATATATATTCTGGAAAATAAATTAAAAATATACTATGTTATAGGTTGATAGATGAAGGGATCATTTATCTGTAACTATAGTGATGATCATATCAAACTGAAGGAGCATACATATGTTCAATCAAGCGACTGCTTTACGTTCTGTGCTCAACCCTAAATATCTGGAGTTTGTATTGAGTGATCAATATGACATCGGATCGTGGGAAGAATGTTTATTTTGGCTGAGAGGGTTAAATGATACCTACCGGGTAACTACATCCACTGGTATGTTTATTCTTCGTGTCTACCGTACTGAAATTACGGAGGTTGATGTTCAGTACGAACTCTCCCTGTTATCTCAATTAAAGGGCATTTTAGATTCATCTGTACATACCGATATTGGAGAACACATCGAGAAGAAAGATCATACTGGATATACGGTGTTGGAGGCCGCGGAAGGCAAGCGGGTTGCTGTGATGTTTCGGTATATTGAGGGTATCGAAAACAACCTTGAAGATGAAGAGTCGTGTTACGCTTTTGGTCAGTCTGCGGCTGAGCTGCATAAAGCGATGGACCAAGTGGTATTGGAGCAGCCTCGATATGAGTTGGATACGAAGTTTCTCATTGACGAGCCTCTTGAACGAATCATCAACTACATCGGTGAAAAAAATGAAGCAGCATTATTTCTAAATACGTTTGCTAGAGAGTTAAAAGAAAGAATCGGCGTCGCATCCAAACTAGGTTTGGACAAGGGGCTGTGCCATGGCGATATGCATGGGAACAATAACGCTTTTCAACAGGGCAATCAGTTCATCCATTATGACTTTGAGTGGGCGGCTAAAGGCTGGCGTGCCTACGATCTGGCGCAGGTGAAGGCTCGAAAGAGACAGTCTGGTGAGCAAAAAGAAGTGTTATGGAGTGCGCTCATGGCAGGATATCGTTCAGTTAGAAGCTTCTCTACCGAAGATGAACAGGCTGTTGATCTCTTTATTTTCGCTCGCCGATTCTGGGTTATGGGTCTTGATGTTGCTTTTATCGAAAGTGATATGGGTGCGCTGGATTATGGTTCGGATTGGCTCAATAGTTTCGTAGAAGAGTTCCGGGATACGGGAATTGTTAAGTAGTGATGGCTTACAGCAATTGGATTCAAATGAAGAAGGCCTTCTGGATGGTTCCAGAGGGCCTGTTTTATTTTGTAAGATGCATGTCATGACCTTTACTTAGTTCGATGAAGTCGAAGCTACGACGGCAGCCGATGTTGCAGCAGCGGCCATGGCGGCCTGTTGGGCAATGATAATGTTGGTGATGCTGGTGGAGACCGTCGTGGTCAGGACGCCGTTTCGAAGATCCTCCACATATTGTACAGCCACCAGCGAGGACGAGAGCAGCAGCAATTCCTGTTTGTTAATTGACCAGGCACCAAAGCCCTTCTGTGTGCGTAACCATTCATACGTTTCCTCAACTTGTTCTACTAGCGTATCTATGTCAGCGGGCAGTAAGGAGAGGATCCCCAGAGCCGGCAGGGTGTACATTTTGTCTAATCGTATTCCCCGTCTGCGGAATGCTTCATTTAACGCTATCACATGAGCGCCCGCCTCCGGATTATCATCGCCTAGGACCAGCACCTGCGTTAATGCCTGCACACTATTGCCCGGTGAGAACTCAGGTTTTAATTCTGCATAGAGCTGCTCCATACGGGTCACACCGGATTCTACGTCGAGATCGGAAAGGGCCAGCATGGCAGCGAAAATATAGTCGTCCTGTCCGGTAAGAAAGCGGTGTTGGGCTTTCATGTGATCATAAAATGCTTTGGCTCGTTCGACCTTAAGCTCGAATTGGTCAGGCGCCGCGTGAGCTGCAATCTGATAGGCGGCAATAACCAGAAAATCGGACGTACGAAATTTCACTTTTTTCAGCAGATCATAGATAAAGAGAGTGTCTTCCAGTTTCTTTTCCTGATCTGTTGTAAGCGAGAGTAAGGTAGCGACGCTGATCGCCGAATTTCCTCTGAAAGCCGAGAAGAGATTGGTGTTTTGCTTAATCAATTCATGACTTTGACGAATAGCCTCGCCATCAGCTTGTTTATTTTCCGCTGCATATAATAGGGCTGCCAGACGGTGCATCATCACATTTTGCCATTTGAATGATTTCTTGATGATCTGAGTGTTGGTAACGAATAATTCGACTCGTGCAGCATGTTGCTCTTGCATAAGCAGACCTCCCGAGTGATTGGACCTTTTCTCCAGTTTACTATAAATGGGGCCTCACCGTTCACAGAAAAAAAGCACCCCAACAGAAGTTTATGGATTCCTTGGCAGGCTCCAATTTGTACTTCTAAGAGGTGCATTTTTGATTTAACTGAAAGAGTTCATGTATTTAAATCTTCATATAAGAATAGTTACTATGTGTTCGTTGTATTGTTAATTGAAAGAAATCGTGTAGGATACGGAAGGGTACAACGTCGTGGACGCGGGTACGCGTTCTACCACAGTGACCAGAGTGCCAGGATTGTAGTAGGCTGAACCGCCGGTGTAATTGTTGTTGTTTACGATGGCTGTCCCCAGATCGATTGTCGTATTATTGTAGCTCCAGTAGTAGTGCAGTTGAAGTGCATTGGCTGCGGAAGCCGTAATTTTTACGCTTGTACCGGTGGTTTTGGCATTAGGGAGAATGTAGGCGTATCCTTGACCAGCAGTGAGCGTATTGGAATAGCTGCCTCCATAACTTACGATGGCGGGATTAGCTGATGCGGTCAGGCCAAACATAAGGGATATGCCCATAAAAAACACAAACAAGGTGCTGCTAAGTTTTTTCATCGATACCTCATCCTTTCAAAATGAAATGTTTTAAAGGGTAACCTCAATAAAACGAAAACCTTTTCGAAGTGGATGGAGACATCCTCCTTTTTTCAGTTTATGTTAGCGTTAACATTCCTGACGGCTATAATATATACCAATAAAATACAGTTGTAAATAGCGGAAAAGAGTATACAAAAAATGACCGCTTTAGGCGGTCATACGGTTTCTTATTTCTCAATGTACGATCTAATGAAATTACAATAATAACGCTAACAAATGGATGGCCCCAATAATCCCCATGGGGTAAATGAATGATCTGGAAAATGAATTCTTAAATTCATTACGAGGGTGTTTTTCGAAAAATAGGTGCAGTACCGCATGAATGATGAAAAATATATCCAGCACCCAGAACGTAATCGTTTGATATGAGCTGAAAAGCAGTGCGAGTATGACGGTGTAGAGTGGTAGGTGAACGAATGTGAAGCATTTATAGGCTTTTTCATCTTCCATATCTTTCAGTACCATAAACAATTTCCACTCAGATCGTCTAATGGCGTCCATTTCGTGCAATAGAAATAAAGATAAATTAAACAAAAATAAGACTAGTAAAAAGTCAGGCATACCCATTCTCCCTTTCTTATTCAACCTTCCCCTATCTTACTAAAGCCAATTATATTTGGCAAAATATGACTAAAAGGTTCACGCTCCGTTCATATGTTCTTGATATGCTCTCGAAAGAAAGCCGAGGAACAGTGATCAACACAAAATATACGGAGTGGTGGAGGTTTGTTATGTCATCGTCGATAAGGAAAATGGTTTGCAAAATGATGTTACTGGTATTGTTGGGTGCTACGCTAGGGGCAACTTGGTTAGGGATGAAAGCTCCCGTATCAGCAGAGGCTTACTCTTCCGGATTGAGTTCTGGTACACAAGAGAAGGGAATCGCTGTTAACCTGGATAACAAAGAACAGCTAGCAGCATTCATTGATGGGATTATGGATGTTCAAATGGATTCTTTACAGATTCCGGGTGCCGTCATTTCGATTGTGAAGGATGGGAAGATTCTGCTCTCCAAAGGGTACGGACATTCGAACATCGAAGAAAATAAACCCGTTGATCCCGAGACCAGCCTGTTTCGGATTGCGTCGACCACAAAGCTGTTCACATGGACCGCAGTGATGCAGCTGGTTGAGGAGGGAAAGCTTGATCTGGACACTGACGTTAACACCTATCTGAAAACGGTGAAAATACCACCAACCTATGCGGAACCAATTACGTTACGTCATCTCATGACCCATACGGCAGGCTTTGAGGAAGGCGGTGTTGGATATCAGATTACCACCGATCCAGAGAAGCTCCCCGTCTCCATTGCAGAAACAATGGCAAACCATATGCCAGCTCGGGTCATGCCTCCAGGCGCGATGCTGGCATATTCCAACTATGGTGCCTCACTCGCCGGACTTATCGTCGAAGAAGTTGGTGGCATTGCTTATAATGACTATATACAGAAAAATATATTTGATCCGCTGAGCATGAAGCATGCTACGGTGGAGGAGCCTGTTCCGGCATCGTTGAAGCCTTATGCCGTACTTGGATATGCCCGAGCTAATGGCGAGTATGTAACCAAGCGTCCTACGTTTGAAGGTGGCTTCCGACCTGCAGGATCAGGCAGTGTCTCGGCGAATGATATGGCTCATTTCATGATTGCCCATTTACAGGACGGACAATATGAGGATAAGCAAATTCTCAAGCCGGAAACCGCCAGGCTTATGCATTCCCCGGCATTCCAGTTTGACGAACGTTTACCCGCCATGGACTTGGGATTTTATGAGTTGAACATGAATGGACTGCGTGTGATCTCTCATGGAGGTGCCGACGAGCTATTTAATACAGCGCTTTATCTTGTACCAGACCAACAAGTCGGCATATTTGTTTCCTATAGTGGAGGGGACGGTGGAACGGCAGCAGGAGGATTGGCGCAAGCCTTCTTTGATCGTTACTATCCTGCCCATATTACGAATCAGCCTGCTGCAACCTCTATTGAACTGGGGGAGCCTCTGGAGAAATATGCAGGTTCCTATCAATTTACACGTCGTAATCACACGAAGATCGATAAGTTTTTCAGTTTTCTGACTCAGATCAATATTGAGGTTTCGGATAACCGGCTGTCGATTGGAAGTGGTGCAGATCAGCAAGTATACACTCCGATTGGAGTGAATCTATTCCAGGAAGTCGGCGGCAAGCATCAGATGGGATTCCGTACGGATACAGAGGGCAAGGTCACGTATCTGTTTCTGGATATACTCAACCCCATGCCACTGGAACCAACCCCGTTAATTAATCAATCGAAGTTCTGGCTTCCGTTGCTCGGTATCTCGGCCGTTCTGTTCATTACCGTACTACTGGGAGCTGTTTATCGTAGACGCAAAATCAAAGCGATGCCAAGGGCACAGAAATGGGCAGTCCTGCTGTCGGTAGTTACGTCCGTGTGGTCATTGGTGACCTTGGGAGCTACACTTCTGGTGATGAACTTAGATCTGATCGATCGACTCAGTCATATTCCACTATCTCTACGTCTTTATCTGTTCATGCCTCTGATTCTTGTGGGATGGAGTGTGGCAATCGTAACGATGAACGTTCTGGCATGGAAAAACAAATATTGGACGTTACCTAAGCGTGTGTATTATACGTTCGTAACTCTAGCAGCAGTAACCTTATGTTTATTTTTCTATCATTGGAATCTGTTGGGCTGGCATTTTGGTTGAACCCTCCACCCAGGTGGAAGAGGAGAAGAAATATATTGGAGGCATGCATTTGATATGACCCAAATCCTTGTCGTGGACGACGATGTGCACATTCGTGAGCTGATTACCTTGTTTTTGCGGAATGAGGGATTTGAGATCGTGGTGGCTAAAGACGGTGCAGAAGCATTGGATATTGTTGAGAAATCCCCAATTGATCTGGTTATCCTCGATATTATGATGCCAAAATTGGATGGTTGGGAACTATGCCGGGAGATCCGGCGCATGGATCTGAATATGCCGCTCTTGATGGTTACGGTAAAAGGGGAATCGGCTCAGAAAGTGAAGGGATTCCAGCTTGGAACAGATGATTATTTGACGAAGCCCTTCGATCCACTGGAGCTTGTGATGAGAGTGAAAGCATTGCTGAAACGGTATCTGATTGTCTCTTCCCAAACGATTCAATTGGGGGGCATTACACTGAATCGCCGCAGTTTTCAAGTGATTCGAGGGGAGGAGACGCTTAATCTGCCTTTAAAGGAGTTCGAATTGCTGTTCATGCTGGCGAATCAGCCTGGGCAGATATTTACCCGGGAACAGCTAATTACGAAAATCTGGGGGAGCGACTATGAAGGGGATGACCGAACGGTTGACGTTCACATTAAGCGATTAAGGGAAAAATTCGCTGGTGATGCCCACCATTTTCAGATTGAAACGGCCCGAAGTCTGGGCTACCGGTTAGTGATCACATGATCAAGACCTTATACGTTCGCATCATTATCACATTTCTGGTTGTCATTATTTTCAGCCTGCTGTCGTCTTTCCTCATAGGGCTCTTTCTGTTCAAAAAAGAAGTAAACCATCTCGGTCAGAATGACATGATTGCAACAGGTGAGGAAATGATACGTCTCTATGAACAAACACACCCGGAGGACCGGGAGGCATTCATTAAAAGTATGGTGAAGATATCCACCTATCCCATTCATCTATATGATGTTTCCGGCAACGTAACATACTATGATCTGGACAATACGGAGACCGTTCAAATTGCACCAGAGGTGGTTCAAATGGTATTGCAGGGTCAGGTCTATCGTTCTCCGGCTGAGGTGGATCAGACCTTTATCGGTCTTCCTTTCCCATTCCAAGGGAAGCCGCAAGCCGTGTTTATGCAATATTCCCCGCAGAACGAAAATATCATTAATCGGATGGTCCTCCTGATATTATTACTCGCACTGTTTATCGGAAGCCTATGTATTTTTATTGCTGCAAGGTACTTGGTGAAACCGATTCAGGTATTGACTCGTGCAACCAAACAGCTGGCGAAGGGTGATTTTGACGTGGAAATCCAAACGAAACGTGTGGACGAAATGGGAGCTTTGACACACAGCTTTAATGAGATGGCGAGTGAGCTCAAACAGTTGGAACAGATGAGACAGGATTTTGTTTCCAATGTATCTCATGAGATTCAAACCCCGCTGACCTCTATTTCCGGTTTTGCCATGGCGATGAAAAATAGTAACCTAGTTGCTGAGGCTGATCGTAACTATTACCTCGATATTATTATTACGGAGAGTGGACGGCTATCCAGACTTAGCGATAATCTGCTGGAGCTTGCATCTCTGGACTCCGATCATCATCCGTTCGAGGCGGCTACCTATAATCTTGATGAGCAAATCCGGCAAATTATCGTTACTTGCGAGCCGCAGTGGTCCACTAAAAATATTCAGGTTCATCTGGAGTTGGCAGAACCGATTCAAGTTACAGCAGATCGGGATCAGCTCGATCAGGTTTGGATGAATCTGCTGGGGAACAGCATCAAGTTTACGCCAGCAGGTGGGCATATTCATATACGGACGCACCAGTTAGAGAACAAAATTCTCATCACGATAACGGATACGGGCATTGGAATAGCGCCAGAGCAGCTGGATTATGTGTTTGATCGGTTTTATAAAACAGATCTGTCGCGAAACCGCAGCATCAGCGGTAACGGTCTGGGCCTTGCGATCGTCAAGAAAATTGTGATGCTCCATCACGGAACCGTCGAAATGAAAAGCCAGGAGGGTGAGGGTACGACGGTGCTGGTTCATCTGCCTATAGATTCTATTGCATGATTGGACAGCATCGAGACGATTAGCGAAGCTAAGGTAACCATTATCATAAGCATAAGAATAATCGCTTCAAACGCGCCACGGTTGGCGTGTTTTTTTATTTTCGCTGAATATTTAGATCAAACAACAAAGCAGTCAGCTGGCTCCACCTTCGAAAAAGACAAACTCTTTTACCCACAGTTTATACATCCCGCATAGTAGATTGCTAACGTGATGAAAAGGGGTGATAAGGATGAGAACAACCGAAAGAGCATATCCTGCTGACAACCAGCCTGTACTCACGAGCCATACCCTGGGATGGGATCATCTGCAGGTGTCCCGGTGGCCGAGTCCTCAGCATGCTACCGGGGGGCTTACCGGAACGAAGCATCAGATTGCCATACATTGTTCGGCTTACTATGAGAACTATTACACCATTCACATCCTGCCTGCTGGAGAACCCGTTCTCTGTTCCTGGGGAAAGGCCTCCCTGTATTTCCTGCAGATCGAAATTCCGCCTTCCTATCTGGAGCACATCGCACGTGAATCGGGACTGCTGAAGGAAGGGTATATTCAGTTGGAACTGAAGTATTATGTCAAGGACCCCAAGCTGCTGCAATTAGGACTCTGGTTGCTTGAAGAGCTGCAGAATGGAGGCAGACAAGGAAAGATATATAGTGATTCACTCTCCAATATGCTCATCCTGCATCTCCTGAACCATTATTCTCAGGTATGCACGAACAGCACTCCCTCCAGAATGACGGCCAATCAGGAAATTTATCAGTCCATAGAATATATGAAAGAAAATTTGGAGGCGGAGCTCTCCATCCAGGAGCTTGCTGACAAGGCTGCCCTTAGCCTGTCCCATTATATTCGGCTGTTCAAACAGCAGACGGGGCATACACCGCATCATTATCTGATTCGCCTGCGGATTGAACATTCCAAGCTGCTGATCAGCAAGGGAGAGTACGGGCTGAAGGAAATTGCCGACCGTGCCGGTTTTTCCGATCAGGGTCACTTCACAAGAATGTTCAAGCGGATCGCTGGAACGACGCCCAAACAGTATATGAACGAGGTTTCTTCGAACCGGATCATTCTAAAATGATTGTTTTGTTCAATAAAAACCGCATTTTGTCCAACAGACGTGCTTGGCCTGAAAGCTACAATTAGTTTAAGCCGATCGGGCAGTGAATCCCGCTGGCTAAAACGGGGGTCACTGCTTCTATAATGGACGAACCATTATTGGAGCAGACCTACAATTCAGGAGGCGTTAATATCATGAAACTGAGAAAAGTGTCAGGCTGGGTTTGTGCGGGAATGTTAAGTGCAGGTTCTCTTACATCAGGAGCATGGGCGGTGCCCGTATCGGCCGAAGCTGCGGAAAATGCGGTATATGCTGCACAGGCCGCCGAATCTTGGCATGAGGTGTCCAAGCAAACCTTTTGGCTAACGGATGCCTTTGAGCGCGGACAAGGGGTCACAACAGATGGAAACTCATGGATTTTCAACTCGCAGCTTGGTTTATTAAAGACGGCACTGGACGGAAAGACGGTTCAGAAACGAAATGCGGCAGCAATCCCGGCTGAGATAGCAGTGCAGGGCGGTGACCACATTGGTGACATTTCCTATTACAACGGGTTGATTTATGCTCCTATTGAAGATAGCAAGAAATACGAACATCCCTACATTGCTGTCTATAATGCCTCCACACTTCAATATACCGGAACCTCCTATGCGCTTCCGCTGAACCTTCATCCCGGTGGTGTGCCATGGGTAGCCGTAGATGCCGATCGCGGTCAGGTCTATACGGCCCAGTGGAACAATGCCCCGGTGCTGAATGTGTTTCGACTCAGTGACATGTCCCTCATCAAAACCGTACCGCTTAGTCAGACGATTGATCGTATTCAAGGCGCAGAGATATATAATGGTGCGCTGTATGCCTCCTCCGATAATAATTCCAAGAAATCCGTCTACCGGATTGATCCGGATACCGGAGCTGTCACGCTGGCCTTTGACCGGAACCTCGGAAGTAGTAATGAAGCGCAAGGCATCACTGTACTTCCAACAGCCGAAGGTGCTGTCCTGCATATCCTTGATGTAGACTCCAACCGTGTAAGCATGAATTTCAGACATTATGCATTTTAAACAGAGCCAACAGGAACGCTCTGCACATATGAGGGGAGAAAACAAATGCTAAAGCAGGGGAAAATGGCGCTGATTGCGCTGGGGTTAACGTTAATGCTGGTCGGGTGCGGTCAGGGAGGGGGTAATGCAGCTGATACCAAGGCGGGTACAGGTACAACGGCTTCGACAGCTGATGCAAACACCACTTTGGATCAGACTCCCAAGGAGCCGGTTGAAATTTCGTTCTATTACCCGGTTAACGTAGGTGGGCCACTTACAAAGGTTATTGACGGGATGAGCGCATCTTTTATGGAAAAATTTCCGGATATTAAGGTTAAACCGGTCTATACCGGAAACTACGGAGATAATACGATCAAAATTCAGGCAGGTGTACAGGCCAAGCAGCCGCCAGATGTGGCTGTTATGATGTCGACTGAGCTGTACAGCATGATGAACACGGACGCGATTATTCCTCTGGATGATTTTATCGCCAAGGATGCGGAATATAACAAGGATGATTTCTATCCGGCCTTTGTGGAGGATACCCAAGCGGATGGACATACGTACAGTGTACCGTTCCAGCGAAGCACAATTATTTTGTATTACAACAAAGATATGTTCAAAGCTGCTGGTCTGGACCCGAATAAGCCGCCGACAAACTGGGATGAGCTGGTGGAATATGCCGGGAAGCTGAATCGTGATGGACATACAGGGCTGGAGATTCCGGGGAATGATGACTCCTACTGGATGTTCCAGATGCTTGCCCGCCAAAATACGAGCGACCCCAAGCAGAGCATTATGGGGGACGACGGCAGGAAGGCCAATTTCAATACGCCAGAGAACGTCGAAGCTCTGCAATTCTGGCTTGACTTGTCCCATAAGTACAAGGTAATGCCGGAAGGGGTTATTGATTGGGCGGCTACGCCAACCGATTTTATTGAAGGTAAAACGGCTATGATGATGCACACCAGCGGCAACTTGACGAACGTGAAAACCAACGCCAAATTCGATTTTGGTGTAGCCTTCGCACCAGCCAATAAGCAATACGGATCGCCTACGGGCGGGGGGAATATGTATATTTTCAAAGATACCACACCGGAGAAACAGGCAGCGGCTTGGGAATTTGCCAAGTATATGACTGCTCCGGAACAGGCTGCACTGTTCAGTTCTTCATCCGGCTATGTCGGGGTTCGCAAATCCACCTACGATACGGATGCCATGAAGGCGTACACAGATGGATTCCCGCAGGCACTCGTGGCCCGCGACCAGTTGCAGTATGCGTTCCGGGAGTTATCCACGCATAATCACGGCAAGGTGTCCTCCGCACTGACCAACCAGATTCAATCCGCGCTGGCTGGCAAAATCGATGCGGCCAGTGCATTGAAGGCCGCACAAGAAGAAGCGGATCGTGTGCTCGCTCCTTTTAACAAATAAAGCTGCTGAATTAGAACCTTCCTCAGTTATGATCCTGGCGGGAAGCCATTACAGTACTTCCCGCCGATATTTCTTTCCGCAGTTGCAGGGATGTAAGGCGCAGATTGTACAAGGAGGAAAATCGTGCATGAATACCCGCTGGAACGAAAAGCTTAGGCGGAACGGGTTTGGGTGGGGACTTGTGTTACCATCCCTTCTGTTTCTTGGCATGTTCACCTATTATCCAATGCTTAAATCGGCATGGCTCAGTCTATTTGAGCATAATTTGGCCGTTCGTATGCCCGTATTCGTAGGAATGGACAACTATAAGGCATTGCTGCATGATCCTGTTTTTGTTGAAGTGTTTCGAAATAACATCTGGTTCGCGGTCGGTACGGTTCCCGTCTCGATGGCGCTGGCCTTTGTCATGGCGTTGTTCGCAGATAAAGCGATCCGGGGCAAAGGTGTGGTCCGTATTGCTTTTTTCTACCCGAATATGATTCCAATGATCGCCGCTGCGAGCATTTGGCTGTTTCTTTATATGCCTCAGTTTGGTTTGTTTGCCCGGTTTGCTTCCTGGTTCACAGGAAGCGAGGTTAATCTGCTTGGCAATCCGGATACGGTGCTTGGCTCTCTGATTGTGATGACTGTCTGGAAGGAAGCCGGATATTTCATGATCTTTTATCTGGCTGGCCTGCAGCAAATTCCGAAAGATCTTTACGAGTCGGCTTCAGTAGACGGGATTGGCGTGTGGACGCAGCAGCTGCGGATCACCATTCCATTGACGATGCCCACAACGCTGTTTGTCACCGTCGTCGCGATTACGAACGCCTTCAAATGGGTGGATCATCTGTGGATGATGACCAAGGGAGGGCCGGATCATGCCAGCAGCCTGCTTCTATATTATATCTATGAGACGACTTTTAGTTTCAATGACCAAGGGATGGCGGCGGCAATGACCGTGGTAATGATCGTTCTGCTTCTTGTCATATCCTGCTTTCAGTTTGCGGGATGGGAACGCAAAATTCATTATCAGTAGAAGGTGAAAGGGGATAGGAATCATGAAAAATGCTGCCGAGCTGTCCTTGTCCGCTACATTGCGGCCAGAAAAGGCCAAGCAGTCGCTGAACCGGAAGTTTCGATCCGCAAAGCGCCGCCGGATGGCCGGACAAGCGTTGTGGCATGCAATTATGCTGTTGTTTGCTGCCGCTTGGCTGATTCCGCTAATGTGGATGCTGCGCAATGCCTTTCTTCCAAAGGATGCGTCCATTGGCGCAGGTTGGTCCTGGGATTTTACGCTGGATAATTTCAGTCGGGTCTGGCAAGGGGCACCGTTCGGACAATACATGTGGAATACTCTACTTGTAACCTCTGGAATATTTGCAGTTCAGATTGTTACATTAACCCTGGCCGCATATGCGTTTGCCCGCGTTGCTTTTGTTGGGCGCCAGTTTGTCTTTATGCTCTTTCTCGTCCAGATAATGGTCCCATCGGATGTACTCATTTTCTCCAACTACCAAATCATTAACGAGTTGGGACTGCTGGATACAAAGATCGGTATTATGCTGCCTTATTTTGCTTCTGCGTTTGGCGTTTTCCTGTTAAGGCAGGCCTTTAAGCAGCTTCCGAACGAACTGGATGAGGCTGCGCGTGTAGAGGGTTGCTCTTCACTAGGCATTTTGCTGCGTATTTATATGCCGCTGTCGAGGCCCGTCTATCTTTCGTTTGCGATCGTTTCCATCAGCTTTCACTGGAACGATTTTCTTTGGCCGCTTATTGTGACGAATTCCCCGGAAAATCGTCTGCTGACTGTAGGACTGGCGATGTTTGCCAAATCAACCGAAGCAGGTGCTCAGTGGACGGATGTCAGCGCAGCAACCCTGATTGTAACGGCGCCGATGCTGATTGGCTTTCTGTTGTTCCAACGGCAGTTTATCAGTAGCTTTATGCATTCAGGCATCAAAGGATAAGGGAGATTATGATAATGAGACTGATTGTAATGGGCGATTTGCACTATTCTAGCGAGTTGGTAGAGGTGGATGATCAGATGATTCAGGCCAGGGAGGCTTTCTATACCGGTTATCTGTCAGAGTTTTTGGCATTCTCCGCTGACTATCATCTGTCTATTGGTGATCTGACACATGCCGGCGAACCCTCGGAGTTCGATTTTATTATGAGCAAGGTTAAAAGTGAGCTATCGCAAGGTGAATTTTTATATGCGTTTGGCAATCATGACACGCATACCTGTTCCAAGGTCGATCTTCAGGCAAGGACGGGACAGCATCGCTATCTGGCCATTGAAGAAGAGGAGGCAGTGCTGCTAGTACTAGACACTGCGCGTGAGAATCCCGACCATTGGGGCGGTATGATCGATGAAGAGCAACTGAACTGGCTGCGCGAACAGATGAACAGGTACGGACCGAAGCCGCTGCTCGTGTTCGCCCATCATCCGGTATACGCTACAACGGCCAGATCCACGGAGCCGATGATGTCTCTTGATGCAGCACTCGATATCTGGTCGATACTGAATGAACATCAGGGACCGGGCGTTTTCTTTAACGGACATAATCATGTTCAGTCTGTCTTCCAACGTGATCATTGGCATTTCGTACAATTGGCAGCCGTAACGGATATCCCTGCGGTGCTGCTCGTGAACCTACAGGAGCAGCAGTTGAGCATCAATACTATTTTGCTGAAGGGGACACCGTATCAGGAGCTGGCAAACATTTTTGTCAAAGGCATGTATGATTATGAACCGCATCCTGATGCCAAAGGCGACGGCCATTCGGCAGAACTGATTGTGTCACTATCCTCTCAGAAGAAAGGGATGACGCGATGACCCGCAGGCGGGTAAGGCTGGCTATAGTCGGAGGCAACCGGGGGGCAAGCTTTCTGAATGCCTTGCATTCTCTGGCTGATCGTATTGATCTGACGGCTACTTGTGATTTGAATGAACTGGTTCTGGAGCAATGGAAAGGGATTTTTCCGGGGATCAGAACGTATAGCGATTATTCGGAAATGCTGCAGGACGCTTCTATTGATGCCGTCTTTGTAATTAGCCCCATGCATATGCATGCTCGACATTCCATTGATGCACTGAACGCAGGCAAGCATGTGTTAAGTGAGGTGATTGCTGTGCAGTCGCTTGAGGAAGCCTGGGAATTGGTCGAGACGGTGGAGCGCACAGGTTTGAAATATATGATGTCAGAAAACTATTGTTTCTCCAGGTCCAATCTTACGGTTAATTACATGGCGCAACAAGGGTTATTCGGGGAGATTACCCATGTTGAGGGTGGCTATATTCATGATTTACGTCATCTGATTCATCATCCGGACGGCTCACTTACTTGGCGAGGACAGCTCCACCAAAATTATAACGGGGTCAATTATCCGACGCATTCGATTGGGCCTGCCGCGCAGTGGATCGGGCTGAATAAACCGGGAGGAGATCGGCTTAAAAGCATCTCGACGCAAGTTTCCAAACCGAGGGCGTTGCAGAATTATTTTAGCGAGCAGTTTGGCAAGGACCATCCTGCTGCCCGTGAAGGTTACTGGAGTCAAGGGGATTCAGCCGTCGCCGCGCTGGTGACCGAGAATGGCGTTCTGATTACGCTGCGTATCGACTGGGTCTCCGTCCGGCCGCATAATAAAACTCATTACATGCTACAGGGAACTAGGGGAGCCTACTTGTCCGCGCGTCATCCCTATGAGGAAGATCTCGTATGGCTGCAGAACCGCTCTCCGGTAAACGGAGAGGATGGCTCAGAAGTATGGGAGAAAATGTCCTGTTATCAGCCTGAATATGATCATCCCAAATGGAAGCAGTGGGGTCACTTAGCGGCGGGCACGAAGCATGGTGGGGGCGATTTTCTGGTGCTGGAGGAATTCATCTCGGCGATTCAGGAAAACCGCAGCCCGCTGGTTGATGTGTATGATGCCGTGACCTGGAGCGCGGTCTTTTTCCTCTCGATGCAATCCGTGAAGCAGGGCGGGAACATGGTTTCCTTTCCAAACTTTAGAGTAAAGGCAGGCTTTACAGGATGAGGGATGAACGCTCCAAGCTGGTCATGAAAAAGGATACTTTGGCAGATCTGCCGCAGCTGGACATACCGGAAGGCTACAGCTTGAGATCGTTTCAATCCGGTGATGTAACGGAATGGGAGCATGTGATCCGAATTTCTTTTGCCAGGGAGATTGCCTTCGGCGACAAGATCGGATTTCAGCCGCCGTTTTTGCCCGAGAAGATTCTGTTTCTCTGTTATCAGGGGCTTGCCGTTGCCACTGCTGTAGCATGGGAGAAAGAGGACAGGGATATCGACTGTGGATATCTGCATATGGTGGGTGCTCTGCCGGGGCACTCCGGGAAAGGGCTTGGATATACCATTGCACTAGCGGCCTTGCACCGAATGAGAGATGAGGGGAAGCAAGCGGCCCTGCTTGAGACGGATGACTTCAGGCTCCCTGCAATTGCAATCTATCTCCGATTGGGATTTGTTCCATTATTCATGGAGGATGGACACAGTGGCCGTTGGGAAAAGGTATTCAACGAACTGATGCGTTAACTTGGCATTCAGAAAGGTTTTTGTCATTTACGTATTGCCCCCGAACGGAGTTATTAGGCGGTACTGTTATTCGCTCAAGCCTTGTGCCAGCTAAATCATTTCACCGTATATCCACTAGTGCTTCGCGGCTGGTGGATTTTTTGTATAGCAGTTACCTGTTGCGAAAACGCTGACCCGCCAAAGACGTGTAACATGATTTTGTGCACTGAATCCGCTTCCTTACATTCCTTGTTGTATTTCTGTGGCACATCTCGTACAATTTGGTGAAGTAATTCTGCATTGCGTTAATGTGGATGTGAAAAGGGGAGAATCGTTTGGAATCAAAGCAACTATCTAGAGGGCTAAAGCCCCGCCATGTAGAGCTGATTGCACTCGGAGGTACGATCGGGGTCGGATTGTTCATGGGATCGGCAAGTACTATCAAATGGGCAGGTCCTTCGGTGCTGCTGGCCTATTTGCTGGCCGGGATCATTATCTTTTTTGTCATGCGTATTATGGGGGAAATGTTGATTCAGGAGCCTGTCACCGGTTCATTTGCCACATTTGCTCATAAGTATATCAGTCCACTCGCCGGGTTCCTGACTGCCTGGAGTTACTGGTTCCTCTGGGTAACGGTTGGTATGGCGGAAGTCACCGCGATTGGGATTTATGTAGGCTACTGGTTCCCGGATATTCCACAATGGCTGCCTGCCTTGGCTGGGGTGCTTATTATTGCAGCAGCGAATCTGGCAGCGGTAAAGTACTATGGAGAATTCGAATTCTGGTTTGCACTGATCAAGGTGATGGCAATTGTCTTCATGATCGTGATCGGAACCGGACTGATCTTCTTCGGCTGGGGGAACGGAGGACAGCCCATTGGGCTATCGAATCTGGTGAGCCATGGCGGATTTTTCCCAGGAGGGATCAAAGGTTTCCTCTTTGCCCTGTGTATCGTAACGGCTGCATACCAGGGCGTTGAAATGGTAGGGATTACGGCAGGTGAAGCGGAAAATCCGAAGATCACGCTGCGTAAAGCGATCAAAAACATCGTGTGGCGTATTCTCATTTTTTACGTTGGGGCCATTTTTGTCATCGTGACATTGTATCCTTGGAATGAAGTGGGAGAGACGGGAAGTCCGTTTGTACTGACGTTTGCCAAAGTCGGGATTGTCGCTGCTGCGGGAATTATCAACTTTGTTGTGCTTACCGCCGCGATGTCGGGATGTAACAGTGGGATCTATAGTGCAGGACGTATGCTTTACACGCTTGCGGAGAATGGACAGGCACCGGCCTTTTTCAAAAAGCTGTCCAAAGGCGGGGTTCCCCGCAACAGTATTATCATCACGATTTCCTTGCTGCTGGTGGGTGTGGTGCTCAACTACCTGATGCCGGACTCCAAACTGTTCCTGTACATCTATAGCGCAAGTGTTCTTCCGGGGATGGTTCCGTGGTTCGCGCTGGCCTTCAGCCAGTTCAGGTTCAGAAAGCGTTGGGGCAATGAGATGGCTGAACACAATTTTAAATCCAAATGGTTCCCAATCAGCAACTATATCATCATCGTATATCTGACGCTCGTTATTATCGGTATGGCATTTAACCCGGATACGCGGTTACCCCTCATTGTTGGGGCTACATTTATGGCGATCGTTGTGATCGGATATTTCGTTTTTGGCATAGGAAAAAGACAGCGGGTAGATGAAGGCGAAGATCACTAACCTTATATTATAAAATCGTTGATGTTAATATCGTAATATCATACGTGCATTCCTTGAATACATGGGAGAACCTTCGGGAGATCCAGTGTCATACAGGGAGTGCATTTTTTTGTTTTCAAAATTCATGCTTGAATCTCCTGTAACTGGAGGTTTTATGATTGGAAATAGAAGAGCTGCTGCACGATATATTTTAATTTCAGTTGTGGCAGAGAAGGGGGCAAGGAATAATGAGAACACTGGAATGGATTTATCTTATTTTCAATGTAGTAATGCTGGTGTGGTTGATTGGGGGCCGAAACAAACCTCGGAAAATGGTGTGGGGAGGATGGGTCATATCGGTTGTATTATTGCTGGTACATGGGGTGCTTGAGGGATTGCGTTGGCCCATGATTCCGGCGTATTTGCTCACACTGGTTCCACTGATTGTGTTAATCGCTAAAAGGTCAAAATCAACCGTTATGCGGAAATTCGGACGTGTTCGAATCATCGGAACATCGCTGTTGGTATTGGTATACGCTGCTGTGACAATCGGGCTGCCACTCCTGTTCCCGGTATTTTCGTTTGATAAACCAACAGGACCTTACGGAATCGGTACGGTATCCTACGATTGGACGGATGAGAGCCGGGAGGAATTGCTGACGAGTACTACCGGAGACAAACGGGAACTGATGGTGCAGATCTGGTATCCAACGGATAAAGACACCAAGGGAACAACGACTCCTTATGTGAATGATCCGAAAGTGTATGCAACAGCCTTTAATGATGTGCTGAAGCTGCCAAAGCTTTTATTTTCAAACCTGATTCAAGTCAAAACCCATGCCATTCAGGAGGCATCATTGTCTGATGCGGAAGCCAAGTATCCGGTCATTCTTTTCTCTCATGGCCTACATGGTTATGAAAACCAAAATACGTTCCAGGTGGAGCAATTGGTCAGCCAAGGTTATATTGTTGTGGGTATTAATCATACGTATAGCAGTCTGGTCTCGGTGTTCCCGGACGGGCGTGTGGCGCAATTTGAATCCGAGGGCAAGGAAGGCTTCGATCAACTGCAGTTCAGTTATATGGACAAGCTCAACGAGACATGGGTGAAGGATGCGCAATTTGTGCTGGATCAAGTGGAGAAACTGGCTGCCAATGACGCAAACGGGCGTTTTAACGGTCATCTGGATCTGGACAACATCGGCATGTTTGGACATTCATTTGGCGGGGCAACAACCGTACAGATGCTGATGGATGATCCTCGTGTCAAAGCAGGTATGAACATGGATGGCGTATTGTTTGGAGAGAAGCGTATTCCTGCTGAAGGTGTAGGCAAACCGTTTCTCATGATGAGCGCGGATACAACCGTTGCAGGTACAAGTGTCATGAGTGACGATGAGATTGCAGCTATGGGCACGACTCGTCCGGAAGCTGAGAAATACTACGAAGAAGTGTATGCACGTTATGAACTGGTGACCGCGGGAGGGAACTACTGGATGGAGCTGAGTAATACCAAACATTTAAGCTTCTCGGACCTCTATCTGATATCTCCCATTCTGGAATGGTCACAGGGTGTAGATGCAAGGAAAGCACACCAAATTGTAAATGATACAACAATCGACTTCTTTAACCACTATCTGAAAGGGCAACCGCTCCAGTTGGACAGTGAAGTGGGAGAACACACATCCTATTCATTGAAAAAAGGTTGAATGTAAAAATGGAAGAGGACTGGAATTCAGACTTCTTCCATTTGTTTTAACCGCAGTCGCATGCCTTCCTGCAACAGATTAATGCCGTCCACGATCTCGCTCCATTCAGGATTCACGATCTTGCAGAGCTTGTTAAAACGAAGGATGCGCTCTGTTACGGAGTCGAGCATATATCGAGCTTGTTTGCGAAAAAATGCTTCCGGATCTCCAGCATGTTCAATACTGGCGTACATCATCACAAAATCCCACACCATGCTCTGCACTGCAGGGCTATCTAACGGCCAACGTTTGTCTAGAGCTTCAGTGGCACGAATGCGGAGGGTCTCCATTTTTTTTACCCAGGCATCTGCTTCAATCTGTGGATGATTCGCCATGGTGAAGAACGGAAGTTCGAGACGGGCCAGATCGGCGATATAGGCCGGATCGTTAATGATATCCTGGATTTCCTTCCATGCCAGTGTTTGCTGGGCAGACAGCTTTGTATCTTTCATCATGTATTTATCGAAAAAATGCAGAAACGAAACTCTCCATTCGTGCGGGATTTCGTCCAGCAGGTGAGATTCTTCCATTTTGGCGGAGATGAATTGTTTTCTTTTTTGGGCATTGACGGTCAGTGAATCCACCAGGCTTGAAACATAGGTAAGAGACTGTCCGGAATGAAGCGTATCTTCCACTTCCTGCTGTTTGGCTTGTTGCAGAATGGAGAGCATGGAATTCATGGTCCCGATCTGAGTTTCCAAGGCTTCAATCTGTAGATCCAGGGCCTGTGACACGCTAAGTTCACCGGACATCAGCTTGCGAATATCCGATATGCCAAAATTCAAATAGCGTAGCGTTGTGATCAGTTCCAGCCGCCACACGTCTTGCGGTGTATAAAGACGGTGACCACCTTCCGTATGAAAAGAGGGCCGGAGCAACTTGATTTCATCGTAATAACGTATCGTTTTGACAGTCGAGCCGATCATTTTGGCAGCTTCACCGATCGAATATGTATCTTTGCTTTGATTCAATAAAATCACCTCAGGATCTATTATACAACCTCCAGTTACAGGAGATTCAAAGTCGGAAGGTTTGCCATGGAAATGTTCAGAGCCAGTTTAAATTCCACCCATCTCGGTTACAAAGGAAAGAGTGCAACTTTTATGAAAACAACATAATAAATAAATTTAAATTTACACAGTCTATTTAAATTGAACTTATTTTCTACACAATAACGTAGAGGGCAGAGAAAGCCTGGAGAAGTGAAACGTTCGCCTTTATCACCGGATTTCCCCTTAATTAGGGATAGAAAAAATCTGGGGATAACAGCGATCGGAAGGTTGCTCTGACCGCGTAGTGACCAGTGTAGAATCATTTCGTTCTATTTATAGAGTGTAAATTAATCCGAGGAGGAATTGTACATGGCTAATCAAGACCAGCACACCATGCAAGATCCGACGACACAATATCCGAAGGCAACATCAGATTGGAAGCAGCAGCAGAAGGAGCCCGGGCTTCAACGTGAAATGACTCCTGTACCTGATGCAGGTGAAAAAAGCTACAAAGGCAGCGGCCGTCTGACCGGACGTAAAGCTGTTGTAACCGGAGCAGACAGCGGTATTGGTCGGGCAGCCGCCATCGCTTTTGCTCGTGAAGGTGCGGATGTCGTTCTGGCTTACCTTCCCGAGGAAGAAGCCGATGCGAAGGAAGTGGTCAAGCTGATTGAGGAAGCAGGCCGCAAGGCTGTTGCGATTCCAGGTGACCTCAAGGATGAGAAATACTGCGAAGAACTCATTGAATCTGCTGTAAAAGAGCTCGGTGGGATCGATATTCTCGCCAACGTGGCAGGTAAACAGCAGTTTGTTGAGCAGATCGCCGACCTGACTACAGAACAATTTGATGCGACATTCAAAACCAATGTCTATTCAATGTTCTGGCTCTGTAAAGCAGCTGTGAAACACATGAAACCAGGCAGCTCCATCATTAATACGTCTTCTATTCAGGCATATAAGCCATCTCCAATCCTGTTGGATTATGCGACAACAAAGGCTGCAATCAACACCTTCAGCAAAGCGCTGGCCCAGCAAGTCGGCAGCAAAGGCATCCGTGTGAACGTTGTCGCGCCAGGTCCGGTATGGACGCCGCTTCAGGTGGTCGGTGGACAGCCCGTAGAGAAGCTTGCTGATTTTGGATCTAATACTCCGCTTGGTCGTGCAGGGCAGCCTGCGGAAATGGCGCCAGCGTTTGTGTTCCTGGCGAGTCAGGAATCGAGCTATGTGAGCGGTGAAACGCTGAACGCCAATGGCGGTACAGTTAGTCCGTAAATTTGGATATAAAAGGCCTATGAGTGATAGGTCAGTGATCATAGGCAAGTGAAGCAAAGAACTCCATTCCCGATGAAGGTGAATGGAGTTCTTTGTTGTTATGGAATTTTTCTTAATTATTGCATCACTTCTGATCCGGGTTAGGCTCCAGAATGGCGTAGCTGCCGAGCGTGGCCAATTGAGCCGTATTCAGCAGGGCTTCATCTACCGCAGCGAGGGCTTCACCGGCAGCTGTCATCAGCTCATCAGAGTCCACAGGTGAGGCAAAACGGAGAATCACCCGATTTTCTCCATTTTTCAGTTCACTCTCAGCCTTCGTTTTGTATTCACTAATCGAAGCGACTTCGAGATCGTTCTGTATATAATAATCGTTCGCATCACTTTCGCCATTAAACAGGGCGAGTTCGGAATCAAGCCAGTAATCCTTATCGGCTATCGTTTTCTGACTTGCAGCCGTCTCATCATTTGCATTGTACAGGAAGTAAGGAATACCGGAATTGGTCAGATTGTTGGTGGCATCCACATGGAACCATTCATTCCCGATCTTGACCTTATTCCATGCATGAGGAACACCGCTAGATGCTCCCGTTACGACGATGCTTTCCAGTCCAGACAGATCGGAGAGCAGTTTGTAGACGGAAGCATAGCTGGCACATACGCCAACACCTTTGACAAGGATACCGTAAGTGGTAAACGAATCATTGAACTGTGCATCGACATTTTTAAAGTTGTTCTGTTCCGCATTTTCCAATGCTGCATCATCATACTTCGCGTTATCGTTCAGATAATCGTAGATGGCTTTCCGTTTCTCATCATCCTTCATGCCATCCTTGATGATGGAAGCAACAACTTCGTTTGCTTTGGCAATAATCTCGCTCTGCTTCTTCTGGATGACATCTGCCGATTCATTGTAATGGATCGAAAGGCTAAGTGTACCGTAGTTGTATTCAAAACCTTCCACACCCAGAATCAATGGATTCTGGTACATCACTTTCAGGACAACATCGGAGAGTGTTGTGAAATTTTGGGCCTCTGGAAAAGCTTTTAATGAGATCTTGTCTTGGACAGCAACCATGTTTTTAGCCAAAACTTCTTCCAATGCAGAATCTGCATTGATCATGGCATCGCCTGTAGCCGGCTCAGGAACCGTTTCCTGATTGCCTTGTTCTACATTCTGCTGTGTATTGGATTTCTGCTCATCAACCAAGTTGTCTTCTTCAGTTTCGGAAGCTGGATCAGGTGATTCACTCGTAATTTCATCAGAAGCTTTATCGGAAGACTTATCGGAAGTATCATCGGAAGCCTCGTTGGATGCAGAATCAGTTTTATCTTCTGACGTTCCAGTATTGGTTGTGGACTCCGTAGATGGAGCTTCCACTGCTGGTTCTGTTTCTGCTTCCGATGCAGGCGTATCATGATTGTTGATAATGGTTGGCACATCAGGTGCAGGGACGTATGGTGTGTCATTTTTCGGTTCTACCAGTCCGTTACTGGACTCGGCAACCGTTTGATTATTCAATTTGTCCAGATCTTCTTGAGTGATATTCTCTACGCGTACGTAACTTTTCAGAGCTGTTCCTTTAATGTGAAAAGGAATATTTGTTTCATTGAACTCTGAAATTTCTACACCAGTGGTGTCATAGACAATCGTTTCTTGGGAAAACGAACCATCAATATACTCAATACTTGTTGTTTTAGGCAATTCATTCATGTTCTTCAATTTCTTCATATACAGTTGTTCTTTTAAAGCCATCGGTAGCTGATTAGAGAGGGGGGCAGTGGCAACACCGTTGCTGAAATTGGATTCCTTATCTCCGCTGACCGCTGTGACGTAATATTCACCCTTCATACCATGGTTCTGATAGGAAGTCATCTGTTCATTAATAGTGCCAAGACCGCCTTTTCCGTCTTCCATAAAGTCATTAAAGGATGTTTCCGTTGTTGTGGTTAAAACCAATGGATTGCTTCCATTGAAGGCTTTCTCCGCTCCTTGCAAGGGTACGTTGTTTGTTTCAAAAATAACCGTTCGATCTGCACGATTATAAATTTTATATTCGGTTGCACCTTCGACCTTATCCCAAGTCAGTTTAAATCGCTTATCCTTGTCGATTTCATATTTGAGATTGGGAACAGCCAGCTCGGATTTTACTGTGAAAGGAATGATCATTGGTTGATCCAGTAGCGTGAGCTTCTCGGCATCCAGATCATAATTAATACGAATGTAATAAATGGGGGCACCACCCCAAGTGCTTTGCTCCTGTGTCCGTAACTTATCTGAGGTTAAAACACCCCATCCAAGAGGCTTAATGGAGACACTATTATCATTGATTTCTGGTATGGCGTAAACTTTGCTGGCCTCAAGGGCCTTAATATCGGTATGTACACTAATCATGTCACTTGCTTGTATACGGCTATTTTTCAGATCTGCTTTGAATTTAAACTTGAATTCTTCATCTTGAGCTACGTTATACATCGGCATAATCGCTTTATTCGATTCAGAGCCGTACTTCTGCTTCAAACTTAATACGCTAGAACCTTCTATTATTTCTGTGGGGTTATTCTCGGACGGACTACTCTCCTTGTCATTGCTCTGGCATCCAGCCAATAACAGGGTGAGCGTAAACATAATCAAAAATAAACGTTTCATGGTACACCACTTTCTCGTTTTTCTAAGTTGTTGCAAAAGCTAATTTCTAAAAAATCTAAACATCGAACATTATCATTTCTGGTTAAAAATCATTTTCGAACCTCTTATCAGCAAAACCTCCTATTAATTCCCTAATGTCTTTTGCTAGTCTATGGTCATATAGACTTATTGTCAAGATATGTAATGGTATATTATGACTATATACAATCGAGTGAGAATCCTGTATAAAAGCTAGTTAAATTGATCTTAGCGAGAGAGTGAGAATTGTAGAGACTTCTGGTACAATGCATGATAAAACGAAAAATGGAGTGGATCGGATGACGCCAGAACAGATTGTCAGAACCTTTTTTGAAGAAGTGCGCTCGGGTCGCAATCTTGATTATGCCAATACACTAATGGCCGAGCAGGTACTGGCTCACCAGGTGATCTCAGAAGAGGAAGTGACAGTCACAAGAACGCCCTCCGTCTATGCGGATCATGTGAGGGGAATGATTGAGGCGTACGGAGATTTTTCGCTGCAGATTCAGGAGTTGCTTGCACAGGGGGATAAAGTATATGTACGCTGGAGACAAGTGGGTACTCATGTTGGAGAAGTGGATGGATATGCACCGACCAACCTGCCCGTGATTGAAATGGCGAGTGCGGTATATCGAGTGGAGAATGAGAGAATTGCAGAATACTGGATTCAGATCGACAGGCTGGGGATCGAAAAACAATTGGAGCGCAATCAGAGCTGATAACCAGCTCTTTCACAGGAGAGATTTATTAAACTGTATAATACAGAGATATAGCAGGTGGAGGTGACATCATAAAACACATCACAAAAATGGCAATGGCTGTTCTAGCCGCCACCGCGATCATTACTACAGTAATAACAACAGCATCAATGAATAATGAAACAGTTGTCACTACATCCACGGCATTATCAGTAATTAATAACGAGGAGCTCGCAGGTACTGCGACTACGAAACAGTTTAATATCCCGGTGGGATTTGAATATGTGAAGGTGAGCTTTAAAAACACAGGTTCGAAAGTGTTTACGTTCACGATCAACCAAGGATCTACTGCTGGAACCGCAAAAATGAATTATACTGTCCCAGCAGATGGAAAAGAGCATACTTATTGGAGTGACCAAGCTTGGTCAAGGGTTTGTTTTATGTGAGCGTGTCTTCTGCACAAGGGATGTCCGGCAGATTGAGTGTGTGTCTGGGTACCGACCTCAATAAACTGAAAAGTTTGTAAATTCTAGCCCCCTCGGCTCATGGTGGTGAAGTGATGGTAGGATAGCCTAAGCTTTCTTGACCCTATACCAGTATGTATAGATTTCCGAGAATCCAAGTTTGGCATACAGTTTTATTGCGGGAGCATTATTAGCAACTACTTGCAGGTAACTGGAGGTAGCGCCATTCTCTTTTCCCCAGTGCAATAGATGAAGGATCATCTGCTCGGCTAATCCCCGATTCCGAAAGTTAGCGTCCGTAATAATGTCATACAGTCCAATATAGCTTCGTTCCACCACACCGAATCCACAAGCAACGACTTGTCCGTCGATGAACAGCGAGATGAAACCTGTACGTGTACGGATGTTGGTCAACATTTGTTCCATCGTTCCCCGATGCATTTCACTTACCTGATTCAGTCGGCAAAAGTGATCCAACCACTCTCCGGTTAACTGTTCGTCCATTTTTACAGCAGAGTGCTTAGGCTCCTTAATGGTTTCCAGGCTCCGAGTCTGGACCCGGCTCAGATCTACAACATCATACCCCTTTTCATGTAAAAGCTGGTCGAGATGATCCGGCTGGATAAACGGCGTAATCTTGAATATGGTACTTAATTGATTGGAAGCGTAGATTCGCTCGCATTGCTCGATCTTTTCATGCACATCTTGGGTAGAGTAGTGAAGGGGTTGAATGGAGTTGGCGCGCTTCGTATATCCCTGTGCAAAACGCAGTACCCATCCGTCAAAAAGTAAGGTGGATAAGGGCTGCCAATGGTTGAGTGATAGTTCTTCAATTGTTTTGTAATCCGAATTCGATGTAGGGATCATATCTATCCTCCTATCTTATAATTTTATAATAATACATATTAATGAATAAAAATTCAATATAAAATATGTAATAACGCTGAACATTATGCATAGAGTCACAGAATGGGTTACAATTTGAATGAATAAATTAGAATTTTGAAATTGAAATATCGAAAGAAGTGGAGCAGGTTATGCTAACTATTGAAATAAACAATCACATCATTAACTGTCACATCGAATATGGGAAACGGAAGAAAGCTTCCATTACGATGGATTTACCCTATATGGTCACAATCAAGGCTCCCAATGGTACCGGCGAAGACATGATCCGGCAGCTTGTTGCGCAACATGGGGAAGTGATTTTGACGAAATCTGCTCTGATGCAGCAGGCGTTGGACGGTCCTCAAGAGAAAGAATATGAAGAGGAAGGCAAAGGGAAGTTTCTACTCTTTGGCAAAGAACATGCACTGCATGAGTTAATTGACGTAGAGGGATGTTCGGAAGAGGAATTGCGTACGAATCTGAAGAAGTTTTATTTTGCCGAGTGTAAAAGAATGATCGGTGAGCGCATCGGCCGTTACCAGCAGGAGTTAAAGGTGAAGCCGAAGTCTGTGGACATCGTCGAATCGGCGACCAAGTGGGGAAGCTGCAGTTGGGATAAAAAGCTGACGTTTAACTACCGTTTGGCGATGGCTCCACTAGAGGTGATTGATTACGTGATCATTCATGAGTTATGCCACATCCATCATATGAATCATGATCGTTCGTTCTGGCGCCGTGTGGGCAGTATTATGCCCGACTACAAAGCCAAGGAGGATTATCTGATGCGAAATGGCCGAGCCATGACGTTGTGAAAAATGCCCATACCACGAATGGACGTGGTGGAAGGAGTTCAAGATGTCAGAGAGTACCTCTTTTGATGTGTTGGTAGATGAATATATCTCCCAATTTCCTTCGGATGTACAGGTCAAATTACAATCATTAAGACAGGTTATTCGCGATTCCGCTCCCAATGCCGTGGAGAAGATCAGTTACAAGATGCCAACGTATGCAGAGCACGGGAACTTGGTTCATTTTGCAGCCTACTCCAAGCATATCGGATTTTACCCAGGTGCCAGTGGGATCGAAGCGTTTAAGGAAGAACTCTCACGGTATAAAGGAGCCAAAGGATCGGTGCAATTTCCCTTGGATCAACCATTACCAGAAGAATTAATCCGCCGGATCGTGGAATTTCGGGTGCAAGCGAATGTGGAAAAGGCTCGGGAAAAGAAGCTAAAGAAGGAGTAGATTTGGGGAAACGCCTATCGATCTACTAAAGCAAGGGGAGAGCGCATGAACAAAGCCCTGATTGTATTGGATGTGCAATACGGGATTACGTCATTGAGAGATTTCACAGCACAGCTAGGCAAAATTGAAGCGGTTATCGCTGAATTTGACCAGCGGAATGAACCGATCATTTACTTGAAACATGTAGACTATGATCACGAGGGGTCTTCACTTTTTTACAAGAATGCTGCGGGTCTGGAGATTGTAGTCGACACTGGGCGGCATACGGTTCTGGAAAAAAGTAAACCTAACGCCTTTAGCAATCCGGAGTTGAAGAATTGGCTTCATGAACATCAGGTGGAACATGTGTTTATTATTGGATTTAACACAGAATATTGTTGCCTGTTTACGGCAATTACTGCGGAATATGAAGGATTCAAAGTCACTCTGATCGAGGATGCAACGGGTTCGGTAAACACAGAAGAGACGTATGAAATGCCAGGGTTGGATATTCAGGACTTTGTTGGTTCGATTCTAAACTGGTCCAATTGTATTGAGGTTCTATACTGGCATGAATATAAGAGAATGTACGATGATTAACACGGTTTATATGTGACTTCAAAGATTTGAGTATGGTATAATTAGAGCAGATTAGACGTAAAATGCAAAGAGAGCCGTGCTGGTAACACGACTTCTCTGAGCAATAGCCGCTTTTAAGGGCGGTGGGCTTCGGTAACATAAGGGCACGATGAAATAGACCGCGATCCTTTGCTATGAGGGCGGTCTATTTGCGTTTATCGGACAGAATGGCAATGATGAGCGTACCGAAGGTAAGCATCAACATGATTGCTTCAAACACTGTCACAGGGCATCCCTCCCTTCATGGCGAGGTAGCCGACCGACCCTTTAAGCCTATTCTATTGCTTTGTTGATTATAGAATATTTTGTAAGAAGCTATGGCGTCAGAATCTTTGTATATGTAACTCGCTCATTAGTTGCAGGGCATCCCGAAACCCTTGTAAATAAATCTCTCTTTCCAGAAGTGTTTGCATAGAAAGTTGAGTATCTTCATATAAAAAAATGGTCTGATTCAGATGTTCAGGTAAAGCTTGACGGATGGTATGAAAATAATGATCAGATTCTTCAGATAGTTGGGTATAATCAGGCTGCGTGTGAGACAAATTGTTGTATAATAACTCTAAGCGCGTTCGGATTAACGGTTCTGCCAAAGATTCCAGAGATTCTATCATGCATTCTCCTACTTTCTATGAATTGAACTATAGAGATTTAATAACTCATAGAGTTATGATAACTTAATTAGTTATTAACGTCAAGAGTTACTATATTTTATGTTAAGGGATGTTTTCAGATGATCAAATTCACTCTCGAACAAGTTCTGAAGGATAAGGGTATGTCTATGTATGCTTTGGCTAAAAAAACAGGAGTTCGTCCGAATACCATTGGACAATGGGTAACGGATAGCGGTTTTGAAGTCAAATCGATCACAATCGAAACCCTTGAGAAAATTTGTATAGCACTGGAATGTCAGCCAGGCGACTTAATCAAGTATATTGACGAGAAGTGATGTTTAACAGGCAATATTAGGCTGAGGTGCACTTTTACAATCATGGGGTTATACCTGTTTGTTTGGAGGAGAACATGTATGATTAAGATTCATTTATCTCGCATTATGGGAGAGAAAAGAATTAACATTGCCGGTTTATCCCGATTTATCCCGACTAACCGGACTACATAGAAATGGGATTGCCAAATTATATAATGAGGAAACAGATGGCGTGAAGTTCGATACGCTGAATCGAATATGCGAGGCTTTGGATTGTGAGATCCAGGATATTATTGAGTTTATTAAGGATGAGAAGTGATCTTCAACGATTAGCTTAAAGCCCACACACTCTTTAAAAAAAATAGAAATACGGACCGTTACCTTATCCAAGGGACGGTCTTTTTTGTGCTGTAAATCATCCTTCAATGAGCATTCTTAAGCACAAATCTGAATTCAGCCTTTTTTCAGGTAGAGGCATTATACTATTCCCGAATCCTGTACTGGAAAAGGAGTTTTGGCATGTCTAAGGTGATCCATAAGTCGCTTTATCTCATTCTGCTTGTTTTTGTCGGCGTGTTTATCGTATCGTCCCTGTTTGTCCGGGCGCAGTACAACTACACCTTGTATGGGGATAATCCGATTCTGGGTACGCAGCAGTGGAGTATTTTTATCCCGGTAATTGCTTTGCTTCTGGTATCGGGTGTGGGGTTATACCGCCTTTGCCTGAAGCTTAACAAATACAGCCCAAAGGTTGTCATTCCGGTGGTGCTGCTATGTTCGCTGGCCATTCAAATCATCATTATCTTCGTGTTTCCACGAGTGCCTACGGATGATTCACAGACCGTGCTTTCACTCGCGATGAACATGCTTTACGATCACGATTATTCTTCGTTTGAATCGGGCGGATATCTGCACATGTTCCCGTTCAACTTTTCTACCGTTTTGTATCTAAAGACATTGCTGTACCTGTTCCCGGATAATTATCTGGTAATCAAGCTGTTCAATATTTTGTTTGCAACGGTAACGACATTAATGATTTATCTCATTTATAAACAGTTAAATCATAAGTCCGCGGAACGTGATTACGGGGTTCTGATCTTTGCAGCCACGTATCTGCCATCCCTGTTCCTGAACAACCTGATCTATAACGATGTTATTGCTACGGCATTTCTGACGTCTTGTTTATACTTTTTGATTCGGTTTATACGTGCAAAGTCTTGGCGGACAATCGTCATTGCCGCCATTCTGCTCGCGATTGGCAACTACTTCCGAAGCATTGGCGTAATTGTGCTGATTGCTGCTATGTTAACCATCCTGCTGAATATGCGAAGTATTGGATTCAAGAAAGTGATTGTCTCCGTCTTCGTGCTGGCTACGTTGTTTAACGTCCCAGGGTGGACTCAGAATGCGGTATTAAAATCTTCGGGTGCTGTAAGTGAATCTGATGGGGAAAATTCGGCACCGGTCTATATGTGGTTGAACATGGGTATTAATCTGGAACGATTCGGCTTCTGGGACAACATGGAGAGCTACCAGATCTATCAAAGAGAAGCCAACTATAATAAAGCTGAAAGTACAGAACTGTACAAGCAGGAGATTGAACGCAAGCTTTCGGAAGCCGGCTTAAGTGACTTGGCCCAGATGTATTACAAAAAGATCATTTGGACCTGGACTGAAGGTACCTACCAAATGGATCGATATGGCATCGGTAATGAAAGCTCCTCGGGTATGGGAGGAGGAAGAGGTGGCGGAATTGCCGGCTCCTACAGTTATACCAATGCGGTAACAGACGTATTCAAGGGAGATTCCGTCTACCGGACGGGGGTGCTTTGGATCGTTTATGTGA
Organism: Paenibacillus sp. OK060; assembly: GCF_900101205.1. NCBI lineage: Bacteria > Bacillati > Bacillota > Bacilli > Caryophanales > Paenibacillaceae > Paenibacillus > Paenibacillus sp. OK060. The sequence continues at coordinate 126,278 of NZ_FNFR01000011.1, forward strand.
TGAATTTCATGATGTACTGTTTTATTTTCATTCGCTTGGTCGGTGGAATTCGTGGAAAGCGGTATGACGAAGTCTCTTTGATTCTGGTTATTCTCGGATTTATCGGGTTCTATATTCTGTGGGAGATTAAATCGAGGTATATCTATCCCGTATATCCGCTGCTGGTTGTATTGTCGTACATGGGATTTAAAGATGCGTATAACTTCATGTTTCATAGAAAACTTGGCTGGGAACGTTCTTCCCTGAGAAAAGGGTGATCCGTATGCGAAAAAATGGTTATCTCACATCGGCTATGCTCTTGCTGCTGACCTGCTCAGTTTTGCTCTCTGCTTGTGATGTTATTACTGCCCAGAACATTACGAATACCGGTTCTGTACAAGGCATGAACGGTGGCGGAATGATGAATGGCGTTGGCCCGGGCATGAATGGAGGAGCACAGAGGGGCGGAGGGCAAGGGATGAATGGCAGAACAGGCGGTCAGGACGATATGCGGGGGATGATGAATGCCGATCTTACAGGCAAAGTGATCTCTGCCACAGGGAGTACCGTCACGATCTCGTTGCTTGAGGTGCAGGATAACTCATCCACAGGCTCGACTAATGGAAATGGAAGACAACCAGGCGCCTCCAGAGGCGGAAGCATGGAAATGAAAGATACGGGCATTGAAATGAAGTTGGACATCAGTGAGGATGTGGATATCACGGAAGGCATGGGCATGGGTGCCCCAGGCAACAACCAAAATGCTAATTCATCCATTCAGGTGTCTGACCTGAAGAAGGGAGATGTAGTTATGGTTTGGTATAAGGAGAATACCGAGACCGTAGAACGAATGGTTGTTACACAGTCTTGATATTCATTGCCTATCATCACTTGATGGAGTATTATGGAAATAACTTGTTTCTCGGAAGGAGTGAGCGTCATGAAACGACGGGCTAAGATGATGCAAAGTGTTACAACAACAATTAAGGTGATAACGAACTGAATAGATCCGGCAGAGCAACGAACACATGGCGAAGCATTTGGAGTCTGCTAATGGGACGATCTGAAGTCTGCCGACATATAGGGATATAACTGCTCATTTTTCCTGGTATGCACGAGGTTTATTTGCTTATGCAAGTAAACCCGTGTATCCAGAATTTTTAAAGCCGCAGGCATAGCCTGCGGCTTTTTGCGCGCAAAAATAGGATTCGGAACGCTTAAAGCGTTCTATATTAACCGACCACTAAGGAGATATGCCCATGTTAAAACTTAAATATTTATTCCATAATAACGATCTCGCCGAGATGATTTTGAAAAACTGGAGTTATGATCCGGAGTCACTGGACATGTTCCAGTATTATCGTATATCCTCCAATGCCGTGTATCCGTTCAGGGATCAGGGAGAGGTTTACTTGCTTCGTTTTGCCCCTGTAGATGAGAAAAATCAAACCAATCTTGCAGCGGAGTTGGAGTTCCTGTCCTATCTTAAACTAAATCAATATGGCGCCATGGAAGCAGTACCTTCCCATGCAGGAAAAGAGCTGGTAGTGGCTCATACGCCTTGGGGAATGTATTATGCCTCTGTATTCAAACGAGTTCCTGGTAACCAGATGGGCAGTATCGATATAAATGACCAGATCGTGCACAGCTTGGGTGAGGCATTGGGTAAGCTACATCGTTTATCTTGTGAATACACACCCAAACAGGCAAAACGCTGGACATATATCGATGTACTGGATTGGATGAAGGACGTTCTGGGGGAGTTCCCTGGCGAGAATGCGGCGCTCAATGAGGTAGAAGTTCTCCGAAATTATTTTGCAAATTGGCCCGTTACACAGCAGAACTTCGGGTTAATTCATTATGATTTTGAACTGGATAATGTCTTCTATGACGAGGAGAGTCATTCCTGTTACGCCATTGACTTCGATGACGCCATGTACCACTGGTACGCAATGGATGTGGAGCAGAGTCTGGATAGTTTACGGGATGAAATTCAGCCGGATGAATGGGAACAGAAGAAGCAAATATTCTTGCAAGGGTATTGGAAAGAAGCAGGAGACGCCTATGATATGGAGTCGATGTTCCCAGCATTTCGTCGCTTTGCCAATCTGTACGGTTATGTACGTGTGCTTCGATCTGGGGCAGAACAATGGGCGCATGAGCCGGAATGGATGAGTGGATTAAGAGCAAGGCTGGATAAATCGATGGCAGTAAAAGCAAAACAGTTTGGTCAGCAGCAGCCCCTCCAACTACCGGCAAATTGATCCTCAGTACTTTTTCGGTCAAGATGATTATCTGGCCTCTGCATAAGTGCAACGAAATAATGATTGATTTTTTATTCGCCTCCATTGTAACATTAGATTAAGCGCTATACCTTTTATTAAAACATCAATGTTGGATTACATGGTCAAGTGGAAACCGGCAATTCGTTTCACCAATTGAATGAAGAGGACGGTCATAACGAACATGGACGACAAAAAGTTAATTATCTTTTTTGACAGCGGCGATACCATTGTTGATGAATCGACCGAGATTCGGGACGAAGAGGGAATTGTTCTGAGTGCGGATCTGATTCCGGGTGCGGATATTACGATTCAAAAGCTTCATGAAAAAGGGTACACGCTGGCCCTGGTTGCTGACGGCGATGCACAATCCTTCAAGAACGTATTTAAGCAGCATGGACTTCATGATTATTTTAGTGCAATGATTATTTCGGAGAATATTAAAGCCAGCAAGCCAAGCCCGCGGATGTTTAAGGCAGCAATTGGTGCCCTTGATTTGTCCGAAGGGGATTTTTCCAGAACAGTAATGATTGGCAATAACCTGAGTCGTGATATGAAGGGAGCCAACGCACTTGGCATCACCAGCATCTTTCAGAGCTGGACGCCACGTTATCCCCATGAGCCATTGGATGAAACAGAACGTCCAACTCACACAGTTGGTGAACCGTTGGAGCTGCTTGAACTTATTGAACGGCTAAATGCCGAAGTCAAATAAATAAATGTTTGCTTGCATGCCCTTGAGCAGAAGGATCGAATGTCATTCTACCTTCTGCTCAAGGGCTATTTTTACTTTTTTACATGAGAAAATGATAGAATGATCGTAAAATCCGGAACTGGGGTAGGTGTTCACATGGAGGAACCACATCGGAAGCCGTTGTTGTACTTGCAAACTGCCGATTTGGTGATGGAAGAAATTCGTAACCGGAAATTGCAGCCACATGATCCCGTGCCATCGGAAGGCGAGCTCGCCAAACTGTATTCTGTCAGCCGTATGACAGCCAAGCTTGCGCTGCAAATTTTGGAGAAACAAGGTATTGTCTATCGGTTGGCGCGGCGGGGGACATTTGTGTCGGGTGATTATTTGGGCGGGCCGGGTAAGGAGTCATTATCGGGGAATGTAACTACAGACAAGAAGCTTATGAAGCGAAAAATTGCCCTGCTGTTCCCCAATATGGATGATTACGTAGCCAGAATTATAGCATCCGTTGAGCAGGAAGCACGTAAATCCGGGTGCCAGCTGCTCATTCGGATTACTACGGATAAAGAGGATGAGAGCTTCTGCCTACAAGAGTTGTACGAGGAAGGAATCGATGGAATTATTCTGTTTCCAAGGGGGCGAACACGATGCAGTGAAAAGGTGCTGGAGCTTAATCTGCTGAATTATCCTTTGGTAATCATCGATCGGATCTTTCGTGAGGTCAATATTGATTGTGTGTACCATGACCATTATCAGGGAGCCTACAACTTGACGGAATATTTGATTGATAGAGGACATCGGGAAATTGGGTATATCTCTATGTCGTTTGATGGAGTGACGAGCCGGGAGGATCGCTATAAAGGTTATGTGCAGGCCATGCTGGACTACGCACTGCCTGTTAACGGTCGCAATATTTGCCTGGATTGTGCAGAGGATTACATGCTCAACCTGAATGGGCCGAATCTGCAACTCAAGGATTTCATTCAAAGTAATCCGGCAATGACAGCCGTTGTCTGTGCGGATGATTATATCGCGACTTCTTGTCTGTACACGGCCTTATCCATCCACAAGCAGGTACCTGAGGAACTGTCCATCATTGGTTTTTCCGACATCCAGTTGGCGAGTCTGCTGCCCGTGCCACTGACTACGGCAAGACAAACGACAGAGAAGCTTGGACAGGCAGCAGTGAATTTGCTGTGCAAACGTATGGAGAATTCCCGAGAAGGGGCTTTATCCATCAAGGTAAACACAACCATCATCGAACGAAGCTCCGTACGTAATCTTAATCAATGAGTGTTGATGCGGTTCCGTTATTCAAGCCAATTTAAACCTTCCTTATCTCGTTTTGATGATAAGGGAGGTTTTTTGTATGTCAGTGACATATGTGGTTCGCTATCATATTCAAACTCAACAATGCAAAATTTGTTATGCTTGTTACCGTTTTATGCAAATATAATGTAAATAATAGTAATTATATGAAGTTTATTTAGAGAAAAATTTACATTTATATCATTGTATATGTCAATGACATATATTAGTGTGAAGATATGCCACTTATCTTTCAAGGATGAAGGGAGGATATTCCGGAAAGCGCTACCATACATCCTGGGAAATGACCTGCAGAGCCAAAAGAAATGTAACGTACGAACGTTGGCAATAATCGAAATCATTATTCGAAGAGGAGCCCGAATATGACAATCAAATCCTTGCTTGCAGCTTCGTTCTTGGCAGTATCTCTTTTCTTTCCACTGGCGCAACCCGCGCAGGCGGAAGAGGACAACGCCGTAACGGTTTACCAGGATGGAGATTTTGGAGGCAGCTCCCAACCGTTTGGGATTGGCCAGTTCAATGTGAATCAGCTTAACGTGGTTGGCAACGACAAAATATCTTCGGTAAAGGTAGCTCCGGGATATCGATTGACCCTGTATCGTGACAAGGATTTCTCCGGTGACACCAAAACGCTGACCGGCGATGCGGGATGGCTTGATGATTTTAACGACGCGACCTCCAGTCTGAAAGTAGAGAAGATCGGAGGCCCCAATAAACCAGTTATCGCATATTCCAATTCGCCTTATGGAGGTTTTGAGCAGCAGTTTGATATCGGCAGCTATAATGTGGATGAACTGAAGGCTGGAGTAGGCAATGATGCCATCTCTGCACTCCGGGTAGCCCCAGGGTATAAGGTCACATTGTACAAAGACTACAATTTCGCTGGATATTCCAAGGTTCTGACCGCAGATGCGATCTATGTTGGCGGAGATATCAATGATTCGGTATCGAGTCTGAAAGTTGAAGCCATCTCGCCGCTCGATGCCACCTCGGTTGCCGTTCCGGGTAACGATTACAGTGACACAGCCAAGCGTGAAATATTGCAAACCTTTGCTCCCAAGATCTGGTTTGCCCAAGGCGAAGTTTATTTCCCGTCCTCGGTAGAACATACCCTGCCGCATGTGGATCGCTATGTGAATCCAGGTTCAGGTTTGTATGAATTTAAGACCAAAACGGAATTGAATCCATATACCCTGAAACTACCTTATTTTACGGGCGATCTGGCTAATGCGCCGATCTATGCGTTTTGGGTGGAGAAGGAGTATAACAACGTCGATCTGGTATATTTCCAGTTCAGTCCCTATGATCTTGGGAAAACGGTGTTTGGCACGGAAGTGGGAGATCATGTCGGAGACTGGGAGCGGGTCACGGTCAGATTGGCCAAGTTCACCGATCAGAACAGTAACTATGTGAAGCCGGTTCAAGTTTACTATGGCGCGCATTCTTTCGGTACAACCTACTCTTGGGGTGAAGTGGACAAAGTAAACAATACACATCCTGTTGCGTATTCCGCGTTTGGTTCCCATGGGATGTGGAAAGATCCTGGTAATCATGTCTATCAGGAACTCGTCGTAACCCAGTTGATTGATGTGACGAATCAGGGAACGGCATGGGATACCTGGAACAATATCCAGGCTTTTCAGTATTATCCGAATACTCGAACAGGTAATGGTCTGGGAAATGCTTGGCCATCATGGCTGGACAGGGATTACAGTAATCCGAACAGCTTGTCTGTCTATAAATTCGGAAATCCGTCCCAAGGCTCCTTCTTTGGTCAGCCTCTACTTGCAGGAGGACCAACAGGACCGCAGGAAAAAGGCGCATTAACGAATGATGTTATTTTAGATTAGGCGATGATTAACGAGGGGACTCGCTTTCACATGAAGCGGGTCTTCCATGCTTATTGTTCAAATAAACAGTATTAACTGTGAATCTAACAACGGAGGCTCAGACAACCATGACTAACCGTAAAAAAGTACATGTTGTTTTTAAAACTCACCTGGATATCGGATTTACGCACTTGGCGGAAAACGTCGTAAAGCAGTACATGGAAGAGTATGTACCCAAAGCTATCGCTTTGTCCGCGCAGTTGGAAGCAGAGGGAGGACGAGAGCAGTTCATATGGACCACGGGTTCCTGGATGATCCGTCATTATCTGAATCATGCGTCCGAAGAGGGTAAACAGGCCATGGAACAAGCGATCCACAAGGGTCATATCGTATGGCATGGATTACCGTTCACAACGCATACCGAGCTGATGGACCCCTCATTATTTCGCTACGGATTGTCCATCGGACTGGAGCTGGATAAACAATTTGGTAAAACGACCATTGCAGCAAAAATGACGGATGTACCCGGTCATACCCTGTCTATGGTGCCTTTGATGAATGAAGTGGGTATCCGGTATATGCATCTTGGGGTTAATCCAGCTTCCATGCGCCCGGATGTGCCTAAACTGTTCAGATGGCAGGCAGCGGATGGCAGTGAGATCATTGTCAATTATGCGGACACCTATGGTGAGGCAGTCGAAATAGAAGGTATCGATGATATCTTGTTGTTTGCCCATACGGGCGACAATTGCGGACCGCCAAGCGCAGAAGAGATTCGTGAACAATTCCAGCATATCCAGGAAAGATACCCCGATGCAGAGATTATGGCGTCGTCTCTTGATGCATTTGCGGTGCACCTTGATCAGGTTCGGGACCAATTTCCTGTTGTACGTGAAGAGCTCGGGGATACTTGGATTCACGGAGGCGGTACCGACCCGCTTAAAATAGCCCGATTCCGCCAGTTGCAGCGGTTAAGAGACAAGTGGCTGACCGAAGGCCGGATCGATCCGGCAAGCGCAGAATATAAAGGCATGAGTGATGCCATGCTGCTGGTTGTGGAGCATACGTGGGGGCTTGATGTGAAGAAATGGCTTCCGGATTTCCGGAATTATGCCAAGCCTGACTTCAACCGCGCACGGGAAATGAACGAAGTCGATGTGGAGGATATCCCTGCAAAATTTCAATATATCGGTGCCTTCGCCATGGATGAGTTCGACAGTCATTCCAGCGGACTATTCTCTTCGGAGTCGAGCCGTCGTACCTATTCCATGATAGAGAGTTCTTGGGCGGAACAGCGGGAATATTTGGACACGGCTGTGGCGTGCCTGAGTGAAGACAAGCAGAAGGAAGCGCAGCAAGCTTTTGAACAACTAAACCCGGTTAAAAGTACGTTTTCCGACATCGTATCTCCGGCAAGTCATCAAGTTTATAGCAGTGGCGGATACCAGCTGGCCTTCAATAACAATGGTGCACTGATTCAGCTGACGGACGAGAAGGAAAAGAATTGGGTGGACGCGAAGCATCCGTTCGGAGCCTATGCCTATGAAACTTTCGGGACGGAGGATTACGACAGGTATTTCCGTACCTATATGCAGAACTTGCCTGTGACACATCCTTGGGCGGATGCCGATTTCAGTAAACCTGGCTTTGAATTTGTGCGCCCGCTGCCAAGCCATCAGGTGTACTTGCCAATCGTGACCGATATGCACAAGTCAGGCAATGCTCATGGCGATACGTATGGGTTCCAGTTGTCCATGCCAACAGAAAGTCATGAATTGTACGGAGCACCCAAGGAACTGGAACTGGTATATACGTTTTCACAGGCAGGAGTGGTAGAGGTTAGCTTGCAATGGTTTGGAAAAGAAGCGAATCGTCTTCCAGAGGCCAGTTGGTTTGGATGCGGACTGAAGGTGGATAACCCCAATCTGTGGATGATGGACAAGCTTGGAGGACGAATCTCTCCGTTGAATGTTGTAAAAGATGGCAACCGCAATCTGCATGCAGTAGACAAGGGAGTATTCTATGAGGGCACAGATGGTCAGGCCTCTATTGAAGCACTGGATTCCGCTTTGGTCGCACCTGGACAGAGAAGATTGCTGCAATTCGACAACTCGTTTGTTTCGCTTGAATCCGGATGGCAATTTAATCTGCATAACAATATCTGGGGCACCAATTTCCCAATGTGGTACGGCGAGGATGCCAAATTCCGCTTTCGACTAAATACAGCTGCAAACCGCAAATAAGAGAAGTTGATGTAGAATTTTACCAAAAATTGATGATCGGATAATAATCCTAGTACAATTGGAATCTATACTTGGATTTGTGAGTGAGGATGCTGTTTGAGCAGATCTGAACTGTTCGGAACAGTTTCTGAAATGAATTTGAAAAAACAGAATTTTTTTGTAAAATCCCTATTGCTTGAACGTAGTCATCCATGTATTATATACAAATAAAGCGTTTACATTTTCTTATATGTCAATTAAACCGGTTTAATTCTATGAGATGTTTTCCCGATTGAGAACCTCTATTGCATAAAAATTAAACCGGTTTAATTGTATCTACATCTGTACATAAAGGGTTTATTTCGTTAGGGAGGTGAGTGCCAACCAGAGCATATTCAGGCAAGTTAATGGCAAATCCAAACGTGGAGGGGTTTAGCTTGAAAAGGAAAAGCAACTTGTTAATTGTTCTTGTCCTAATCACGACATTACTAGGGGGATGCTCTGCATCTTCGTCTAACAACGAAAATGAGGAATCAACAGTGAAAGAACCTGTTGTTACGGACAACAGTGCCAAAGAAGCCCCGATGCTGGCAAAGCTTGTCGATGAAGGTAAATTGCCTGCCCTGGCTGAGCGCCTGCCAGCTTCCAAAGACATTATGGTTGAAGAGGTCGTCGAGGAAATCGGGCAATATGGTGGGGATTGGAACATGCCTTGGACTGGTGTTCCTGATAAGTGGGGGATAGGCCAACCGACAGAGGAAGCACTGTTTCGTTTCAACAAGGAAGGAAACAAGGTTGAGCCAAACGTAGCCAAGAGCTATGAAGTGAATGATGATTCCACCGTGTTCACCATCCATTTGCGGGAAGGCATGAAATGGTCCGATGGTGTTCCTTTCACAGCGGATGATGTTCTCTTTTATTGGGAGCATATGTTGACCAAAGAGACCTTTGGTAAAAAGATCTATGACGCTTATTATTCCGTTGACCCTGTTACCGGGGATAGAGCGTTGGCTGAAGTGAAGAAGGTAGATGACTACACGTTTACCGTAACTCACAAATATCCAAGTGTGCTCTTTCTGGAACGTGTGGCCATCGATAACAAGTGGTTCTTCGCTCCTGCACACTTTCACAAAACCATCCTTCCCGAGTTCGTAGGGGATGCCAAAACATTGGAGATTACGAAGCAATGGGGTTATGAAGATCCCAAAGTATTCTTGATGGAAACCGGTTATACGGATTGGCTGCACTACCAGATTCCTACACTTCGGGCATGGGTGCCAACCAATGATCCTAACGGCGATCAGTTTGTTATGGAGCGCAACCCGTACTACTGGAAAACAGATAAAGAAGGCAAACAGCTTCCATATATTGACCGGATTGTAGCGACTAAGATTCAAGATCCGAGCCAAAAGGTCCTTGGAACGCTTGCCGGTGATTACAACCTGGTGATCTTTGATTCCAAAGACTTCACGGTACTCAAAGAGAATGAGAAAAAAGGTGACTACCGTATCATCCCTTGGACACAACCAGCTTGGTCCAGCGCGGGAGTACAGTTAAACCAGACTACCGAAGATCCGAATCTCCGCAAACTCTTCCAGGACATCAAGTTCAGGGAAGCACTCTCCATTGGGGTGGATCGTAACCAGGTGTCTGAGATTGTGACCAGTGGGCTGGGAGAACCGATTCAAGCTTCCGTACCGGAAGGCGTTATGGGCTATCAGGAAGGGTGGGCCCAGCAGTGGGCGGAATACGATCCTGAACGCGCTAACCAAATTCTTGACGAGTTAGGTTTGAACAAGCGGGATAAAGACAACTTCCGTCTGAACCCTGATGGTTCCGAGTTGACACTCACGGTGATTGAGAGCACAACCGATACAGCACCATTCCTTGAATTGCTTAAGAAATATTACGAGGATATGGGTCTGCGAACGAACCTGAAAGTGGTTGACGGAGGCACTCATTTTGATATGAAATATGCCAACAAGATTCCGATGACTACCGAGAATATTTCTGTCGTCAACGTAGCCTTCCGACCGGATACCATGGTTCCGCTTCGTGTGATCACACCATGGTTCGGCCATTACGGCTTATACAGTCAATCTGGCGGCAAGGAAGGTGTCAAACCTGAAGGGGATGTCGCTAAAATCCTTGAGTATTGGGAAAAAGTGAAAGCAAGCAAGACACTGGATGAAATCAATCAGTATAGCAATGAGATCGTGAAACTGCACCAGAAGAATCAGTGGGTAATCGGATATGCGGGACCAACTCCGGTGCTGATTACAGCCTCGAATAAAATTCATAACATCCCTACGGATCTTATCTGGTCCGATGAGTATCGCTCGCTGGGTCAAGGCCATCCGGCACAATTTTTCATCAAGCAATAGCTGGTGAAGCATTCAGGTAAACAATAGTGAGGAAGGGATTTATCCTTGCTATTGTTTCCTTTTGTATCATTCACGCGGTGCAGAGGAGAGGAATAGATGTTTGAATACATTTTAAAACGAATCCTGTTGGCCATTCCTGTTGTTGTTGTGATCTCCTTTATCGTCTTCTACATTATTCAATTGCCACCTGGCGATTACGTATCCTCCTACTCGGCCAAGATGTCCGCTTCCGGCGATATCATGACCCAGGCTGAGATGGATGACATGCGGGCGAATCTGGGACTCGATCGGCCAATCTATGAACAATACTTCGTTTGGGTAAAGAAAATCATTCTGCATGGAGACTTTGGTTTCTCATTCAACTACAACAAACCGGTGATGGCGGTGATCCAGCAGTATATGGGACTGACTCTGGTCGTCTCGCTGGTGACAATGGCTTTCCATTATATAATCGCGATTCCGGTTGGGATCTACACGGCGGTAAAGCAGTATTCTGCGGGCGATTATTTCTTCTCCGGCCTGAGCTTTATCGGAATGGCAACGCCCAACTTTTTGTTAGCCATTATTCTCATGTTCTTTTCCTATAAGTGGTTCGGTAATCCATTGCTCGGTTTATTCTCCAACGAATACGTGAATGCGCCGTGGTCCCTGGACAAGGTAAAAGACTTAATGCAGCATATGGTGATTCCGGTTATTGTTATCGGACTTTCGGGTACTGCGGATCTGATTCGTATCATGCGCGGACAAATGCTCGATGAGTTGAACAAACCGAATGTCATTACTGCCCGTGCCAAGGGCTTATCAGAGATGCAAATCCTGTTCAAGTATCCGACACGTGCAGCCTTGAATCCTATTGTGAGTACCTTTGGCTGGTCACTGTCCTCCATCTTTACCGGCGCTACCATTACAGCAATCGTATTGAACCTGCCGATTCAAGGGCCAGTTATGCATAATGCATTGCTCGGTCAGGACATGTATCTTGCTGGAACCTTTTTATTGATCATGGCTTTGCTGACGGTTCTCGGAACATTGATTTCCGATATTTTGCTGGCTTGGCTTGATCCCAAAATACGTACAGAGTTCAGAGGATCCTAATGATGAGACCACTACCGTTATTTAAAGGTCAAAGGCCGGCAGTCCCAGTTACAGCAGCACCCAAAGATACTGTATACAGCTCGCAGTGGCGGCTGATATATCAGAAATTCAAGAAACACAAGTTGGCCCGGATCAGCATGTACATTCTGGGCGCATTTTACATCATCGCACTGTTCGCACAGTTTATCGCGCCGTATGGGCTGCAAAGCTATGACAGCAAATATGTGAATGCCCCGCCAATGGGACTTCGATTTGTCGATGCGGACGGCAAGTTTCACATCAAGCCGTTTGTATATGAATTGAAGAGCGAGCGTGACCCCGAAACATTGCGTAAAATGTTTGTCCCGGATACCGAAAAAAAGCATTTCTTCAAGTTCTTTGTAAAGGGAGAAGAATATAAGTTTCTTGGTCTGATCCCCATGTCGACGCATTTGTTCGCTGTAGATGAGCCAGGGCGGATATTCCTGCTGGGTACGGACGGTATGGGGCGTGACCTGTTCTCCCGGATCGTGCTGGGCAGTCAAATCTCACTAAGCATCCCGCTGGTCGGCGTAGGCATTAGCTTTATTCTGGGTTTGATTATTGGAGGCATCTCCGGTTATTTTGGCGGCTGGATTGATTCCATGATACAGCGCATCATCGAAATCATACGTTCCTTTCCGACGCTGCCGTTGTGGATGGCACTATCCGCTGCAATTCCGCCACGTATTCCGGTCGTGACCATGTATTTATACATCGTGATCATCTTCGCATTTATTGGCTGGACGGATCTGGCACGGGTGGTCAGAGGCAAGTTCATTTCGTTGAAGAATGAAGATTATGTAATCGCTGCAAAGATCGCTGGTGTAGGAGACGCAAAGATTATTGTCAAACATCTGCTGCCAGGCTTCATGAGTTATTTAGTCGTGGCGACAACCCTGGCGATTCCGAGCATGATTCTGGGTGAGACGGCTATGAGCTTTCTCGGTCTGGGCGTTCGTTCGCCGGCAACCAGTTGGGGTGTGCTGCTTCAGGAGGCGCAAAAAATTGAAAATGTGGCCCTGTATCCATGGAAGCTCATTCCACTCGCTTTTGTCATTCTGACTGTATTGACCTATAACTTCATCGGCGATGGTTTGCGCGACGCGGCTGATCCGTACAAAAAATAATTGTCCAAATACTAGGCAAGCGAGGGGATAGCATGGCAACTCAAGCTGTTGAGAAGGAGCAACCTTTACTGTCCGTTCAAGACCTGAAGATTCGGATTCAGATGGAAAATGGCGTCATGAATGCCGTGGATGGAGTCGACTTCAATATATACAAAGGCAAAACCCTTGGGCTTGTGGGGGAATCGGGCTGCGGCAAAAGCCTGACAAGTCGATCGATCATCAGCATCAATCCCAAGGAATGTGAAACGAGTGGAACAATCACTTACAATTCCGACTCAGAATCGACTCTCCATGGTCTGAATCTTTTGTCTCTTAAGCCGACGGGCAAGCAGATCCGCTCCATCCGTGGCCGCAAAATCTCGATGATCTTTCAGGAGCCGATGACGGCCTTCTCACCGATGTATACCATCGGGAATCAAATCATGGAAGCGATCCGAATTCATCAGACGAGGAATAAGAAAGAGGCCAAAAGAATCGCGTTAGAGATGCTTAGCAAAGTCGGGATTTCCGATCAGGCCAAGCGTTTCGATCAATATCCACATGAATTCTCGGGAGGGATGCGTCAGCGGGCGATGATCTCCATGGCATTGTCCTGTAACCCCGAAATTCTGATTGCGGATGAGCCTACGACAGCGCTTGATGTGACTATTCAGGCTCAGGTACTCGAACTTATGAAAAGCCTGCAGGCGGAGTTTGGCATGGCCATTCTGCTGGTGACCCATGATCTGGGTATTATCGCCGAGATGTGTGATGAGGTTGCGGTGATGTACCTCGGAAGAATTGTTGAGCAGGCTTCAATGAGGGAAATCTTCAACAATCCGAAGCATCCCTACACGAAAGGGTTACTTAAATCGATGCCTAGACTGGGAGGGAATAAAAGCAAACGGCTGGATTCCATCGAAGGTTCCGTTCCGATGCCGATAAACATGCCTCCAATGTGCGGATTCTATGATCGCTGCAAGGACAGAATTGAAGGCGTATGTAATCAACAAGTTGTACCGAAAACCGCGATTTCCGACCAGCATATGGTCAGATGTTTCTTGTACGCGGACCAGAGAGAAGGAGAAGCATAATGACCAAACCCATTCTTGAAGTCCTCAACCTGAACAAAAGCTTTCAGGTCAAATCCAAAAAAGCCCTGTTCAAAAAGCCTAAACCCATTCATATTTTGAATGAAATTTCATTTGAACTCCTTGAAGGGGAGACGCTCAGTATTGTCGGGGAATCTGGATGTGGAAAAACGACGCTCGGACGCTGTATCGTTAGAGGTGTGGATGCTTCTTCAGGCAGTGTAGTCTATCATGCGGAAGATGGAAAAGAAGTGAATTACCTAAACTTGAAGGGCAAAGAGATCAAAGCATATCGCAAGGATATCCAGATGATTTTTCAAGACCCGTATTCCTCACTCAGCCCCCGGATGAGCGTATTCGATATTATCGCCGAACCGCTGATTGCAAACTTTAAGCTGAGCAGGGCTGAAGTGGAGACGAAGGTGACGGAAATTGCCGAGAAAACAGGTCTGAATGTGAGTTATCTGAAACGTTACCCACATGCATTTTCGGGAGGACAGCGGCAGCGGATAGCCATTGCGCGTGCGCTGATTACACAACCCAGACTGATTGTCTGTGATGAAGCGGTCTCTGCGCTGGATGTTTCGATTCAGGCTCAGATTATCAACCTGCTCAAAGATTTGCAGGAGCAATTCAAGATCACATATATCTTCATCTCGCATGATCTTTCCATCGTACAGAACATTTCCGACCGGGTAGCAGTTATGCATCTGGGCAGAATTGTGGAACTGGCGACAACGGAATCATTGTTCTCGAATCCTCAGCATCCCTATACGGAGGCGCTAATGTCAGCCGTGCCCCAACCGAATCCGGATTTTAAAAAAGAACGAATTATACTGGAGGGGGAAGTACCGAATCCGGCCAATCCGCCAAGCGGCTGTCATTTTCATCCCCGATGCTCGTATAAGACGGATAAATGCATCCAGCACGTTCCTGAACTCCGTGAAGTAGGATATAATCATTTTGCTGCCTGTCATTATGCAGAGCAGCTTCAGCTTCGCGGCGTTCCAATCGAGACTGAGGATGAGATGCAATCCAGGACATCCTAACCAACGACATGAACCTGACGATACCATCAGTCATCTTTGAACTCGCGAGCACGAAATCGAACTAGTGTTGAGGAGAGGTTGTTCCTAATGGCAAAGATTGATGATGTAGCCCGTCTGGCGGGTGTATCCAAGGGAACGGTATCCAACGTATTCAGCCAGAAAAGGCCAACGAGCAAAAAGGTAACCGAGAAAGTACTGCAAATTTCGAAGGAATTGAATTACGTGCCGAATCATATTGCAAGAAGCTTGGTCACCAAGAAAACAATGGCGATCGGGCTTACGATTCCGCACGGCAAATTCTTTTTCAGCGTGTTCCATAATCAGTTTATCAATGGTGTCATTCTGGAAGCTTCCAATTACGGATATCGGGTGCTTCTGGATATGATTGCTGCCGAAGAGGTGAAGACACCCTCACTTGCGAGCTATCCTATTGACGGGGCTATTGTGTTGGGGCCTACAGAAGAGGATGACCGGATCAATCTGTTGTATCAGCATGACATTCCGTTTGTTACGATCGGCAAAATCATTAACAAGGGACTTCAGGGTGTTTCTACCGTCAATAACGATAATAAACAGGTTATGCGCGATATTTGTGATTATTTGCTTGGACTGGGGCATCGGAACATCATGTTTCTGAACGCCGGGGAGCCAATGACGGTTTCCATTGAGCGGTCGGAAGAGTTCGTCCGGGTACTGCAGGAGCATGGTGTGACGATCCAGCCCGGAATGATCCATTACAAACCAGGTATTCATTCAGACAAGTATATTAAATACGGCTATGATGAGACACTTCATAATGTGAAGAACCCCATGGGCAGGGTTACGGCCATTATTGCAGACGACGATCGTACTGCATTTAGCGCCCTTAATGCCATCAACGACGCGGGTCTGCGTGTGCCAGAAGATATCTCATTGTTTGTCATCTGCGGTGATCAGTCCATGATGCACCAAGTAAGACCTTCTTTGACGGGAATGGATTTGCAACCATCTGAGCTGGGTGTTCAGTCGGTAAGGTTGCTTATGCATAAGCTGGGTATTCTAGAGGGATCGTACGAGAATAACAAGATTGTGCCTAGCAAAATCATAGAAAGAAACTCTTGTTCCTCGATCAAGAATTAGCAAGAATGAGTTTCGGATGTCGTGAGGTTAAATATGATAACGTTTACATCCTGGATGGGCAATTCTGTACCTTTAGAATATTATGTTCGAATTCTGATCAGTGCTGTGCTTGGGCTGTTAATCGGATTCGATCGGACCCATAAGAACAAACCGGCAGGCGTAAAGACGTATACATTTGTCACGGTCGCTTCTGCGCTCATTACAATCGTATCCATTGAGAGTGTTGAAGTGTACGGACAGCTGCATAACCGAACGATGATGGACCCAATGCGTCTGGCGGCTCAAATCGTCTCGGGCCTTGGCTTTCTCGGAGCAGGGCTCATTATGAAGGCCGGATTTGAAGTGAAAGGTCTGACATCTGCAGCAATGATCCTATTTGCAGGTGGGGTCGGTATTGGTACGGGCGCCGGTTTCTACGGAATTGTGACCTTTTCGATGGCGGTAGCTTTCTTTTTCATCCGGGTTGGGGGTTGGATTGAGAAGTGGGAGCACAAGAGGCTGGTGGCAAAGGAAGAAAAGAAAGACTTGAGTGCTTAAATGGTTGAGTATTTTCTGCAAATGAATAAGCGTATTCGATAGAAAGTTTTGAATACGCTTATTTTATTCAAATAACGAAGAATGCATAGTTATCCCAATCCTTATCTAGAACACTAATTTATAAATTACATAACCTATCATCAATAATATAATGAGGATTCCAGTGCCTTTCCATCCCAACCCGCCAACTAAATCTGAGAAGCTTCCAAATTGAGCACGATTTATGCCATCACCAAACGTACCCATGGGGTTTCCCTTTAATTCTTAATTCTTCTTGTCTCAAACGTTCTCTTTTTTCTTCGCGTGTATCTTCTCGGAAATCCATGTAACCACCCCTGAGATTTAATTTTTTTTGGTAAACAGAACCTATATTCAAAAAGAGCACAGGTGATCCGGATAAGTCAGGAACGCTTTGTGCTCTTTGCTGTATTCAAATGATGTAGGACTTATGGTTAGATGCTAAGATCAAAATTGGGCTCACACATATAGTCGATCGGGTAGAGATCGTCTCTCGCCGAGATTAATGCACGGAGCTGAAGGTAGCGATGATGGGGCTGTTCCACAACACCACCGATAGAATAGGGGACAAGATCGGCTACAACGAAAACATCATCTGCATGGTTACATTTGAAGATTACGTTGTTCGGGTTACACACTTCCTCCATATAACTGTAGGTCATGACATGGAAGGAACGTGCTTTCCAATTCGTCTTAATCACTTTATAGGACTGTGTCCGTACAAGATCAAGGTAACGATTCAGTGCAAAGGTATGCTCGAACTGAGTGATGTACCCCTTTTTATCCACATCAATCGTAAATTCCACATCATAACTTACGTGAAACTCTTCCTGGTACGTTCCCTTCATCATCTTCATCGCATCAAAGTATGATCCGAATTCGGGATCTTCCATATAGGGAATGGCAATGAGTTCAGCGTTAACGTGATGAGTAATCTCGCTGTTGCTTGAAACACCCATATTAAACTTGGTAGGTTGAAGATCAATTGACCCAATCATGTTCCCTGAGAAACCGGGACTGCAACTTATTCGCATAGTCATCTCCTTCGTTGTTAGTTAATCATTAGACGAAAGAATGAAGGTAAAGTTGCACCAGAATAAGGAAACTAAGGCTGGTTATGCATGAACCCATTTCCAATCGTCTTGCTCTTTTGATACAGTATTTATAGTAAAACCCGGGAGGATATATTGTATATGGAACAATCGCTTCAGGAACTGCTGCGCAATGCGCGTGCGGAGGAGAATACCTTTTTGTACATGTTGCACGAGGAAGCGCGCATCGACCAGTTGTTATTCTGGAAGTATGTGAACAGTATTGTGGAATTGACCCGTCTTACCGCGGACCAGCCGTTGGATCGGGAAATGGCGAGCGCCGTTAGCTTCACGTATTCCAAAATCATGGAGCATCTGCAATGGCATCATTCGGATCGGGATGTGTACGAGATCCAACAGTTTCCCTATGAATATGCAAATCTCATGGTGGATTGTCTGGGCAGAGTGGTTGATGGTTTCTTTAAGGGCATCGTGCTGGAAGAAGAGAGATTTGACGAGGAGTTTCCAAATCCGGCCTCCACAGGGGAAATGGCAGAAGAGCAACCAGCCGTTTTGCAGCTGGGATATTATAAACAAAATACGAATGTGCACGCGATCGGTTTTCGAGAGGAAGATGGGACGTACCGAATTGTTTTGAATGAAGAAGAGGATCGGGAGCTTTTTGATTCCAAGCTGAGCAGACGAGAGGTGGAGGGAACGTATCTCTTCATGGCTCCGGATGCCAGCAGCGCTCACCAATTATTTCATGAATGGGTGATGGGTAACCACACTCCATATCGTTCTGCACTTGATCTGAAAGGAGCCCATTCCATGAATGTGAAAGATAACTTGATTGAACAGCAGTCCCTAACTTTCGTAGGCATCAAAAGAACGTTCTCTTGTGTGGATGGCGAGAATTTGAGAGAGATTCCAAAGATGTGGCAGGAAGCTTTGGCGGACGGAATAGAAGATCGTTTAAACGAGTTTAATAACGGGGCCGTCTCCGGTTTGGTCGGCATTTGTATAGATCAGAGGGAATTACACAGCGATCAAATGGAATATTGGATCGCAACCTCACACTCCGGGGAAGTGCCTGAGGGTTTGTTTTCAATAGAGATTCCCGCGTCCCACTGGATGGTGTTCGAAGCCGATGAATTGGCGCCAGAAGCGATACAGCGGTTGTGGAAGTATATTATGAGCGAATGGTATGGAGCGACCCCTTACAAGCACGCGGGAATTCCGGAACTTGAGGTATACCGAGGTCAGGGTCTTCCTCCTCAAGTATGGATACCTGTTAAACCTTTGTCGTGATTTAACGAATAACAGGCCTGGTTATATCGTTATATAGATAAATATACTAGTACCAGAGGGTTTACTCATCATGGCTGCAGCATGTTCGATTCATTAGGAGGCTTAATATGTTATCCAATAAAGTGATTGATTATTGTCAAAATCAGGGCTGGTGGCATGAAGATGTGCCAGCAGAGTATGAAGAAGCTTTACGTAAACTGGGTATAGATCTTGAATCTGAGTTTGCACATTTTTATT
Source organism: Paenibacillus sp. OK060 (assembly GCF_900101205.1). Lineage (NCBI taxonomy): Bacteria > Bacillati > Bacillota > Bacilli > Caryophanales > Paenibacillaceae > Paenibacillus > Paenibacillus sp. OK060. The sequence goes on from NZ_FNFR01000011.1 coordinate 145,615, forward strand.
TGCATGCTGATGATGGTCCGACCTTTTACAGCAGACATCAGGAAATCTATCAGATCTGCTGGGTTATGGAAAACACCGTTTATGTGGAGGACATGACGGTGGCTCAACTCACATTGGGTTTGCCAGAAGCCTACATCCCACTGGACAGCTTTGAGGGAGAGGGTGGGTTCTTTTATAACCGTCAAACGGGAGATGTGGCTCTGGTGGAGCTTGGTGAGTCGATCGAACGTTTCCTGAGCGGTGAAAGTACACCGCAGTGGGCGAGCTTCAATAGCTTTCTGGAATGGTATTTCGAACTGGAGGAGGAGGTTACGGAGTGAAGGATCTGACACCGGAACATCCCGAACTGGAGAGACAAATTATTGAAACGGTAGAAGCAGGCAATGTTCTGGATGAAACCCAGCAGCATGAGCAAGCCCTGATCTATTATGACCAGGCTTGGGGGATGTTGCCCGAGCCGAAGACCGACTGGGAAATAGCAAGCTGGATCGCTTCCTGTCACGTGAATGCACATATGGACTTGGAGCAGTACGCACTGGCGAAGCCGTGGGCTGAATTAGCACTGCAAACCCGAGGTTCGGATATTAATACCGGGCCGTGGATTGAGCTGGGTGTAGTCTGCATGAGGCTAGAGCAGCATGATGAGGCTTTTGCAAATTTGGATCTGGCGTATGCATATGGCAAGGAAAGAGCGTTTCAAGGCAGCCCTCGTGACGTTTTGCAATATTATAAGGAACAAAAGGCGCAGCGTGAACGAAACTGATTCTATCTCTTTTGGATTACAAAAAGAAAAGGGTACCCTGTCTGCCAGATCATTGGCTGTGGGGTACCCTTTCTTGTGTTTGACTACAAGATCATACCGGAACGGAGGGGGCAGAAAGAATCTGGAGAAGCGAAGCGTTCACCTTTATCACCGGATTTCTCCCTAATAAAAAGGGATAAAAGAAATCTGGGGATAACAGTGATCGGAAGATTGTTCTGCCACTGTAGTGGTAAAGTATGATCCTTCACCGAGTTAATCTTTCAATCCGTAAGGGAAAAATTCATCTACGAGATCCTGCGGCGATATGGACACAAAGACGTGATCCAATTCGGTTTTGCTGGCGAAATCTACGATGTCTCCCGTATAATACCGTGGATCAATCAGGTAAATCTCAGACACGACAGTCGACAGGAAGGAGATCATCGGCACTGCGAGAGAGTCCTTGATGAACAGTACCTTGAGTCCGTTCGGTTTGTCTTTGTTCACCACATGAACGATTCCCTGATTTCCGTAAAGGTACGTAAAGTACTTGTCAGCGGTTAGATCATAGGTAGCTCCTTGTACATTCAGCGGATAGGTTGTAAGCAGAGCATCCTCAAAGCGGCCGTTCAGTGTGGCTTCCGTCTCGCCGGTCTTGAAGTAGAAGGAATAGTCCGTTTTGAACTTCGGATAAATCAGGTCAAAGTCATCGTCACCAGCAAAGTATTTCCCGGCTTTTCGACCCTGTGATCCAATGAAAATATCCTGATACGGCACCACATTATAGTTATTTAAGTCCGTGAAATAATGATCCGGGTCCAGCGGCTTGTCGTACATGCCGTCCAGATGATTCACCAGCTGGCCAAAGGCCCAGAACGCGGTCTTGATTTTCCAGTGGTGATCCGTGGTGAAAAAGAGATCCTTTGCCGGAATACCACTTTCCAACAGCCCTTCGCGCAGATCCACCGTATCAATGCCATCCTGCTTAAGATTGGTCAGAAAGCCATCGGCTGTTTCGTTGTTATAATTGTAAGGAATGCCTTCCGGGAACTGGGTATACCCACGTACGTATTTGTCTGGTGTCATCACATAGGTCAGTTTAGTTTTGGGGTCCAAATGTGCTCCCAGCGCTGCAACTCGATCCGACAGATCTTTCGTATCCGTTGGCCCTGTAGCGAAGTAGGTATAGTGCAGCTTGCCTTCCATGTCTTTTACGACTTCGAAGTTGTTCTCCTCGTTCTTCCACATGAGTGACTGCATATATCCGTACGCTTCCACGAAGCCGAACTTATCGAAGACATGTTCATTAATGTCGTTATCCAGTTCGTGAATCAGTTCTTTGGCTTCAGAAAAATGGAAGTCCGCTGAAGCCAGCGTCTTTTGGATCGGCCCGAAGGATTGAATAATGTTCAGAACAGAGAATGTCACGAGCACGAGAATGAAGAGGAAAGCCGTGATTCTCTTTTTGGCAAAAAAGTTGTGCATGGTTGTGCCTTCTCTCAGAAATTGAAATAAATAAACGGATTGTATGTACCTTTGACCAGATACGATACACAGACCAGGAATAAAACGATGATCGTGACCGGGTACACCAGTTCCAATGGTTTGCTGAAACGGGCGCCGTCGACCATCAGTTTGTTCATTCGCGGGGCAATCGGCATGCAGAACAGAATACCGAGGATGAAGAAGAGTGCGTACTCTTTCAGGAACATCCAGGTTGTATCACTCCAGAATCCATTGCCGTACAGTCCGAACATGTTGCCCAGATAGTTGCCAGCTTGCAGCAGATCCGGTGAACGGAAGATCACCCACCCGATGACCACAATAAACATGGCATAGAGATGCCGCAGCGGGTTGAAGCGGGTACCTTTATCAAAGTTAGAGATTTTCTCCAATGCAATGAATGCGAAGTTAATCAATCCCCAGACTACAAATGTCCACTCCGCACCGTGCCACACGCCAGTCAATCCCCAGACGATGAGCAGATTGCGAATCATTTTATCCTTGTTAGTGACACGTGATCCCCCGAGTGGGAAATAGACATATTCCTTGAACCAGGTGCCCAGCGAGATATGCCAGCGGCGCCAGAATTCAGTGATGGACCGGGAGATATACGGATATCTGAAGTTCTCTTCGAACTTGAATCCGAACATGAGGGCGAGACCAATGGCCATATCGGAGTATCCTGAGAAATCAAAATAAATCTGCAACGTATAGGCGATGGCTCCCAGCCATGCCAGACTTGCCGGAATATCCGAGGTGCCCCCCATGCTAAAGATGTGATCCGCGACAATCGCCATGCTGTTGGATAACAGCACCTTTTTACCCAGACCCACAATGAAACGGCAGCAGCCCAGTGCGAACTTGTCCCAACTTTCCTTTCGGTTAACCATCTGATCTGCAATCGTGTTATAGCGCAGAATCGGTCCGGCAACGAGCTGAGGGAAGAAGGAGATATACAGCGCCACGTAAAAGAGATTCTTTTGTACGGCACCATGTCCGCGATACACGTCGATGACGTAGGAAATTCCGTGGAAGGTGAAGAACGAGATCCCTAGCGGTAGAGCAATATTCGGAATGTTTAGGCCAAAACTTGTATTCTCATTCACAATACGCAGTGCAAAAGCCATGTATTTAAAGACGAACAGCATACCTAGATTGACGATAAGCATCAACGTAATGATGGTGTACGCGGCATTCCTTCGTTCCCTGAACTTGTCCACAAGCAGGGCGAAGATATAGTTGAAACAGATGGAGGCCAGCATGATGAGGACAAACCACGGTTCACCCCATGCATAGAAGAACAGGCTGGCAACCAGCAGCAGCATGTTTTTGGCCGTAACCGAGAATCTCAGTATGTAATACAGCCCCAGAACAAGCGGCAGGAAATAAAATAGAAAGATTACACTGGAAAAGAGCACTGCCTTTCCTCCTTGAGGATCATATAAGGGAGCACGTTGTATCAATTGATGCAACATGCTCAATTAAAAATAGACAGACACCCGCATCTTAGGATGCGAGTTGGTCTGCAAGGTTCGTTTACATGCGAAAAGGTCGCCGTGCTTGTCGATCATTGCGGGAACGTCGCTTTCTGGCACCCTGGGCATTCCGTTGTCTTCTCCACATCCAGTAGAGGACGAGTCCATGGATTCCGGCAGCTGTTAACAAGAGACGAATAAACCATCCCACCGATGTTTTCATCAGTGGGTCGGCAGGGCTGAGCACCTTGGTAACTTCAGATGGGTCAGGAATAGAACGTGGCGTCCCGTCTTTCTCCTGAACATTCATCGCTGAAGAGCGATCCAGCATGACGGTCTTTGTCAGATTCCATTTGCCATTTACAAGTGCACGTATGGTGGCCTGCTCAGCATCGACATCGGTATGCAGCGTCAGCAGTCCATCCGGTGTAATGGATGCTCCCTGAACGGGGGTGTTGAGCTGGAATTTTACATCGGGCGTTTCTTCTGAGGAAGATTGAACACCGTATTGGACAATGGATTCACCAGCTACGGGCTTCACCACACGTTCGTCACCAGTTATTTGCAAGGTGGTGAGCCCATTCTCCACAACAGCTTGCTTCTTGGACAATGGCTTGATGTTGCCGATGCGGAAGCTCAGCTTGGCGTTTTCGGGAGTTGTGGTTGTAATGCCCCAGCCAATGACTTTACCCAAGTTCACCTGACCTGCCGTGCTGGCCTTGTCCTGGACCATTAGGCTGGAAAAGGGGATGCGGATTTGTCCGACAAATCCCGGTTCCAATGCAATCAGGCCAGATAACGGACGAACCAGTTCAGCGTGTCCGGTTGATTTCTCGACTACGATGACGTTTCGATCATCAGACACAGTAAGGGAGGTTTTATCCCCTCGGGTCAGTACGATATTAAGAGGCAACCTTCGGTCCGATTCATTGCGGATGGAGAAGGTCAAAGCCCCATAGCCTGACCAGTCTCGATTCTGCAGCTCATAAACGTAGGCCGAATAGTATCCTTTTTTGAGCCCCTGCGTGGAGGTCTTAATCTGAATACTGCCTTGGTTATCAACGCTGGCGTCTACCTTGGCTCCATTGCTCCATTCATGGAGTGTACTCCTACTCACCTTAAGCTGCTCTGCCTGAACAGCCTGGATGGGATACATGTTCCATAACACAACAAGACTAGCGACAAGTGTAAGTTGTTTCCACTTCTTGATCATGCTTTCTTGCCTCCCCTCTATAGATAAGCCATCTCGTTCAGTTCGTCTGGAGAGATGTTGTTCTTGCCCTGGGATGCAGGGCCTGTTTTATCCAACTGGATATGTTCCTTATTCCACTGTTTCAGCAGAGCTTCCAAGGTTGGCATCTGATGGTTGCGAGCAATATCTCGAATATTGGTCACGCGGTACAAATTGCCTCGTTTGTTACGCAGGGACTGCACCCACACGCATTCCAGTGAGATGTCTTCGCTAAGCGGAAGTTGGATCTCATTGACCAAATCATGAGGCTCCATCTCCACCAAGACGAATTCATAGTTGAAATCCATCAATGTCACGGTTCCATGATCTGCCGTTGGCAATTCGCGATTTAGCGCAATTCGTGCCAGCTTCCGGTTGGACATGAACTCACTCTGACCCCGACGTACAAAATTCAGACGAATATCTTCAAATGTACTGATATCCTTGTCCAGCTTCTGAGGCAGTGTAGGTTCGCGATCATAGATGATGTGCAGCAGCTGGCGCTGCTCTTGTTCCGTGATATCCTTAACGGTAAAAGCATATTTCCAACGGTTTCCGATCGAAGCGACATGTGCCACCTTGCCTGTAAACTCGCTTGAATACCGGTCATTTACCAGTTTAATGCCAATCTCCAGATCACTTGGAATGTACTTCGGTGTATCCAGCATGACGGAAATGCCGCCTTCCGAGAGATCGTGAGTGATGCAGGAGATGATCTCCCCTTCCGTTGTGAGCGTGCAATCCACAGCAGCCATTGAGCGCTCGTGATTGCGGAACACTTTGCGTCCAGCCAGAAAGAAGATCGACATCATGATGTTGTAGAAATTAATCAATAACCAATACAGTACAACGAGGAAACCAATTGTTCCCTGGCTAAATGTCCAGTGGATACAATTCACGATTCCGATAATGGATAGTACCGCCAGAATCAGATGAGGAATCATCTGTTTAATCTGATAGTTCCGATCATCATTTTGCGCACCGTCTTTGCGGGTAACGACGAATTTGTTCATCGTGATGCCCAGAGTTTCCAGAATGACGGCGGGCAGAAGGGAAGGGAACAGAATGGTCTCATATACATTGGTCCATTTGGTGGTTCGAATATTGCCGGATAACATTCGCAGACAGGTGTTGGTCAACAGATACATCGGCAACCAGAACACGAGAATCTCCAGAATGGTACATTTCACAACCAGAACGCCGAACACGGCAAACAGTATGGGTGACATGATGTACAGCAGTCGTTTTAACCCGGAGTACCAGTAGGTAATGGAAGAAATGTAGTTCAGTTTTTGCGCAAAACTAAGTCCTTTTTTGAAGAGAAGGTTCATTTTTTTACCTGTCTGGATACAACCGCGCGCCCAGCGCTGACGCTGTTTGATCAGACTTTTCAGATCACCGGGAGCAAGTCCGGAGGCCAGTACTTTATTGGTAGCAAAGCAGCGATACCCTTTGCTCTGCATTTCAATACCAGTGGCAAAATCCTCTGTAATGGAACCGGTATAGAATCCGCCGACGTCTTCCAGTGCCTGTCTGGAGAGTACAGTATTTGTTCCGCCATAGATGACGGAATTGGATTTGTTGCGTCCCACTTGTACGTCCCGATAGAAATAGTCCTGTTCATTCGGTATCCGGTTCTCGGAGTACAGATTGTACTGGAACTGATCGGGATTATAGAAACTCTGTGGTGTTTGCACAAAACCAATTTTTTCTCCGGTCAGAAAATAGGGAACGCACGACGTCAGAAAATCATGTTTTGGAATCATGTCTGCATCAAAGGTGACGATTAGTGGGGAAGACGTATGCTTCATGGCATTGTTCAGGTTACCCGCCTTGGCATGTACATGCTCTGTTCGCGTAAGGTAGTTAATGCCCAGATGAGCAGCCAGTTCCCGCATCTCGGGGCGGTTGGAGTCATCACACAGATGGATATGTACTTTGGAGCGATCAGGATAATCCATGTTCAGACAGCCATTAATCGTCTTGAACAGAAGCGATGTGGGTTCATTATAAGTTGCGATAAATACATCCACATCCGGATATAAGGCTTCGTCAACAACGGGAAGTTCGGGATATTCGAGCCGGGTCATATTGTAAAAATGGACGGCCAGTTCGAACATACCTATAAGTTCGACAATGAGGAGGGCAAGACCTGCGGTTACGGCGAGAGGGCCATGTCCAAAAGGAATGGTGAAAAATGTACGCCAAATGACGTAAATACAAGACATAATCACAGTAGCTGTGACAAGTATCTTGTTGCGTGTACTTAAGTAGTTCAAGTGAATACCTCTTCCTGATTTTTCTGAGTAGTGCCGCCTATCGGAATAAAAAGAATGTGATCATTGTACTAAACGATTCTGAACAAATTCTGAAAAAAGAGATAGGACCTCGTTAAATATAGAGCCATTGGTTCAATTTTTGATGGTTAATTTTGTCGTATCACAATAATTATTGTAGTTATTTGTCGAAATTTGCGCAATATGTTTATTTGTTTTTTTCGCAAAGATGAAAGTGGGGCTTGGATGTTATCTGAAAACACAAAAATGACGAGCTCAATGTGCAATGTCATTAAGTTAAGTAACTTAGTGATATTGCCCCAAGGACTCGTCATCTCTGCTTCAGTCTTCTGCCAATGTGATCAGCAAAAGGCATATATTCATTTCAAATTTAGTCGGAGATGTTGCGCGTATAATACTCAATAATATCCTTGCGACGGATAATACCGAGGAACACACGGTCCACATCCACCACAGGCACAAAGTTTTGATCTGCTGCCAGCGTCAGCATATCCTCCATTTCTGCCTTAATAAAGACACATTCATTATATACACGGTTGTCGATCTCATGCACTTGGACCTGATCCATCGTCTCAAATGTCAGTCCGGGAGTGCTCCGCATTTTCCATAACAAATCGCCTTCGGACAGGGTGGCAACATATTTTCCATCCTGGTCAATCACGGGAATGGCGGTATAATGCTGCAATTCAAGCTGCTCGATCGCATCTTTCATCGAAGCGGAAGACTTGATATAGGCCACGTCGGCTTTGGGGAGTAAAAAATAGCTGATTTCCATCATCGGGCTCCTTTACTGTAATCTCACTCTCCTTATTTAAACATATTATGTGAGCTTTCGGCTATTTTTAATGATAAATTCGTCAGATTTGTTCCATTGTTTAATTGAGGCTGGAAATCTATAGTGTATATTAGAGGTGATGTGATCATGAAATCGAAACGTAAAATTATTTATGGACTGCTTCCCATCTTATTTGCCGGTGGAATCGGAATGTACTTATACATGCAGAATAGCAAAACAGAGGAAGTAAAGCCTGAGGTAACCGTTAATCAGTACATAGAGCATCTGCAAAAGAAAGAATTTGATCAACTGTATACCCTGATGACGCCTGCTTCATTGACAGAGTCCGGCATGAACCGTGAACAATTTGTGGAAAAATACAATGCAATCTATTCGGGTATGGAGGTTTCTGCGATTAAAGCAGAATTGAAACCGAAAGTAATCGAAGAGGCATCGGACGGCACTGGTAATGAAAATAAAAACCAAAACCAAAACCAAAACCAAAACCAAAACCAAAACCAAAACCAAAACCAAAACCAAAACCAAAATCCGGATGCCTACGAAGTGGACTACAGTCTGCAGTTAACGACCTTCCTCGGGGAAGTGGACGAGACGCATACACTGAAACTGGTGCGTGAAGAGCTTGAGGAGGGTGGCAAAGTCTGGCGGATCAACTGGAAGCCATCCATGATTCTGACTGACATGGTCAAGGGAAGCAAAGTTCGGGTGAAAACCCTTTTCCCGGAACGAGGAGACATTGTTGATCGTGAAGGGCTGCCCCTCGCAACAAAGGGAAATATATATGAATGGGGCATCATACCTGAGAAGCTGGGAGAAAATCCGGAGCCGATGATCGCCCGGATCGCGGAGCATTACAAAGTAACAGAAGCTATGATTAACACCGCACTTGCACAGAAATGGGTGAAGCCGGAATATTTTGTCCCGATTGCTTCAACAGAGGACTCCCGGGTGCCTACAGCACTGGCTGGTGTGCAAGTTCAATCCAAGGAAATACGATATTATCCTCTTGGTGAGGCTGCTGCTCATTTAATCGGTTATGTACGCAAGGCCACCAAGGAAGATTTGGAGAAAGATACGGAAGGATACTATCGTGCGGAAGATTGGATTGGCAAAGCCGGACTGGAGCAATCCCTGGAGAAACAGCTTCGCGGCGAACGAGGTGGCCTGATCGAGATCACTGATGAATCTGGAAACACTCGCTCTGAGCTTATTCGCAAGGATGCAGTGGATGGAGAGAATATTCAACTGACGATAAGCTCTGAGCAACAGCGCAAGTTGTATAAGACATTATCGAGTGGTGGTGACGCCGGAGCAATGGTGCTGATGAACCCAACGGATGGTAATCTGCTGGCACTGGCAAGTGCGCCTGCCTATAATCCGAACAAGATGGTTACGGGACTGACACAGGCAGAGTGGGATGCCTATTCAGCAGATGAAAAGCTTCCTTTTATCAATCGGTTTACGAACCGTTATGCACCAGGTTCAACCTTCAAAGCCATTACGGCAGCGGCAGGTTTGATGGAGAAGGTTACCACAGCGGACAAATCGCATGATATCTCTGGTCTGCAATGGCGCAAGGACGAGAGCTGGGGCGGTTACTATGTGAAACGTGTGAAAAGTGTATCCCCGGTGAACATGGTTGATGCGCTGGTCTACTCAGACAATATTTATTTTGCGAAGGAAGCTGTTGAGATGGGCAGCGCCAAGTTCATAGATGGCATTCAGAAGTTCGGTTTTGGAGACAACTTTGGACTGGATGAACTGTATTTGAAACCAAGTCAGTATGCAAACGAGGCACATCTCGATTTGTCATCCGAGGTGCTGCTCGCTGACACATCCTATGGACAGGGAGAAATGTTGATGTCGCCGATCCATCTGGCATCCTCCTTCACCCCTTTTATTAATGAAGGAAAAATGGTGAAGCCTGTACTGATAGAGGAAAAGGAAACCGCCGAACCGGAAGTTGTGATTACACCTGAAGTCGCAAATACGGTTAAGGATGCCTTGGGCGAGGTCGTGACCCGATCGGGAGGAACGGCTCATTCCTTGAACTCACTCCCTGAAGGACTGGCGGCTAAGACAGGGACTGCCGAGCTTAAGGCCAAGAAGGGGGAAAAAGGACAGGAGAACGGTTTTGTTGTGGTGTTTGATACCGAATCACCATCCTTCCTTATAGCCGCAGTCATTGAACAAGTGAACGGACGAGGCGGCAGTCATTATGTTTTGGATAAATTAAAGCCTTTCCTGGAGAAAAAGGGAGTAACGCAGTAAATTGATTTGCGATTTACGATGTATCTTTAGTATTTGAAGAGCCCATCCACCATTCATGTTACTAAAATGGTGGATGGGCTTTATTTTGCCTTTATGTTATAAGATTTATTTCCGAGCTGTCAGCATAAAACGTGCCGAGTTCGTTCGAATCCCTTTATCGCAGCGATTTTGCTCAACAAACTGTTGGAAATGCTCTAAGTCGGATTCCTTCTCTCCAAAACCGGAAATGATCGGTGCATGGGTCAGTAGGAAAAGCAGATCATCAGGCGTGGCGTAATATTCTGTTGCATTATATTCGTGTGCCTCAATGTCACGAAAACCCGCTTCGCGAAGTTCACGTTTGTATCGTTCCATTAATGTGCCAGGCTGAACGCCCAGCGATTGTCCACGGTCAAAAGCCTTGCAGATATTACATTTATCATGTTCACTGACTTGTTGGGTAAGGAATACACCGCCATCAGCCAATACCCTGAATACTTCTGTAGCGCAGAAGTCGCAGTGTCTGGAGGAAACCACATTAAAGAATTGATCTGGAAATGTCAGTTGCTCTGCATTCATATGCACAAAACGGACATTCGACCTGGAACCAGATGCCTTAAGATTACGCTGGGCAGTCTCAATCATTCCCCGGGAAAGGTCGATTCCAACCAATAACAGTGCGGCATTCGAGATAGAAAGAACAGCTTCTCCACCACCTGTACCAATATCAAGCAATAGATCAGACGGTTCGGTGCAGCGTATAACTTCCTCGTAGAAATTCCATTCGATGCCTTCTGAAGTCACTTTCAGGGAGCTGAAGTCCCAGCCATTCAATTGCCCAATACGTTCGTAAAAAGTAGTATAGTCCATCTTTTTCTTCATTTATATGATTCCTCCAATGTGAGTTCTTGATTCTAGACAGATGTTGTACCAAATCGTTACGATTAGATGCCGAACAGGCTCAAAAGGGCAAACGTACCCCATGTTAGCTGGTACGCGTTTTGACCCAGCCCGACGACTAATTACTTCGAACGATTCGGAATAACATCCGTGTCACCTCACAGTTTGGAATATCGTTATTATAATGAATTGACAGCGTATACGCGAGATGTTAATTTGAAGTGAAATCCATTCTATTAGATTGAGGTGATCGATGGTGGCTGTTCGCGCTAAGCAGATTTTTGTTAATTTGCCCGTTAAGGATTTGAAGAGGTCCGTTGATTTTTTTACCAAAGTAGGGTTTGAGTTCAATGTGAATTTTACAGACGAGTCTGCGACTTGCATGATCATTGGAGACAACATCTATGCGATGCTGCTGGTGGAGGATCGTTTTCAATCTTTTATTTCCAAAAAAATATCCAACGCGGCGGACACGGCGGAAGTCATCGTAGCCTTGTCGGTGGAGAGTCGTGAACAAGTCGATCTGATTGTACAAGCTGCCCTGGATGCTGGCGGCAAGCCGTATAATGATCCTCAAGATCATGGGTTTATGTATGGGTGGAGTTTTCAGGACCCGGATGATCATCTATGGGAAGTTTCCTATATGGATCTAAGTAGCTTTCCTACGCAAGAATAGAATACATTTGTCAGTGCCTTCCTATTAACAGGGAGGCACTTTTTGCGTTCATATATCCCAATAACATATGGTGTAATTTACCTTTTTACTATATGATAAGTGTCGATTCATGTATAAATAGCATAGTATACATACGTTCTTTTTGATGGAGGGATCAGGGTGTATTGTCACGTATGTGGGACCAAAAGCAATCCAGGGGACAGCACATGTAGAAAGTGTAGAACGAAATTAAAAGATTCAAGCTCTACAGATGAACAGATTTGGGCAGAAACAGCAGTTGGTCTGGAAAGTGGAACGGGCAAAGCATTAGATCAGTTATCCAGACAGCATCAGTCTGCACCGAAGCAGAGCAACACGGCACAAGGCCGAGCATTTAGCTGGATTATTCCACTGCTTCTGGCAGCGGTGATGGGGGCCTTGTTGACTTATTATTACAAGCAGGAGATGGGCATCAATGCGGAGGTAAAAGCACTGCATCAACAGGCGGAGCAGGCGGGCTTGGACGGAAAATATCAAGAGGCGCTTCAACTTCTGGACTCGGCTCTTGCGAAACGGCCAAATGTTGATGGACTTGTGCAGGATCGCCAAATTACAGCCAAAGCCTTCAATCTAATGAATCAGCTGAACGAAGCTGCGACAAGTTTGAAAACGGGAAAACTTGCTGCAGGTGACAAGACACTTCAGGCTGTAGCAAAAGTGTTGAAAGAGCGAGAAGAACCGGTATTTGCCAAGGTACGTACGACTCTAAACAACAACAAGGTGACACTGGCTGTCCTGAAGGTAAAGAAAGAAATCGATAGTTTGACAACCGTACAGGCACTTGCTGAGAAATTGGACACGGTATCGAAATTGAAAGGCAAGGAAGCAGAGGCGGTTCAGAAACAAATCATCGACAAGCTGGCTGGCCTTAGCTATAAGCAAGCTGAACAGCAAGTGAAGAAAAAGGATTTTACGGCTGCATTGCAAACCGTTGATCTGGGACTGTCCTACGCGCCCGAGGATGACAAATTGACAGCATATCGCGAACGGGTGCTGAGTGAGAAGAAGGCTTTTGAAAAAGCAGAAGCCGAACGAATTCAACTTGCTGAGCAACAAGCGGCAGAAGAAGACCTGAAAAACCGCACAGCAGCGGTGAGTATTGTAGACGTAGAAGCGACGCTTGATATGTATGGCGATCTGTATATAAGCGGCTCAATCGTGAATAATGCCACTCGTCCTATCTCTTCCGTGACGGTTATGCTGGACATCTACAGCTCAGACGGGGCATATCTCGGTCAAACCTATGCGGATGTGTATCCAAGCTGGCTTGATGTAGGGGATCAGGGATTTTTTGAAACGTATTATTACGGTGTGTACGAGGAAGCTGAAGTTTCTGTAGTGAACGCAACGTGGTATCTGGAATAGGAGGACAGGTTGGAATGGCCAAACGAACATGGAGTACGATTATATCCAGTGCAATTATTATTGGAGCGGGAGCAGGAGGGGTGTTCTGGATTCATCAGTATTCAGCAGATCAACTGCAGGATGGACCAAGACTGGCTGTTGTCACTACGAAAGAAACGGCAACCACAGCGTCTAAACCGTCCTCCCAGACAGCCGTGAAGAAAACACGTAAACAGATTATTGAAGAGAGTCAGAAGAAAGTGGTTACGATTGAGAGCAGCAGCGGACTGGGTTCCGGTTTTCTCTACAATGATCAGGGGGATGTGGTAACTAATGCTCACGTGGTGGAGGGGTCGAAAGAAGTAACGATTCGAACCCTGAATCATGAGGAGTATAAGGGAACCGTTATCGGGATTGGAGAAGAGACGGATGTTGCTGTCGTCAGGGTGCCTGATCTGAAAAAAGTTAAACCGCTACCTATCGCCAAATCCAAAGCGGAGACGGGTGATGAGATTCTCGCTCTGGGTAGTCCGCTGGGTCTGGAGAACACCGTAACTACAGGCATTATCAGCGGAGTTGGACGCAGCTTCGAAATTGCCCCGTATATCTATAGTAATCTGTATCAAATCTCGGCGCCTATTACACACGGCAACAGCGGTGGCCCACTGATCAGTACAGAAACCGGTGAAGTATTGGGCATTAATTCAGCCGTTGTGGAGCAGGAAGGTGGAATTGGGTTCAGCATTCCTATCACCAGTGTATTGAAGCAGGTCCAGGCATGGTCTGAGAAACCATCATCGTCTAAAACGGCGGTTCAGACGAGTGGCAGTCAGGGATCGGGAGCAGACTCAGCTTCTTTGGAAGCGGAGGGTCTGGTGACCGAATTTTATATGAACCTGAATCTGAATGACTATGTTACCGCCTATGCCTTGCTTGGCAGTGAGTGGCAGAGCGGTATAAGTTATGCCAAGTTCCGTGAAGGTTACATCAACACCAGTTATGTTACCATTGCCGAAGTTTCGTCCTCAGACAAGTCAAATGATGAAATAGAGGTCACTGCGGTTATTACAGCGGATGAACGAAAAGACAGTGAATTGGTCACCACGAAATATAAAGTTACGTATCAAGTCGGTTATGAAAATGGACAACTGAAAATACTTCATGGTCAAGGAAAAAAAGTGAAATAAAAGTTATGTAGGGAGAATGGGCACCAAGCCGATTCTCCTTTTTGATTGCTTAAGTGTGATGGTTCTGTTAAAATACAGAACGAACGTTCAGTATGCAAGAGGCGGAGTGAAATGGATGAGTATGAATAAAAAGCAAATTCAAACCGAGCAGACCAAGAAGAAACTTGCGGATGCCTCAAGAGCTCTTTTTGTGCAAAAAGGGTATAAAGCAACTTCCATTGAAGATATTGTGGCTGCGACAGGCAGCAGCAAAGGCAATATCTATTACCATTTTAAAAGTAAGGAAGGCCTCTTTCTGTATCTGATTGATGAGTGGGATCGGGAATGGGAAGAGAATTGGGCGGCCAAGGAGCATCTGTATCATACTTCTACGGAGAAGATCTACGGCTTGGCAGAACAATTAATCCTCGACGATATGAATCACCCGCTAACCAAGGCGGCAGATGAGTTTTTTACCGGGGAAAAGAAAGAAAATGATATTGAAGAACGAATATCTTTGATGTTTGAGCGGCATATTCAATTTAACAAACAATTGGTGGAACAGGGGATAGAGAGCGGAGAGTTCAAGGCAGACAACGCAGACAATCTTGCGCTCATTCTGGAAAGCACCATTATTGGACTTAGTCAGCTGTCGCGCGGAATGGAGCCAGAACAGGCTCTTGCCTTATACCGCCAGGCGGCTAGCGTATTCTTATATGGAATAGCAAAAGATAAAGCTTAAGGCAACATTTTGACAACTACGGAGGATGGAATCATGGCATTACTTACACGGAACAGGGGCGCATTGCTGCTGTTAATGTTTAATATTTTTCTCGTTTTTACAGGTATAGGTCTTGTTGTACCTATTATGCCTGCGTACATGGATCTACTGCATATCACCGGGTTCACGGTTGGTTTGCTGGTAGCAGCATTCTCCTTCACGCAGTTTCTGTTTTCTCCAGTTGCGGGCCGTTGGTCTGACATCTTGGGACGTAAAAAAATTATTGTTGGCGGCATGTTAATCTTTGCTGTATCGGAGTTTATGTTTGGTGCTGTGAATGCACCATCGCTGCTCTTCGCGGCCCGGATGCTTGGCGGAATCGGTGCAGCAATGATCTTCCCGGCAGTTATGGCGTATACCGCAGATATTACGACAGATGAAGAACGCGGTAGAGGCATGGGATTAATCAATGCGGCAATTACTACAGGATTTATTATTGGTCCGGGGATCGGCGGATATATCGCGGACTTTGGCATTCGGATTCCTTTCTATGCCGCAGGTATTGCAGGTTTGCTGGCATCCATCATTACATTGATTATTTTGCCGGAATCGACCAGAATTACCGGAGAGCAAACCAAACCTGTTGCGGGTGCAGCCAAGGTCAAAAGCCCGGGCATGGTTTCCCAGTTGCTGCATTCGTACCGGGAGCCTTACTTTTTCAGTTTGATTATCGTATTTGTCATGGCGTTTGGTCTGGCTAACTATGAGACGGTATTTTCACTGTTTGTGGATCACAAATTTGGCTTCACCACCAAGGATATTGCATTCATTATTACGTTTGGTTCCATTGCGGGAGCTGTGGTGCAGGTCTCCATGATTGGCTGGCTGTTAAACCGGTTTGGTGAGAAAAAAGTCATTTCGGTCTGCTTGCTTTTTGTAGCCGTATTTGTACTGTTGACCTTGTTTGTGAACACCTACTGGATGATTCTTGTCGTAACGTTTATCGTCTTCCTTGGTATGGATATATTGCGTCCGGCAATCAGTACGCAGATGTCCAAACTGGCGGAAGAACAGCAAGGCTTTGTGGCCGGATTGAACTCAGCCTACACAAGTTTGGGGAATATCGCAGGTCCAATTGTAGCGGGAGCACTGTTTGATGTGAATATCAACTATCCTTACGTTTCAGCAGCTGTTGTTCTGGCAATCTGTTTCCTGTTATCTCTGCGGGTGTTAAGAGGAGTTAACTCCACAGGCAACGCCAAAGCAGAAATGTAATCCTGATTTGAATATGAATGAGTGAGTGAACCAACACAAAAAGCCAGTCGGCTACACATGAACAATGTGTAAACGACTGGCTTTTTATTTTACAGTATTAACGCACTTCTCCATTGGTTTCAATCAGTTTTTGATACCAGTGGAAGCTCTGTTTGCGGATACGTCTTAATTCCTTGATATCGAATTCTTCCCGATCCACGTAGATGAATCCATAACGTTTGCTTGATCCCTGATGTGTGCTGACCAGATCAATCGCAGACCAAGGGCAGAAGCCGAATACATCTACACCGTCTGTAATAGCCAATTGAATCTGCTCGATATGTTTATTGAAAAACTCGATGCGGTAAGGGTCGTTGATCACGTCGCCTTCCTCCAGTTTATCAAATGCACCCAGACCATTCTCGGTAACGATCAATGGCAGATGATAACGGGAATAGATCTGGCGCAGCGTTGAGCGGAAACCAACGGGATCAATTTCCCAACCAAATTCAGTCTTTTGCAGATTTGGATTTACAGATCCTCTGTAAGCTCCTGGCTCCCCGACGATTTCATGCTGGTCTCCTGTATGGGAGAAGTCATTGCCATCATTCAAGCTTTCACCAACGGTCTGTGATGTATAGTAGTTAAAAGCGATAAAATCAGGGTTTCCTTGAGCCAGGATGTCCATGTCTCCATCTTCAATAACAGGGGTATATCCTTTTTCTTCGAGATAACTCCAGGCAATATGATTGTAGCGTCCATATACCGCCATATCGAGATAGAGCCAGTTGCGAATGGCAGCATAGTTATCAGCAGCGAGCGTATCTTCCGGTTTGGAGCTCGCGGGATAGATAACACCGATATTGGGAGCTGGGCCGATTTTGGCTTCAGGCAGCATCTCATGACACAGAACCATGGCTTTGGCTTGAGCGACCAGCATGTGGTGATTTTGCTGATACAGAGTTTTTTGTGGATCAACAAGTGTTGTATCCAGGGTACCCAGAGAGCCGGGGTGAAGGATTAGCATATTTTGTTCATTGATGGTCAGCCAATATTTGACCCGGTCACCGTAGTTTTCATAAAGTGTTTTGGCATATTGTTCAAAGGCATCTATCGTTGCACGGTTGGACCAGCCCCCTTTTTCTTCAAGCGCATAAGGAAGATCAAAGTGATACATGGTCACAATGGGCTCAATACCGTATTTAATCAACTCATCAATCAAGGAATCATAAAATGCCAGTCCCTTTGGATTTACTTCACCTGCTCCTTGCGGATAGATGCGAGTCCAGGCGATGGAGAAACGGTAGGCTTTGAAGCCCATTTCGGCCATCAGGGCCACATCTTCTTTGTACATATGATAGTGATCACTGGTTACCTTGAAGTCGGTTACGCCTTCCACATGATTGCCCATGTCGATGACAGAAGGGCCTTTGCCATCTTCATCCCAGGCTCCCTCAATTTGATAGGCGGAGGTTGATCCTCCCCAGAAGAAATCTTTAGGAAATGGTTTAAGTTGAGTATGCTTCATTGTTAGTTCCTCCTAAATTGAATACATATGATATAAGTTGAGTTAGACAAGAGTTAGACAACCAAAGTCAGCAGGACATCGTTTTTCTGTACATGCTCTTGAGTCGTTTCGAATACATCCACTTCCTGCTGCGTGAGAGTAACAATGACAGGAGTCACGGTTTCGTATCCGGCCTCTTTAATTTTATCGATTTCAAATTGGATCAACAGATCGCCTTGTCTAACGATATCGCCTTCCTGAACGACAGGATTGAAATGTTTTCCCTTCAGCGCCACCGTGTTAATACCAATGTGAATCAAAATCTCGGTACCTGCGTTGGTCGTTAATCCAATGGCATGTCCAGTTGGGAAGAGTGAAGTTACAACGCCATCCACGGGAGCGACGACTTCACCAATCTCAGGAACAATCGCCAATCCTTTGCCCATGGCACCTGTTGAGAAAGCAGGGTCGTTAATGGTGCTCAAGGCTACAGCTTTACCTGTAAGAGGACTATAAATTTGTTCCTTTTTGATTTCAGTTGTTTTTGTCTCAGGTACGACAGGAAGTTCTTCCGGTGTACTTTCAGTCGATGTATTGGAGACAGATTCATTTTTTTCGGAAGCTGTGTCTTTGGTTTTGCTTTCATATCCGAACATCACGGTCAATATCGCTGCTACAGCAAAGGAGAAGGCAATCGCAATCACGTAGACAACCGTTGGTGTATAGACAGGAATGGCAAATATATTGTGGAACACATAAGCAGTCATTTTAACGCCAAAGTGACCATTAATGGCACCGCCGATCGCACCTGCAATGACAACGATAGGAATCACTCGTTTATAACGCAAGATCAGACCGTATACGATCGGTTCAGTGACACCTGCAAGTAAACCGGTAAGGCTGGTGGAACCTGCAAGGGTTCGCAGGGTTTTGTTCTTTTTGGCTTTCAGGAAAATACCAAATGCTACACCGATTTGTGCAAACACAGCTGCAGCTGCCATGGCTTCAATCGGATCGCCGCCAACCCCGATATTCTGAATCGTGATTGGTGTGAAACCCCAGTGGAGTCCGAAGACAACCATGAAGGTCATGAATCCACCCAGTACAACTCCTGACAAAATGCCGCTGACACCAATAAGCCAAGTTACGCCGGAGGAGATCCAGTCACCTACCGTGGTGCCGAATGGTCCGAAGGCCATTGCGGACAAAGGAACCATAATCATCAGAGCAATCATCGGTACCAGGAACAATTGCAGATCTTTCAAAATGATTTTCTTCAGTAGTTTGTCGAGTACAGCGTAGATGCTGATCGATATGAAGATCGGGAACACGCTGGCTGAATAATTCATCATGACAACGGGTATGCCGAGGAACGATACATCCGAGCCTTTATCCATCAGTCCGGTAAAGTTCGGCTCCATCAGAGCGGCACCAATTACACCGGCTACATAAGGATTGGCTTTCAGTTTCATACCAAGTGTGATACCGAGGAAGATAGGCAAGAAATAAAAGACTGCGTTCCCGGCAGCAGATAGAATCAGGTACGTGTCACTTGTATCAGACATCCATCCAAGCATAGTCAGGACAGTCAACAAAGCTTTTAACATACCTGATCCTGCCATGGCCGGGATTAAAGGTGAGAAAATTCCGGATATAATTTCAAAAACTTTGGATAAAACCGATGTTTTTTCTCCTGTGGACTCAGCAGATGAGGAAGAATCCCCTCCAAAATCTCTGTTCTTCATGATCTCTGCATATACATGAGCCACATTGCTGCCAATGACGACCTGGAACTGTCCGCCGCTTTCGACAACGGTAATGATACCATCGTGTTTCTCGAGCGTTTCGCGTTCAGCCTTTTTCGAATCCTTCAGATCGAATCTCAGCCGGGTTGCACAGTGGACAAGACCATTGATATTGGCTTCTCCGCCGACGAGACGAACGATGTCATCCCCCATTTTTTTATGATCCATGTTCATTCTCCTTTGTTGTTAAGATTGCCTGAAAACAAAAAAATACCTAAACGAATGGCTATGATCATCGGAAAGATGACCCGTTGCCAATCATTTAGGTATCGCCTGCTTTACCAGTAACAATCCTTGTCGTTAAGTTGTGAGACCTACTATAAATGACGCCGAAATCGTTTGCAAGCTTTTTTTATTCAGCGTCCAGCATTTCGTTACGGGAAGTGACACGGTGAATATGGATCGTCAAATACACTTTTTCATCAATGGACATGGCGCTTTCAAACTTCTCTTCAAGGTATTGATTAATCAGTTGTGTACACTGAAAAGCCTTGGCATATTTGTCTTTAACCTGCTCATACAGGAAGTTATCACCCGATGCAAATTGCTCCTGTTCATTACTCAGCATTCTCTGCACAAAGTATTGCAGATGGGTAATAAACCGGGAATAATTAAATGAATTTTCATCCAGGGCGATGTGGTAATGATTGGTAACAATGTTGAAAATATCATCAATAACCTCGGTAATTTCAACCGTTTGTTTCATACCCTGACCATCTTGGCGAGCGTTGACAAAATGCATGGCAATAAAGCTGGCCTCATGCTCATCCATTTGGATGCCGAATTGTTCCTGAATCAGATCTACTGCATTCATGCCAATCCCAAATTCCTTTTTGTAAAACTTCTTGATTTGCCACAAAAGGGAATTCTTCAGTCCGACGGATTTGCGGTACCTTGTAATGGCGAATTGAATATGATCAATTAACGATATATAGATATTATCACTAAAAATATCGCCCATTTCCTTTTTGGCGTAGCCTACAATTTCGTCAGCTAATTTTAAATATTCAACCGATGTTTCACCGATCAGGTCAATCAATTTTTGTGGTATTTTATCCGATTTCAGCACAAAGGTTTTCTCGATTTTATCCTCATCCACGGGCTGCCCATTCTTCTTCTTGAAGCCCAGACCGTTGCCGATGACAACAAACTCTTGGCCTACCTGATTCTCGGCGCGAATGACGTTGTTGTTGAAAATCTGTCGGATGATCATGTATGTGTTCACCTCAATAGCTCGTAATAATAACAAAAAACCCAAACAAAGGCTTATTAGACAGCCTTTTGTTTGGGTATCGCCTGCTTACCAGTAACAATCCCGAAGAAGACACAGCTTCCTCTTTCAATTATGTCCACTATACCGCTTTCATAACAGAATAACAATACAATGATTTATGGAAATGAACGTAAAGACGTCAATTTTTGTTATAATAAGAAAGCTGGAAGTGAAGAAGATGGGCTGGGTTGCATAATAAGTTACCGAGGACGGTCATTTTTAAGCATATACAGGATTATTGGAGTGATAACATGAGCAAAGCAAAAGGAAAAGGCGGTACCGGCCGTGGTACTGGCAAAAAAGGCTGGAACCGTTGGCAAGCCGCCGCTAACCGGGCGAAAAGTGCCCCGAAGCCTTATAAAAGTAAAGGCACAAAGAATAAAACCGATGCCGAAACGCCAAGTGACAAGTCCCAGTAAGTGGGCACGAGATAAGTTGGAGAAGAGATCTGACCTGAAACAGGGCAGATCTCTTTTTTTTGGCTTGATGCGTTAAAAAAATTATGCTTAACAGAGCCTAATAAGTGATATCCAAATTGCCGATATAAATGGTAAATTACCCCTGTGTGGTGTCGATATACTACCTAGAACAAAGGAGATTTGTCATTGTCCAATAAAAGAATGATACACACAATTAATTTGTTTATGGTTGGTGTTACGCTTACTGCGTGCAGCTCTTCGTCAGGTGTTCCCAATACTCCTGCGGTCTCCAAATTTATTTCTTCGAAAAAAACGGTTAATGAAATACCTGTAACAATATTCTCTAAGAACAAGGAAGTGGAAATAACCCTCTCTTCGGATTGGAAGGTTTCAACAGAACTTATTAATCCATCACTATTGAAGTTATCGCCAGTGGATCGAACAAAGTCCATCCGAATCGACCGAGTGAACCGGGCAGACTACTTATCGGATACGTCATTGACCGATTACATGGCAATCCACAAGAAAAATATTGAATCCAAACAAGGCCCAAAGAGAAAGAAAGATGAGATCATCAGAACCAGCAATCTAACTATTGATAAAAAGGAGGCTTACGTAAAAGAAGGAAGAACCAGTTATGAGAGGAATCAATTCGGGTACATTACAGCATACCTAGAAAGTAACTACCATTTTTATATCATTACATATACATCGATGTATGAATTTACGTTAGCAGACCGGGAATTTTTCGAAAAAATGTCTCAACAATTTCGGATATTGAATGATGAACCATCAGACCTTGTCCTTTCATCGACCGATCTTACATCGCATCAGGGAAAATATTCTCAATTCCAGATCCGTACTCCATCTAATTGGGAAGTTCAAGATTTTGAATTACGGGGTTCAGATCTGGATATCTCTCTGCAGGCAAACAATGATTACATGTCGATATATCTCGAACCAAAGGAAGAATCTGATTCCGATCTAACGTTAGAGGAGTATGGACGTTATGTCGCTGAAATGTATGCTGATCCAGAGAACTCCATTCTCGTTCCAGAACGCACGTCTGTTGAAATCAATGGTTTGAAGGGGATTCAGATGGAAGGGTACCAAGTAGTAAATAAACGTAAGATTGTCCAGCTACACACCATTTTAGAAGCACAGGATCATTTTGTAGAGATCGTGTTCTATACGGGTGAGGGTCGATATGATCGGGTAAAGAAAGAGTATCAGAGATATACAAGTACCTACAAGGAAAATAAAAGGTGAAGTTATAAAGGTATAAGAGATCTGCCCACCCGATATCTGGATAAGATCTCTTAAATCTGTAATACAGTCTATTATATAGCAGCTTGAATGAAAGAAGATGGCTCCGAAACTTCAAGTGACAAGTCCGTTTAAATGGGCACGAGATAGAGTAGAGAAGGGAACTGACCTGAATACAGGGATGGTCTCTTTTTTATTTCATCGCAAGCGCATCATATTAAACGAATAACAAAAAACCAAGACGCAGGAATTACCCTCAAGCATCTCGGTTTTTTTGTTATTAACGTTCTTATTGTTTACTTGGTATTCAGCTCTATTTAGCTCTTACTTTGAAGAAGGAGATCAGTTCTTGCAATTGGCCCGATACAGCCGAAAGTTCATCAGAGGCAGCAACAATGGAGGCCATGGATGATTCCTGTTCGGCAATGGATTGCTCAATCTGTTTGCTGCTATGTGCTGCTTTGCTGACGCTCGCAGACAACTCATCCGCAGTAGCGGACATTTCCTGTGTGCTGGCGGATATTTCTTCGGTAGAACTGGAGATATCCTGAATTTGGTTAGCGACTTTGTTCGTAGCTGTCAAAATATCTTCAAAAAATTGCCCCGTCTCCATAGTGACCTGAGATCCCTTCACCACTTCTTGGGAGCCAAGCTGCATAGCTTCGGCAGATTGAAGGATATCGCGCTGAATGCCGTCAATTAAGGTACGGATTTGTTTGGCAGAATCCTGGGACTGTTCAGCGAGCTTGCGGACTTCTCCTGCGACAACCGCAAACCCTTTTCCTTCCTCACCTACACGAGCCGCCTCAATGGAAGCATTCAGGGCGAGCAAATTAGTCTGATCTGCAATTTGCGTAATCATATTTACGATGCTGCTAATTTCGTTGGAGCGGCTTTCCAGAGACTGTATCGATTCCGACGTGTGCTTCACCGCACCAGAGATCAGTCTCATCTGCTCAACCACTTGTTGCATAATCTCATGACCTGTATTGGAACGTTGTTCCATGCTTAATGCCTCATCCGCTACATCTGCAGAACTGCTGGCAATCGTCTGCACAACGGTAGACATTTCTGTCATTGCTCGGGCACTTTCCACGCTCGCCTGATCCTGGGAGCGAAGGCCGTGAGAGATGTCCCGAATATTGCTGCTGATCATCTGGATATTATCATTATTTTTCTCAGAAATATCTAGTAATTTCTTGGATGAGTCAGAGAGGTGATAGGATGTCGTTTGGACTTTGAACATCGTGTCATTGAATCGCTGAATCATCGTATTGAATTTCTCATTGATAATTCCCAGATCATCCCGTCCGGTTTGGATGGTTACATCCAGATTGCCTGCGCTTGCAGTCTCAATACCCTTCATAAGGTCACGGATTGGCTTAAGTGTTTTCTTTAATAGAATAAACTGCAGTACCATAAACAGGACCAGGAAACCGATAAGGAAAATACTACTGTATGTAATCAGCTTATGAAGTCCTTTTGGAACTGCGTTTGCATCAACGTCGAAGTAAAGTGCGGCGTACATTTTTCCTTCGGCATTTTTAATAGGGTACATAATCGTAGTCCAAGTACCGTATTCGTCCGTATAAAAGCTGCTTAATGCAGGTTCCTCGTCGTTTTTCATACCTTCAAGAGCTATAACATTTTTCTGTGGTAATGGATACATTGAACCTGCTGCCATATTGCTTTCTTCAAAAGGCCCCAACAAATTAGTAGGAATCGCAATGATGGACGTTTGATTTCCTTCCTTCAGTTCAGTGCCGAAGATATAGGCTTGTGCAATATTGGGATATAGCTCGTGGATGGAATCCAGGTAATCTCTTAATTCTTTCTGAACAGGTCCAGAATAACTTTTCTCTTTTACTGCTTCAAGTACTTTGTCTGTATCCAGATCATCAAACCATTTCTGTGTTGTAACTTCAGCCTGCTCGTACAATTGTTGACTCAGAATATTCTTTTGCAGTTGATATCCCGCAGTAATGAGGATAACCCCAATCAACATAATGCTGCCGAATGAAATAACGAGATTTTTAGCAAAGAAGGGAAGAGTACTCCACCTTATCTTATTTAACAACATAGTTCACTCCTTTTTCTAATTATGACCATCTGGATGCGTGTTCGCCCTACGTATGGTGCTTCGTATCCATGTGATATATCGTAATAGGGTTAGACTAATGTTAGTTTTTGAATGAAAATGATGCTTTAGTACCAAGGTTTTCAGAATTTTCCTCATTTCTTTCATTATTGTGTTCATTATTAAAAAATGCGCAAATCTATAACGGTAATTTCTTTGAAGATTGGGGAAATTAAATGCCAAAAGGAATAAGGTCCCTTCATTTTAAAAAGTGAATTGTGCCTAACATGTATATACATAAAGGGGAGAGGGATTTATGTTGAAGTAAAGATATGCGCATATATGAAATACATTAATACGCAAAAATGACTCTAAACGAGACTCGGCGAATACGAAAAGATCAATGAATGATATCCTATTACTGTAATGAAAGACAACAGTATATAGATGAAGCTAACTTAATAAGTAGTAACATTAATGAAGAAAAGTTTTCATGGCCCTACAAGACAAACTGTTCATTAGAGTATTAACGTTGGAATTACAGCCAGTATAGGCTATCCCATAGAACGCATAGAGCGGTTCCGTAGATTCCGTTAACTTAACAACCGCTGGAGACATTTATAATAGGAAAGTAGATCAACTAAATATATTGAGATAAAATTAATTTATAATATGGGTTGTAATTAGTATTAGAACATGATATATTATTAATCCGGCCAAGAAAACACGAGAAACACGGTGTGGCAAGGGAATGAAATAAGCTTCGAAAGAAACTTAAAAAAAGAGCTTGCAAAGTTGGTTCGGACGTGATAATATATAAGAGTTGCTGAAGAGAACAACGACGGCAACGAAAACAAGTTTGATCTTTGAAAACTGAACAACGAGTGAGTAACGATCTTGCTTGCAAGATCGACGCTGAGAAATCGGTACGAGTCTTCGGACTGTATGATTTCAAAGCAAAACAATGAGATTTTTAATCTCGTCAGTTTCAAAATGAGCTTATCGCTCTTTTCAAATACTTGAGATGATTTTCATAGCGTTTAACCACGCTACTGAAATTCATCTTTATTGGAGAGTTTGATCCTGGCTCAGGACGAACGCTGGCGGCATGCCTAATACATGCAAGTCGAGCGGACTTGAAGAGAAGCTTGCTTCTCGGATGGTTAGCGGCGGACGGGTGAGTAACACGTAGGCAACCTGCCCTCAAGTTTGGGACAACTACCGGAAACGGTAGCTAATACCGAATAGTTGTT
>NZ_FNFR01000008.1:0-306284 GCF_900101205.1 Paenibacillus sp. OK060
AATCATACAGTCCGAAGACGTGTACCGATTTCTCAGCGTCGATCTTGCAAGCAAGATCGTTACTCACTCGTTGTTCAGTTTTCAAAGATCAAACTCGTTTGTGTTACTCTTTTCGTTGTCAGCGCTATGTTTCAGCGGCGACTTAAATAATATATCATACTGACGAAACCAATGCAATAGTTTTTTCAAAAAAACATTTAATAGATTCTAAGTCCCCAATGCCCCCAATAAAACTATAGCGAATATAAGGCTCTATTCCCCTAACAATCCCGTCCACATTCATGGATTTTCTTGATAACTGCTAAAGAATTCTACAAACGTGACACTTCCATACTATAGTAGGATTACCATGCTCTCCATACAAACTCATAAGGCCGACTCTTCTCAGAGTCGGCCTTTTGAAGATTAACGGTTTTCCGTTTACTTTACAGTGTTATTGCTGTATCCAGGGATTTCTACGCTTTTTATTGTTAGAACTACGTTTAGTGGTTATCCCTGTGCGCTCTCTTGCTTGTTTCCCGGATACAGATACTTTAGATTTAGATTTAGCAGCAGGTTTGGCTGTTCTGCGTTTCGCAGTTCCTGTTTTGGCTGATTGTTTAGGCTTTGCTTCAAGATTAAACTCAGCCTCACTCTCTGTAGAGGACTGGCTTAAGTTAGCCTCGTCACGTCCACCCTTTTTGCCTCCCCCCTTACCTTGTGGAGGATACAGTTCACCAAATGCACCCAATGGAGACGGCGGCACCATGTTCTGAGTAGGGTATGGATTTTGATAGGCATACTCCAATGGCTGATTAGGCATCATGGATGTGGTCATTTCGGGTTGCATCCCATAAGGATTGTATGTGCCCCACGCTGGGTTCTGGTAGTTATGTGAGGGATGTGCGTATTGATGGTTAGGCATATGATGGTTGCCACATCCGCATGGCGGGTACGGAAGCATAGAGTAAGGAGAAATATGAGGCGGTTGGTGGTTCATATGCTCATTGGCCGCAAATGGAGGGTATGGGCTGTTCACTTGACCTGATGGAGCGATCGGATACGAGTTGTTCTGCATCTCAGCAGATACGTTTGGCATAACGTTGTTATGATTATACTCCGCGCCGGTCCAAGGCGTGTTGGATGTATTACCTATGGAGTAAGGACTCACTTCAGGTATACCTGGGAATGTAGCATTGTCGTTCGCCCCAGCCGTATACATGTTTTGTGGAGCAGTGTATACCTCTTGTGCAGGTACAGGAACTTGGGCATAGGGATGCTCGGCAGGAGCATGCAGCATTTTACTGCCGCAACCACATGGAGCTTTGGTCGCAGGAGCTACTTCTGTAGGCCATTTCGTGTTGTTAGGTATTACAGGTAAAGGCAGGACTTCAGGTGAGATATTAGGCATCGTATACGTCGGCGCTTCAGTTATCGGTTTTAATTGCACTTCAGATTTGGTATTTTCTTTCTTCTGAGCTTCCTTCTGCGGTTTCTCTTCAGGAATTTCAGGTAACTGAGGTAACACTTCCACTTCTGGCTTGATATTAGGTACGACCGGATTTGCAGGTACAGGAGCCGGAACCGCATTGGAGACTTCCGGTAAAGGAGCTGGTTCAGGTACTGGGACTACTGGTACGACTGGAGGCGTTTCTTCTTTAACTCCCGTGTATTCCTTCCCTTCAGGAGACAGCTTCTCATGAGCAACATTGGATGAGGCACCATTCTCTGAAGCCGCATTCCCCGGTGCATTCGCTGATGGAATGTACACGGTCTCCCCTACAAGAAGAGCATTAGGATTTTTCAATTGCGGGTTCGCATTGATCATATCTTTCAACGGAACTCCCCAAGCCTGTGACAACTTCCACAACGAATCTCCTTGCTGGACTTTATGACTGTGCAACACGCCTTCTGGCTTTGGTGTTACAGGCTCCGCAGGGATTTTGACCTTCATGCCGATCTCCAACTTGTCAGGATTTGCAATTTGGGGATTAGCTGCGATAATTTTGTCCAACGCTACATTATATTTTTGGGACAGCAGATATAATGTGTCGCCTTTTTTCACCATGTGTATTTTCACTTGGAACTAACCTCCTAGACGTGATACTTGGGCAGTGCATTCGCCCATACCGTTACTACATCCTATGCAGAAATTGGGCCAATGACATCAACTAAGCAAAAAAAATCCTTCCCGCCCCAAAAACCGCATACTCCAGGTATGCTGATTTTCTGAGACAAGAAGGATTTCCTGCTTCCTATTTAGTTCGTTCCTTTTATTCTTCCCAAACTTTGTAACCGTCTTTGTCGACAATTTGACGGAACGCTTCCAGCAATCTCAAGGTTACAGGACCTGCAACACCCGTTCCAATCGTTCTGCCGTCCACCTCATATGCAGCAATAACTTCTGCGGCTGTTCCAGTGAAGAAGACTTCGTCGGCAATGTACACATCATGTAGTGTAAATGGCACTTCTTTTAATTCAAGATCCAGCTCACCGCACAGATCGATAATGGCCTGACGTGTAATTCCCTCTAATGCACCAAGATAACAAGGTGGCGTATAAACTACACCATTTTTGATGATGAAGATGTTATCACTCGAACCCTCAGTAACGTAACCTTGGGAATTCAGCATAATCGCTTCACCGGCACCTGAATAGTTAGACTGAATTTTAACAAGAATGTTGTTCAGATAGTTCAATGATTTAATTTTTGGATTAAGTGCATCAGGAATGTTGCGGCGCTGCGATACAGACACGGCTTTCAACCCAGTAAGATACGCTTCCTCCGGATAGATCGCGAGTTGCTCAACAATGATAATAACGGACGCTTTAGGGCAGCGCAGCGGATCAAGACCCAAGTTACCAGGTCCACGTGAAACGATCAGACGAATATAACCGTTACGCATATCATTGCGACGTACCGTTTCAGCCATCACTTCCAGCATCTCATCATAAGACAACGGAATGTTCAGACTGATGGATTTAGCTGAATCGTACAAACGATCCAAATGCGCTTTGCATCTGAAAATGTTACCGTTATAAATACGAATACCTTCGAAAATACCGTCTCCATACAAAAATCCGTGATCATATACCGAAACGGTTGCATTCTCCTTGGTCACATATCGACCATCCAAGTAAATCCATTGTTCTGACACCGATGACTGCACCTCCATAAAATTTCCATCCCCTGATTCCGAAACTACATTTATCTCGCTCATTGGACAACAAATGACAAGCTGTTCTTGCACACATTACCCAGTCTTATGACAACCTTCACCAATGTACGTCCTGATTCAGGTCGTTTTCAACGAAGGATATGTATAACACGGATAGCTGCCAAGAACACGTACCTGACAATTCAAAGCCTCAATCTCAGCCATGGCTGCGGTAAGCAATACCGAATCTGCACTTTCTTCAACATCAATGTAAAAATAATAACTCCCCAACCTCTTCTTCGTTGGACGAGATTCCAATCGGGTCAAGTTCAGCTTCCGCCAGGCAAAAGCCGAAAGCACCTGATGCAATGCACCCGGTGCATCTTCAGGCAATGTAACCAGCAAACTGGTTTTCACATGATCAGGCTCTCGTGGTATCTGAACAGGCTCATGGCCTATCAACACAAAACGAGTATAGTTGTTGTCATGATCGGTAACCCGTTCAGCCATAATGTCCAAACCATGCTTCTGTGCAGCCAGCCTTGTACCAATCGCGACCCAGCCTTTGCCAGGATTTTTTTTAACAATCTCCACAGCTTCCGCTGTACTGTTAACACCCTCAAGATCTGCTCCAGGTGAATGCAGGCGAATAAAATTCTGGCACTGTGGAATCGCTACAGGATGGGACATGATCTTCGTAATTTTCCCGAAATCATATTCACCACTCTCTGTCCTGAACTCAGAGCCATGCCCAATGACATTTTGGATGGATGGATAAACCCATTCTGCTTGCATCGGAATATCCACTTCGTTAACCAGCCAGTCCATATGCAAACTAACGGAGCCTTCAATCGTATTCTCAATAGGTATGACACTATACTGGGACTTTCCACTATCCGTAGCCCGGAAAACATCAGAAATCAGTTTGGAATGAAGCAATTCCAAAGGCTCCCCATTAAACAGAAAATCTACTGCTTCATGAGAAACTGAACCTTCAGGTAATACTGCAATTCGTTTCATGCGTTAACTTCCCCTTTAACTCTGTCCATAAAAGGACTTTCATCTTGATCAGGCAGCACGGTAACACCGTCCAGATCCGGATCCAACCACAATGCAGAAGCAGTGATACCTTCACGGCTCATTGTGTCTATCAAATATTGCTCCAGTTCGAGCTTACGAGTGTCATGACGATCTACCAACGTCAAAACGGTAGGTCCGGCTCCACTCAAAGCAGCCCCCAGAGCTCCATGATTGACCGCATGTTCAAGGATTTCAGCCATACCGGGTACCAAAGATGCCCTGTAGGGTTGATGAATCCGGTCAGACATCGCCTTTTGAATCATTTCCAATCTCCCACTTGCCAAAGCTGCAACGAGTAAGGATGATCTGCTTATGTTGTGAATGACATCAGACTTGTCAAACTGCTGTGGAATTACATTTCTTGCTTTCGAAGTGGACAACTCGAAGTCCGGTACGATGACCAACGTCTGCAAATCCTGATGCGGCTCAATGCGAATATGGTCTACCCGACTGCCATCCCATGCTGCTGTAATGATACCTCCATATAGCGAGGCTCCTACATTATCCGGATGTTTCTCCAGCGACGTAGCCATGTCCAGAAGCTTGGCATCAGATAACGGAGTACCAATTAAAGCATTAGCAGCAGCCAACGCACCCACAATTGCAGATGCACTGCTTCCCAGTCCCCGAGTAAGCGGAATATCGGAATACATGGAAATCTCCAACTCCGGCACGGAGATTCCAGCTTCGTTGAACACCATCTGTGCAACTTCATATATCAAGTTGGATTTATCTGTTGGCAAACCCGTCAGATGATCTCCATGTAAATGAAATGTTGTCTGCTCAGCCGGTTTCATCTCAAGCCATGCATACAGAGACAATGCCATGCCCAGGGTATCAAACCCTGGACCCAGATTGGCTGTACTTGCAGGTACCTTAACAGTTACCCTTTGCTGCAAACTCATACGGATTGTTGCTCCAATTGTGCAATTGCCGCCATAACCGCTTCTTCGGAATCTTCCACAACAAGCGGCTCAGTCGCTACCGTTTTGATTGCAATATTAGGATCTTTTAGACCATGTCCTGTCAGTACACAAACCACAGTTTCTCCGCCTTTAAAGTACCCTTCACTCTTCAGTTTGTATACACCAGCAACGGAAGCAGCGGATGCAGGTTCAGCAAAAATCCCTTCACGCGCGGCGATCGTACGATATGCTGTCAGAATTTCTTCGTCAGTTACATAATTAATCTGTCCGCCAGACTCTTCAGCTGCAGCTACAGCGGTTTTCCAACTTGCTGGATTACCAATTCGAATAGCTGTTGCTACGGTTTCAGGCTCAAGAATCGGTTCACCTTTGACAATCGCCATCGCGCCTTCCGCTTCAAAACCGACCATACGTGGCAGGGAATTCGATTTGCCTGCTTCTTTATACTCCTTGAATCCTTTCCAGTAAGCCGAGATGTTCCCTGCGTTACCCACCGGGATTGCAAGTACATCAGGTGCTTGACCAAGCTGTTCAATCACTTCAAATGCAGCCGTTTTCTGTCCTTCAATTCGGAACGGATTCACGGAGTTCACGAGCGTAATTGGATGTTTGGCTGTAATCTCACGCACAATTTCCAATGCACGGTCAAAGTTGCCATTAATCGCAATTACCTTGGCTCCATAGATCATAGCTTGAGCCAGTTTACCCAGCGCAATGTTGTTATTCGGGATCAATACAATACAATTCAGACCAGCACGAGCCGCATAGGCTGCTGCTGCCGCCGAAGTGTTACCTGTCGATGCACACATGATCGTGCGACTGCCTTCTTCCATCGCTTTAGCAACAGCCATAACCATTCCGCGGTCTTTAAATGAACCAGTCGGATTCAGACCTTCATATTTGAAATATAAATTCAATCCGAGTTCCTCGGACAGATTCTCCGCATGAACCAGGGGTGTGTTTCCTTCATGAAGCGTAAGCAGTGGCGTGTTTTCATTAACCGGAAGGTGCTCTCTATACGTTTGCAGTAATCCTTGATATCTCATTGTGGGTAAACTCCTTTGTCGTTAATAATAGGAATATGATTGCATACATCTATATGGTTAAACGTGTACCTTAAACTTGGATTTAGATCTGAAAATTCAAACCGGAATTTGGGGACATATTATCCTTCTACCCGGTACACACTCTTAATTCGACGAATGACGGCAAGGGATTCAAAGTGTTTCAACACTTTATCCATGCTTGCCTTGCTAGCGTTATGCGTAACAATGATGATCTCAGCATCCGGGTTGTGCTCGTTCGGCTGTTGCACGACTGAAGCCAGGCTGACTTCGTATTCAGCGAAGATTTGTGTAATCTGCGCCAGTACCCCTGCCTTGTCATCTACATGCAGCAAAATAAAGTTTTTCGACATAATGTGCTCGTCACTTTGCAGGCGCTTCTGTTTATAAGGCACAATCGCTTTAAGGCCATTCACACCCAGCTTCAGGTTTTTGATCACAGCCACGATATCCGCTACTACAGAAGTTGCCGTCGGAAGCTCACCTGCACCCGCACCGTAGAACATCGTCTCACCTACAGCTTCGCCATGTACATACACAGCGTTGAACACCCCATTGACGGATGCAATCGGATGATTCTGTCTTACCATCGTTGGCTGAACACTAATGGTGATCTCATCATCCCGACGATCCGCGATACCTAGTAGCTTCATCTCATAGCCAAGTCTTTTGGCATACGTAATATCTTCACGGGTCACGGATGTAATCCCCTTAACGGTTACGTCTTTCAGTTCCACATTGGTACGGAAGCCCAAAGTGCCTAGAATCGCCATTTTGCGAGCTGCATCGAGTCCTTCGACATCCGAAGTTGGATCGGTTTCTGCGTATCCGAGTGCTTGAGCCTCGGCCAGAACCTCTTCATATGAGGCGCCTTCCTGGCTCATTTTGGTCAAAATAAAGTTCGTTGTTCCGTTCACAATCCCCATAATGCGGGTAATCCGGTCGGATGAGAAACCTTCAATCAGCGTGCGGATGATCGGAATGCCACCAGCCACACTCGCTTCGTAGAATACATCACATTGCTTTTCCTGTGCCTTAGCCAAAATCTCGGAACCGTGCAGTGCCATTAAATCCTTGTTCGCGGTTACGATATGCTTACCCCGCTCCAGTGCTTCAAGAATGTACTCTTTGGTCTGATCAATGCCACCCATAACTTCCACGATAACATCAATATCTGGATGACGAATGACTTCCCAAGGATCTTCAGTGAGCTTCGCACGGTCTACAGCAATGACACGATCTTTTTCCGTATTCTTCACTGCAATCTTCTCTATAACGATCGGTGATCCAACCTGACTGCTCAAATCCTCCTGATTTCCTTCCACGATGCGAACGACCCCAGTCCCCACCGTACCCAGACCCAACAACCCCACTTTTACCGGTTTCACTAACGATCTACCCCCAATGTCTTTTCTCCTTCACCCCTGTACGATTTAACCATACAAACAACTTATTCCTAAACGTTTTACGATAACGTCTAATTAACCTTGGCCTACAATGCGCGTGCGTCGAACCCCGGGCATATCCTGCATCCGATCGAGCATTTCTCCGATTTCCCCATGGAGGTGTGATGTCTCCACTGAAATGACAACATTGGCTCTCCCCTGGAGCGGAATACTTTGATTAATGGTTAGCACGTTGGCTCCATAACCAGCTACATGTCCGAGCACACGAGACAATATTCCTGACTGATGCTCCAAATCAATGGAGATCGTTACAATTCGCTCCCGTTCAAGCTGATTGATCAAATGGATGCCATCCTTGTACTTATAAAAAGCACTTCGGCTTAATCCAACCTGTTCAACCGCCTCATGAACTGTTTTGACATCCCCGGAAGCTAGCAGTTCTTTTACCTGCATGGTCTTCACCACAGCCTCTGGCAAAATGTCTTCCCGTACTAAGTAATAGCGTTCATTCACAGAACGTCCTCTCCTCAAAGACTCATGTATTCATATAGTGGACATTATAAAGGATCTATCTCAAAAGGGCAATACCTCACATGTCTATTTTTGAAAAACTATTCCTAACAGTATACAAGTTTATCCCACGTGCAGGTAAGGAAAAATAAAAAAACGCAGAGCAGCGGGTAATCTCCCACTACTCTGCGTATATGTTTTAATCCTTTATATTCGTAAGGGTTGCACTTCTATCTTAATAATAGCTGCTGCCTTCCACAAATTCGAACTCAAACTCGCCAATGCGCACAATGGTGCCTTCTTCAGCTCCGCGTTTACGCAATTCCGCATCCACACCCATATAGCGCAATGTACGCGCCAGCTTGAGAATTGCTTCATGCGAATTCAGCTGCATCCGTTTCATCATACGTTCAATCTTGGCACTTTCGACCACGAAGATTTCATTCTCCCGTACAATACGGAAACCATCGTCCTCTTTTTTGTCCAAGCTGTACACTTTGCGTTCGGATAAGTCAGCAACTTCTTCAACCACTGGCTCGTCCGGAATTTGATCCAGCAGATCAGCCGCACGATACAGGAGCTCTTGAATCCCTTTCCGTGTCAGGGACGAAATAGGCATAACTTCAATATCCTGTTGAACTTCACGAACCTTCTGCAAAAACTCTTCGAGATTAGCTTCGGAATCCGGCATGTCCATTTTATTGGCTGCTACAACTTGTGGTCTCTCAGCGAGGATAGGATTGTACAATTTGAGTTCCTCGTTGATTTTCTGCCAGTCTTCGAACGGATCACGTCCTTCTGAACCAGACATATCAACGACATGAACGATAATGCGTGTACGTTCTACGTGACGCAAGAACTCATGTCCAAGCCCAATACCTTCGTGAGCACCTTCAATCAGGCCCGGCAAGTCGGCCATAACAAAGCTACGGCCTTCACCTACACCAACAACACCCAGGTTAGGTGTAATGGTTGTAAAATGATATGCTCCAATCTTTGGCTTGGCTGCCGAAACAACAGACAACAGTGTAGATTTCCCGACACTTGGGAAACCAACCAAACCGACATCTGCCATGACCTTAAGCTCAAGTACGATGTAACGTTCTTGACCTTCTTCGCCATTTTCGGCCAGTTCTGGCGCTGGATTGTTAGGCGTGGCAAAACGAATGTTTCCCCGTCCGCCTCGTCCGCCACGAGCAACAACAACCTGTTGACCATGACGTGTCAAATCAGCCAGTACTTCTCCACTGTCTTCATCCAAAATCACGGTTCCAGGTGGAATACGTACAATCATGTTCTCAGCGTTCGCGCCATGCTGACTTTTATTACGTCCCTTCTCACCACGAGGGGCCTTGAAGTGACGCTGGTAACGGAAATCCATCAACGTACGCAGACCTTCATCCACACGGAAAATAATGTCAGCTCCTCTGCCTCCATCACCTCCGGCAGGTCCGCCGTTCGGTACATACTTCTCACGACGAAACGAAATAATTCCGTCCCCTCCGTCTCCGGCTTTCACATAAATCTTCGCTTTATCTACAAACATTGGTTAACCCCTTCTTCCTATATTCCGCAAGGCATTCTGAATTGTATAAACGTATCCTCAGACGGAAGCTGCTCCGTTCTGACTTTTTTTCCTTTGAGTACGGCATTGAGCTGCCGCAATGTTTCCGGATCGGGTGTTTGATCCCCATCCAGCCGGACAACCACATCTCCGTGATCCTGTCCGAAGTTCAAGGTCAGTTTGCGAACCTCTCCCCAAGACGACCGGCCGCCGCCATATTGATAGGCTCGAATCGCATCGGCAATCGCCCCCGTAAGCGACTCGCCATCCTCGGGAGAGACCAGAGCACTAAGCTGCAACTCTTCCTCTACGACCACATGCAATTCCAGAGCGACTCCACTGGTCCGGAAAGATTGAAGATAAAATACGAGTGAAGGAATACCCAATCTGGAGATTCGGCTTTCTTCGTTAACCCGCTCTACTATTCTTTCCACACATTGCACTGATTTATCAAGTTTGCCCAGTCTAAGATATCCATACAATACCTGAAGATCGTTCATCCAATCATGCCTATGATGATTTAATGATGCAATTGCTGTCTTTTCCATAGATTGTATGATGGTTCTGCGTTCCGCCTCTGCTTGTCTCTTCATCACATTCACAGAAACAAAAAGCACCGCGACGGACCACAATGCGTATACAGCTATTGAAATAATCACTGGATACAGCATAACGAAAACCAAAGGAATCAGAAGTGAACATGCCGCAATCCAGGGCACTCTTTTCCAAGATTTCATGGCTTCTCCCCGTTCTACAAAACTCGGTTGGTTTAAACCCCACCGTAACCAAGTATAACATGTCTTTTCTGCCAGTTCATTATCGAATAACCTATAAATACAAAAAGCCTCCGGCAAAAATGCCGAAGGCTCCTTAGGCGGAATGCCGATATTATGCTTCTACTGCAGCTGCTACTGGAGCAACATTCACAGGGTAGATGCTTACTTTTTTACGATCGCGTCCCCAACGTTCGAATTTCACAACGCCGTCAACTTTCGCAAACAAAGTGTCATCTTTACCGATACCCACGTTAGTACCTGGGTGAATTTTCGTTCCGCGTTGGCGAACGAGAATGCTACCACCAGTTACTGTTTGTCCGTCAGCACGTTTAACGCCAAGGCGTTGTGCGTTACTGTCACGACCATTCTTCGTGGAACCTACACCTTTTTTCGATGCGAATAACTGAAGATTTAATTTCAACATGATTGGTTGTCCTCCTTCTTTGATTATTTGACTTGCTCTATCTGAATATACTTTCCGTATGACTCTGCAATATCAGTGAGCATAAGCACCATGGATTCGAGTAGCAATTGTACCTGGGACCAGGTTCCGTCTTTCTCCAGCACCGGTAAAGAAGCGCTTAAAAAGCCATTCTTCATCTTGGCGTCCATTTCGACACCAGTCAGTGTTTCAATCGAGTTCACCGTACCCACTGTAACAGCGGATACCCCGGCACATACGATGTCTTCTCCTCGCTTGGCAAAATTAGCATGCCCTTTGATGGAGAAACGATCGATGCTCCCGTCATCATTACGAAAGATTTGAACGATAATCACTTATCGCACCTTCTTACGCTTTGATTGCTTCGATAGTTACTTTTGTATACGGTTGACGGTGACCTTGCTTCACATGGTAGTTCTTTTTAGGTTTGTATTTGTATACAACAACCTTTTGTCCTTTGCCATGTTTCTCCACTTTAGCCGTTACAGTTGCTCCGGAAACCAATGGTGTACCTGCTGTCAAACCTTGATCGTTAGATACAGCCAGGACACGGTCGAACGTTACGCTTTCGCCATCGTTCGCAGTCAATTTCTCGATGAACAGAACATCGCCCTCTTGGACTTTGTACTGTTTACCACCTGTTTCAATAATTGCGTACATTTGCCTTGCACCTCCTCATGTCTCAGACTCGCCCGGTCTCAGGTGACAGTGTCCTTGCGGAACTGTTCTTGTACCCGGCCAGTGCGGTTACAGCATGTGCAAGACCAATAGGCTAAACACATACCTGATGATTATACCACCAACTATACTAAAAATCAATGCAACGGCGAAATATATCTTTTGCCTGTCCCATGACAGGAAGAACACGGCTCCACGTAAGGGAGCGTGCTCTCTTCTCGTACCTTTTTACGGGTAAGTTCGAGCAATCCCAGCTTGGTCCAACCCATTACAAAAGCCTTGGTTCGATCCTTCTTGAGTTCATTTTCCAGCGTTGCCGCAACTTCATGCCGATTCATCGCTTCCTCCATATCAATGAAGTCCACAATAATCATGCCACCGATATCCCGAAGACGCATTAAACGGGCGATCTCAACCGCTGCCTGCATGTTCGTTTCCGTTACGGTCTCTTCCAGACTGTCGCCGCCTGCTCCCGTGTACTTGCCTGTATTGACATCGACTACAGTGAGCGCTTCGGTATGATCAAGGACAATATATCCGCCTCCAGGCAGCCATATCTTGCGGGCGAAATCCCTGTTCAACTGCTCCTGCACACGATAAGCAGCAAAAATTGATTCTTCTCCCCTGTACACCTGTACTTTAGGTTGATGGCCTGGACAGATCTCCTCCAGCAAAGCACTCAATTCACGGGCTTGTGCTTCATTATCCGTAATGACTTCATCGCTGCCAGGCGTATACACATCACGAATGATCCGCTGAACCATACTGTGATCTCGATGCAGCAGGCTTGGTGAAGGCAAACTATCCGCTTTTTCACGAATCAGACGCCACTGCTCACGTAATGTTTCCAGGTCGGCCTGAATGGCTTCCCTCTGTTCCTCTGCGGATAAGGTTCGTATGATAAGCCCCTCTTCGTCCCGTCTCAGTTGTTCACCCAGCGTTTTGAGGCGGGAACGATCGCCCTCACGGGCAATTTTCTTGGAGACGGCTACATAGTCCGCTAAAGGCATGTAGACAAGCCAGCGGCCCGGCAGCGAATAATGAGTCGTCACCCGGGCTCCCTTGCTTCCTACTGGCTCCTTCAGGACCTGGACGATTACATCCTGACCTGGACGAAGCAGCTCCGAAATTGAAGGCTTCACTTTGGGTTGTTTCTCCAGATTGGGATGCAATACATCGTCCACATACAGAAAAGCATTCTTTTTCTGACCGATATCCACAAAAGCAGCTTGCATACCTGGTAACACGTTCACTACCCGTCCTTTGAAATACGAACCCAGCAGTCCACGCTCGCGTGTACGCTCTGCCATGAATTCTACAGCTTTGCCTTCTTCCAGAAGCGCCATTTGCATGAGGTTATGTTCATTATGTACAATCATTTGTTTCATGGCTTCACCTCTAGAAGACAATTCAATTCATCCACATCCATTCTGTATCTTTGCATACTCATTGTACATGTATTAACCCAATTCAGGATAGATCCACCAAGATGCTACAACTTATCCGTGTCTTGTTTGAAATAAGAACCGATGATTCGCTGCTCAGGCAAAACGGCCATGATTCTTCCCTGTCTATTCATCACATATATCATATGGTATCTTTCTCTCTTTAATAGACGCAAAATAGTCTCCAAAGGTTTCGCCGGAAATGAGATTATCGGCTGCGCCAAACTGCCTGTAGCCGCATGACGGGTGAATGCACTTTCACGATTCATCAGAAATCGGATAAACCGGTAGGGAATATTTCGGTAATCGGTCACATTGGAATAGAACAGAAAAATTCCGATCAACAGGATATTTAACGGCAGCCCGTAATCACCGGTAAACCAGCGACCGATGGCAACCAAGATAACCCCTGCGCTACACAGAATGCTGATTCTGTAAGTCCACATCAATGTCGTATAGTAGGGAGCAGCAAGACTAACGAGTGCCTGTACAATTTTACCTCCATCCAGTGGCAACACAGGTAGCAGGTTAAATAGGGCAATCAGCAGATTCCCCTGTATAATATAATCCAAA
Source organism: Paenibacillus sp. OK060 (assembly GCF_900101205.1). Lineage (NCBI taxonomy): Bacteria > Bacillati > Bacillota > Bacilli > Caryophanales > Paenibacillaceae > Paenibacillus > Paenibacillus sp. OK060. The sequence goes on from NZ_FNFR01000008.1 coordinate 13,602, forward strand.
AAAAGCGGGTCTCCCAGATTCCCATACTTCAGCAACAAAACGATTCCAACCATGAGCATATTTTGAAACGGGCCTGCCAAAGCGATAATGATCTCCCGCCGGGCTGTAATATTTCCGGCATCCTCAATAACGGCGACGCCGCCAAAAGGAAGCATCTGTATCGAAAGGACACGGCAGCCCAGAAGGGCTGCCGCTGCAGCATGTCCACATTCATGAATAAAAACGATGGCAAACAGCGTGATGAGTTCAATAAAGTTGCCAGTCAACAGGGAAGCCATCATGATAATCACAAAAAAAGGATGAAACGAGATACGTACACCCCACAACCTAATCAAGGGCAACCACTTCCGCAGGGTCTACATACTGCTCGCCCTCTTTTACAGCGAAATACAATGTGGCAGGTTGATCATTTCCAGTCTCCTTTATGCTACCGACCGCGTCACCCGCTTCTACCCAATCATTCACCTGGACTTCACTCTCGTTCAAGCGTCCGTATATCGCTGTGACTTGACCCGAGTGCTGGATTACAACCGTTGTCCCATTTTCCGGATCATCCAATACCTGAAGTACTCGTCCGGCATCTGAACTAACTACTTGAATAAGTCCCGTACCGCCAGCTTCAGGAACAATCTCAATGCCTTTCATGCTCAGAGCAAAAGGCTGAACGACAGTTCCCGAGATCGGTTTGCCGAGCAGATGTCGAATTCCCGAGCCGTTCACAGGATCGGTGGTATGTCCAAGAACAGGCAGGAATGACGGCGTTCCACCAAAATGCCGTTCGTACCAAGCAGCAGCATAAGCAAAATCCATATCCCGATGCAGCACATCGGCGATTACGGTTTTGGCAGGTGTCGTCCATGAGGTGTTCAACTGAAACAATCCCCAGACACCACCGAATAATAAAATGCTAACCACCGTTCGTCCCACGAATGACTTCATCAGATTAAAGCGTGGATGGCCGCCAGGACCATAATGCCCATTCTCTTTTTTCCACAGCCACTCCGGATCTCTTTCCTGTTCCGCCAACGAAGATCTTGCCGTTCGTAGATTTTCTTGTATATCCATAGACGAGAAAGGATTACGTTGCGCAGATGAACGCTTATCGGATACCGAGCCCGATTCTCGCTGCTGCATAATTTCTTCCGTAGCACCATCCATTAACCGCCGAATGCGCTCTTCTCTTCTCTGCTTGATTCTGAGTTTCGTATTCATGGAATGTCCTCCCGCCGAGGCTTGTTTACTACATCTTATGAGGGGCTCGTTCATAATATGAACAAGCTTCGGCTGGAAGCAAAAATAACCCCACAACGTGGAGTCCTCCTGTGAAGTACATATCCTGTTTCATACAAGTCGCCTTTAATCAAAGGCTCCATAATAATCAAAAAGCCGGGCTTGAGGGCCACGGCTGTCATACATAAATGTGATAAGGAAGAGCCAGTTAACCCATTCCAAAAAACTTCTTAAAACGTGTGAAAGCACCCTTTTTTTGCTCCAATTGCATCAGAGGAACGGTATCTCCCAGAATACGACGGGCAATATTTCGATAGGCAATGGCCGCAAGTGAATCCGGATTCATTACTGTGGGCTCTCCCGAGTTGGCTGCCTTGATGACAAGTTCATCATCAGGAACGATCCCGATCAGATCAATATTAAGTACTTGCAAAATGCCGTCAATGTCGAGCATGTCGCCTGATTTGACCATATTGTTACGGATACGGTTCACAACCAATTTTGGCGATTTAATGTGCGAACTCTCCAGCAAACCAATGACACGGTCCGCATCACGCACAGCCGCATTTTCTGGTGTAGTGACCACAATGGCCTGGTCAGCTCCTGCAACCGCATTTTTGAACCCCTGCTCAATTCCGGCTGGACAATCAATAATGACGTATTCAAAATCTTTTTTTAGTTCGAGAATAATATCCTTCACCTGTTCTGGTGACACAGAGTTCTTATCTCTCGTTTGTGCTGCAGGCAGCATATATAATTCTTCAAAACGTTTATCTTTGACCAAAGCCTGATTCAGTCGGCAGCGGCCGTCTGCAACGTCGCACAGATCATAAATGATCCGGTTTTCGAGTCCCATCACGACATCCAGATTGCGAAGGCCGATATCGGTATCTACCAGACAAACCTTTTTGCCGAGCAGCGCCAGCGCTGTCCCGATGTTTGCCGAGGTGGTTGTTTTACCCACGCCGCCTTTACCCGAAGTGATCACGATCGCCTCTCCCATGAGCTACACTCCTTTAAACACATTAAAATCTCGGCGCAACCGAACGATATTGCTCATCTTGTCGATCTGCATCTGATTGTCCTGTAAATAAGCAAATTCCATTCCGGTCTCTCGGCTCTCCCACTCATCGGGAGGACGGCTGATGATGTCAGCGATCCGCAGCTGCGTTGGTGCAAACACCGAAGCAGCAATGATCGAGTCTTCGTCCCCACCAATTCCAGCGTGAGCCATGCCTCTGAGTGAACCCAAAACATATATATCTCCGGTACACGTTACTGTGCCCCCCGGATTGATATCACCAAGAAACAGTAGATTCCCTTCATGATGAAGCACCTGACCCGAACGTACCATACCACACATGGTTACAATCGGCGGCGGCCCTTTAACCTCTGGTTTAAGGGCCGGTGAGTCAATGGAACGAATGAGCAAATTCCCTTTTTGTTTCAATATATCAAGAACTGCTTCTTTCTGGTCCTCCGTCACTTCGCGGCTGCCCAGTTTGATATCCACATGAACAATCGGTCCGGTTAAAATATTTTGATGGCTGTGTTCCAGCTTATAGCGGAGCTCGTAGAGCAATTCCTCGAATTCACATTGATCGTCCAACAGGAAAACCAGGCCGTCTCGGATGCCTTTAATCGTTACGTGATTCGATTTTACCGTCATAAGCCTGTCCCTCCCATCTCATTACATTTCGTGCCCGGGTCCCCAAGTTCCTGCTTCTCACTCCATAAAATGTATCAAGAAGCTTCTTGTGCTTTGCTCTTTCTCTTACCAATCCGCTCCAGTTGTTTCCGAAGAGGAACATAAATGATCAGCGCGAACACAAAATGAATGAACAAATTGGGAATCATGTATTCAAGCAATGCCCAGTCAAATGTCACATGATTGAGTTGGAAGAGCTTGTACAGAAAGAATAACATGGTGTCATTCAGCAGACTTCCCAAAAGGACGACGGAAACCATAACCGGCAGTGGTGCACGCGGCGCTTGAAAAATAAGTCCCATCATATATGCCGATAATCCCATCGAGAATCCGTATGGTCCAATCATTTCGCCGTAGAATACGACATCGTGCAAGAGTCCAAATAATATGCCAAGCACCAACGCCGTGTGCCGATGATGATATACAGCAATAAACAAAATCACGATGTAGACCAGGTTGGCAGAAATACGCATTTGCCAGGCCGAAGGAATGAGCAGCGGAAGGATCGTTCCCTCAACAATGAACAAAACGAACAGTAACAGGAATAAGACTTGCTTGCGCGTTACCATTATTCTTTTACCTCAGGTGGAATAATCACAATCAGCTCTTTCCAGTCCAAAAAGCTTGCATAGGGCTTAATTGTAGCAGTTTGTGTTAAACCATATTCGCTTTTTTCAACCTTCTCCACTTCTCCGATACGCATGTACTTCGGAAAATTGTTGATAATCCCGGAGGAGATGATTTCATCCCCTTCTTTGATATCTGAATCCTCTGAAATCTTGGTCATTTTTAGCATGCCGGATTTTGGATCATAACTCTCGATCATACCAAACACTTTTTCTTTACCAACCGCTGTAGCTGCAATGGCGTTGGATGTTGGATCATTGGCGTCCATGGATGTTAACAGATTAACCGTTGACGTATATGAACTGACATGACTGACAACCCCAACCAGCCCCTCTTGCGAAGTAACAGCCATTCCAGCCTTGATTCCCGCATTTTCACCAATATCGATATTAATCGTTCTGCTGTTCGGGTCAGAGTTAGCACTGATGACTTGAGCAATTCGTGAACCGTAGTTATACCGATTTTTTTGTTCCTCTGTAAAATTGAGAGCTTTCTGGAGCTGTTCATTCACCTGCTCCATATCATTGTATTTCAGCCGATCTCGGGTATAGTGACCCATTGCAATGCGAAGCTCTTCATTTTCTTGATATACCGTACGCATGTTCGCCAAATCTTTGAAAAAGCCCGCTACAGAAGAAGCGGGCTTGTAAAATACGTATTGTACAAATCCGACTGAATCCTTCAGGAATTTCTCCGGCCAGGATAGAGCGGTTCGCGGACCGAGCGTAAAGCCCATTAACGCGATAAATGTAACAAGGCCCACCAGCAAAACAAAAAGTCTTTTGTTACCCAGCAGTTTAAACAGTTCGACCACCCTCTAACATCCATTATTCTCTTCCGAGCCATGCCCGGTGGGGAGACTGTCAGACTTATAGTCCCATCGAGAATATCAGTCGATTCTCCCCGGGTATGCGGGTAATAGCTCTCCCGGGGTTAACCGGGTCCTCTTCGTTGATATCATGCCCTTTGGTCGATAAACGAGCCAAGCATAGCATATATCAATTAACGTTTGGAACGAACTGCCGAACTGCTTCTGCTCTTGAACAAATGAATATTCTCAAGCGCTTTACCTGTTCCGATTGCAACGCAATCGAGCGGGTTCTCCGCTACGATAACAGGCATTCCTGTCTCACCAGCAAGCAGCTTGTCCAGATTGCGAAGCAATGCGCCGCCACCTGTGAGAACAATACCACGGTCCATAATATCTGCTGCCAACTCAGGAGGACATTTCTCCAATGTTACTTTTACAGCTTCAACAATGGCATTCACCGTATCCGCCAGAGCTTCGCTGATTTCATCCGAAGTAATCGTAATCGTCTTCGGCAGGCCTGTAACGAGGTCGCGTCCACGAATTTCCATTGTTTCCACTTGCTCAAGCGGCATAGCTGATCCGATATCCATTTTCAACTGCTCCGATGTACGTTCACCGATCATCAGATTATACTGGCGTTTAATGTATTGAATTACGGATTCATCCATCTCGTCACCCGCTACACGAACCGAACGACTTGTTACAATACCGCCAAGAGAGATGACAGCCACTTCCGTTGTACCGCCACCAATATCGACAACCATACTACCCGTTGGTTCCCATACAGGCAGATCTGCACCAATGGCAGCTGCAAAGGGCTCTTCAATCGTATAGGCTTCACGTGCTCCAGCCTGTTTGGTTGCATCTTCAACCGCGCGTTGTTCTACTGCAGTAATCCCGGATGGTACACATACCATCACGTTCGGATGACGTTGGAACATGGAGCGTTGTTTCTGCGCCTCACGGATGAAATATTTGATCATCGTTGCCGTTGTATCGAAATCGGCAATAACGCCATCTTTCATTGGACGAATGGCACGAATGTTACCTGGTGTACGTCCAATCATTTTTTTGGCGGCTTCACCTACTGCCTCGATAGTTTTTGTATCTGTCCGTATAGCGACAACCGAAGGTTCGCGCACCACAATTCCTTTTCCACGTACATAAACCAGCGTATTCGCTGTCCCCAAATCAATACCCAAATCTTTCGTAAAACCACCAAACATGACGTAATCTCCTTTTCTGCCTCATATAGCCGCCCCAGTGAATCAAGAGCATTTCATTTTCATTACCACCATAATGGTGGAGCTAATATTCGCATTTGTTTTGTGTTGCATTGTTTTGCATTTGTAAAGTGAACCTATCTTCTACGGACAACGCCGTCAACATTCATAGGAAAACATCAACGCCAACCATTATATTATACTAAGCCCTTCTCCTTCAAACTTACGTACGTTCCATCTCCGATAATAATGTGATCCAGCACGTCTATGCCTACAATTTCGCCGGCTTCGATCAGTCTTTTGGTTATTTGGATGTCCTCTGGACTAGGCGTAGGATCACCACTGGGATGGTTGTGTGCGCACACAATAGAGGCGCTGCTGCATTTGATGGCAGCCCGGAACACTTCACGCGGATGAACAATCGAAGCGTTAAGGCTACCCATGGAGAGTGTTTCCTGGGCAATAATGTGGTTTTTGCTATTCAGGAAAAGACACACAAAGTGTTCTTTCTGCAAGTAACGCAATTGTTCGGTAAGGATATCGGCCGCATCACGTGGGGTACGAATTGAAGTTGACTGTGTAAGTCTGCTCTTCGCAATCCGATGACCAAGCTCAATGCTAGCTTTCAGCTGTACAGCCTTGGCCATGCCGATACCCTTCATCGCAGTCAGTTCTTCCAGGCTCAAATCCATCAACGAGCGAATTCCACCCGCTTCAGTCAGAATCCGCTGTGCCATATGCACTGCGGATTCCTGTCTTGTACCTGTTCGAAGTAAGATCGCCAGCAATTCAGCATGGCTTAAGGCGCCCGCCCCATATTCCATCATGCGTTCTCTCGGGCGTTCTTCCTGGGGGATGTCGCGCATCATATATTGAGGCGACTCCATATGTTCCCTCTTTTCAGATCGTCAATTGCGGAATTTCATGTACGTGGCAATACATGTACGCCAAATCCATCCAGCATGTCGCTTAGCAAGGACAACGGTAGGCCCACCACATTGAAATAACATCCTTCAACACGTTCTATCAATGAAGCACCAATGCCCTGAATGGCATATGATCCCGCCTTGTCCGAAGGCTCTCCAGTCTGAACATACGCACGAATCGTAGCTTCAGACAGTTCCTTCATCGTTACATTAGTCTGTCGATATTGAACCATGGATTGTCCATTACTTGCATCGATACAAGCTACTCCCGTGAAAACACGGTGTACACGCCCCTGTAGACGAGATAACATTCGTTCAGCGTCCGCTTCGTCTACGGGTTTACCAAGAATATCACCATCCAGAACGACAACAGTGTCACTACCAATAATAACAGCATCCTGTTCGCGACCTTCCAGCCCGCGATAAACGGCAAGCGCCTTACGCATCGCAAGCTCCTGTACCGTCTGTTCAGGAGTCCATTCCGGCGGTGTATCTTCATCGGCGTGACTTGGTATTACTTCAAAAGCTAGATGGAGTGATGCGATCAGTTCTTTACGCCGCGGCGAAGTGGAAGCCAGAATAATACGACGCTGTTGTGTTTTATCCAAAATAACCGGCCCCTTAAGCTACGGCGACATCCTGTCGGATCACGCTAGTAGATATCATTTTTTTTAGTTTCTTCGTCAAAATTCGTCATTCTCCTATAACCTGCGATACAGCCATACAGCAGCAATAATACCGATCAGACTCAGGAGGCTCATTTGAAATTGAAGTGAAATATCATAACTGATAATATCCAGATCAGCCTGCGGCGACCAACGAATGGTCGTGGCTTTCGTTAGAAAGGCAACGGCCTTTACAGGCTGCAGTGCCTTGGCGATCCACGCACCGGCTAGCCAGCCGAGCAGCAGAAACAGCAATAACATGCCGAAGTTTTTTTTCATCGGTGATCTTCCCTCGCCATTTTTTGACACCCACATTATTATACGGGGTTTTGTACGTCAATACAAACACAAATCCGGCAAGGGGAACTATTTCCAGTTCCTTGCCGGATAGGTATTTCAAGGCTGTGTTATGGGAAAGCGGTGATTACTGTTTTATCGCTTCAAGCCATTTTTTTTGTTGTAATACATATTCCATCAGATCGGACTGTACAGACCACATATGCACATTAGCCGGATTTTTGTTGTATTCGGCAATTGCTGTTACCGCACTGGCCATCGATTTTCCCATCGCCGATACATAGGGTTGCACGTCTGCACTCAGGCCTGGTGCAATACTATTCAAACCGGTCAGCCAGAGCTGATGCTGGTTCTGTAATGAGGTCATCGTTTCGGTTGAGACGGCTTCTGGAACAGACTGACCAAGTTGCTGGATCGAGAGGGTAGACAGTTGTTCAACCAAAGCAGATCCACTTGCGAAGAATTGCTGCACATCCTCTGCTTTTCCGCCAAATACTGCCGGGTTCACTTCTGGGTTGACGATTTCCTTGACGTACAGCTCCACTCCTTCGGCCTTAAGCCTTGAGCTGAGCAGCTTGGCCTCCTCACGGTCAGCCGAAATGCCAGCATACACCCGATTACCATCCTCCGGGTCGGAGCCTGCGGCAATGCCTGCCTGGGACAGTTCCACCTTCGCCTGTTCAGCGCGTTCAGGAGAACTGAACACACCATATTGCAGGGCATAATAGCTGCCACCTGTAGTCGTTGCCTGGAGCTGCTGTTCCGAACCTGCCACTCCCTGCTGACCTGTTACGGCCGATACCGCCTGATTGGCAGGGATCTTGCTCCCAGGGTCTACGGCACCTTCACGATTAAAAAAAGAAAGAATTACCATGCCGAAGAGGGCACCGGTTACAAGTGCACCCGTTACTGAACCAATCATTTTCCAGCCCCTTGGGGGACGATTTCGCTTATAAGAGTAGTTTTCACTATCTGCAAGCCAATCATGACCTCCATAATTCTCGTCCGATCTGTTCTCGTCCTCATCTCCCGGATACGCAGTAAGATGATTATAATTATATCCAGGCTCATCGAGTTTCGAATCCTTGTCCGTTCTTTGGTAAGGTTCAGGTACAGTGGAGCCTGTCAGTATCGTCTCTCCCCAGTCACCGGGAATATCCTCTGGTGTCCATGAAGGCGTTGAATTCAACCGCGTTGGTGTTGGCGTTGGACTGTGCGGAATTTCTTCACTCAAAGCTACAAATGTGCTGGATGTGGGTATCCCCTTGTTTTCAGGCTTGTCCGACTCGTTATCCCCAAAGCGAAACGTCATTCTAGCATTGCTCACCCCGTACCCTCTCCTTTGTCCCATTTATAACAGCTATATGCGGAGAGAATTAGAAACATTCCATTTCATGCAAAAAAACCGCCTGCTTCGAAATGAAGTCAGACGGTTTTATGATTGTAATTATTTCAACCCTTTGGCAAGTGTATCGCCAACTTTCCAGATATCACCTGCACCCATCGTGAGCACAAGATCGCCTGGCTGAAGACGGTTCTGCAGATCTGCAACAACTTCTTCCTTTGTCGGAAGATAACGCGCAGAAGCATTACTGTTTTGAACAATGAGTTCAACCAGCCTAGCCGAGTGAACACCTTCAATCTGTTTTTCGCCCGCAGGGGAATAGATATCGGTAATGAGAACCTCATCTGCTTCTGCAAAGGCACGACTGAACGCATCAAGCAGGAAGAACGTACGTGTGTAACGCTGTGGTTGGAATACCGCAATGATACGTTTCCCTGTTGCTTTGGCCGCACTGATTGTAGCCTCAATCTCGGTCGGGTGATGAGCATAATCATCAATAATCAGCATATCACGCGCCTCACCCAGCACCTGGAATCTGCGTTTCGCTCCATGGAACTGGATAATGGCGGCTGTAATTTTCTCAAATGGAATACCTGCTTCCAGACAGGTAATAACCGTAGCCATCGCATTATAAACGTTATGTTTACCTGGAACTGACAACTCCACCTTACCCAACACATTGCCCTGATGGCTCATCGTAAAGGAAATTCGGCGGTCGCCAAGCACGATATCTGTTGCTGTATAATCAGCAGCATAATCAATGCCGTATGTGGTCACCCGTGATTTCAGCTCCGGTAAAATGGCTTGAACATTCTCGTCGTCAGCACATACAATGGCCGTGCCTTCTGGACGAATCTGACTCAGGAACTGCACATAAGCCTTTTTGAGTTCTTCAAAATCACTGTTATAGTTCTCAAGGTGATCCGCTTCAATATTAGTCACAATACCGAGCCAAGGGTGATACTGCAAAAATGAACCGTCGCTCTCGTCCGCCTCTGCAACAACCCAGTCGCCTTGGCCTGCCTTGGCGTTGGTGCCCACGTTCATGATTTCCCCGCCAATGATGTATGTCGGGTCTGTATCACATTTATCCATAACGAGTGCAATCATGGATGACGTGGTTGTTTTGCCATGAGCCCCGGCTACAGCCACACCTTTGCGCTCGTTCAGCAAACGCGCGAGCATCTGGGCGCGATGCAGAATCGGGATGTTCAGCTTTTCAGCTGCTACCCGTTCCACATTATCAGCTGGAGCTGCCGTGGAGTAGACAACCAGGTCTGCCCCGTTTACATGCTCTGCCGTATGTCCGATATATATTTTCGCTCCCTTGGCTGCCAGCTTCTCGGTCAACTCCTGTGAAGCGACATCCGATCCGGTAACGGTGTATCCCATCTCAAGCATAACTCTCGCGATGGCACTCATGCCATATCCGCCAATCCCTATAAAATGAACGTGTTCCGATGTATTTAACAAAACTTTCACCAACCTTTTTCAGAATCGGTTTGATGCAAAAGGGCTGCCCGCACATCTGCAATCAGGTACAATGTGCCGGACACCACCCCCAGATCTTCCGCTTCCGTCCGTGACTTCAATAGATCAAGTGCCTTTACCCATTCGGGCTCGACGATGATTTCCAGCTCCGGTTTCGCAATGGCGGGACGTACCCGTTCGACGATCTGCAGCAATTCGGCTGCATCCATTTTGCGTCGGAAATCTGGCTCGGTCAGGATCAGCGTATCCACTAGTGGCAGTATATGCTGCAAATACGCTTCGTGATGCTTATTCGCCAGCATGCCCATCATCAAAATTAACTTGTTGTGAGGATATACGTCGATAATGCTCTTGGCCAGCGATTCGGCCCCCTCCGGATTATGCGCTCCATCCAGAACAATGCGGGGCTGATCAACCACTTTCTCGAACCGTCCTGCCCAGAAGGCATGTTCCAGTCCAAGCGCAATATCTTCATCATCCAGCATAAATGCCATGTATTGGCGAAGCAACTCTAGTACCATAAGTGCGCCCGCTGCATTGTCGCATTGATGTACGCCCTGCATGCGAATACGAGCGTCCAGATCACGGAACGGTCCTGTAAAATGAAAAGATTGTCCGTTCTCATCACTGTCCAGTCTATGATAGGAGAAACGATCTCCCGCCAGATACACGGTTGAACGCAGCCGCTCTGCCGTCTCCTGGATCACCTTCACAGCCTCTGGCTGCGTGGCACAGGTAACAACGGGTACCCCCGCCTTAATAATACCCGCCTTCTCTCCAGCAATCGCCTCAATCGTATCTCCCAGTACATCCGTATGGTCCATACCGATATTGGTAATGACCGATACCACGGGTGTAACAATATTCGTTACGTCCATCCTTCCCCCGAGCCCTGTCTCCCATACTACAATGTCAGGGTAGCACTCTTCCGCATAATACAGAAGGGCGATTGCTGTAGATACCTCAAACATCGTAGGTGATCCAAGGGGAGTTGAAGCCATCTCTTGAACCAATGGATACAGGCGGTTTGAGATTTTGAGCAACGTTTCTTCCGGGATATCCTCACCGTTGTACTGAAAACGGTTTGTGAATTTGGTGATATAAGGGGACGTAAACGTTCCAACATCATATCCCGCCTGAAGAAGCACTGACGTCAAAAAAGCGCAAGTCGAACCTTTGCCGTTCGTTCCCGCGACATGAATAAATTTGAGACGCTGGTGAGGATTACCCAGCAATGACATCAATCCCTCGATTCGTTCCAATCCAGGTCGGATGCCAAAAGGAATAAGGCCATTGATCCAGTTCACGGCCTCGTCATAGGTAAGTAAAGGAGATGCTATTTCTGTCCCGTTAAGTTCCGTCATATGATTCACCTTTGGTTTGAGTTTGGTTGAAAAAAGCGGCCGGATGGCGCAGAAGCACTCCATCCGACCCGAATATATTAACCTTTCAGTTCCTTGATTCGTGCAATCACCTTATCCCGTTTATCGGAATAATCCGCTTGCTTGGCGCGCTCTTCCTCAATAACCTTGGCAGGAGCCTTGGCAACAAAGCCTTCGTTCGCCAGCTTTTTCTCCACACGGAGTACTTCGCCCTCAAGGTTCTGCAACTCTTTCTCCAGACGAGCCACTTCCTGATCAATATCAATAAGACCCGCCAGCGGCAAGTACAACTCAGCCCCAGTAATGACTGCAGTCATTGCTTTATCCGGTGAACTCAGATCCAAGCCGCTGTCGAACTCGGACGTATTACAGAAACGTTTGATGTAATGGCTGTTGCGTTCAATGATGCTGGATGTCTCTGCGTTGTTCGCTTTCACCATCAATTCAATTTTCTTGCTCATTGGTACGTTTACTTCTGCACGGATGTTTCGTACTGCACGAATGGTATCCATAAGCAGGTTCATCTCGGCAACCGCTTCTGGGTTCTCCAGTGCAGGGTCATACACAGGCCAGGAAGCCAACGTAATCGTTTCGCCTTCATGCGGCAGATGCTGCCAGATCTCTTCCGAAATGTACGGCATGAACGGATGAATCAGGCGCATAGTCTGATCCAGCACATAAGCAAGCACCGATTGTGTTTTCTTCTTGGCAACCGGATCTTCCCCATAGAAGGACAACTTCGCAAATTCAATATACCAGTCACATAGGTCATCCCAAATAAAGTTATACAGCAAACGGCCTGTTTCTCCAAATTCATATGCTTCGATTAGACGCGTAATATCACGAGAAGTTTCGTTCAGGCGGTGCAAAATCCAGTAATCCGCTGTTCCAAGGTCTCCACTAATATCGCGATCTTCATAGGTGAACCCTTCCAGATTCATCAAAGCGAAGCGCGATGCATTCCAGATTTTATTGGCAAAGTTACGAGCCTGTTCCACCCGTTCCCAGCGGAAACGGAGATCCTGACCCGGAGTACTACTTGTAGAGATCATGTAACGCATTGCATCCGCACCATATTTCTCAATCACATCCAACGGATCAACACCATTGCCTAGCGATTTGGACATCTTGCGTCCGTCTGCATCACGAACAAGACCGTGCATCAGCACATCCTTGAACGGAACCTCTTCCGTGAACTCCAGAGCGGTAAAGATCATACGCGCCACCCAGAAATAAATAATGTCATACCCTGTTACGAGTACACTTGTCGGGTAGTAACGTTTCAGATCTTCCGTGTCTTCCGGCCAGCCTAAAGTAGAAAACGGCCATAATGCGGAGCTGAACCATGTATCCAGAACATCTTCATCCTGTCTCAGCTTGCGTCCAGCGTATTCTGGCAATGTTGTCGGATCTTCAGCAGATACAATAACTTCTCCAGTCTCCTCGTCGTACCAGGCAGGAATACGATGACCCCACCACAATTGACGAGAGATACACCAGTCACGAACATTCTCGATCCAGTTCAGATACGTTTTCTCAAAACGATCCGGAACAAAATGAACCCCTTCACCGCTTTGTTGCTTCTCAATCGCTTTCTCCGCGAGTGGCTTCATCTCAACAAACCACTGTGTCGACAAATACGGCTCAACGACAGCTCCTGTACGTTCGCTGTGTCCAACCTGATGCGTATGATCCTCAATGTTGATCAATACGCCCTGTTCTTGCAGGTCTGCAACAATCTGCTTCCGGCAGTCACTGCGATCCAGTCCCTGATATTTGCCTGCTTCGGCATTCATCGTACCCGTCTCATCCATCACCGTAATCTGTGGCAGATCATGACGAAGGCCCACTTCGAAGTCATTCGGATCATGAGCAGGCGTTATTTTCACGGCGCCGCTTCCGAAATCTTTATCTACGTACTCATCTGCAATAACCGGAATTTCGCGCCCGATAATAGGCAGAACAAGCACCTTGCCAATCATGTCTGCGTAACGCTCATCCTTAGGATGAACTGCAACTGCCGTATCTCCCAACATCGTTTCCGGGCGAGTTGTCGCTACTGTGACATACCCACTTCCGTCTTTGAGCGGATAACGCAGATGGTACAAGTGACCCTGAACTTCTTTATATTCAACCTCGATGTCGGACAGTGCAGTCCGATTCACCGGGTCCCAGTTAATAATTCGTTTGCCTCGATAAATGAGGCCTTTTTCATACAGTTGAACAAACACTTTACGCACAGCCTGGGATAGACCTTCATCCAGTGTAAAACGTTCACGCGAGTAATCGAGCGATAAGCCCATCTTGCCCCATTGCTGACGAATGGTCGTTGCGTATTGCTCTTTCCAGTCCCATACCTTCTCCAAGAACTTTTCGCGTCCCAGATCATAACGAGTCTGACCTTCTTCACGCAATTTCTGCTCTACTTTGGTTTGGGTAGCAATACCTGCATGGTCAGAACCCGGCAGCCACAGTGCATCATAGCCCTGCATCCGCTTGGTACGAATCAGAATGTCCTGCAGTGTGAAATCGAGCGCATGCCCGATATGGAGCATTCCGGTTACGTTCGGGGGTGGGATTACAATCGTATAAGGTTCAGCATCTTTACGCTGGCCTGCCTTGAAATATCCATTTTCCATCCAAGTGGAATACCATTTTTGTTCCGCAGCTTTCGGATCATATGTGGTTGGCATTTCTGTTGCAGCTGAATTTTTTTGTTCAGACATGTGTCATTCCTCCGTTACTTATTCATCATCGCCAAAAAACAAAAAAACCTTTCATCCATCAAAGGACGAAAGGTTAGCTTTCGCGGTACCACCTTTGTTTCACGCAGATAGAAAGATAGACTACCCCTTCTGAACTTACGTGACACTTCAAGCAGATAACGGCTGCGACCGGCCCATCCTACCTTAGGAATGAATGATACTAAAGTTACTCATCCCTTGTATTCAAACAGGCAACTCCCGGGCGACTTCGATCAGTTGGTTCCTACGGAATTTCCCAGCGCTACAATCCCGCTCTCTGAAAGGTCATACTGTCTACTACTCCCGATCCACGTTGTTCTTCAAAAAACCTAAACACATCATACCCTGCCCGTGCCCGATAGTCAACCTGACAACAGCGGAAAAAGCGCGCTGCAATGCAGGTTGAGGGCTGACAAAGCAAAAACCCGCCATCCTCAAGGGATCACGGGTCGAAATGGTCATTAAACCAGCCTACAGGTTAAGGGATATATAGAATCTGTCCTTCTTCCACAACCTGTTCGGACAAACGATTATACAACTGGAGCTCTCGGGTACTTAACTGATATCGGTCTGCAATGGTATCGAGCGTCTCTTCACGCTGTACAATGCATAACTTCACCTTACGGAACGGGGTCTGATCGACAATGGTGCCGAGAAACAGGTTCTTCCACTCTACATCATCAGGCGGGTATGCTTCTTGCTGCTGGACTCCAGCAAGTGCCTCTTGCTCCCGTTCAGCCTCCGCCTCCCGTGTCACCCTGCCAGAGGATAACAAGGAGGAGATGCCTACGCCCTCTTCCTGCTTGGGTGCGGATTCTCTCTTGCTGCCAAAAGCAACCTTAAGCTCCGGCTTGTCTTCCGTCTCAGCCACAGGTTCAGGGATAAAAGATTCTTTTTCAGCAGGCTCATTCGTCTCCACCGCTTCAAGAGGAGGTGTGTTTTCCTCCGAAATTTCCGGTTCAGATGCTGCGAAGACATCCTGCCAGTTCTCTGACTGCGAACCTGCCGGAACATCTGCAACCGTCTGATCCTCCTGCTTTGGTTCAGATCGGGCAGATTCAAAATGCCATACGTCCGGCGCTGCCTGTTCATCCGAAGGCTGCAGATCCAGTTTGGAATCGGTCTGCTCCGAATTCCTTAGGTTCGTATGTAAGGTCTCGACGGAAGGCTCGGACCAGACAGACGACTCTTCAGCCAGAGGAAGCAAAGGCTCAGATTCAGGGTAAGAAGCCAACCTGTCGGCTGTCTCCGCTAAAAAAGACGAAACGGGAGAAGGCGTATCGGACAACACATCCGCTTGCGCTTCATCCTCCTTGTCCCTCAAGGACGAGGACTCTTCGTTTTCAGCTATTTTGCTTTGCTCCGCGTTCCCATCCCCTTGCTGCCAGGATTGAAACGGTTCGGAAGCAGCTTGAAATAGATGTTCCTGCTGTAACTCCTCTTCGCTCCGTTGAAGCAGATACTCCTGAGCAAACACATTGGGATAGCTGCCTGTCTGCTCTGTTTCAGCAGAACGGTCACCCTGCTGAGGGTCGGGCGAATGTACAACGGTAAACTCATCTGCTGACCAGACCTGCGGTTCCTCCACCGGAAAGCCCTCGATACCGCGAAGCGACAATACGCCAGTAATGTTCAGACTTCGGTTGGATAACAAATCGACATCAAAATTTTCGATCTCAATGGAAATATCCTCAAGCGATCTTACCCGGTTCAGGGGTACCGTGATCTCCACCGGAATAAAATGTTTGAGTTCTTCCGAGATCTCGTTCTCTCCCCGATACGCACCTGTTAGCAAAAGATGGCCTCGCAATGTTGCATGATCATCCTGACCTATCACCTGAATGCGGGGATATAACTCAATTTCCTCCAGTTCCTCAATTGCAGGAACTCCCTCTGACAAATGAACGCGCTCATAAATATCGAACCGTAAACCATAAGGTTGATTCAACAAAGGTGGCGTCCTCCTTTCGGCATATGTTCACCATGATCCTTCTCATGGGACTGATCCATGGTCCAAATCCTTCGTTACCCCATCTATATGCCTTGAATGAGATGAGCATGCCACCTTTTGTGCAAACCTTCCCAGTTTATTGGTCCTTGCCTTCCCGTTGTACCAGTTGTTCAAAATCCTGCGGCCAAGGGTCTGCCACTTCAATTCGAGCACCTGTCAGTGGATGAGCAAAACTCAGTGTCTCACCATGAAGCGCTTGTCGACCAATAGAATCCCTTCTGCCTTCATATAACTCATCTCCGATGAGGGGATGCCCCGCATAACTTAAATGCACCCGAATCTGGTGTGTGCGTCCTGTATCCAGTGTCAGCCGGACAAGGGTCGCCCTATCCCATACCTCCACGATCTCCACGTGAGTTACAGCGTCCTGCCCACCTTCAGAGATACGTCTGCGTTGCTTGTGATGCCTGTCCTTCCCAATCGGAGCATCAATTGTATTCAGCTCCGTGGATATCTGACCGCCTGCAATGGCGACGTAATGGCGCCCAATGTCTTTACGGCGCATCGCTTCATCCAGTTTGGCGAGGGCAAAAGCATTTTTGGCATATAAAACAGGTCCAGTTGTGTCCTCGTCCAGACGGTGAATATGGCGTACATTCGCCTGAATTCCATTCATTTCGTAATAAGACGCAACCGCATGATCCAGCGTAATCGCTTGATCCGCCCGGCTCCCATCGGGATGAAGCTTCATTCCGGCCGGTTTATGCACGACCAGACAGAAGTCATCCTCATACAGAACATCGATATCCGCCCAACGCGGTTCAACATCGATCGGCTGAGACGCAAAAAGGGCCAGCCGAAGCCGGTCCCCTGCGAGTTGTATGCCTTGGTTCGTCTTTAGCTGACGCAACATTTTCTCTGGTAACTGAAGCTCAGACAAGAGCCATTGCTCTGCAGCCGTTTGCCTGTCTGAACTGCCTGTCACCGCTTTGCCTGGCATTAGCTCAAGCCATTCCCCACGACGTTTCCAACTTTTAATGGTCATAATGATTGAAGAGCCTTACGGTTTGCCTCGATCGTATCGTCAATATCCTGCTCCGTATGCACGCCAGAAACAAACATGCCTTCGTATTGGGAAGGTGCAACACTTACACCCTGATCAATCATGGCCGCAAAGTAACGACGGAATTGATCCAGATTGCTTTCTTTGGCAATATCATAATTCGTAACTGGAACAGCACTGAAAAATGGACATACCATCGAACCAACACGGTTAATCGTCATGGCTACACCTGTCTCTGCTGCATTCTTCTCAAACCCAGCCTGCAAGCGTGCAGACAGTGTCTCCAGACGATCATAGACCTCCGGTGTCAACAATTTGAGTGTCGTATAACCTGCTGCCATAGCCAGTGGATTACCGCTCAGTGTACCTGCCTGATAGATCGGTCCGGTCGGAGCAATCTGTTCCATCAGATCACGTCTGCCGCCATAAGCGCCCACCGGAAGCCCGCCACCGATTACTTTACCCAGACAAGTCAGGTCAGGTGTAACGCCATATCGTCCCTGTGCACAGTTCAACCCTACACGGAAACCGGTCATGACTTCGTCAAAAATGAGCAGACTGCCGTATTGAGACGTCAAATTGCGCAGGCCTTCAAGGAAACCTGAAACGGGTGGCACAACTCCCATATTACCTGCAACAGGTTCCACAATGACGGCAGCCAGTTCTTCACCATAACGTTCAAAAGCAAGCTTCACTGACTCCAGGTCATTGTATGGAACCGTAATCGTATTCATAGCCACACCTTCAGGAACACCAGGGCTGTCAGGCAGACCTAGTGTTGCTACACCAGACCCTGCTTTGATCAGCAAGCTATCGGCATGCCCGTGATATGATCCTTCAAACTTCAAAATTTTACTGCGTCCGGTTACACCACGTGCCAGCCGAATTGCACTCATGGTTGCTTCCGTACCGGAATTTACCATTCGTACGATATCGATCGAAGGCACACGGTCACAGACGAGTTTTGCCATCTCTGTCTCCAGCAATGTTGGTGCACCAAAACTTGTTCCTTTAAGGGCTGTCTCACGCAAAGCTTCTACAACGTCAGGATGCGCATGTCCCATAATGAGCGGACCCCAGGATCCCACATAATCAATAAAAACATTGCCATCAATATCATAGATTTTGGAGCCTTCTCCGCGCTCTGCATAGATCGGGGTAAGCCCCACCGATTTGAACGCACGAACGGGACTGTTCACACCCCCAGGTATGTACTGCTTGGCTTCTTCAAATGCGCTGCGTGAGCGCTCATCATTGCGACGAGTTCCTTGTTGTGCAGTCATGAACATCCTCCTTAATATAAATTTATTTCTCGGCCAACCAGCGTGAAGCGTCTTTTCCGTAGTACGTAATAATCATATCTGCTCCCGCACGTTTCATACTCAGCAGAATTTCCATAGCCACTTTCTTCTCATCAATCCAGCCTTGAATCGCCGCTGCCTTCACCATGGCATACTCTCCACTTACGTTGTAAGCAACCAGTGGCAGATCAAATTGGTCCTTGATCGTACGCATGACATCCAGATAGGACAGTGAAGGTTTCACCATCAACATGTCCGCGCCTTCGAGCACATCGGTTTCGGCTTCACGCAATGCTTCACGAGCGTTCGCCGGGTCCATCTGATACGACTTGCGATCTCCGAATTGTGGAGTGGAATCCGCGGCTTCGCGGAATGGACCATAGAATGCCGAAGCATATTTTACGGAGTAGGACATGATCGGAATATGACTAAAACCATTCTCATCCAGCCCGGCACGAATCGCTTGGACAAATCCATCCATCATGTTGGATGGTGCAATGATGTCCGCTCCAGCTTTAGCCTGGGATACCGCTGTTTTCACGAGCAGCTCCAATGATTCGTCATTGAGAACATCTCCGCAAATGTGACCGTCCACTTCCACGGTGTGCACCATACCACAATGACCGTGATCGGTGAATTCGCACAGACAGGTATCAGCAACAACCAGCAGCTCAGGATACCAGGACTTAATCAGCTTCGTTGCTTCCTGTACAATACCATCTTCAGCGAATCCAGACGAACCAACACTGTCTTTGGTTTCAGGAATACCGAATAAGAGCACAGCCGGAATACCCAGATCGGCAATCTCCTTCACTTCTTCCTGCAGACGATCCAGCGAGAAGCGGAATACGCCCGGCATGGATTTGATTTCGGATTTTACATTTTCACCATAAGTAACATAGATGGGTTGGATAAAGTCATCCACAGTCAAATGGGTCTCTCTCACCATATTGCGAATACCTGTGGATTGACGTAAACGGCGATGCCGCACAATTGGAAAACTCATACGTGTGAAACCTCCCTGAATAGTGATGTGGAGCAAAAAGCGAAGCGCGCCGGTATCGTAAAGAATTCAGCACGCTTCATCTATCGATTGCGGTTCAATTTATAGGTTTAACGTGGAAATACAGCTTCTGTGGCAGGCTTTCGTTTCCACTCAGACAACACAGAAATCAGACTTTCAATGGTTGCTTCTTCAGCCATCATTGTGACCTTCAAGCCTGCTGCTTCTGCCGTCTTCGCTGTAACAGGCCCGATACATGCAACCTCTACATTTTCCAATAAAGGCAAGGGGTCCTGCAATCCCATCCGTTTCAGAATGCTCATAAAATTGGTGACGGTAGATGAACTTGTGAAGGTCATCGCATGAATGCCGCCCTCTTCAAGCAGCTTCAGCAGTTCATCGTCATCCTCGCCAGCCAGAATGGTGTCATAGATAATCGCCTCGGTGACCAGAAGTCCCCGCTCCCTCAACTGTTCAGGCAACCAGGAGCGCGCGAGATCTCCATGCGGTAAAAGAACCCTCTGCCCTTCATTCAGTTCATTTTCAAAAGCTTCAAGCATACCTTCGGCCTGAAATGGTCCTTGGATGACTTCCGCCACGATGCCATACTTACGCAAAGCTTCCCCAGTGGAAGGCCCTACCGCCGCAATTCTCGCTTGATGAATGGAGCGAATATCTTTTCGCTGTTGCTGCAAATGACGGAAAAAGAATTCCACCCCGTTTACACTCGTGAAAAATACCCAGTCAAACGTATTTAACGCACCAAACGCCCGTTTGACACTTTCCTGTGCCGACTCCCCTGATGGCATCACGGTCTCAATTACCGGAAATTCATAAGGTTCACCGCCAAGTTCCTCGATCCGGTTGACCAATTCACTAGCCTGACTGCGTGCTCGCGTCACCAAAATGCGTTTGCCAAACAGCGGCAGTGCTTCCGCCCATTTCAATTGTTCGCGCTGGTTCACCACCTCACCAACAACAATGACAGCGGGTGGTTGAAAATTCGCAGCGATGACTTTTGCTTCAATATCTTCAAGCGTACCTGTGATCGTATCCTGCTCTGCTCTTGTTCCCCATCGAATCAATGCCACTGGTGTTTGCGCAGGGCGTCCGTGGCGAATCAACTGTTCGCTGATATATCCAATTTTGGAGACGCCCATCATAAATACCAGTGTGCCTGTTGCATTCGTCACTTTATCCCAATGAATACTGCGATCAAGCTTGTCCGGACTCTCATGCCCCGTAATGATGGAAATAGAGGAAGCATAGTCGCGGTGGGTCACAGGTATTCCAGCGTAAGCAGGTACACTTATTGCTGAGGTTACACCAGGTACGATTTCAAAAGGAACGTCGTTTTTGCGCAGCAGATCAGCCTCTTCAGCTACGCGTCCGAATATCGTCGGGTCTCCCCCTTTAAGCCGGACCACAACCTTGCCTTCCAGTGCGAGATCAACCAACAGCTGGTTGATTTCTTCCTGCTTCATCGTATGTCGATCCGGCCGTTTACCCACATATATCTTAACCGCGCCGGGCTTCATTTGTTTGAGTAATCTTGGACTAGCCAACCGATCGTAAACAACAGCATCTGCTCGACCGATCGATTCCCAGCCTTTTACCGTAATCAGCTTGGCGTCCCCTGGACCTGCACCAACCAAAAAGACCTTCCCCACCATGTCTTCATCCCCTAACTTCTGCCAGTATCTGCTCTGCACCCCGTTCAATCAATCTCCAAGCCACTTCTTCCCCAAGACGAACCGGATCTTTGCCCGTCATTGCTTCTTTAAGAATCAGTCCACCGTCCGGCGTACCGACCATACCTGTTAATTGTAACGTGTTTTGTCCATTCGGGGAATCTGCATCTTGCTGTTTCACCCATACGGCATGAGCTCCAATCGGAACCTGACAGCCCCCATTTAATACACTAAGGAAGCGACGTTCAGCCAACACAGGAAATGCGGTTTCCGGATCGTTGTACAACTGCAACAGATGGAGCAGTTCCGCATCGTCTTCACGGCATTCAATGCCAAGCGCACCCTGACCTACTGCGGGAAGACAAGCTTCCTCTGACAGATATTCCGTAATCCGATCCTGCCAGCCCATTCGATACAGTCCAGCGGCAGCCAAAATAATAGCGTCAAAACCTTCTGTCTCCAGCTTGCGCAGACGGGAATCAATATTGCCACGAAGCGATTCGAGTTGTAAATCCGGACGGTATGCTTTCAGTTGACTGGATCGACGCAGACTGCTCGTTCCCACTCTTGCACCTTCTGGCAATTGATCCAATGTGAGTCCACCATTCGAAATTAGTGCATCACGTGGATCCGCACGGCGCGGAACAGCCCCGTTTGTCAACCCTTCGGGCAACTCGGAAGGCATATCCTTCATGCTATGAACAGCCATATCAATCGTACGATCCATCATCGCCTGTTCAATCTCTTTGACAAACAGTCCTTTGCCTCCGACTTTGGACAGGGTTACATCGAGAATCAAATCTCCTTTTGTAACAATTTTATGTACTTCAAAATCAAAAGCTAATCCTTCCCGTTCACAAATATCACGTAAATCTTGAATTACATGGCCTGTCTGGGTCAAAGCAAGTGCGCTTTGTCTGCTTCCCACTTTAATTGTCCGCATGTCTACATGTCCTCCTGATTATGGGATATCCAGTCCCCAATTTGTTCTTCGGTCCACCACTTAAACTGACCTGCACGGATCTTTTCCAGTACATTCATTTCGGTTAAACGACGGAGTAATTTAGCTCTGACACCTGGTGAAGATACACGTGCCTTTACTTCCATCCTCATCTGATACAAAAATTCAATATATGTCTCGTACTCATCTCCGAATTGCTGTTCCAATGTGTCACGAATTTCCGCTGCGGCTATAGGCCCTGCTCCAGCGGTCGATATCGCAATGCTCAGTCTGCCACGCCTGACCACACTTGGTGTAATAAAGGTACTTCGCTCAGAAGATATAGCGTCATTAACCAGTATACCCGCATCTTCAGCTTCTTGGACAACAGCTGTGTTCACTTCACTATGGTCCGTTGCTGCATATACGAGAAAGGCCCCCCGCAAATCTCCGTTGCGGTAGGACCGGGCCAGCCATTGAATTCGGGAATCATGATGCAATTGTTGTAACGTTGGCGTAACTTCCGGACTAATCACCTTAATTTGCGCTTCCGCATGAAGCAAACCTTTTATTTTACGTTCAGCAACACGTCCGCCTCCAACCACGCAGCAGGATTTCCCTGATATATCTACAAATATTGGCGTGTACCGTTCCATCCCTTCACTCTCCCGTCCAACGATGAAACGCTGAATACGCATTGGATAAAAAACTGATAATGACAAAGCCGTATCCGATCAGCGTCCATCTCGCCATAATAACTGTGGAGAACTGTTTTCTTCTCTTAAAGACGAAGTACCCCACATAGATCGCTATGGCAAGCCCCGTTGCAATAACCTTGAGATCCAAGAGCAGGCTCCAGCGCGTTTCGGCTACAATGGACAATACCGCGAGCATGATAGAAACACCAAGGAGAGGTGTGCCAATCAGTGTAGCCCCATCCATATATTTGCCGATCACTTCGAGACTCGGCAGACGACGTACGGTATCATTCCATTTCTTATTCTTCAGCTTGCGGTGCAAAAACAGATATAACATGGCAAATACAGCACCCACCGTCAAAGCCGCAAAACCAAGATTGGCCAAGGTGATATGCATAATAAGCAATCCATGCACTGTCTGCCAGTTATGCAGAGATATCTCACCTGCTGTAAACCACAACCGGTTCAACACTGTAACCGAGAAACCAACCACGTTCAGCAACAAAATGACAAATTCGGAACGTTGAATACGAGTCATCACTAGAGACATTAGTACGATGCTAAATGAAAATATAAACAAAAAATCAAACGTGGTGTAGATTGGAAAATGCCCTTCGGTTAACATACGTAAAATGACATGGAACACCTGAAGTGCCCATACAACAACAAGAAACCCTGTGCCTGTCCGCTTCGCCCCAGCATTGCGTCGAATGCAGTCCGAGAAATAGAACAGTAGGCTCAGGGCATACATATAGATTAAAGCTTCATAGATTTGTTCAGCTAGGGTCAAGCTGCCCACCCGCCTTATACGCCTGCCGGAGCATAAGCCGGCACGGGGTCTTGCCGGGAATCGTTAAGATGAACGGCATCCGGTTTGCGCAGAGCCGTGGCATCGCTCTGATTTACTTTCTCAGCGGCCCCCTCTACGGCATCCTCCAGAGCAAAGATCTGAGTAAACATGCGCAGCGCTTCATCACCATGCTTGGTACCAGCCATTTCCTTAATCCGGTTAATCGGATCTGTCGTCATTTGATTCACGATGCTTTTCGTCAGACGGCGGATAACTTTACGCTGATGTTCATCCAGTTCAGGCAATTTATTAAACAGACTATCCATCGTTTCTTCATGAATGGAAGCACCTTTTTCCTGCAATGCCCGAATGACAGGACGAACGCCCAAGGTTTTGAGCCATTGATAATAATCTTCCATCTCAAGTTCAATCATTTTCTCGATCTTGGCAGCTTCCACCTTACGCATCTCCAGATTGCTCTCCACGATTCCTTCCAAATCATCAATATCATAAAGGAATACATTGGATAACTCGCCGATCGCCGGATCGATATCCCGCGGAACAGCAATATCAATCAGGAACAGTGGACGCGATTGACGACGCTTCATGCTCTCTCGAACCACAGTGGCATCCAGTACATATCTTTCGGCCCCCGTCGAACTAATGACAATATCAACCTCGTTCAGTCGCTCTAGTGCCTGTTCCATCGTACAAGGGGTCCCCCGAAACTTCGCTGCCAATTCCTCAGCTCGCGCAAGTGTCCGATTCGCCACAATGACTTCGGAGGCTCCATTGGTATACAGATGTTTTACTGTAAGTTCACTCATTTTGCCGGCACCCAGAATCAGCACCTTCTTATCCGTGAACATACCAAAGATACGCTTGCCTAGTTCTACAGCAGCATAACTTACAGATACCGCACTCTCTCCGATCGAAGTCTCCGAATGTGCCCGTTTGCCCAATGTAACAGCCTGTTTGAACAGCATGTTAAACCAGGTCCCAGTAGCTTTCTCTTCCTGTGCTTTGAAGAAAGCCTGTTTCACCTGTCCAAGAATCTGAGTCTCACCAATAACCATGGAATCCAGCCCACAAATGACACGGAACAAATGGCGCATGGCTTGATCATCTTCATATATATATAAGTGTTGCGTAAATTCTTCCCGCGGAACATTAAACCATTGTTCCATGAACGTCCGAATAAAATAACCACACATGTGAAGACGGTCTACCACAACATACAACTCGGTACGGTTACATGTGGCTACGATTACACCTTCCAATACACTCTTGGTCAGCTTGAGCTGCTGCAGCGCTTCAGACAAGTCCTTTTCTGCAAATGTGAATCGTTCCCTAACCTCTACAGGCGCCGTGCGATAATTCAAACCAACGACAACGATGTGCATTGCAAGTTCACCTGCCTAATAAATTTCCAATCAAAGTGTTTTCTACATATGTTCATCCATTTATGATTGACATGGTTAATTATATCACACATCCATAGTATGACCGGGCCATTTTTATGAAATGTTTATGAAATCCCCATGTAAATCATCTTATGCATTGTCATTTATTGTAGTGTCTCACCAATCTTCACCGTTATGCGTTAAATACTTGTTTTAATGATAAAGATTCATGAAAATCCCATATAAAACAAATAGCCATGGATGGCTCCATGACTATTCAGGTTTGGGATGATCTTCGTTCCATCCCGATATGTGAACATTATTCATGCTGTCGTTATTCAATCGCGTTTCTTGCGTACTTGGTTCCTTTATTCTTTTCATTTCAATGAGATTAAAAATAACATCTATCCAAAGGGAATGCAACCCCTTTAGGAAGATCAAAAAATAAAAGATTCGTATCCATCAAGCTCCCGAAATCAAGAAATCCCCTTTCGCTTCTACCTGGAATGTACCAGATCAGAGCATTAGGGGATGGTTAGTTAAATACTTGTATAATTCACTCTTTTGGGTCAGTAGGCTTCAAGCTCAAACAGCCGTTTCTGGTGGCGCGCAAGCTTTTTATCAATCTGCTGGAGTTGATCAGAAGTAGAAGCATCCATTCTTGTATTAAGTAACGAATCAACCTCGGCGTATAACCGGTTTATCTCGCGTTCAATATCTCGAGCCTGGAACACACGCTGCAATTCAAGCAACGTATTTTTGTATTCGTAGATGACACGGGTATTCTCGCCGATCTGCTCCACAATTTTACGGACAACGCCCTGCGTATAAACATACGTCATGGTAAACTCCTCATAAATGCGATGAACAACGCCATCACCCTTAAAAGTCATAAAGAGCTTCCGGACTACGTTCGTCAGATAATGGTTTACCAGGCGGCAAGATAACTCACAGATGTAAAACCCTTCCCTACGATCAAAAGGGAAATGAACTTCTTCTCCACTCACATCTACGAGCACAATTTCCTGGCAGCCATTCTCCATCACCTTCACTCGTTGATGAATCCGGCCATCTTCTGTCATGCGTAAAAACTGATGCATCTGGGGTTCTGACAATTTCAAAGTGGCTTTAACATACTCTGTGGCTAATCGCTGAGCCATAAAATCTCCTCAATTCTTTCCCGATTGTTTTGTCTTCCTGCACATGTGGCAGTGATCTCAAAATTCTTCAGGTCGGCAAGGCCGCTACTTTGGTACTGTTGGCGCAAATGCACCTATACTCATTATACACTACCGTATAGCTATTTCGCCCCAAAATAAAACAATGAATGTTCACGAAAATCCATAAAATATGGATTAATCCTTGATTGCATCAAAGATCCACCCCAGTTGCTCGCTTTCCTGCATCAAAATGGCGTAATCCCCGGTTATCCGTTAATTTCGTGGTCTGCGTGATTTTCCTCAGCCTGTGACTCTTCTTCCGCTGAAGCTTGACCGATTCCGGCAAAGCGGGTAATGATCTCCCATAATTCTTCTTTTCCTAAACCTTCTTCCGATGAAAACGGAACAAACAGATCACCCGGGCGAAGATCCAAAGCTTCCTTGATGACTTTAATATGTTTGGCTCTACGTGTTTTTGGAATCTTGTCCATCTTCGTCGCAACCACTACCAGAGGCAAGCCATGATGGCGGAGCCACTCATTCATCATCATGTCATCCTTGGACGGTTCATGTCTCATATCCACCATCTGCATGACCAGTTTCAATTCCTCGCGTCCCAACAAGTACTTCTCCATCATTTTGCCCCAGGCAAAGCGTTGCTCTTTGGAAACTTTAGCGTAGCCATATCCCGGGAAATCGACGAAGTAGAGATCCTGATTGATCTTATAATAGTTCAGTTGCTGTGTCTTACCAGGGGTAGAACTCGTCCGTGCCAAGTTTTTACGATTAATCAAACGGTTGATCAAAGATGATTTCCCTACATTGGATCGTCCCGCCAAGGCAATCTCGGGCAGGCCGTCCTCGGGGTATTGTTCAGGCCGAACGGCACTGATAATAAATTCGGATTGATTTACTTTCATAATGTATCTGTCCTCTCTTGAATCCTGTGCTCTTAATTAGAGCTGCTGTTGGTATTATGCCATGGATTGTTCTATCATACCAAAAAAACCGTTCCAGCGGACGCCAAAGCTTCCGCAGAACGGTTTACTCTTCATACGATCCCTCGTTTAACGGGCTACAGGTGAATTCCTGCCTGTTCCACAAGCGCATGTTGCAGCACCTGATCCATATGGGCTACAGGAACAAATTCCACATCTTCTTTGATGCTGTCCGGAATATCCCGCAGGTCCCGTTCGTTATCCTTGGGCAATAATATTTTTTTGTAACCGGCGCGGTGGGCCGCCAGTGATTTTTCCTTAAGTCCGCCGATTGGCAACACACGGCCACGCAGCGTTATTTCGCCGGTCATGGCAATATCTTTGGAGACATGTTTGTTCGTTAGAGCAGAGATCAACGCAGTCGCCATTGTAATTCCTGCGGATGGTCCATCCTTCGGAATGGCTCCTTCCGGAACGTGGATATGGATATCGTTCTTCTCGTGGAAGTCAGACGGGATGCCAAGCTGTGCAGCTTTGGATCGGGTGTAGCTGAATGCCGCCTGAGCCGATTCCTTCATGACATCGCCCAGTTTACCTGTCAGCGTCAGCTTGCCTGTACCAGGTACAACGGTAACCTCGATCACGAGGGTATCTCCACCCACTTCAGTCCACGCCAGTCCCGTCACAGTACCAATCTGATCTTCCAGTTCGGCCATACCGTAGCGGAATTTACCCGGACCAAGGTAATCCTTCACTTCATCTGCTGTAATGTTAATCTGACCTTCCACACCAGACACGATGTTTTTGGCCGCTTTCCGACACAACGAAGCCATCTGCTGTTCCAGATTCCGCACGCCGGACTCTCGTGTATATTCACGAATGACACGCAACATGCTGTCATCCCCGATATTCAGCTGATCTTCTTCCAGACCATGATCCTGTTTCTGTTTCGGCAGCAAATAGTTTTTGGCAATTTGCAGCTTCTCCAGCTCGGTATACCCCGGAATATTGAGCATCTCCATCCGGTCCAGAAGCGGACGTGGAATGTTATGCACTGTGTTGGCAGTTGTAATAAACATAACGTTAGATAAGTCAAACGGCAACTCTACAAAGTGATCACTGAATGTGTTGTTCTGTTCAGGATCAAGTACTTCGAGCAACGCTGCGGAAGGGTCTCCGCGGAAGTCTGAAGCCATTTTATCGATCTCGTCCAGCAGGAATACCGGATTGAGTGAACCCGCTGTCTTCATGCCCTGAATGATTCGACCTGGCATTGCGCCCACATAGGTACGTCGATGACCGCGAATTTCCGCTTCATCTCGCACGCCACCCAACGATATTCTGACGAATTCACGTCCAAGGGATCTGGCGATAGAGCGGGCAAGCGAGGTTTTTCCAACCCCTGGAGGTCCAACCAGACAGAGGATCGGTCCTTTAAGCTTTTTCACCAGCTTCTGAACAGCCAGATATTCAAGCACACGTTCTTTCGGTTTTTCCAAACCGTAGTGATCTGCATTTAACACATCTTCAGCCTTTTGAATATCCAGATCGTCAGCTGTCAGCTGCGTCCAAGGCAGTCCCAGCAGCCAATCCACATAGTTGCGGATAACGCCACCTTCGGCAGAACTTGATGGCATTTTCTCCAGCCGATCAATTTCTTTCTCAACCTTTTCCTTCACCTTGTCCGGCAAGCCAAGAGCCTCCATTTGATTTCGGAGTTCCTCAACCTCCCCGGCACGGCCTTCTTTCTCACCCAGCTCTTTTTGAATCGCCTTCATCTGCTCACGCAGATAGTACTCTTTCTGGGTTTTCTCCATCTGTTTCTTCACGCGCTGGCTGATTTTGCGTTCAAGCTCCAGTACTTCCCGCTCATTGTTCAGGATGTCCAGCAACTTCTCCAGCCGTTCACGAACGTCGATGGTCTCCAAAATCTCCTGTTTGTCCTTGATCTTCAAAGACAGGTGACTGGTGATGACATCGGCCAAGCGACCTGGTTCTTCAATATCAGACACAGCCGCAAGTGTCTCAGGTGTAACCTTTTTGGACAGATTAATATAATTTTCGAACTGGTTCAGAACTGTACGCATCAGCGCATCTGTTTCCGGATGACTGTTCTCCTCTTCAGGAAGCTCTTGTGCCAGAACCTCATAGTATTCCTCGTTGTCCGTATATTCAATGATTTCAGCCCGTTCCAAGCCTTCCACAAGTACACGAATCGTCCCGTTTGGAAGCTTCAGCATCTGTCTGACCTTGGCAACCGTTCCGATTCTGAAAATATCCTCTTGTGTTGGTTCTTCAATATTTACCTCGGCTTGGGAACATAGGAGAATCAAATGTTCTTCTACCATCGCTTTTTCTAAAGCCTTGACCGATTTCTCCCGGCCCACATCGAGATGCAGTACCATACTCGGGTAGACGAGAAGTCCTCTTAAAGGCAGTAAAGGAAAACGACGACCTTTCGCTTTGCTCGGTCCCATCGCTTTCGCACCTCCAATGGCTCTCAGGTTGTAGTCATTCATTATTCTATCAAATGTTCACATAAAAAACCAATGAAGGGAAGCGCTTAGCAGCTTCCCGAATCTGTAACCTGTCCTGGACGGGGCAAGTCAGCACGTAAATAGGATGCGGATGCCGGCGGGAAAATCTCCGGTGCAGGTGTTGCTGTCTCCTCCGCAAGGTTGATTTGTTTGGCTTGCTCCTCATTAGGCACCCAGTCAAATACTTCTCGGAATACGTCTTCAACGGTATCGACCGGGATAACTCGTAAGCCATCCAGATTTTCAAAGATGGACTGCCAGTTCTCTGCCGGAATAATGACCGTTTTGGCGCCCGCCTGGAATGCAGCCTCCACTTTGGCGAGTACACCGCCGATCGGTTTTACCCGGCCATGAATACTGATCTCGCCAGTCATCGCTGTCTCATGGTCAATCGGACGCCCCTGGATGGCTGATGTAATAGCTGTCGCCATGGCAATCCCCGCAGATGGGCCATCAATTGGCGTTCCACCTGGGAAGTTGACGTGTAAATCATAGTCGTTAGGACGAATGCCCATGGCCTTTAATACGGTTATCACATTTTCAACCGAGCCTCTAGCCATGCTTTTTCGCCGGAGTATGCGCGAACCGCCTCCAATCTCTTCTTCATCCACAACTCCCGTGATGTTAATTCGTCCCTGATCTCGAAGAGTCGGAACAGCGGATACTTCGATCTCCAGAATGGTGCCCATATTCGGTCCATATACGGCCAAGCCATTCACAAAACCGATCTGTGGCCGCATAGGCACCTTGCGATCTGGCCGGGGCTGAATCTGGCTGCTGCCAGCGACCCATTCCACATCCGACGCCTGCAGCGTTTCACGTTTTTCAGTCAAAGCCAGCCCAGCAGCGAGTTGAATGATATTGACCGCTTCACGGCCATTGGTTGCATAGCGCTTAACCACATCAACTGCCTCTGGACATGGACTGAATCCGATTTTCTGTACAGCGTCTTCCGCAATTTGCCCGATTTCTTCCGGCAGCAATGGACGGAAATAGACCTCCATGCACCGCGAGCGCAAGGCTGGAGGCAGTTCATGGGACGATCGAGTCGTCGCTCCGACAAGACGAAAATCGGCTGGCAGACCATTTTGAAAAATATCGTGGATATAAGCAGGAGTATGCGTGTCTTCCGAGTTATAGTACGCACTTTCCAAAAACACCTTGCGGTCCTCCAATACTTTCAGCAGTTTATTCATCTGAATGGAATGCAGTTCACCGATCTCATCAATAAAAAGCATCCCTCCATGCGCTTTGGTAACGGCACCGGGTTTCGGCTGTGGAATGCCTGCTACGCCCATCGCTCCTGCTCCCTGATAGATCGGATCATGCACTGAACCAATCAAAGGGTCAGCAATACCCCGTTCATCAAAACGCGCCGTCGTGGCGTCAAGTTCCGTGAATTTGGCATCGGCCTTGAAGGGAGATGACGGATTCTTTTTGGCTTCTTCCAAAACCACCCTTGCAGCAGCTGTTTTACCTACCCCTGGAGGTCCATATATAATGACATGCTGTGGATTAGCACTGCATAGCGCGGCTTTAAGGGCGCGAAGTCCGTCTTTTTGCCCTACAATGTCATTAATGGTTGCCGGACGTGTCTTCTCTGACAGGGGCTTGGTGAGTGAAATGGAGCGCAACTTCCGCAGCTTCTCCAGTTCCTTGCGGGATTCACGCTCCACCGCACCGCGATTCGTTTTCTGCCCTCGAAGTAAATTCCAGAAATACAAACCGATCACCACACCAAAAAATAACTGAATCATCATTATGACCATACCAAATTCCATGTCTCAACATCCTCCTGTTCTATCCCTATTCTCATACGAGATCATGCTAATACTTGGTAGTATAGCCTTTTCACCGAGACGTAAACGGGTGATCAGGAAATTGTATGTTTGAGAACAAAAAACAGCCCGTCAATGCTGACGGACTGTTACAAAACGATATATAAATCAATCAGTGCGAGCGGCCAGGAATAACGCCTGTCGCTTCATAAGACTCCACGATTTTGTCGATCTCTTTTTTCAATTCCTCAACCATGATCTCTTCTGGCACTTTACGGATCATTTTACCATGACGGAATAACAAGCCTTCTCCGCGTGCACCGGCAATACCGATATCCGCTTCCTTGGCTTCACCCGGACCGTTAACAGCACAACCCAGCACCGATACTTTGATCGGCACCTTAAGTTTGGAGATATACTCTTCCACTTCATTCGCAATGGAGAACAGATCGATATCCAAACGGCCACAGGTAGGACAGGAAATCAGCGTAGCTGCATTTGAAATCAGACCAAAGGTTTTGAGCAGGTCACGAGCAACCTTGATCTCTTCAACCGGGTCCGCACTAAGCGATATCCGCATCGTCGAACCAATGCCCATGGATAACAAGGCACCCATACCGGCAGAACTTTTGATTGTACCAGAGAACAATGTACCCGCCTCGGTAATGCCCAAATGCAACGGATACTTGATGATCTCAGCCGCTTTGGAATAAGCCTCAATCGCCATCGGCACATCCGATGCTTTGAGAGACACGATAATATCGTGAAAATCCAATTCTTCTAGAATGCCAATGTGATAAAGTGCACTTTCTACCATAGCATCAGCTGTTGGATAACCATATTTTTCGAGCAAATGGTTCTCCAGAGATCCTGCGTTTACCCCGATCCGAATCGGAATACCCTTCTCTTTACAAGCTTTGACGACTTCCTCTACTTTGGAACGTTTACCGATATTGCCGGGATTAATCCGTACTTTATCGATGCCGTTCTCAATCGCAAGGAGCGCCAGTTTATAATTAAAATGGATATCCGCTACGAGCGGAATATTAATCCGTTTTTTGATTTCCTTGATGGCTGCTGCAGCTTCCTCATTGTTCACCGTTACACGCACCACTTGGCAGCCTGCTTCTTCCAAACGCAAAATCTCTGCCACGGTTGCCTCAACGTCTGCCGTTTTCGTTGTACACATGCTCTGGATGATGACTTCGTTGCTGCCACCAAT
This sequence comes from Paenibacillus sp. OK060, assembly GCF_900101205.1. Classification (NCBI taxonomy): domain Bacteria; kingdom Bacillati; phylum Bacillota; class Bacilli; order Caryophanales; family Paenibacillaceae; genus Paenibacillus; species Paenibacillus sp. OK060. The sequence goes on from NZ_FNFR01000008.1 coordinate 46,526, forward strand.
CGTTAAGTTACCCACTTTTACGGGTCGTGTATCTTGTCTTAAAAACATGAGTGATTTCTCTCCCCACAACGTCAAAGCTCCACCCTGACAGAGACATGAATTCGCCTTCTGCCAGGAGTGGAGAACTGACAAGTCTATATTTCAGTGTTGAAACGGAATATTCGCCTTTAGTTAGGCACTTTCTTCCTGCTTGTCGTCCTTGGATTGGCTCAGTTCAGGCACGACTCTCTTCTCAACGACCTCTTCGGTAATGACACAGTTCGTAACATCATCACGGGAAGGCACTTCGTACATAATCTCAAGCATAATGCCCTCGATGATTGCACGTAGTCCACGTGCACCCGTGTTACGTTTAATGGCTTCCTTCGCAATCGCCAGCAATGCTCCTGGTTCGAACACCAGATTCACATTATCCAGCTCAAGCAGTTTTTGGTACTGTTTCGTAAGCGCATTTTTTGGCTCGGAAAGAATCCGTACCAATGTGTCTTCGTCCAGCGGCTCTAAAGTGGAGATAACTGGCAAACGGCCTACAAACTCCGGAATCAGACCGAATTTCAACAAGTCTTCCGGCAATACCATACCCAGATATTCACCTGGTTTAAGATCTTTTTGTTCCGCAACGGTATTAAAGCCGATGACTTTTTTACCGATCCGGCGTTTAATCATTTGCTCGAGACCATCAAAGGCACCGCCACAAATGAACAAGATGTTGGTGGTATCAATCTGGATGAATTCCTGATGTGGATGCTTACGACCACCTTGTGGAGGTACAGAAGCTACAGTCCCTTCCAGGATTTTCAAGAGCGCTTGTTGAACACCTTCACCCGATACATCACGTGTAATGGATGGGTTCTCGGATTTACGCGCTACTTTATCAATTTCATCGATATAAATAATGCCGCGCTCTGCTTTTTCCACATCATAATCAGCAGCTTGAATCAGCTTGAGCAGAATGTTCTCTACATCTTCGCCGACATAACCTGCTTCCGTCAATGAAGTTGCATCAGCAATAGCAAAAGGAACATTAAGGATTTTGGCCATCGTTTGCGCAAGCAACGTTTTACCAGAACCCGTAGGTCCTAACAGCAAAATATTACTTTTTTGCAATTCAACATCTTCAATCTTACTTTGTGTGTTGATCCGTTTATAGTGATTGTAAACCGCTACAGACAAAGATTTCTTCGCCTGATCCTGTCCAATGACGTATTGGTCAAGAATGTCGCGGATTTCTTTCGGTTTTGGAATATCTTTGAGGTCCAGTTCTTCGTCATGACCGAGCTCTTCCTCTACGATTTCAGTGCACAGTTCGATACATTCATCACAAATGTAAACGCCCGGTCCAGCGACCAGCTTGCGCACCTGTTCCTGAGATTTACCGCAAAAAGAGCATTTCAACTGCCCTTTCTCATCGTTAAATTTAAACATGAAACCACCCCTTTAGGAATTGATCGGTCTGCTGAGCACCTGGTCAATAATGCCGTACGTTTTGGCTTCTTCAGCACTCATGAAAAAGTCACGGTCTGTGTCCCGCTCGATTTTCTCAAGGGGTTGACCTGTACGATCGACGTATATTTGATTCAGTTTCTGACGTGTTTTAATAATCCATTCTGCGTGAATTTTGATATCCGCAGCCTGTCCTTGAACGCCGCCAAGCGGCTGATGAATCATCACTTCGCTGTTAGTCAGCGCATATCGTTTGCCAGGAGCTCCGGCTGTCAGCAATAACGAGCCCATGCTTGCTGCCATACCTACGCAAATGGTCGATACATCCGGCTTGATATATTGCATCGTATCGTATATACCCATCCCTGCGGTGACAGAACCACCAGGTGAATTAATGTACAAACTTATATCCTTCTCAGGATCGTCGGCTGCCAAAAACAAAAGCTGCGCTATGACAAGATTGGCTACATCGTCATCAATCGCACTGGTTAAAAAGATAATGCGATCCTTCAGCAAACGCGAATATATATCGTAAGACCGCTCGCCTCGATTGGTTTGTTCAACAACCATTGGCACCAGACTCATGAGACCAACCTCTTTTCTACATGTAATTAGACATAGGCTACCTGTAAAGCAAACCCAAATTCATTCTAACACGTTCCTGTGACAATGTCATTTTTCACAAGTGGTGTAAAGACGGAGTAAGTTTACTTTTTTGCCTGATCATATTTAACCATGTTTTCTATGTATGTGCAAATCGGAGCAATCCTATGCCGTTTCACCTTTTTTTTATTTGCAGGAGAACCATAGGACCTTAAATATGCATAACCAATGCCACAACGAAATCCATCCATATTATTACTGAATCCTCTATAAAATGGATGCCATAATTTAAAAATAAGGCACGCAATGATTCACGTGCCTTATCGTTTATTCAGCTGTTCATTACGTAACAGCTTGTCTTATTTTTCGTCAGCTTCTGCAGCAACTTCTTCAGTTGGAGCTTCAACAGCTTCAACGACTTTGCTGTTCTCAACGAGAACATCGATCGTTTTACGCAGTTTCACTTCATCACGAAGGCTGTCCAGGGAACCATTACCCTCGAGAATGCCACGAATCTCTTCAGCAGGACGCTTGTAAGACTCAGCCATTTTTTCGAGTTCTTGGTTAACTTCTTCGTCAGACACTTCGATGTTTTCCGCTTTGCCAACGGCTTCAAGAACCAAGTTGTTGCGAACACGTTTGGAAGCATCTTCCTGCATTTGTCCTCTCAGGTCAGCTTGTGTTTGACCAGAGAAGCTCAGGAACATTTCCAGGTTCATACCTTGGTTGCGCAGACGGTTGTCGAAATCACGCATCATGTTTTGTACTTCGCTCTCAACCATTGCAGAAGGAATATCCACTTCAGCATTTTCAGCCACTTTTTCTACAACAGCATTTTCTTGAGCTGCTTTGGCTTCATCTGCTTTGCGGGATTCCAATTGCGTTTTCAGATCAGCTTTGTACTCTTCAAGCGTATCAAATTCGCTAACATCTTTTGCAAACTCGTCATCCAGTTCAGGAAGTTGTTTACGTTTGATTTCATGTACTTTCACTTTAAATACCGCTTTTTTGCCAGCCAGTTCAGCTGCATGGTAGCTCTCAGGGAAAGTTACTTCAACGTCTTTGAAGTCGCCTGTGGACAGACCCACAACCTGCTCTTCAAATCCTGGGATGAATGTGTTGGAACCAAGTTCCAGGGAATAACCCTCAGCTTGTCCACCTTCGAAAGGTACACCATCAACGGAACCGTCAAAGTCGATTACAGCAACGTCGCCGTTTTGTGCGGAACCTTCGTCGATAACAACGAGTTCTGCGTGACGTTGTTGAAGACGCTCGAGCTCTTCAGTCACTTCTACATCCGTTACTTCATGTTTGGCTACAGCAACTTCAACGCCTTTGTAGTCACCCAGTGTAACTTCAGGTTTAACTGTTACTTTCGCTTTGAACTTGAATACTTGTCCTTTAGCGAATTGCTCGACATCTACGTCAGGACGATCAACCGGGAAGATATCCGTTTGGTCGATTGCTTCTGTGTAAGCTTCAGGAAGCAAAATGTCAATTGCTTCTTGATACAGGCTTTCTACACCGAAACGAGCTTCAAAGATGGAACGTGGAACTTTACCTTTACGGAATCCAGGTACATTTGCTTGTTTAACTACTTTATTAAAAGCTTTGTCGAGTGCTGCAGTTACACGATCTGCACCCACTTCAACCTCAAGAACCCCAAGGTTCTTCTCTATCTTTTCCCAAGTTGCTTTCATTGTATACTTTCCCCTCCAAAATTCGCATGTTCACGTAGGCAATCACGTACAAAATAACCATTTTAGTATAAACAAGATTAGATTCTTTTTCAAGGGGAATCCCTTGATACGGTTTGAGGAAAACGTTTCCGGGTCCTATTGACCATCCAAACCGGCAGAAACAAACTGCTTCATTGATCGATATGCTTGCTCCAGACGAAAGCGCATCGCCCCTGTCACAGCATACATTGAGCGAGTATCTTCCTCGTCATGCGAACCGCCCAGACTGTCTGCAACGGTCATATGTAGAGCAGCTCCCCATATATCTGTCATGGAATCATTTTCTTCCAGCATGGACATGTAATCACGGGTTCCGTACACAGCCATGACATATTGAATCCACAGTTCTTGTGCAAAATAAAAGAGCGTAGGTTCATGAACCTCCGTCTGATCTGCCACTCTTTCAAGAATCTGAACGATCTGAATCGGGAAATCCTCAGGTCTAAGCGGAACGGTATCAATCTCCACTTCAACTGGTTCTTCCCCACGAGTAAACGCAATAATGCCTTGAACACCTCGGCGACGTAATGTCTGAAGCACGCGGAACTGAAGTAAAGGATGCAGCGTCTTGTCTTTGAGCCAACCGATAAGCGAATCATCAATTTCTGGCCGATCGAGATAAGCAAGCTGCTCCAGCGCCAGCATTGTTTGTTCAGATAAAGGCTCCTCCATTACGGTACGAAGAAGTTTATCCGCATAGCCATCATCCTGCTCAAGCTTGGATCGGGCATGTTGACGTGCCATGTCCTCTTCACTAATTTCCTCTTCCTCACGCTCTTCACGAACCTCGGGTAAATCTTCCCCGTAATGAGGAAACGCAGCTTCAAGCCATTCGAGCAAGGCTCGCCATTCGTCGTAATGCCGTTCTTCCTGCCCTTGGCATTGCAGCAAAAAGCGAAGCAGGTCCATCGCTTCACCATATCGTTCATTTTCTAGCATAACCGTCAATTGAATCTGGTAATAGTCCAGCGTCTTAGGAAACAGCACAATATTGTTACTGTGCTCGGTTTCCGGGGTCGTGGATTCCTTAATAGGAGCACCTCCTCTGTATCCTGAATCTCCAGTCGCAATCAACCATAAATAGATGTATATTAAACGAAAGTCGATCTATTTTTTTGAGTTCTTCTGATATTCTAACATAACCTTAATTATAATGAAAAAAACGTTACTGCCGCCAAATATCATATACGAAAAATGTATTATAATAAAATGTTTGATATTCATCATTATTTATGATAAAATCAATTTTGCTTGAAAAATTTCATGTCTCAGTAGCTCAGCTGGATAGAGCAACGCCCTTCTAAGGCGTCGGTCGGGGGTTCGAATCCCTCCTGGGACGTAATTAAAAAAAAGCTTCTTTCGGGGAGCTTTTTTTGCGTTCTGGGGATGAGAACCCCAATGGTTCGTCGGAGCATTAGCTTCGATAGGATTACTTCGCAGTCTCGACTGCAAGGAGAGTATCCCTCCTGGGACGTAATAAAGAAAAGTTTCCTTCGGGAAGCTTTTTTTTGCGTTCTGGGGATGATTGAATACGTTAATCGGCTGATGTTGACACGGGATGTTATGCTTGTTTATGTATATGTATGTATCAAAGTATACATATTAGACAAATAAACTATAGGAGATTTACCATGCCATCCTCTTTACATCAAAACTCACCTGACCATTCTGCAGTCGATAATTCATCGTCAGCATCCATGAAACTTGGACTCTTGCTGGCAGGCATTATCGTTATCGCAGCAACAATGCGTTCACCTATTACGGCAACAGGTCCAATTGTGGAACTGATCCGTACAGATACAGGAATAAGTCATACATTGGCAGGCTTGCTTACCTCTCTTCCTTTGCTTGCCTTCGCAGCAATCTCTCCGTTCGCTCCACAATTGGCGCGAAGATTCGGACTAGAAACCGCTCTGTTAACTGCCATAATTCTTGTGACCATAGGCGTATCCCTCCGGTTTATGCCCTCTGTTCCCGTTCTTTTTACAGGAACAGCAATCCTTGGATGTGGTATTGCCCTGAGCAACGTATTGCTGCCCAGTCTGATCAAAAGGGATTTCCCATTGCGAGTGGGTCTCGTTACCGGCCTCTATTCCGTGTCCATGAATATATGGGGCGCTATCGCCTCAGGAATCAGCGTTCCCACGGCAGGCTTAACCTCCATGGGTTGGCATGCTTCACTGGGCATGTGGGCTATACTGTCCATTCTAGCCCTGATTCTCTGGCTGCCTCACGTCCGTTCTGGACGTCGCGGCGAAGTTTACGTGGCTTCGAGAACGGAAGCGAAGCCCGTTCGTCTTATTACATCTCCCTTAGCCTGGTATGTCACATTGTTCATGGGACTGCAATCTTTAATTTTTTACACTACAATTACCTGGCTGCCAGAGGTTCTATCTGATCAGGGTTTCAGTTCCTCTTCAGCCGGCTGGATGTTGTCTTTGATGCAAATGGTTAGTGTTCCGGTAACGTTCATCGTCCCCATTCTGGCTGGACGAATGAAAGATCAACGTTGGCTGACAGCAATTACAGGTTCATGTCTGATTCTGGGATACGCATTCCTTTTAAGTGGTATTTCCTCTCTCGTAACCGTCGGTGTTGCTTTGGCTGGCGTTGGAGCCGGGGCTTCGTTCGGACTTGTAACCATGTTTTTTGTACTGCGTACATCCGATGCAAGACAGGCTGCGGGACTTTCAGGTATGGCTCAATCCTTTGGGTATATGCTGGCAGCCGTCGGACCGTTGCTGTTCGGTGTGCTTCATGATTGGACACAAGGATGGACCCTTCCATTGCTTTTGCAAGTTACACTTGCTGTTCTGTTACTTTTCATGGGATTGAAAGCAAGTGCCAATCGTTTGATTAGTTCATGATGAATTGGAGCTTCCATTATATAAGCAAAGAGACCTTTCCCAATGGAAAGGTCTTTTTTTGCTAAACTCACACTGTGATTAGAATAGTTATTAAAGCTTATCCAGATATTCAAGTAGACGGTACAGAACGACAGATACTTGAGCACGAGTTGATGTAGCTTTTGGAGCAAACTTGTTGCCAGACATACCTTTTACCAAACCATTCTCTACAGCAAAATGAACAGCTGATTTCGCTCCATCTGAAATTTGATCTTCATCCTTGAAACCAATGGATGTTACTCCTTGTTTTATTTCCAAAGCATCGGCAATCATCAAAACCATATTTTCGCGTGTCAATTGGTCCTGTGCACTCGCTTCTTTACTACGTGTTTCCCAATCGATTCCCGTTCCGAAAATACGATCAAGCAACGTCGCAAATTCTGCATGAGTAATGGTACTATTCGGTGAGAATGTGCTAGCACTAATACCCTTAGCAATTTGTTGAGAGGCTATAACTTCGATTTCATCTTTAGCCCAGTGGCTGTTGATGTCTCCAAAAGTTACAGCATTCTCTACAACAACATAAGAACCTGGTTGTGTTACATTGAATTCCAATTGCCCTTTTTGAGACACATTGGACAAAGACGCAGGCTGCCAAGCATCTTTTGTTGTTTGATGATAAGCAATAACTTTACGTACGTCTTTTACAGAGTTCACATCATATTTCAATGTAAGCCCAATATTGTGCTTGAATTTGTCTGCATCAAGATCAATAGATACAATTTGAGAAACAATGTTCTCGTTTTGTTTGTTATCCTTGCCTTCTGCAACATGCAACTTCAAGCTAAATCCTCTATCTGTGACGTAATCCGTCAAAGAAGCAGCAGGTATAGTCACATTGAACGTTTTGCCCTCAATAATCAGATTTTTACCTGAGGCTTGAATTTTATCAGCAATAGCCTTACTGATTGTCAGATCTACTAGACTATATTTGTCAAACTCAACGCTTGATAAATCCAGCTTGATTTCCTTCTTATCATCCTGCAACTGTGTATTAATTACCGCTTCGGAAATCGCTGCTGTAGCCTGTGTAGTTCCGTCAGCGTTTTTCTTTTCGGATACAGATGCGTCACCTTTAATTGTAGGCGTAGGTGTAGTTGATGGGGAAGAATTGGAAGAACTAGATCCGCCTGAAGACCCTGAACCAGAGCCCGGTGATGGTGTACCAGGATTAGGAACTTCCGGATCAGGATTTTTTTTCACCAGAAGTGATGTAGTCGCTGTTCCAATCAAACCTTGCAAGTCTTCAACAGACATTTCCACAATGTACTCCCCAGCTAACAACTTGCCGAGTCTAAGAGTGAATGAGCCGTCTGTTTCAACTTCAAAGGCACCTTCCGTAATCTTCTTATTCGTTGTATCTTTCACAGTGTAACCAGCCTTCAATGAAGCTGTTACATCAAGTTCAGTATCCCATCCACTTTTAAGCGCTGGAGCGGCTACGATATAAAGATCATCAACATTACCTGTCAAAGCTTCTTTGTCCGCCTGCACCACTTCCAGATTTTCTGGTGCTGTTACAACCGGAGCTGCTTTTTTCACCAAAAATGGAGAAGTATCTTCGATATACGTTTTTCCATCAACACCGATTGCAGTGATATCAACCGTGTAAAGACCATCTGGAATAGTCGTTACCTCGTCGGTAGTGTAGTCTGCATACTGTCCATCCCAAGCCAGAGTATATCTTGTGTTGGCAGCGAAACTATAGTAGTTTCCAAAAATAGATCCAATATATCCGTCTCCATAATAGCCCCCATCCGGGTTAAGGCCATCGAAGATCTCAATAAGGGCAAAATTCATGGGATTGTAGAATTCCATAGCTACATTGAGTGTATCCAGCGTACCATCAGGCTTCAATGGATAATGGAACGGGTTCTTCTCTGTACCTTTCACAGTCTCAATGTATTTAACGCCTGCCAATGTAAGGTTGAAATGTGCGACATATGGAACACTAAATGTGTCCGTTCCATTAGACAACTGAAGGTAGCCTTGCGCTTCTGTTACCGCAGTAACACCTTTTGGAACTGTAATAGTAACCTGTAACTCTTCCTCACCATTCAGTGTAAAAGAGCTCTTATCCACTGCAACGGATACACCAGGAATTGTACGAGTTGGATTCACGCTTACAGTGTAGTTTCCACCGCTGCCATTCAGCGACTCCACTTTGATCGTTTTGCTGACGGTTTTTTCGTCCGTGCTGAGGAAGTTACCAAAATTCACACTACCTGTAACATTTGGTTTCTCGACAGCCACGCCATTCTCTGTGTATTTCGTTACATCCAATACTTTAACAAATGCAGCAGGATCAATCGTTTTCACCGCTTGAATACGACCTGCACCTTGATCAAACACATCGTATTTTGTCGTGTCGAGCACTTTACCATTGTTCATGAGTGCAACTTTAATATCAAATGGTGTCCAGTCACTGTGCTTCTCAATCAACAGGGCAACCAGTCCGGCAACATGAGGTGTGGCCATACTTGTACCTGATTTACGATCGTAAGCCTGTGAATAATCAGCTCCAGGTTCGTCCTTGCCATAGGCAGGAACAGTAGAAAGAATGCTGGTACCCGGTGCAACTATATCCGGTTTGATATCCAGAGTCACCTTGGCTGGTCCGCGGGAGCTGGATGGATTCATTTCATCGCCAGCCGTTTGACCTTTAACGAAGTCACTGAAGCTCACTTGAACGCTTTGACCGGCATCCAGCTCAGCTTTGATACTTTCTCCATCTTCCTTCGACATGCTCAAAGTTGGAATAAGTTCAAAATTATCTCCCAAACTCACACCGATCGGGCCTGGAATATTGTTATATACGATAATAGCAACTGCACCAGCAGCTTTGGCATTGGCTACTTTCTCTACAAATGCCAGCTCACCGCGCTGTACAAAAGCCACTTTGCCTGTAAAATCCTTGCCTTCAAAGTCGGTCGGTTTACCCAACCCTGCGAATAAAAGATCATATTGATTCGTCAAAACAGATTCCGGATCTGCTGAGAGGCTCCAGCCCATTACATCAAGTCGGTACACCGACTCAGTAACACCCAATGGATTTTGCTCCGTTTCAGTTGGAGCAATGGCAGGCTCTTCTTTCACAGTTTCAACCTCTGGAGAGGTTTCGATCGGCGCAGAAGGCGAGGCTGGCTGAACACCCTCTTCGGATTGGCTGTCTTCCACATCTAGAGCTGTAACATCAGCAGACGCTGATCCAGACAATGCCGCTTCGTTTGTTGATGAAGCTTCTTCACCTGTTGCACCTTCCGGTGTTGTTGATGGTTCACCTTGAGCCGGAACTTCAGGAGTTTCCGTTCCCGGTGCTGTTCCCAGTTCAGGAGATGGCTCAACTTCAGGGACAGGCTGTTCTTCTGGAAGCGTACCTTTACCTTCCTCACCAATCCAGAAATGAGTGTTGGCTGTAATGCTTTGGCTAGGCCCTGTGGAGTTACCTACAGTGATTGCCATAGCCGATGCTCCTGGAGAACCTAATGTATAACGATTCGGGCCATCATTACCACTTGCTACAACTGCAGTCACGCCAGACAGCATGGCATTGTTAAGAGCAACCGAAGTAATGTAACTTGGATCATTGGCAGCGTTACCCAACGAGAGATTGATTACATCCATACCATCGGCAACGGAACGATCGATTCCCCCTAATACCCATGAGGTTTGTCCACTACCATAGGGTCCAAGAACACGATAGGCATAGATATCAGCTTCGGGTGCAACGCCGACAATGCCGTAGTCCCCTGCTTCTCGAGCAGCAATGGTACCGGCTACGTGAGTACCGTGGGATGTGTAATAGGCGCTTCCATTGGCATTAAACTCAGGTGCCCCAGACACTTTCCATTCTTCATGTGTTGTTTCGTAAGGATCATTGTCATTTCCTACGAAATCCCATCCACCTTTGTAGGCGTCTTGCAAATTAGGATGCTCATAATCGATTCCTGTATCAATAACACCAACTTTGACACCTTTTCCTTTGTATCCCAGATTCCATACTTCAGGGGCGCCAATAAATGGTGCGGTATCTTTCATATAAGGATTCACTTCATCTGTTTCCGGGGATACGGTAATTTCAAGGTCAGGGTATACACTGACAACGCCCGGTATGCGAAGCAACTGTCCCAATTGGTTACCCTTAAGTTCAATGGCTACACCATTCAGGGCATATGCGTAATTTTCCAATACTTCGTGTTTGATTTTATTCTGAGTGAGGCTATGTACAAATGACTGTTGTTGTTGCTCGACTTGAGTCACAGCCTTTGTTTCCATAGAGGAGGTAAAAGATTTTCCTGAGAGGGTAGATTCGCCTTGCGCAACAGCAACTGGTTTATTGGAGAGCTCAACAATTACTCTTGTTTTCTCTCCCCCAAGACCTTCTAGGCTCTTGTCCAAAAATGGATCTGCTGCAAGCTTTCCTTCCCGCTGGGCAAGAATCTCTCTCCATTGTGTGGCTTCGCCCTTGCTTAGCGAGTTCTCAAGCTGAACACCTACAGGAGCGGCTCCGGCCGCTGGCATGATGATAGAAAAAGTCATTAGGATACTTAACAATATGGATATCAATCGTTTATTCAAGGCTATGCCCCTCCTTCTCAATATGAAAGTACCTCACCAATCGCTTGGGTCCTGCTATGACAAGTACTGCAATACCTGTGAACAACTCACCGCCCTATCTGCAAGAAGATTGACCCTTGGTAAATTATTCTACTAAAATAACACATTTTCCTTCTAAATAATTACAAATATGATATCAAAATTACTTATATGGTTCTTGAGTAAGAGAAAAGCGTGAAATTGTATTTATTTGTCGATTGAATATTTCAAATTTTAAATACAGCATAGGAAAAAAGGCCAAGAGCCTCTTCATTCTGAAAGAGATTCCTAGCCTAATTGTGATCGATGGATTTCATGAAAAACATTCTATTAATTCATTTAACAAAGATACATATTTTGTTTATTTAACTTCCCGGCTTCACTGCTTCAATTCGAAGACGCTTATAATCGGCATAGATTGCATCTTCTTTCCAGAGCTTCGGCACAACGATTTGGTTCGTTTCACGACAGATTTCCTGAATTTGTTCCTGACTCAAACCATCAAAATAGTCCCCTCCAAAATGAGCCAACCAGCCCTCTATACCCTGTTCACCATCCGCCAGTCTAGTAGGACGGTCATAGTGGTAGGCCTGTCGCACCAAAAAACCGCATTGTTCCAAAATGTTGCTATATTGCCCGATCGTCGGGAAATACCAAGGGTTGCGCTCTGATCCAGGAATGCCAGTGTGTCGTTCAAACACTTCCTCTAATGCATCTACAATGATCTGTACATTGCCTTTGCCACCGAACTCCGCTACAAAACGTCCCCCAGGCTTCAAAGACTTCCATATACTATCCACTACAAGTCGCGGACTTCGCATCCAATGTAGAGCTGCATTGGAAAAGACGGCATCATAGAGCTTGTTCGTCGCAAACTGATGTCCGTCCCCCTCCATGAACTCGATATTGGGAAACTTCCCTCTTGCACGACGAATCATGTCGGGTGATGCATCCATGCCGACTACCTCAGCCTGCGCTGCAGTAATTTCGTACGTCAAATCCCCCGTCCCGCATCCCAAATCAAGGATATACTCCCCTTTTTGAGGTTGAAGCCATGAGATTAAACTTTTACCATAACCCGATACAAAAGCCAGTTTGTTGTCATACTCATCCGCTTGCCATTGATTAATCGATTGCATGGATACCACCATCGCTTTCATGATTGATATCTTCATTGTGTCACAAGATGGTTTATTAATTAAATATATAAATTCTATACACTTGATAGTTTACACCTATAAACAATTACCAACCTCCTAACTTCGGGGTTCTCATCCCTTGTACGCAAAAAAGCTTCCCGAAGGAAGCTTTTTTCTAACGTCCCAGGAGGGATACTCTCCTTCCAGTCGAGACTGCGAAGTAATTCCTACCGAAGCCCATGCTCCGACGAACCTTTGGGGTTCTCATCCCCTGTACGCAAAAAAGCTTCCCGAAGGAAGCTTTTTTCTAACGTCCCAGGAGGGATTCGAACCCCCGACCGACGGCTTAGAAGGCCGTTGCTCTATCCTGCTGAGCTACTGAGACAAATATGTATAATAAAAATACCGCGCGATTCCTATTATACTCTCATTTCTATATTTTTCAATAGTTTTATAAAAAAATTAATAATTGCATCCTTCCACATGACTTGAACGTATTATTTTCATACTCAACACAGGTACAGAATATGAATGCTTTAAGCAGGCAATATTGAGGATATTAAGCTCAGTTGCATTTAAAATGGGCAGACATATTCAGGATGAGACTTGCTGGGTAATCATTTGCATACATACATTCAACTGAACCAAATAAAGGAGAGAAACCGCTATGAGACAACTTTTATCAGCATTATCCTATTTTAGTATCTTCTTCGCCCCGTTCCTGTTTCCCATCATTATTTGGATTGTAGCTAAAGACAACTATATTGAGGGACATGCTAAACGAGCCTTACTCTCACATATATTCCCGTTTCTTGCGGCAATCCCGCTACTTTATTTCTTCGTTACCGCCCACAGTCTAGGTTCCGCTGTCGGATTCGTAATTCTGTTCTTTGTCATTTATGCATTAAGTTTTGTGTACAATATCGTCAAAGGTATTCAAGTACTGCGTGAATATGCCTAACCTAACCACAAGCTCCACAACGAAGTTAAAATAAACATTCAAAAACCCGCCTTTCGAAAGAAGGGCGGGTTTCTGCATTCCGGTTACTTGTTTCCCTGACGCCACGGATTTCTCTGGGCAGGACGCTTGCTGTTAATGGCGAGCACTTCCTCGGCAAACTCGGTATGATGCGCATAAAGGTTCCCTTTGTTTTTCTTGAACTTGGAAGCCACTGCTATCACCTCCCCGGAACTTGCATATAGTATGGCTCCGGGTAATTCCGCTTATCCTTTGCAGCTATCGGCATTTGTTGGAACGCCCACCTTAACCTTGCCCCACCAAATAACGCTGAAGCGTCGGTCCCAGTAATCCAAAAGCAAGTAACTCACTCTGAAACCGGGCTTTATCTTCTCCTGCTGTAATGCCTTCACTGTTCTCAAACGCCGTTTCCGTGGCATCTTCAAACGCGTTGTGCATATTGTTATTGTACCAATCCAGGACTGCATCCGAATGATTGCGTACAATTCGAACGACTTCAAGCGAATTCCCTGGCTGGGTAGCCGCAACGTATACAAGCAAAGACGGATCACCCGTATTTCCAGGCTGTACCTCAACTTCTGCACAAGACAATCCATCCACTTCGGTTAATCTGCGTATTTTGGCATCCTGAATGGCATACATTTGTTATCGCGCTCCTTTGTCCATTTCATGTACTTTGTTCGATCTGGTATCGGGTCTCTGGTGTTCCCAAACGGTAAATCTCCCGATACACCTGCTGTAACACTGCTTCATATGCGCGGTTTACAGACTCCTCCGGCGTATCCGGCCAAGGGAATACCATTCCTGGAAAGGCCTCTTCCTCTTTTTCCTGCATCAGATTAAGCAGTCCCAGTAATTGTTCCGCCTCCTGAGGCGTCGCCTGGATCACCCATTCATACGACGTTACGTGCGGGTCCGGAATAACGGAGCGCCCCATGACAGATACATAATAGGTCATACTGTCCATTTGCAAGTTCTCTCCTTCACAGGCATGTTGAGGCCGTTGTCCCTAGATATAGTTTCCGAAGAGGACAGACATTTTATGCCTGCTTTCGGCATATATTTGTTACGACTTCTGACGAAAAAGACAACATTTGCTGGCTGTTAGCAACTAAGCAGCCATACGGATGAATGACTCGACTAAGAAAGGATGAACAAACCATGTGCGGTATAACCGGCTTCATACAGTGGAATCGGGATTTGACCCAGGAATCAGAGCTGCTGGTCCGGATGACGGACAGCTTGTCGAACCGGGGGCCCGACGCTTCAGGTACATGGATCTCCAATCCTTGTGCGTTCGGACATCGGCGTCTCAGCGTTATGGACCCGGAGAACGGGGCACAGCCCATGCATGCGTTACAAGGAGACACCTCCTATACCGTCGTGTATAACGGAGAACTATACAATGCACCCGAGTTGAAAAAGGAATTGCTCCAGCGCGGACACCATTTCCGCACACAATGTGATACGGAAGTGCTGCTCGCCTCTTATATTGAGTGGGGTCCGGCCTGCGTTGACCGGTTTAACGGAATTTTTGCTTTTGCCATATGGGATGGCGGACGTGAACAGGTTTTTATCGCCCGTGATCGGTTGGGTGTCAAACCCCTGTTCTACAGTCATGCAAAGGATGCACTCGTATTTGGCTCAGAACCGAAATCACTGCTCATCCACCCGGATGTAGAAGCTGCAGTAGGCCCTGAAGGTTTGGCAGAAGTATTTATTGTCGGTCCTGCCCGGACACCTGGACACGGCGTATACTCCTCCCTTAACGAGCTCAAACCTGCGCATGCGCTTATCTACAACCGAAACGGTATTAAAACCTATGCTTACTGGAAGCTGGAAAGTCAGAATCACGAACATAATTTGGAAGAGACAGCTGCCGAAGTACGCAGACTGTTGCAGGATACATTAGAACGCCAATTAGCTTCTGACGTTCCGGTCTGCTCTCTTTTGTCGGGGGGACTGGATTCAAGCGCTCTATCTGCGTTAGCGGTAGATTATTATAACCGTACAGGTCAAGGCCAGGTCAGCACGTATTCTGTTGACTATGTGGATAATGCAAAGCATTTTCAGGCCCATTCCTTCCAGCCTGGTGCAGATGGACCCTGGATTAAGCGTATGGTGGATGAACTGAAGACAGATCATCACTGGATTGAGATTGAAAATGGCGAGTTGGTTCACGCACTGACCCAGGCGATGCTTGTGCGTGATTTGCCAGGTATGGCGGATGTAGATTCCTCTCTCTATCTGTTCTGTAAAGAAATCAAAAAAGGAGCCACCGTTGCCATTTCGGGCGAAGCAGCGGATGAAGTATTTGGCGGTTATCCTTGGTTCCACCGGGAAGAGATGCTCAACTCCGGTACATTCCCATGGTCTGTTGCGCCTGATATGCGAGCAGGATTGTTATCCCCGGACATTCGGGAATGGATCAGGCCACTCGACTATCTCGCGGACCGCTACTCGGATGCTGTGGCTGAAGTACCTTTACTCGATGGGGAGACCGGTAAAGCAGCCCAAATGCGAGTAATGTCCTATCTAAACATCACCCGCTTCATGCCTACACTACTGGATCGGAAAGATCGGATGAGTATGGGAGCGGGCCTTGAGGTTCGGGTACCTTACTGTGATCACCGTTTGATTCAATATGTATTTAACGTGCCTTGGGACATGAAAATGACAGGCGGACGGGAAAAAGGCATTCTGCGTAAAGCGCTGGAAGGTGTACTGCCTGACGATGTGTTGTACCGGAAAAAGAGTCCTTATCCGAAAACACATAATCCGCAGTATCTTGCTGCCGTTAAACAGCAGGTGCTTGATATTCTGGATGACGCAAGCTCACCGATCTTGCCTTTAATCGACAAAGCTCAAATTCGTAAATTGGCCTCTTCACCGGATGCTTCATCGAACCTGCCCTGGTTTGGACAGTTAATGTCGGGTCCACAGCTATTTGCATATCTGACACAGATCAACTCGTGGTTGCGTACGTACAAAGTGGCCATTCGATAAAAAAAGCTATCTTTTCATTCTTAAAAGGGGTGCCGATGAGCAGCATAATAGCTGTTCATCAAGCACCCCTTTACCGATATCTATGGATTGATCAGTACCGGATTACGTTCAAGCAATCCACTTCCAAAGATATCTCTGAACGGAGAATCCTCCATATGAATATAACCGATGTAACAGCCACACTTCTTCATGCCACACGGCCGATCTGCGGCCAAAGCCTGCAAACCATCGCGGTAGAGATGCCCAATAATTCGACGATCCTTGTAACACCTTTTTACATGCCCTGACCCTTGCACATAAAATACCTCCGAACCAGCGGAACAGCGCTTGCCCAGACTATCATAATCCCGCAGGTTCCCATCAAACAGCGGATCAACGGATCGTAAAAAGTCGACCTCTTCCACGCTGTAATAATTGGGTCGATCTTTAAATGCATTGATCCACATATACACGTCATCGGGTAACGCCTGCCTCATCGATTCAATAGCAGGAAATGCGCTGCGCAATCCAACCGTCCCTACACTGAAAGCAAGTCCCATCTCACGTAAAGTCAAACATTGTTTGACGAAGGAAGACTCCTTCGTTTCACGCGGGTGATAGGTTGCCCAGAATGCCGCTTTATCCCGGTTCATTTCGCGCGCCCAGTCCAGTTTGACAGACAGATTGGTTTGGACTGCAATTTTATCCACATGTGGCATATGCGATAGTTCAATCATCGCTTCCCGATACCAACGTCTTACCAGAGCTTCTCCATAAGGGTTAAAGAAAATCGAAAATTGATGTCCAGCACTCTCCTGATCCTTAACCCAATTCACAAATTGACGCAGTTGTTGTTCATCCACTTCCAACGTCTCCTTGGAATCTACCGTTTTGCTAAACGGGCAGTATGGACAGTCGTAATTACAGGACGACAGCTTCCCCCGATAATACAAGGTTGCTCTCATGAGAACACAAACCCTTCCATTTGTTCACGAACCTCAGCGGATATGAGCCAATCTCCAATGGCATCCGAGTAGCCTAGTCCCTCTTCTGTCAGACGCAGTACCCGGTTACCCTTATCGTCCTGCTCAAGCTCAGCCATGCCCTCAGACAACAGTTCACTCAACCATCCGTAGTCTGACAGGACTTCCGTCCCGAATCGCTGATCATAATCCGACAGCGCCAAACCTTCCCGATGCAGCAGGGCTTTCAGAATAAAGCGGCGCTTCTGCTCCTCCCGGCTGAGTACAATGCCGTAATCGGCCACATCATAACGCTCGGTTGCCACATAATCGGCGATGATGCTCTGTGTGGTCTTATAACTAACACCATACTTGGAAGCATAGTGTACTTCACTGGTATAAGAGCGTGCACCGCAACCGAGACCAACCATGCCTTCCTCCTGACAGCTGTAGGGTAGAAGCTCTTTGCTTCCAGAAGATGATTGTTCTTTGGCAAATCTGCGCATGGAATACTGGACATAGCCTCTGCTTTTTAAAGTCTCACGCGCAGCCTTATACAGCTCCATCCGAATATCCGGTCCCTGACGTTGTATATCATCCGGTTTCACAATGGTATTCTCGCGGGTGTACAGTGGGTAAATGAAAATCTCACCCGGTTCATATGAAAGGACACGTTCCAGCGAATACAGCCATGATTCCACCGTTTGTCCTGGCAGACCATAGATTAGGTCCAGATTCAACAGAGGGAATTCATACCGTGTAAGCTTCTCAAGCGCGCGTTCCACTTCCTGTGGTTTTTGCGGACGGTAAATGGCCGAGGCTTCGGCTTCGATAAAACTTTGGATGCCCATACTTACCCGGTCCACACTTCGCTCCTTCATGATCGCCAATTTGGCTTCCGTCACGGTATCCGGTGATGTTTCTACCGAGATCGAAGCTTGCGTTGGATCGAGCCCCATCACCTGTTCCGCAATATCGAACAAGCGGTTCAATTGAATTTCATTTAATAATGTGGGCGTCCCACCACCGATGGCAAACCTCGAATAGGGTCTCCGTGATGTGAGTGGTGCCCACTGTTTGGCTTGCCGTTCCAGCGCATCCACATAACGCACATGGGTGTCATCACGACGATCCGGCAACGTGAACAGGTTGCAGAATCCGCAACGAGCGGCACAAAACGGAATGTGCATATATAAAAAATACGTATCGGTATTCTCACGTTCCCACAATGGACCGAGCGGTAAAGGTGGGTTCAACTCCCGATATGCGGTCTTGTGGGGATACGAATATAAATAAGAGCGATAGGGGGAAGCAAGCACTTCTCTGAGACCTGTAGCTGTATTGGATCCGGACTGTGCGGAATGACCTGCTGTCGTATGTTGAGATTGATCGTCCATCGGTTTCCTCCCTGTATCCGGTTTGTAGTTGTTGATGATATGAATCATTAGTTCTATAAAATAAATTCACGGTAAGGCACATTCCAGACAACATCATGCGCAAGCCTGTGCCCCTGATAGCCGTCCTCCCCATACGCCGTTCCATGATCGGAAAAAGCTAAACAAAACGTAGGCCGTGAACGCTGCCTCATTGCATCAAACAATGGCCCAAGGGCCTCGTCCACATACCGAAGCGCTGCACGCTGTGTTTCTACCGAGTCCTCTCTTGCACCCTCCACAAAATAGCGATTGGGACCATGGATAGCAGACACATTCAGGAACAAAAACAACCTCTCATCCGGTGCGCTTTGCTCCAGCAGCTTCAAGGCATGCTGAACCTGATGCTCAGTTGATTTAGGGTTGGTTACCCCAAAATTCATCCGCCAGTAGCTTTGCTGAAAATAACCCGGCAGCACTTTGGCAAGTGGATTTTTCTTGGTGAAGAAAATGACCCCGCCAATACAAATCGTACGGTATCCTTCAGCCGCTAACCCGGATACGATATCCGGTGTGTCGAACAGCCACGTATGCGGATGAGTCTTTAATCCGGTATTCCGGGAATGAAAAAGTCGGACGTGGGAGGCTTTGTCCGTATTGGCAGGTGTAGGCATGAAGCCACCAAAAAAAGCATGATGTGCCGCATAGGTAAAACTTCCCGGAGTATGGCGCTTCTCCCAAGGACCCGTACCGCACAGGTTGGGGCAATTCTGTTCCTCCAGCTTGGCCACGTCATACCTTAACGTGTCCAGCGTAACCATTAATAGATCATGGGAGCCTACGATGGTGTTCATATCAGTCATGGTTGTAAGGCTCCTTTCGTAAAAGTTCCATTTGCCATTCATAGGTTCCAAGTCCGTTATGCTGCACTCTGTACAACAAATCTCCGAACGGATTCACATCCAGAATATAGGCACGCGGCTCAGTACCTCCACTGAGCATCACATCCATACCGGCAGACCATGAGTTGGGGAAGGCAGCCATTGCTGCTTTCGCTGCCGTCTGAACTCCATTCATCTGCTGTTCATCCAGCCCTGCTTCTGCTGGAAGCAACCGCTCATTGCGCAAATGCAGATTGGTAATCGGTGTCTGACTAAGCCGTACGATGGCATGACCTGCTTGTCCACCTGCCACAAGCTGGCGAATATCAAATACGCTTGAACCCAGGGATGCTTTTGCCATCCAACGTTCAATCTGGGCACCCTCAGCACACAGCCAATCCATCAGCGCAGAAATCTCTGAAGTATGTGTGTACTTGCGCAACCGGCCTTCATTATAAAAAATGACCTTTCCCTGAACCCGTTCCATTCCCACAGTGGTTATGGCGATTTCGGCACCCGTTCGCGGATTAATTTGATAGGCAACAACGCCTGAAGCCCCGGAGCCACATGCAAGTTTCACGAAAACGCGATTCATACCGGCTGTTGTCATCGCTGTACGCAGGTCCGCATAATTGCGGATCGGTTCCGAAGATTGGAGCGTTGGGGGAACGTGAACGCCATGGACAGATAGATGCTGCTGGCATTTCCTTTTATCAAACATAATCGCAATGTCATGAGGATCATTCATGAACCGGGCATTAGGCCAATATTCCAGAGCTTCATGGCGAATTCGTTCCAAACAGGCCTTCCAGCCACGAAACCATTGGTTGGGCGCGTAGATCCGTCCCCACTCCTGTTCAAGAGTGAGTGTCTGTTCTGCCGGAATCATTCCCGCAGAAAGGCCATCGATTAACGGAGATACATCATTCACAGCTCCAAGAAAGAGCAGCTCACGCTCTACTTCCCATTCCTCACCAGGGGCATCCAGTCGAATAAGAGGTACACTATTCACTCCATGAACTAAATCATGATTCGCATATAATATCGATGCTGGTGAAGATATCCACGGCTCTCCCTTAACGTGTGTAGTCCCTCGCCCTTCCAGACATTGCTGTACGGCATCCGCCATGGTTCCGC
The DNA here is from genome assembly GCF_900101205.1 of Paenibacillus sp. OK060. Classification (NCBI taxonomy): domain Bacteria; kingdom Bacillati; phylum Bacillota; class Bacilli; order Caryophanales; family Paenibacillaceae; genus Paenibacillus; species Paenibacillus sp. OK060. The sequence goes on from NZ_FNFR01000008.1 coordinate 67,269, forward strand.
CCCGTCTCCAAGTCTTTAGCAACCGGGCATAAGGCAGCACAAGTGCAGGTTGTAAGCCAAAACGCTGTCTTGCCTCCTGTAATCCAAGGGTACGGCGATTATTCGGGTTTCCAATTAACAATAACGGCTGCTCCAGCGTCATATCCGAATCCTTAACTGGGCTTTGCAAATTTTCTTCCATTTCTGTCATGCCTGACATCATTTATTCCGTTAACGACGGGTAACGCCAGTCATCTTCATCACTCTGTTGTTGCTCGCTAACATCTACAGGTATACCTGAACGTTTCCAGCGAATGAGCATGTCGTCTGTCATGTAGTGGTAACTAAGATTGAGATGTTTCAGTTTTTTGATCTTATCACTAGCGAGCAGCGCCTCTGCCCCTTCATCAGACAACGTGCCCTCTGACAGATCCAGGATTTCAAGTTGATCCAGAATGGGTGCCTCAGCTGCAGCTTTCGCAATCTCATCCTGAATTTCACTGTCTTTCAGACCCAGGTATACGAGCTTTGGAAATAAGCCCTGTTCCAAAAGTGGAAGTACATCTTGAAGTGAACCGTCGAATCCATAATCATCCACGCCCAGATACAGCTCAAGCTTACGCAATTCAGGCAACTTAGCCCGGGCAATTGAAGCTAACACGCTTTTGGGAAGACCACCGCAAATAATGATTAATTCTTCAAGTTTGGCATGTTCGATGGGTTCCAGACTTAGTCCGCTGCTGCCCTTCACTGAGAATGACTTCAATTCAGGAAAAGCAGCCAATAGTGGTGTGAGATCCGTCTGAATAATCCATGATACTTCGCATTCTTCAAAGGCCATATCTCCGATGAACAGTTTCTTCAAAGAAGGAAAGCTTGGAGCCAGCTCGATGAGCGTTCCCATAAATTCATCCGGCGAATTTTCATAAGCCTGCCCCCAGTCTCCAATAATCAGACTCTCCAGCGAACCAGCCTCCGGTTTGGCAGCCAGTTCCCTAATCAACGTTTCCATACGAATACCGTTCTCATAATCATCATAAGACACCGTAAGCTTCACTTCTTGCATAAGCAAATCCCCTCCGTTTGAGTTCATTGATGATTCGTTAACTTGAATGTTAACCCATACTGTACAAGACTTGCAACTTCTTCCAACCCCGGTCCTAATGCGCTGCTCAAACGTGAAATCTCCTCATTTTTTATATAGGAATAAGAACGTACGTTCTGGTGCTTCACTAAAAAAAGCGGGATTTATTTTGGGTCCCACGTACTGGCTTTATTAACATCGGCTCCACTCCAGAAAAATAAAAAAACGTTAATGGTCGGTGAAGCATTCCACAGGAATGACTCTTACCTTCCACTAACGCTTTGATATTTAAGCAAGGCCATAATTCACCTTATAACATTCATATTCGCATGAGCCAAATCGTTTGAATCTCAGCCTTTCAGACTGGATACGAGCGATCTCAGGGCATGGCCCCGGTGACTGATCGCCTGCTTTTGCTCCAGCGTAAGCTCGGCCATCGTCATCTGGTATTCAGGCACATAGAAAAGTGGGTCATATCCAAAACCGCCACTACCGGCTGCCTCAGCTGTGATCCAGCCTTCCACCATGCCTTCTGATTCATACTTGTCTCCGGTTGCCGGATCATACAGCACCAATGCACAGACGAAACTTGCTGGACTCAAAAGCGGTTGCTCCGTATCCTCACCGGATTTGAGCGATTCCAGCGCCTCAAGCAGTTTGGCATTGTTCTTCGCATCGGTTGCACCCTCGCCTGCATATCTCGCAGAATACACTCCCGGGTCACCATCCAGCAGATCCACGCACAATCCCGAATCGTCAGCCAGGACAGGCAAACCAAGAGCATCGCCCACCGTTTTGGCTTTCTTCCAGGCATTATCTGCAAAGGTTACGCCATCCTCAACGACATCCGGCAACTCCGGATAGTCGAACATGCTTTTGACCTCTTTGCCCAGTGGAGCGAATGCATGAGCGAATTCACGTACTTTCCCTGCATTTCGGGTTGCGACAATGATAATTGGGCTATCCAGACTCATGTTAGGCTTCTCCTAATCCACGAGCACCGATCTTGAGTGCAATGGGACCGAGAACTTCTTTTTGACGCTCAATCATCTCCAGAATGCCCTGCTCACCCAGCTCCAGCATCGCGTTCAGCTCACGACGGTCAAATGGTGCTTCTTCACCTGTTCCCTGAAGCTCCACATATTTCCCGCCGCCTGTCATCACGAGGTTCATATCTACCTTGGCTTTGGAATCTTCATCATAGTTCAGATCCAGCACAGGCTGTTCTCCAACTACACCCACACTTACCGCTGCAATGAAATCCGTAATCGGGAATACTTGCAATTTATGCTGTTGGGCAATTTTGTTCACCGCGAGCGCCAGAGCTACAAACGAACCAGTAATGGACGTTGTGCGTGTACCGCCGTCGGCTTGAATTACATCACAGTCCAGTGTAATCGTACGCTCACCAAGCGCCTGCAAGTTAACGACCGAGCGCAGTGCCCGGCCAATCAGACGCTGAATTTCCATGGTGCGTCCAGTCAATTTGCCGCGGTTCGCTTCACGCTGATTACGAGTATGTGTTGCACGTGGCAGCATGGAGTATTCAGCCGTTACCCAGCCTTTACCCTGCCCTTTCATAAAGGGAGGAACACGTTCCTCCACCGTAGCTGTACAAATAACCTTGGTATCTCCCACTTCAATCAGTACAGAACCTTCGGCGTATTTATTCGTGTTAATTGTTAAATTCATCGGGCGCAGCTGGTCGCTGGTTCGTCCGTTAGATCTCATCATTTCTGCCTCCTACGACTTAAGCATCCTGTAATGTCGAGCTTGTTCACACTTTTACTAATCCCTTCTATATTACCAAAGAGTTCACTTAAAAGCATCCTGTCCCCCAAAGAGTTCTACCAACAGTAGGCTAAAACACCTTTGTGACTTAAATTGGAATTTCATTGATATATTCAGGCTTCGATACTGGGGCACTGTAATCCCGATTATCATCACTCATGACTGTCTTTTGCCCATTCCATTCGATCTGGACTTTAGCTTCCTTGCCAGCTGTATTCTCGGCCGTAGTCAATACAACGGATTGCAGCAGTTCACTTGGCACGACATCTCCCTCAGTAAACATATCATCTTTGAGTGCAACCGTTACGGTTCCATCCTCAGACGTTTTGACCGATTGCAGCTGCGTTCCGCCCGTCATAACCTCTTCTAGCTCGCCGCCTTTGGCTGGCCCCTTAATCAGTTCATTCAACGCCGCCTGCACCCGGTCTCCACCTGGTGTCACTAGACGTGTAACCGGGACGTAATATTGAATGCCTGCTGGCGAAGCGGCTGAGAAATAAACCGTTACCGGACTGCTGTTGGTCGTGAATGTATCACCCAAATCAAGATTAATGCCTACCGCCCGATTCAGCGGTTCCGGCAGCGGTGTGCTGTTTACTGGCATTTGCGTTAACTTTTTGCCGTCTACCCAAATCTGTACGTTCTGCACATCTGGTGTGCCCGTGAGAGTCCAGGTGACAGCCTCCAGCATTTTGCGCTCGTTCTTGGCATCATACTTGGCAAAATTGCCGGAGAACTCCACGACTGCCAGTTTATCATCCGAATGAATCGTTACGTTCTGAACAACGGTACCCTGCGGGAGAACGCCCTGAAATCCTTCAGGCAACATCCCAGCATATGGACCACCCGTCACAAGTGTATCCAGAGCGGTCTTGGGACTGCTGACGTCCGTGCCCGACGGAAGTGTCATGGATACTGGAGCCAATAAACCTTGCTGGTCCTGCAGATACACGGTTGTAAGTGGCAGCTTGGCAAGTGATCCGTTGCCTTCGGCCGCCTGAATCATGGCCGCTTCCTGAATCGGCGGCGGTGGATCGATAGCCTCGGAGGACTGTGCCCCAAACATACCACATCCGGATAACACCACAGGAATACTCAACAGCGCAGCTGCAGAAGCTGTACGCAAATAACGGATCTTACTCATGATCACGTTCCCCCTCATCATTTTTACAGTTTGTACTACCATGTATACGAGCCTTTGCCCAAAAAATAACTACTTTTTAAACAAGCTCATCATGCATAAAACTGAAAACAGGCTTTCCATCCCCATCGAGGGATAGCAAAGAAACCCAAAACGGTTAATAACGTATTAGGATACAAGTGTAGGGACATTGCTAACTTCAGAGGAGGAATCGCCCATGGAACATCCGGAGCAAGAAAAAATCCCTTACAGCCTGAATAGCCGTAAAGTGGCAGAGGCAACGAGGGAATGGCTGCACAAGCGGGGCGTTACGATCCCTGAGATCGCAGAACTGGTCATGATGCTGCAAAATAAGTATTACCCAGGTCTTACGATGGAAGAATGTATCGACAATGTGGAGAAAGTATTACGCAAACGTGAGGTGCAGAACGCAGTCCTGACAGGTATTCAACTGGACTTGCTGGCAGAGCAAGGCTTACTCATTTCTCCTTTGCAGGAGATGATTGAGAATGATGAAGGGTTATATGGCGTGGATGAGATTCTCGCATTCTCCATCGTCAACGTATACGGAAGTATCGGATTTACGAATTACGGCTATGTAGACAAGCTAAAACCCGGTGTGCTTGAACGTTTAAACGACAAGAGCCTCGGGCCTGTGCATACGTTCCTGGATGATATCGTGGGGGCCATTGCCTCAGCGGCCAGCAGCCGGATTGCGCATCGCAAACAATCGGAGCTTGAAGAAGCTTTGGGAGAAAAACCTGTCAGCGATGATATCGTATAATTTGCATGTGTAATAGGAGTTGGAAATGAACGAACCAAGTAAATTCAACAATCAGACTTCTTCTGATCATGACAAAAAGGCGGCCACGAAGGCCGCTTCTTTTGTGTTGATTCACTTATTTTTGTAATACGCTATTTCAGATGCTCCTGTCTTCCCGCTCCCGCCAAACGATACACCTCAGCCCATTTCTGTTCCGCTGCTGGCTTAGGCTGTACACGACTGGGTCCAATTGTAATTTCCGGGCCTTTGCGTTCTCTCAGCATGCCACGAAGTACCGTAATACCAAGAATGCTCAAGCCAGTAAACACATACATCAGACGCAAAATCACATTGCCTGAATCAGAGCCGGTAACCATGCCATGGAACAATAAACCGATGAATACGGGATAAGACAACATATGGAACATAAACCACCATTTGCGGCCAAGCTTGTTACGCAGATCACTGGATAGCAGAACGATCACCAAACCATAGAAGGATAACGTGCCCAGTCCGCTGCCGATCGGATGTACTGAAGCCATAAACGGAATGAGCAGTTCACTCCAGGTGAATGGACTATAGTGATCAATATATAGGGTTAACGCATGCACGAGCCCAAGTCCAAAGGCGAGCCAGGTCGTTCGGGTATGCCATTTAAACATGGCCGCTTTAGGTTTGCCTTTAGCCATGGGCATGCCTTGAGCAATTCCCAGAAATACCCCCGCAAAGAGCAGCAAATAAGCGGCGATCCCACTAATTCGAATGATATTCCACGTCGGCAGGTAATCTACAATCCATTGCGCCATAACCGGCTCCCCCATATCTGATAGACTTGTCGTTTATATAAGACTGAAGCGGTGATCCGGATCGAAACCAGGCCAGCGTTCAGCGAGCGTGTCGGTATTTCCTCTAAAATAAGTGCTCCCATCCCGGGTCATCCACAGGACATCATGCCGGTCGTAATGACGGTTTAACCAACCTACTGCATCGGCACTTCCCAAAATACAGACGGTCTTGGCAATAATCTCACATTGCGAAGTATGCTGGCCCAGAACGGTACACTGTAGCACATCCGTATCTGCTGGCTCCATCGTCCGGGGATCAATTAAGTGATGTGAAAGGCTTCCGTCCGTATTCTGCCACTGTCTTCGTACCACTCCTGAAGTAGCAATTGCACCTTTCCTCAATTGAATATTCCCTATCAGATTACGCTCCTCCTGATAAGGATCGGTGACTTGCACGGACCACATCGGATGAAGTGTTGTCCCCCATGCCTGAATATCTCCACCTGCATTGATTAATCCGGCTGAAATATGAAGTGTACGTTGCAGCCAATCGGCGATACGCTCAACGGTCCAACCCTTAACAATGCCCCCAAGGTCCAGCTCAGTCCCAGGGTCTTTATGAACCATTCGGCTGCCTTCCCTTTGAATCCAACGTGGGCGGCTATAGTCATATTCGTCTCTCAGCATATCTGTTATATCCAATTGTCGGATGTCCAATCTGCGTTCGGTTCCAGATTGCTGAAGCTCTCTTTGTTGCAGCTGCTCGAAGCTGACATCGTAACCAGAAGCCCGTAGAGCCTGAGAAATACCTGGCTGAAAAATCCCTTCCGTCTGTCCAATATAACCGTATGCCAAACTTAACACTTCATCCATTGCTGCGGAGATGGGCATCCATCCTGTGCAACGATTCAGACGATTCAATTCACTGTCTGCCACAAATCGGCTGAAACGCTGTTCCTGCGCTTCGAACCAATTCTTCACCAAGGCTGCTGCATGCTCAGCTTCTTCCCGTCCTGCGGCTAACTGAACTTCCACGTCCGTGTTCATCGCCCGGAAGCGGAACTTAAGAAGACGGGAGACTTGCTCCGTGCGGCTCATGATGCACCCGTGCGTGACTGATAATTGCCACGGCTGTATCCGGAGTCTGTATCCTGATTGCTGTTCTGATCTGTTATCCAACCGCCCGAAGACCTGCCTTGATTCGAACCGATGGCATTGCTTCCATCGGCCGTTCCCTCATCCAGGCTATAGCCCTCATTGGACGATGCATCGGAATTGCCATCTGCGTTGTTCGTCCATTCGTCCATGACATCATCCTGAGCATCTATCTGAGTAGAAGCTGTACTGCTTATATCGGTACCATTAGCCGCCGCATAAGCGACATCAAAGGCATCAGAAGTTCTTACATATTGAAAGAGTGCAGCCACGGTCAACGTTGCTGCCGCTGAGGCTTGCCATTTTCTCCATTGGTTTCGTTTTTTCCTAGTCATCGCTCTTCCCTGCTTTCTCTGGCGAAGTTCATACATTTATCATAGAAGTGCTGGCTTAAAAGAAGATGAATGGACGGTTAAGAGAGACTAAAGCTTTCATTTATTGGAGTCGTTACACGCAAAAAAGACTCTGAACAGGCAGTTCTCCTGGTCAAAGTCTTGTAATTCTAAGTATTTTCGATAAAAAAGAACACTCCGTCGGGCTGCTGCTCCTGTACTATACGCTCCCGCCGGATCAATTCCTGCAGGTGCGCCAAAGTCTCGCTCATCGCAAAACGAAGCTGATGTGTTCCCAATCGGTCACCAAACATAAACACACAGATATCATACGCATTCGTCGGTGCTTCCCGGATTCGCTCCATCATCTTCTGAAGGCGCTCTTCATGATGAGTAAGCAGATGAACCGTTCGATCGCCAAAATGGCCAAACGGATTCCGATGCCCTGGATATGCCACTTCTACATCCAAAGCCCCCAGTCGATGCAGCCCTTCCATATAAGACAATAAAGGCTGATCGTCACTTCCCGGCTGCAGGCTAATATTCGGTGAGATCTGCGGCAATACGGCATCTCCACACAAGATCTCCCTGGATTCTGGCGCATAGAAGGATAGATGTCCTGGCGCGTGACCACCGGTTTCTACAGCACGCCACTTTTTCCCGCCCATAACCAACCATTCGCCATCTTCAATCGGTGTCACTACGGGAAGTGGCGTAATCTGTGAGATGAATCCCTCCATATGTTCACGGATCTGCTGCGTCTTTTCTTCCGGCATTCCATGGTGACTATAATATTCAGGCAAAACTGTATTTATAGTTGCCTCCGTTCCCCACATGTAATCCGCTTCCTGGCGGGATCGTGTGGACATTCGAACAGGCACACCCGTTTGCTGCTGTATCCAGCCGGACAACCCCAGATGATCGGGGTGATGGTGGGTCAGTACAATCTGACTAATATCCTGAAAAGTTAAATCTAAATCTGCGAGTGCTTCGTGCCACTCCTGTTCCGTCTCAGTACTGCGTGGTCCCGGGTCAACAATCGTTATTGTTCCATCCGGTTCATGAAGCACATAGCTGTTCACCCAACGCAGTGGAAAAGCCATTGTAATCTTAACCCGATGCATGCCTGCTGGCATGGGAATGGATTCCGTTCGCTTCATTAATATTCTCCTCCAACTCTACTGCTCCGGCCGATGACCGACAAAAATCATCCGCGGCGATGTCTGCTCATCGTACTTCTCTTCATCATAACCGCCATGTACCTGATCCACCACGAGTCCTGCCTCGTGAAGCAGATCACGTAGTTGTTCGCGAGTGTACAGTTTGACGCGTTCCTGATAGATTCGTGGTTTTTGGCCCGATTCGGTATCGGTAATGTGAATTTCTTTTTTTACAAATCCATCCTGGATCTTGCGAAACTCCTCAATATTCTGTCCTTCGCTTTCACGTGTTGAATGCTGCACCAAATGACGAGTCACATAAGCCGTGTTCATGAAATCAATAATATAACTGCCCCCCGGCTTCAGCATCCGATGAATGGCGCGTAACACTCTTAGTTGCTCCCCATCCTCTTGGAAATAACCAAATGAGGTAAACAGATTGACAACGGCGTCAAATCCGCCTTTCAGTGGAAGCTCACGCATATCGGCGTGATACCACTCAACACGATGTTCTGTGTCCATATTGCGTGCTTCACGCAGAAGCACATCAGACAGGTCGATTCCGGTTACCTGGAAACCAGCATCTGCAAGGGCCAGAGAATGTCGGCCCATACCACAGCACAGGTCAAGTACCTTGGACTTTGGCTGAAGCTTTAACCAATTAATCATTTTATGTACTTCCTGATATGCACCCTGCACATCCCGATGTTTGTACACAAGAAGGTAGTCTTCTCCAAAACTCTTTTCATACCATTCCGTCATTACGTATCGCCCTCCACATGGTCACTGGCCCAACTATCCGTAATACGCTGTTATATCAGCCGGATCATATCTCTATAGCTTTTAGCCATTGTACCGTCTTTATCCTTCAAACTCAAAAATTCCCAAGCGTCGCCCACATTGAACGGCCGGAAACCACACGATATAATGTTAAACATAGTCAGGCCCACGCGAATCGGTTAACTATACATAGAAGATTGATATAGAATCACTATTGTATTTTCATTTTATGAACGCCATGAGAAGTTGAAATATAACGCAGACATAAGAAGAAGCAGCAGGAGGTGTTATTTATGATTCGGATTGGACTTACGGGCTGGGGAGATCAGGAGGATTTGTACCCGAACCGTACCAAAGCGAAAGACAAGCTCCGTCTGTATGGACAATATTTTACGACCGTGGAAGTAGACAGTTCCTTCTACGCCGTTCAGCCTCGGGACCGGATGGCACGCTGGGCAGCGGAGACGCCGGAGTCCTTTGCTTTTATCGTCAAAGCCTATCAAGGGATGACAGGACATCTGCGGGGAAAACCCTATTTCACAAGCACCTCGGAGATGTATAAGGCTTTTCGCGAATCCCTGGAGCCTGTCATGGAAGCTGGAAAAATGCAAGCGGCCTTGTTCCAGTACCCGCCGTGGTTTGAATGCAATCGGGACAATGTCAATGAACTGCGTGAAGTAAAACTGAGAATGGAAGGCATCCCGTGTGCCCTCGAATTTCGTCATCGCAGCTGGTATGAGGAGGGCATGCGCGAACGAACGCTTGCATTTCTGAAGGAACAAGGCTGGATTCACAGCGTCTGTGATGAACCTCAGGCGGGGCCAGGATCTATCCCTATTGTACCCGAAGCTACCGATGCCGAGATGACGCTGGTGCGTATGCATGGGCGCAATGTATCAGGCTGGCATCAGAATGGTGCGCCCAATTGGCGCGAGACCCGTTATCTCTATCGCTACAATCAGGAAGAGCTGCTGGAGTGGAAAGGTTATTTGGAGCATTTGCAGGAACAGAGCAATGATGTGTATGTGATTTTCAACAACAACTCGGGCGGCGATGCGGCTGCCAATGCACAGATGATGATGGAGCTGCTGGAGCAGCCCGTGAAGCCCTTCCCTGACCGTACGGAGCGGGAGGAGGAAGAGGGGCCGGAGCAATTGGAACTGTTTTAACCACACATTTAATTCGAAAATTGAACGTTGTTTCCATTCATAACGAAAAAAGCGGCAAGCCCTTCAGGCTGTGCCGCTTTATTTGTCGTTAGGCTGTATGCAGAGGAACTCTCATAATTGCTGTACTAGCGTTGTCCAGCTGTAACCGAAGGGTCGAGCGAAATCTGGCTCAGCTGCTGGTTCATTTTATACGCCTCAATCCCGGCCAGAAGCACAATGCCGATACCGTGCGTATCGTTCAGAATCCATCCCAGATCGTCCCGGTAATAGAGTGCGGTAAAGGAGTAACCGGAACCCCGGCACACACCGTACACATTGCCTTTGTAATCAATGGACAGATGGGTCATGCCCTCCCATCCTTTGCGCACCGCATCCAGGTAGGCCTCTGGCTGCTCCAGCCAGCCTTCACGAATACCGCGGGCATAAGCGTAGATGAACATTGACGTGCAGGAGGTTTCCTCATACGAATCCGGGCGGTTCAGTACCTGATGCCAGAGTCCATTTTCACCTTGCAGCGCCAGATACCCCTGACATAAATCCCGGTAGAAACCCAGCAGTTCCGGCCGTTTGACGTAATCACTTGGCAGAATCGACAGTAGTTCGGTTAGCGAAAACAGAACCCATCCGTTCCCGCGCCCCCATGGTATGCCTGTCGCCCGTCCACGCACAAAATCATACACATGGGACATGATCTGCTGTTCGGGATTATAGAGATATTTGCGGAACATCAGGAACTGGTTGATCGCATCATCCCAATAAGAAGTATCTCCCGTCAACTGACCGTAACGCATCAGGAAAGGTGTGCTCATATACAGATCATCACACCACATCGTTTCCTGCCGCATCTCGCCGCTGCCACGAACACGGTAAAAGGCTCCGTCGTCTAGACGTTCCTGTTCATCCGTAATATAGCCCGCAATACGATCTGCGGTATCTTTACCTCCACGAATGTCGCCGAGTTCCATCGCTGCGAGCAGCGTAGATCCAAATGAACCGCAATCATCCAGACTGTCGATTGCAGACAACTGATTATTAATTCCCGCGGCGCCGTACCCTTCCCGATCCCACAGACCATAACGGTCAAACGACGTACTCAGGCCGATATGGTCCCGCACATACTGAACATAGTCGTCACGTCCCAACTCCTGTCCAATCTGAAGAAGTCCAAGGAGGGTGACACCGAGTGGATAATTCCATTTGCCATAATGGGTATTTTCCAAATAGGGCCGGACACTCGTTTCAGGTAGATCAACATGCCAGTATACACCTTGGGCTCCATCATCAAATACAGTATCTGTGACCACGATGTCTCGGTGAGAGGGTTCAGAGCCTGCGGAAAATACACCCGTATACAGCCACGCATCGGGACATCCTGCAACCGTATGAGGTGGTCTTAATCTCCATCCGGTTGCAGTGGAATCCTTCGCATCTTCCAGTGTGAATCCCCACAACTCGCTCCCAGCCTTGGTTTCACCCTTTGCTACCAGATCAGATGGACCGTAGCGGCAAGGCAGTTCAATGCGGTAATTGCCGCTTTGCCCAGCGGAATATATCTCCTTGCCATCAACGTACAGGGTGAGAGCACCTTCATGTTTTCCTTGCAAAAGAACAGGTGACGATCCCGGTTGGATGACATCCAGTTTGGACCATGCGTACGCAACAGCAGGCTGCTCTGTCCCAAAGATTCTGGCGAAAGCTCCAGCGTTCTGTTCCCCTTCTGTCCAGTCCCTGCGCGGATACCAGGACAGGCCCGTTTCTTCTTCAGTCATGCCATCACGAGGGAGTGATGATAAAGGTTCATCGACGGGTTCCGAGTACAGCCAGCCCTCCTGTCCTTGGCGATTCACACCAGGTGTGAGGAAGTGAAGCGGAAAGTTTTTAAATGAGGCCGTTCCGTAGATCCCGCCGAATCCCACCTCTGTTTTTACAAAACAAAGCAACACATCGTTCCAGCCATATTTCACGGAAATCGGAATCTGGGTTCTGCGCTCGGGAAATAATTCCTGCAATAGCTCAGATTTGAAAATCTCTTCTCCGTTCACATAGACCGTCACCGGACTATAACAATTCAGTCCCGTATTTAACGTAGCCTCCTGCTGGCTCCACAACTTGCCCCATACGTATACGTACTGTCCTGCACGAGCCTCTTTCCACTTGGCATCCAGATTCAGATCATAACGATAATCCCCAAGTCTGCGGAAGCCTCCACGATGGTACGCTCGGAACAGAAAGGAGTGTTTCGGATGGTCCCCAATATAACGCTGTGCCATGGTAGTCAAAATATCCGGAATTGAATCATACACCTTGCCTGCAATCGCCTCGTTCTCATGAAAATAACGAATGATCATCAGCTCCCTTCCTATACCTTGATTCGTTCGGTTAGTCGCAATGTCTCGCCAGCCTTCACTTCAACCACCTGCTGATCCGCCGTAAACCAGACGGTGATCGCGGACGGATTGTGGATGATGGACCTATCTGCTGAACACTCCAGGCGTTTGACCGCTTTCCAGTAAGCAATCACTTCGATGTTCGTTGCGTACCAGATATCATCCCGGCCACCAATCTGCTCAGCAAACTGCTCTATAATCTGCCAATTGTCGTTATCATTGAATTCATAGCTGTGACCCCATACATATAACAAGAGTGGCGTACCTGTCTTCGTATGCTGGATAAATCGTTCGGCATGGGCCGCCAAATTATGGTTATGGTGGCAGGTTGGATGCCATTCAAGCGGCCGCTCAGGCAGTGTGTACCTGCCATGGGATTCAACCGTGCGTGCATAATCGATGCCAAGCCATTCGAGCTTGGTGCTGAGTGAACGGTCATAACCTCCATTCGGATAGGCCATACCTCTTACCGGATAACCGACAAGCTGTTCCAGCGATCTCCGATCTTCCATGATCTCTTCGGTCAGCAGCTCATCCGGGACATAGGGCAATGTGGGATGGGTGACCGTATGTACAGCCACTTCATGCCCGGCATATAACTTCGCAACTTCTGTCGTCTCAATTCGGCCAGGCTTGCTCAGGGTACCGGAATTCAGATTGAATGTACCCCGCAGCCCATGTTGATTGAAAATCCCCACCAGTCTGCGATCATGCACCACACCATCGTCATAACTGAACGTCAAGGCCTTCATCACGCCACCTGGGTAGCGGTCAAACTGGATACGATGTCCCATCTTGTTCCTCCTCCCACTTCAATTGCTTTTTCCGGCTTTTCATTTTCCTTGCTGTAAAACAGCAGATCAACGATCCTTCTACCTCCTTAAGGAATAAATCCGTTTATCTTGGGAGGTTTATTCTTCAGCTGATACATGACCGGCTTCCTGCAAACTGTGGCTGCCCGATTCAAAATACGTACCTTCCAGCAGTCCGATTAATGTATTGGTAACGCGTACTTCAATATCGTTCTCCCCTGCTCGCAGCCACGAGGCTTCTCCCGTCCAGCGATATGGAGACCAGCATCGAACGCCCAGACTGTAACCATTCACCCGTACTTCTACCACATCCTGCACCTGCCAGTTACTGAATTCCAGTTCAAAAGACGCGACCTCTTCAGCAGGCTGATCCACCCAGAAGCTTCGTTTGTAACTCATCTCTCCTGCAAAATGGGGATACAACGGCTGTGGCTCAGGCCCAATTCGGATCGACGTATCCGGCTCACGAACGAGAGAGACCATGCCTTCATGATGGAATTCCACGCCAAACCGCCCTTGCAGATACAGCGGATCAACGATACCTTCTTCATCCCTCGTGACCTCTAAGGTAACGATCATTTCATTCAGGCCACTGCGCAACAACTCAGTTATATTGCAGCCAATATTATGGTGATCGGTAATTTCAATTGGCTCAAATAGATCAGGTCCGATCGGTTGACCGTTGATTTCCATGGTCCAGTCACCTGATATCGCTGCCCTGTCCATGAATAACAGACATTCTTCCAATGCCGTTCTCAGCTCAAATGTAGTTGTATACTTGCACTGGATTGGATAGGCAACGGATGCTTTCTTCGGTGTACCAAATACCTGATTAAACTGGAGCGGCAGATGATGGTTCTCCGACAATTCAGCCGCCTGATCAATAAAGGGCTTGACTGTAACATGATTACGTTCAAAAATTACACCGTTGTCATTGGAAGCTGTTACGTTGAACTGCCCCATCCGAAGTGTGTTGGACTGCACCGTTTCCAGTCGCCATGGCCCCTCCGCAGGAAGCTGAATCGTATAGGGTGCGTTCTCAATCTCAGTAACTAAACGATCCGCTCCAGACTTCGTCCCTGTTTGGTTCAGAGCAAAAGAATTCTCCTCTGATGCCTCTTGAGCATGTTGTAAAGTAAGCCTCACCACATGTGCTTCATAGGGAGCAAGCTTTAACGAAATGCACCATTCACCACCACTGCTGGTAAACGGCAATGATTCACGCTGTCCTGTCTCCAAATCGAGCCGTTCCGCCAGCAGACGTGTACCCGTCGAAAAATCCACATCCGTCCATAACCGCTTGGCTACCATTTTCAATTGCCCTTCAAGTTGTTGTCCTTCCTGGTTGGACAAAAAGATCATAAACTCTCCGTCCGATAATTGACGGGTCTGCATAAGCAGCGACGCACTTTCTTCTTCCATGATCCAACAGATCGGTTCGGGCAGTACCTGATCCAGCAGCAGGGAGATCAGTTCCAAGGAGAAGTCATCCCCGCGACCTGTTCCAGCAGGTAGAAAATAGGCATTTCCCTGTCCCTGCAGCCACATCAATTCGCTGCTGTAATGACCTGTTTCGTCTGTATTGCCCCAATATGCCTCGTGCGGCTGGTTGCCTGCTCCAAAGAACTGAGCGGCCTCATTTCCTGCAGGGCTTCCTGGCTGGATGGCTACATGCGGAGGCATGCCTACCGATATGACCGTTCCCCCCTGTTCTACGAACTGCATAACCTGCTGCCAGGCTGCTGCCTCCAGGTTCAGCATCGGTGGAAGAATCAGCACTTCATAACGTGCAACACCAATCTGAATTGTGCCCTCGGCCAGCACAGCTTCCGCTAACAGCTCGGGGTCCAGATGATCATAGTCACGTCTGTTTTCGAGCAGATGCGAGGTGATCCGCATCCAATCGTTCGTGAGACGATCCAGCTTCGCCCGTTCTTCTTCGTCTTCTCCGCCATATTCGAACCCGTGTAACGGATTGCCCATCAGGCTCCAGAACGTGGTCGTTGGATCAAGCACGGCAATACGAATATCCGCAGTCCCGGTGCTCATCAGATAGCTTAAACGTCCTGTGTAATCTCCCAACTGCCGGAAGTGACGCCAATACGGGTTCTGTAAAAACTGGGACGGCGGTGCATCATGCTTGGCGAGTCCGCCGATGGTATAGAAAAAGGCGTGGAAATTAAAAAAGTTGGTGCCCATGGCTGCCATTCGGTCAATCATCCATTTGGCATCCTGTAAAGTCATCGACCAGCCCACACTGTGAAAACACTCAATCAGATTGCGGCTTCGGCCAAGCTGTCTGGCAAGCGAGCTGACCATCTTCGGATTGTCGCGCATCTTCTTGCCATACCGTTCCAGAATCCAGGATAAGGGGCGTCCGATTTTCTCATGTGCTGAATCTCCACCTGGCATATGACTGAACAACTGCGTGGTCATCCGTACCCCGGGCACTTCTGCCGCATACTGAATCCCTGCCTCTTCACACCAGTCATGTACCTGTTTGTGATACGACTCCCTGAGCAGCAGATGTAGCGACTGATAATAATCATACCTGATACGTTCTGCGTCTGGGACATCGCCATGCAGCAGAGCAGGTAGGGACTCAATCAGACTGTAACCGCAGCGTTCACTGAAATAGCCGGGAAGCTGTGGAGACCAGGGGATACGCCCAAGCGGCGCAATTTCATCGGAGAACATGCCTTTGATTACGCTTTCAAACTGTTCTCCAATTGCTTCCTTATACCGTTCGTGGGTCAGTTCAATAAAACGGCTCATCGCTTCCTTGTGACACGGGTCTACAAAGTTGCCGTAATATTTGAAATCATCCATCTCTTCTTCCTGAAATATAATCACGTCCCATTCCCCAGCGGGAGCTTTCCATGACAGGCGGAAAGCCGTTCGGTATGTAAAAAACCGCTTGCGATTATACGACGTGAGCCCTGTCTCCTGATAGACCTGATCCGTCTGGATATTGCCGATGTTATTGCGCAAATCAATGGATTCATGCCACAATCGTTTGCCCTGCGCATCCTTGGGTATTGCCTTCGCCACTAGAATTCGACCCCACGGCAACTCATGATCCACTGTATCTCCGCCATGAACACGAATCTGCTTATGCACAAGCTGGCGCTGCTTCGCCTCGGGAAAATCAAGTGTCACCTCACCGCCAGCCATCCCACTTGGATAGGGATACTCGTCATATAACCATACCTGCATACCGCAGGCAGCCGCCGCTTCCACTGCAATCCGTACCTTGTCAAACCATGCTTCGGACAGATAGGGAATCTCCAGCCCCTGACGTGGACAGATGAAAAAACCACCTACGCCCTGTGCAGACATTTCGGCTATTTGTCGTTTGATTTGCCCTTCTTCCATATCCCCATTCCAAAACCAAAAGGGATGAACCCGGTACTGCGCCTCGGGATTTTCAAATGCATCCCCGTTCCACATGTCGCTTCCTCCCTGTATGTGCAAGAGTGGTCGTCCATCTACCGATAACGTTCATTTAAGTTCAAATAGGTTTGTTTTGCATTGATTATACATCAAAATCTAAATACTGGAAGCTATAATTCACAAAAAAAGAGATGAAGATCGTTTTTTAAATAGCCTGAACTAACTAGGGATACACGGAAATGCCCGGCTGCCACCTTTGCACTACAAGAAAGGCTGCCGGGCTCTGGAACATCAATCTACTTCAGTGCAGCGTACAGCTCATTCACTTCTTTGACATAATCGTCGCCACCACTGCTTTTCCACAGTGCTACAGCATCCTGGAAACCTTTTTCATCAATTTGCCCCACGATGAATTTGATACGGGCATCATTAATGATGTTATCCAGCTGTGGTCCTTTCTGGGCATACACATCGGAAATCAGCGGTTCGCCAGGATTAGCAATGACGATTTCCTCATTGGCTTTCTGCACTTGTGCAACCTTTTCGCGAACAGGTGTCTGTTGCACACGAAGTGTTTTGTCCTCTGGAATAAACATAAGGATCTGATTCAGACCCTGTACATCTCGCAGCGCCAGTTTGTCAGTTGTCGGAATGATGTAACCCTCTTTTTTCTCATACTGCTTGCCTTCCAGACCGTTCCCCAGCAGCGCCTGCAATTCAGGTTCATTCAGCTGATCCAGGAAACTCAGTACCTTTTTCAAGTCTTCTTCCGTTTTGACACTGCTTTTGGAAATGGCAATCATGCCGGAATAGCCGGATGTTGGCATGTCACGCAAACCGTTCGGCCCCTCCATTGCCTGAAGCACATCCACATGCCCAGTTGCTGACGGATCTTTCTCCAGAATCTTCTGATCCATGCGCTGTGCGTTATCTGCTACATCCACCATTACGCCTGCTTGCCCGTTCACAAACGGATCGGACAACTTGGTTGCATCCATCACGGCAAAGTCCTTGTTGACCAGACCTTCGCTATAGATTTGACGGAAAAATTTCAAAGCTTCCATATATTCTGGAGTCTCGTGTGCCGGCATCAAACCTCCGTTACCATCCTCGCCCCACTTGTTGGGTGCACCAAACCAAATCTGCATATTATCCCAAGGACCTGTGAATTTGCTCGCCACCAGACCGTAGGTATCGTCTTTACCGTTGCCGTCTGGATCATCCTTCGTGAACGCTTTCAATACATTGTAGAACTCGTCAATGGTCTTTGGCTCTTCCAGACCAAGCTTCTCCAGCCAATCCTTGCGGATCGTGACACCGTTACGTCCGAGAGCACGTGCGCGGTAGATGCCATAGGTTTTGCCATCGATAGAAGCATTGTTAGTGATAATTTCATTCATCTTGCTGAGGTTCGGATAGTCTTTCAAATAAGGTCCAAGCTCCCAGAAAGCTCCAGTACGAGCCGCATTAATGAAACTTGGGGACTTACCCAGCACAACCATAACATCGGGCAGCTTGCCCGAAGCCAGTGTGATATTGAATTTATCCTCATAGGAGCTACTCGGTACCCATTGCAGATTCACATCCATCTTGGTCAATTCCTCAAGCTTCTGAATCACAGGACTGTTATCCGGCGGATTCTCCGCTTCAAAGTTCGGAAGCATAATCGTGATCTGATCCGTGCCACCCGCAGCTGTTCCTGAACCTGCTTTGTCCGTGGAGCAAGCTCCCAGAATCGTACTCAATACCAATGATGCAGAGAGTAGCAATGCGCCTTTTTTGAATCCCGTCTTTTGTCCCATACGTTCTCCCCCTTGGCTTTAGCCTTTAATTGAACCTAACATGACACCCTTGGCAAAATGCTTCTGCAAAAACGGATACACCAGCAAAATCGGGATGGTACCAACCACAATGACCGCCATTTTAATGGACTGCTCCGGTGGCTGTACAAAATTGGGGTCCATGTTCGCCATATCTCCGACACTGGCCTGTGAGAGCAGAACGATCTGTCTCAGCATGACTTGCAATGGCCATTTGTCACTGTCAGAAATGTACAGGAGTGCCGAGAAAAAGTTGTTCCAGTGGCCTACGGCGTAGAATAACGCAAAGGTGGCAATCACCGGTTTGGACAATGGCAGAACAATTCGCCACAGTACCCCAAGATCCGAACAGCCGTCGATGCGGGCCGCTTCCTCCAGCCCTGGCGGCATTTGTTGAAAAAAGTTTTTGACAACAATTAAGTTAAAAGCGCTGATCGCGCCAGGAAGCATGAGGGCCCAGTAGGAATCCAGAAGTCCAAGTCCACGAATGACGAGATAGGTCGGGATCATCCCGCCGCCGAACAACATGGAGAAAATCACCATGTTCATCATGACATTTCGGCCCCAGAAGTCACTTCGGGACAGTGGGTAAGCCATCGTCAGTGTGAAGAAGAGATTGACCAATGTACCTGCAACCGTAACAAATATCGAAACCCCTATACTGCGGAAGATGGTGGACGAGGAAAAAATATACTCATACGCACTGAACGAAAACACCTTCGGAATAAGGAAAAAACTGCGTTCGGTAATCTCGGCTTCGGTCGCGAATGAATTTCCTATAATATACAGGAAAGGAAGGACGGTTAATATGCCCAGAATCCCCAGCATGACGTAATTGAAAATATCAAATACTCTGCCGGCAGGGCTGTTGTATAGACGGCTGTTCATGGGCAATTTCCTCCTTATCGATGGATGACGAACATGCTCTTAATAGATTCCGGGATGTCCGAATTTCTTGGCCAGTTTGTTGCTGCCCAGCACCAGAATAATTCCGACAACCGACTTGAATAACCCGACCGCGGTACTGTAACTGAATGCACCTTGCGTAATCCCGACGGTGTATACATACGTATCAAATACATCTGCCACATCACGATTCAGCGAGTTGGTCATCAGATAGATTTGTTCAAAACCGGTATCCAGGAAGTTCCCCAGCCTGAGAATGAGCAAGATAACAATGGTCGTGCGGATCGCTGGAAGCGTGATGTGCCACATGCGCCGTAATCGACCTGCACCATCCACAATTGAAGCCTCATACTGCTCTGTATCCACACCTGCAAGTGCTGCGAGGAAGATAATCGTTCCCCAGCCCATCTCTTTCCACATCATCTGAACAATAATGAGCGGACGAAATGACCCCGGACTTGCCAATACATCGATCGGTTTGCCTGTGATCCAGGAGATCAGGTCATAGAGTACCCCGCCTTGCGGAGTCAGGAATACATAAGTGATACTCGCGATAATGACCATGGAAACAAAGTGAGGTACATAGACCAGCGTCTGAATCGTTCTTTTGAAGAAAGCGACCCGGATTTCATTAAGTAACAAAGCGATGATAATCGGTGCCGGGAAAAAGAATATAAGATCATATAGGGCAAGGACGAGCGTATTCCTCAGCAATCGGAAGAAGTCCGGATTGGAGAAGAAATTCGTAAAGTTCTCCATACCCACCCATTGACTGTCGCGAATGCCCAGAAAAGGTTGATAGTCCTGGAAGGCAATAACGATCCCCCACATAGGCAAGTATTTAAAAATGACAAAGTACAAAAATCCGGGAAGCACAAGCACGTACAGCCATTTATTTCGTTTGATCTGCCTCTTCCAGTTGGACTCCCGCTTCATCGGCAATGCGGCCATATCCACTTGAGCTGCTGTAGCGCCATTTCCATTCCAGTCCGTCTTCCCGTTCATAATGTCTCCCCTCCCCATTTATGTAAGCGTTATCAATCGACCTGTTATTCAGACTATACAGCTGCCTTGTTTCCGGCAACCTTCATTTTTTGCATGGTTGCGCAAAGTGGTCCGAAAGCCCGCTATAACGCCATTCCTTCTTCAATTTGGATATACTTTGGCAAAGGTTATTGCACATTTTTGCAGCATTATCCTTCTTTGTTTCCGAGGTGAAACATGAAAAACCGGAGTCCCATGAAGCGGGATTCCGGTCAATGATGAAGTCTTATGAACAGGTTTATTTACCTAGCCATTTATCCCGATACTGGCTCGGGGTTAAACCTTCCTGTTTCTTGAAAATCCGATTAAAGTAACTGTGCTGGTATCCAACAGCTCCTGCGATATCATTGATTTTCATCGTGGTCTCACGCAGCAATTGCTTCGCCGCATCCATTCGTACCCGTGTTAAATAATCAATGAAATTCATGCCCGATACTTGCTTGAATGCCTTGCTTAATGCATAAGGGGTCATCTGCTCCGCATCTGCACAGCCTTCCAGGGAAAGTTCGTTTCTATAATTCTCATCAATAAACAACATCGTACGTTCCACTACCTGCTTCAGCGGCTCCTGGGAACGCATCTCGATCTCCTGAACATATGGCAGCAATACTTCTCCGATCATCCATTTCATCATTTGTGCAGGTTCGCGAATCGTGGACAAGCGCTCATACATGTTGCAGCCACCAAACAGCTTGTAAGGCGTTACCCCGGTCTGCAGCATCATATGCTGAATACTTCCCAGCAATTGAAGCATCATCTGCTGCACCTGGAATTCGGAACTGCCCGCTTGGGTGATCTCGGTCACAAATTGCTCCAGTACACGCTCAGACTCATCCTTCTTCCCAAGCCTGATCGCCTGAAGGATCTCACGTTCCAGCCCCAGTGGATACGAGGCTTCTTCCGTTCTGCGGAAACATTGCTCATCCTCCAAATCGAGAATCTGGCTCCCGTCCTCCACGCTGCGATAAGCAACCGCCTGCTCCATCTCCATGAATAATCCCGGCAATTCCTGCGGGGAAGCAGCAGGACGACTTACGATCACCGTCACGTTCATTTTCAAAGTCTGACCTATGACCTCCACCAACTCTTGTCCCCATAATAACGCTTGTGATTTCACAGGCTCGTCGTTGGGAGCAATCACAAGCATGGCTGAAGACAGGTCGTGAAAGTTCATTACACTAATTTGACTGAAAACATTTTTGGCAACTTCTTCAATGATATTAACTGCTGCAAAGGTAACCAGCCCTGTATCCTGGCTCCCAAATCGACCCTGTAACTGGGCATAGCCCGTAAAATACATCTGAAGAAGCAAAAACTGCTGGTCTTCCACCTCAAATCCAAGATTCCTCATCCGCTGCTGAAGATCCTGCTCTTTATAGGCATACAGATGCCCCTGCACCAGTTGTAATACAAAACTGTCCCGCAAATGGGGAAGCTGCTCCTGTAATTGTCGATGGGCGGTCAGACTCTGCGAAGTCAATTCGTTCCACTGTTGTTCCAATAGCTGGAATTCATCTAGCCTGGTATCTGTTGTCGTTTCACTCCTGCCCGGCGTCAATAAATGGAGCATCCTTGCTACGGGAGAGTATATTCTGCGTGAAGCAAACCAGGATAATACCAACCCCAGGATAAGACTGCCAGCACTCGCAATGACGATAATTTTGGATACGAGCTTCACCGGTGAGGTCACCGATGTCAGCGGAGCTGCGGAGACATACGTCCAGTCCGAATCAATCCGACTCAGTGATCCATAGGACACGGAATAGGTTTCGTCCTCATATTGGAACAGGAATGAATGGTTCTCTGCATGCAGGGCTACCTCTTCTTTGAGTTGCTGCTCAAAAGCAAGGTCGGTCTTCCCTGCTACCGGATTACCGGTAACCAGTGTATTGCCCTGTTTATCCATGAGGAATGTTAATCCTTCATCATAAGGAGTAAGCGTTTTCAACAAGCTGGCGACTTTCTCATTATCCAGCGTAATGATCAGCGCACCAAATGGATTAATGCTTTCACCCGGAATCTTATGTACAAGAACCAGTGCATTACCCGGATCGGTATGCAGTATACTATCATTCGTTTGAGATGCTTTATCACTGCTCTGGCTCGCAATCCAGTCTGTCCAATACACATGGTTGCCCATCGTCAGATAGCGGTCGTAGGCCTGTATTTTTGCATCATCCTTCAATTCGTTATAATCCCGGTTAAACAAAATCGGTTTCGGTTCCTGCAAATATAGCTGCGCGGATTTGATGAGCGGATGAGAGCCTTGCAACACGTATAGTGTGGTGACGATCTCCTGTGTTTCGTTGAAATAATACACAAAATCCAGCGTTCGCAGCGCATTGCCAAACCTGGGTTCAAAAGCCCAATGGGACAAGGTCATCTCCAGATAAGCGAGTTGGTCGTCCACGTTGCGCGCCCGGTTCTCAATCTGGCTTTGGTGCATCTGATTAAATTCATTTTCCATCCGGCCAACGACCAACTGATACATCACGATTCCTGTAATCAGTCCGGGAATGCTGGCAATGAGCAAAATAAGCATCAGGCTGTTTCGATAAAAACGCCCTTTATGTCGTCCTGTGGTTAACCCTGGCCAACGCGTGAGTCTGCCGGAGGATCTTACCTTCCTAACTGGTTCCATCAGTGCTCACCTGCTTGCTTGCGTATGCTCTGACTGTCATGGGAACTCCCTCAACTCCCCTGCTGAATGGTTTACATGAGAATATATGGATGAAATCCGTTTCTTGTATTATACGCATAATTTCCGGGGGAATGAAACGGGTTGTAGCAGATCATTTTTTAACCAATGTTTTATTAACGCATCAAAATGGATTACAATAGGATAAAGCAAAACATGAAGGAGGCCTTTTAATGAAGGAACAAACTTATTTTCAAGAAAATAGAGAGAAACACCTGGCGGAATTGAACGAATGGTTGTCCATTCCAAGTATTTCAGCCATTTCGGCACATAAAGAGGATATTAACCGTGCGGCACAATGGGCTGCAGATGCACTCACTCGTGCAGGTATGGAAAATGTAGAGGTTATTCCAACAGCGGGACATCCGATTGTATATGCAGATCACCTGCATGCACCCGGCAAACCAACCGCACTGATCTATGGACACTATGATGTTCAGCCTGTCGATCCGCTTAACCTGTGGGAAACACCTCCATTCGAACCTACCCTTCGTGATGGCAAACTGTTTGCACGTGGTGCTACGGATGATAAAGGACAAATCTTCATACATATCAAGGCGGTTGAAGCTCTGCTTGCCGAAAACAAGGAACTTCCTGTTAATGTGAAATTCTGCATCGAAGGTGAAGAGGAAATCTCCAGCCCGAACCTGCCGATCTACCTGAACGACAATACAGACAAGCTGCGTGCAGATATGGTACTAATCTCGGATACGTCCCTGCTCGAAAAAGGAAAACCGGCGATCTCTACGGGTCTGCGTGGTCTTTGCTCGCTCGAAGTGGATCTGAATACAGCCAACACGGACCTGCACTCCGGTTCATTTGGAGGCGGTGTACCGAACGCACTGCACGCACTCGTATCCCTGCTCGCTTCGCTGCATGATGAGCAAGGTCGCGTGAGCGTAGATGGTTTCTATGATGGCGTTCTGCCGCTCTCTCCTGAGATGAGAGAAGAGTTCGTGAAGCAAGGCTTCAATGAAGAACAGCTTCGTCAAGACCTCGGATTGGAGCAATTGTACGGGGAAGAAGGCTACTCGTTCGTAGAGCGTATTGGCGCACGTCCAACGCTGGAACTGAATGGCGTATGGGGCGGATTCCAAGGTGAAGGCACCAAAACCGTTATTCCGAAGGAAGCTCATGCCAAAATTACATGCCGCCTTGTTGCGGATCAAGATCCACAGCAGGTGCTGGACCGTATCGAAGCACATCTGCGCGCGCACGTTCAACCTGGCGCAACGCTGCATGTGAAACAGATCGAGAAAGCCTTTGCGTTCAATACTGATCCTTCCGATCCGGTACTGCAAAAAGCAGCTGATGCCTATGAGCAAGTGTACGGCGTTCGTGCCCTGTTTACGAAAGATGGCGGCTCCATTCCGATCGTGGAGAAACTTTCACGCGTGCTTGGTATTCCGGCTGTTATGATGGGCTTCGGTTTGCCAGATGAGAACCTGCATGCACCGAATGAGCATTTCAACCTGGAGAACTTTGATAAAGGGTTGTTGACGATTGTTCAGTTTTTGAAGAGTTTGTAAAGTATAGTTCATGTGAAAAATAAGTATTGGAAAGCGTGCTGGGTTGACGTTCCGGTGCCGAATCGTTCTTTCGATCGCTGTTATCCCCGGATTTCTTTGATTCCTTTTGACAAAGGTGAAATCCGGGGATAAAGGCGAACGCTTCGCTTCTTCAGAATCGATTTCGTCTCCTTCACTACTTTGCAGCTTTTCCATGACTTATTTTAAGATTGAACCTACTTTACAAATGAAGGATAGTAGGTAGATATATAGATAGATAAAAGGGGTGTGCCGTCTATATTCATGACGGCACGCCCCTTTTATAATTGGTGCGACAGATTCGTTAGCGTTGTGACTAGAAGAAGTATACAAACTTCCGGAGACATCCTCTAGATTTTAATCCTGTATCCTCCACTTATGAGCGGAAGGTTGTGAAATTTAACATATGCACAAGCTGCATCATGTGCGTGATTTCCTGCTGGACTTCGGAGGTGTCTGTACCTGCCATCGCCAGATTGGCCCGCAGCGTTCTACGGGTGTTCAGCATACCGTCGATTAACTTCATGACCGTGTTGCGTCCACGATGATCCACAATCATATACTTTTTGCGTGCATCCAGCTCCACCCATACGATATTGCTGAATGAGGTGAATAGGTGTCTACGGTACTGCTCCATATCGGTCTCATTGTAGTGCTCGCCATAAAAGGCATAATATCCGTGTACGTGCAGCTTTTCCGCCAGCTCTGTGATGAACGGGTCGAATTCGAGCATAGCGTTACGTTCCATGTTTCACGCCTCCGTAATGCGTGATCCGCAGATCCCGGCTTTTTTGAGATCTATTTTAACACATTACGCAAGCTATTGCCTGTTGAGGCACACGACAACACTACAAATGTAGAATTAACCGCCGATTCGTCTTCCCTTCACCCACACTTCCTCAATTTTCAAATCACCATTCAGCAAAACGACGTCCGCCTGTTTGCCTTTAGCAAAGGAACCCGTGCGGTGATCAATGCCGAGCAGACGTGCCGGCGTCAGGCTGGCTGCGCGTGAAGCTGCATTCAGACTCAAGCCTACTTCCTGTACCAGATAGCGGAAACCACGAATCATCGTGAGCGTGCTTCCTGCCAGTGCGCCTCCGTCTTTCAAACGTGCCACACCTTTCGTAACAATCACAGGCAGATCGCCAATTTTGTATTCACCATCATCCAGCCCGGTAGCAGACATCGCGTCTGTGATTAACACAAGCTGATCTGCTTGTTCTTTCAGTTGAGCCAAAATAGACATCGCCGCCGGATGCACATGGATACCGTCTGCAATGACTTCTGCACTGATGCGGGAATCACTAAGCACTGCGCCGGCAGCTCCGGGATTCCGGTGATGGAGCGGTGTCATCGCATTGAATGTATGCACGGCATGGTGCAGCCCGGCCTCGACCGCAAGCTGTACTTCTTCATAGGTCGCATCCGTATGTCCTAATGCTGCCGTAATTCGCTGCTCGCGCAGCCATGAAATGACTTCGAGCGCTCCCTCACGTTCCGGCGCCAGGGTGACTTGACGAATCAGGCCGGGATATTGTTTTTCCCACGCGTCCAGCCAGGACACATTAGGCAATACAATATGATCCGGGTTTTGTGCGCCGGGCCACTTCGGACTGAAAAAAGGACCCTCCAGATGTACACCTTCCAGCTGTGCATAAGGCATGTCACCGGAACGGTAGCTGTCCACTTCAGCCAATACCCGGTCCAGACTATCTTTGGGCGCTGTCATAGACGTTGCCAGCATGGCAGTGGTCCCCTGTGTGCTGTGGAATGAAGTGATTTTATCCATCACATCCTTACTCGCGTCCATAAAGTCTTCGCCATTGCCACCATGTACGTGGATATCTATAAATCCAGGCACAATGACGCCATGCTTGGAAACAGGCACAGATACGGCTTCACGGCGAATCTGTTCAGATAATCCCTCGGGTGCGCCAGCATAAAGGATCTTCCCATCCGTCCAGACCAGTACACCATCCTCCATTACACCATCGGGCAGTACGATTTTACCTCGAAGAAGTGAAATGGTTTTTTCACTCTCTTGCTCCTGGTTTTCCATAGCTTCTACGTTCATTTCACCAGCCTCCCAGCCGCACGGTCCAGTAACACGACCACATTAGGATGACATTGCAGCAGCGAAGCGGGACATTGTGTCGTAATCGGCCCCATAAAGGCTTCACGAATAATTTCGGCTTTCTCCTCACCACGGGCGATCAGCAGAATTTGTTTGGCTTTCAGAATTGTACCTACCCCCATCGTAATGGCCTGAGTTGGAACTTCATCAATATGATTAAAAAAGCGGGCGTTTGCTTTTCTTGTCTCTTCTTTGAGATCCACCACATGTGTCCGTCCTGTAAGCTCGGTTCCGGGTTCATTGAAGCCAATGTGACCATTATGTCCGATACCCAACAATTGCAGATCTACTGGTCCACGATCATCAATCCGTTGTTCATAGGAAACACACTCCTCATTTAAATCCGAAGCCTGTCCATTCGGCACCTGGGTTCTGGCGAGATCGATATCAATATGCGAAAACAGTTGCTCATTCATAAAGCTGCGGTAGCTTTCGCGATGTTCTACAGGAAGACCGACATATTCATCCAGATTGAAGGAAGAGGCCTGCGCAAAGCTGACCAGACCTTTCTGGTACAAAGCAATAAGCTGTTTATAGATACCCACAGGAGAACTTCCAGTCGCGAGTCCCAGTACAGCCCGGGGTTTTGTCTGTAGCAAACTGGCAATCACCCCTGCACCCGTTGCATTCAAATCTTCTTCATTTTCAAAAATACGAATATTCATCTTCTTAGGCACCTCCGTTATGTTGAACTCGATAAGACTGTACATTGTGATACGATTGTTCCAATTTGGGGATAAAACGGTCAAAGTCGGCACTAACCATGCCCGTGAATAGAATATCGACGACATGCAGCAGTGCAATACGTGAAGCCATATCCCCCCGTCTCATGCCTTCTTCCAACGAAGACGTAAAGAGCGGAATATCAGACACCCCCGCAAGTTTGTTATTTCCATAGGATGTCAGTGAAATGGTAGAGGCTCCCGCCTGTTTGGCACAATGCAAGGCATCGATCGTCTCCGGTGTTTCACCCGAATAAGATACCGCCATCGCCACATCTCCCTCACCCAGTGAAGAAGCCGACGTAATTTGCATATGTGAATCCGAGAAGGCAGTACAGCTTTTGCCGATCCGCACAAGTTTCTGGTAGAAATCCTGCGTAACAATGGAAGAGGTTGCGACACCGTAGAGATCAATACGACGGGCATGACATAGTAACTGAACTGCATGCTCCAGCCTTCCTAGATCCAGCAAACGGGTAGTGTCCGCAATGGATGCAAGATGATTGGCTTCAATGGCTTCCACAATTTTGGATAAAGGATTACCTGCCACGATATCCTGATATGCTGTTTCATTGGTGGAATGCGACAATTCTGCGGCCAGCTTCATTTTGAAATCAGGAAAACCTTTGAAATGGAATGATTTGCAAAAGCGGGTTACCGTAGCCGCACTTGTTCCGCTTTGCTGTGCAAGATGGTTAATGGTCCAGCCAGGAATATCAGATGGGGACTGTAAAATCACCTCTGCGATTCGTCGTTCCTGAGACGGAAGTTCATTCAGCTCTTGCTGCAACGCATGTAGTATGGCTGCCATGAGTTCTCCTTTTATGAAAATTATTTTTATTAATTCATTATAAATAAAGAAAATTATTTTTATATTTTCATTTTAATCAATACGTTGTTGCAAATCAAGAGGATTTTAACCATGTATTCGCGGTATGTATGATGAAATTTTTGAAAAGGTATCTTCTTGATTAAGGAATGGGATTCCGCTTATATTGGAGATAAACCTTGAAGTGAATGTGAACATTTTCATTTCTAAGGAAGGGGTACACTCGATGAATCAACGACAACGTCAAAAAATGATTCCTTCCACCTGGATTATTGCCATAAAACAGACCGAAGCTCGTAAATACTTTGCCCTCTATGCCATCGACTGGAAGCGCGGAGCGCGACTGAGCTGGGAAGGTTGGAATAGCCTCGCAGACTTGCTGCAGTTTCATATTCCAATCAAACGTAAAACTGGCGGTACAAAATCTTCCCCCCAACCTGCTGCCAAAATTGCGAAAAAAGCACTCTATCTGCACCTAGATGAAACACAATACAGGGAATTGGAGCAGCTCTTCTATCAGCCTTTTTCAAAGAAACAATGGAGATCCTTTATTGAGGAACATTCCAATAACCATATGTAGGTGAACCCTTATGCCATATACGAATACGATTTCCATCACGCTCTGCCCGTAGCAATCTATACCCTTGGAATTTCTGCGGGCTGAGCCTTTTCCCAAGGGAGCGTGATGATCCATGAAATCTCAGCAAAGAAATCAAGCCTACTACAGGCACCACAGAAAGCGTGTTATTCAACGTAAAAAACAGCTCGCTATGCGGTACGATTGGTCCTACAAGTTCGAAGGGACTTTTGCCAAAGGAAAAATTCATTGTTCCTGCTGGTGGTGCTGCGAAAAGACAAAGCGGCTAGGCTATCCAAAATCTGAGCTAACCAGAATAGCGGACTGCAATCAGCAGCTTCTGAATCCAGACTTCTGAGAATGAATATTTAAAACAAGCGATTCCTTCATTTTAGGAATTCGCTTGTTTTTGCTTTCCAACCTAAAACAAAAAAGTCTTTCCCCATTCTTCATCATGAAGAATAGAAAAAGACTTTCATGCTGCTTCAATCAACTGTGCAGTATCGCGTCAGATCTTCAGTTCTCCGAGCTTAATCAGCTCTACAACTGCTTGCGAACGACCCTTAACATTGAGTTTTTGCATCACATTCGAAATATGGTTGCGCACCGTTTTCTCGCTGATGAATAACTGCCCTGCGATGTCACGCGTCGTTTTGTCCTGAACCAGTAATTCGAATACTTCGCGTTCACGGTGGGTCAACAGAAATTTGCTTTTATGATCGATACCCTTCAATGTTCACCCCTCCTTGCCTGGGTTGTGTTGGTGTAACAAGGTTAAGGGGATACAGTCAACTCATCTTATGTAAGGTCAAGGGCGTTGGTTCAGTTTTATCAAAAAAATGGGCAGTGAATTGTAATTTGAACGAATAATCGCTATGTAGGTACAAACGTAGTAATCCAAAAAATCGTCAATTTGGACTAAGTATTATATGAGCATACTATGTATCATCCTTCTTAATCGTTATTTTCAATATCCCTTTAAAAACAAACATGCCCCTGCAACTAATGTTGACCATCAGCGCAAAGGCATACTTGTTCAACTTAAATTACCGATTCATGCGGTTCATCATGCCATCGTTGTTGTTACGATTCATGATGCCATCATCAAGCACGCCGTCACGGTGATTTGTGTTCATCGCATTCGTTGGGAAAATACGTTCAACCATCGATTGGAACGTGTTAATCATGCCGCTAACCGGTTTGCCGTTACGGATATCTGTGGCATAGCTCTCCACATGTTGAACAAATTCCGGGTTAGCCGATACATATACGTTCTCGACGTTAGGTGCAAATTGTTTGATTTTCGCCGAGATTTTGGATTTAATCTCTTCGGATGTGTTGTCATCCGTGCTGTCAATACGCGATGTTTCACTCTTCATCCCGTAGTGACCTTCGGTCATTGTACGTGCATTGCCATTGCCACTGTTAGTTAGACCACGCATCATGCCATAAGATCCAGTACCCATGGTGCCATAGATACTGCGATCATTGCCCATGTGGCTGCGATCCGTAGCTGCATTGGTGTTCAGTCCCGGAGCAATGCCACTGGTGCTGTATGGAGACATGGTTCCATTACCACCATTTACACGCAAACCGCCCATATCCTGACCCATGCTTTCTGTACGCATAGTGCCATTTGCCCGGTTACGCAAAGATTTGCTTTCCAATTTGCCAGTGTGACCATCTGTCAAACGGACTGCAACATACGCGTTACGATCGGTCAGCATGACATGTGCTGACTTCACTTCTTTCATTTCCGTAATGCGTTTAGCCAGCTCGTCACTTGATTTCAGGTCGGTGACGTTATGCGTCCGATAACTTTTCGCACGAATGCCATCCATCCCATTGGATTCAACACCATAACGGTTAATGCCTTTCACTTCATGACGAACACTTTGGGTGTGCAGATTGTTATCTTTTGTACTTGTTCCACAACCCGTCAATCCGGCCATTACGAAGATTGCAGTAGACAAAGATAAGCTGATTGCTGTCGCCTTTTTGGCTGCTGGCATGTCTCATCCTCCAATTATGTTGGTTTTGGTCACAAGGATAGGATGCTCTTCTGTACGGAGCGATATGCTGAAAGGATATGGAACATTAGCCTCCTTTATCTGGGCTCAATGGGTTCTGTTCCACATAAAAAAGCGATGCTTGCACAAAGTGCAGCACCGCTCTTTATAACCGCGTATTTCCTGTTCAAGTGAGAACCTTCATTATTATGTTGAAGGAGCCATTCCCTTACTTGGATGTGGATGAGGAATTCGCATCAGCATCTTCTCCACTCGAAGAAGATGTTGCATCTGATTCTGATTTTTTGATCGAATTCGGAAATTGCTCTGCTTCCTTCAGACTAGCCGCATCCATCAGATAGGCCCATTGACCGTCCGGTGTGACTACCCAGATCTGATCCGGTTCTGATGGAATAGTAAGTCCCCGGTACACATCCGTAACAGCTTCTCCATTAACCGTCTGCTCAACAGATAAAGTAAAGCGTGGCACGGTGCCTTTCAGTTCAGAGGCTTTGCGCACATCGTCAGCTGTGGACAGGTTTTTAATTTTGCCAATCAGCGATACAGCATCGGTAGCTTCAACCGTTTCACCATTAAGCGTCCACGTCTGCTCTGCCGCACCTTCCTCGGAGGAAGATTTGAGCATCCAGGTAGCTGCTTCGCCTTCCCATTCCAGCGTAGTGACATTGGTTTCATCCAGATTAAACGGAGTTGTATCCAGCAGATCCTGCCGTGATTTTTCTATATTACTTATGGATTCCGTTTGTACTGCTACGACAGGTCCAGAGTCTACTCGCACATAACGAGCGTCATCTGCTGGCAGCTGACCACCGATGCTCAGTTTGATCTCACGGTTATCCTTCAGTTGGATATCCAGCAACGTTGCATCTGAACCCAATCCATACTTGGCGAGATCCTTCGGCTCTTCCTCCACAACCAGTTCCTGATCTGCACCACTTAAGGCATCAAGCCAGCTGCTAACCGTATACCCATTCAAAGGATATGCCTTAGGTTCCACCATACTCCACACGCCATTATTTAGTTCCAATTGTGAAGATGAGGGTTTTGAAGCACCTGATGTGTCTGTATTGTTATCATGAATCGTGATGGACTGTATATCGGCAGACTTAATACCAAGTAACTTGACCTTCTCCGCTTCCTCTTCACGAAAATAATTCTGACTGGCCGCATAGACCCACCCGATAATCAAGAGTAATAAGACTAGAATCGTTGGGACCCATTTTTTCATACGCGTCTGCGCCTCCACCATAAGAGTACACCTATCATAACAAAGATGAGCGGGAATGCGACAATCGCCACGAAGAAAATGGTTCTGGCTTGTTTACCATCCAGGTACGCCGTTTGATAACCGGATTGCACCCGAGGCCGGATCGTTAATCCATCTTCTTTTTCACTTAAATAATTGACGGTATTCAGAATAAAATCTCGGTTCCCACCGTTCACTACTTCCGAGTCCTGCATGAAAATAGATGAACCCAGAATTACAGCCTTCGGTTTGCCATCTGTTGTATCCGCCGCATATCCAAGCTCAACAGGACCTTGTACATCCTGATCCGGATCGTTGGTTGTTTCGTTTTGCAATAAACCTGCAATGTTCGTCTCGCCATAACTGTCATCCGATGAATGAATGAGCGGCGACAAGGTGTATTTATCCTGCTCTTTGCTCGTCAAAGCAATGGACAAAGATAACATCGGGTAAAGTTTGCTTTCTGATAGTTTATCCGTGATGGCATGTGTGCCATACTCCGGCACAACCCACAGTGGGCCCATTGTGCTGGCTTGCTGATTATCCACCATGACTGCATGCTCATCAACCACGCCATAATCCGTCATGAGTGCATCGATATTTTTCCAAGTCAACTTCATGTCTTCATGAAAACCGAGGGATAACAGCAATTTTCCTCCGTTACTTAGATAAGTCCGAATAGCCTTCAATTCTGTATCACTAATATCCCGCTGTGGTCCAATAATCGCGAGTACATCCGCATCTTCCGGAACCTGACCTGCCTGATTCAGCTGAAGTTCTTCAGTCGTGATATTATTCTGTTCCAGAGATGAGCGCAGTGTAGTCAGTTGATCCAGGCCGAGCTCTTCATGTCCTGTCAGGAAAACCATCTTGTGCATCTCCGTGGAAGACAGATTCATAAGGGCTTGTGTCAGCTTTTCCTCACCTGTGAACTGGTACGATCCATCGCTTCCATCCCCGACAGCCGTGAATAGACTGGCGATATCAATGACTTTATGCTGATCGCCCTGCTCTAATACAATGGAGCTGCCTGTGATGCCATATTTGGAGGCCAGTGTAGGCTCCTGCGTCAGATTGTATTGCTTCATCGTCAGTTTACTGTTGCGTTTTGTATATTCCTGAACCATATCCGATACTTCGCGGTTCAAGACCGTATTATTCGCATTTTCGACGGTTAACACCAGAATGTTGACGTCTTCTTTTACATTTTTGATCGCGGTAAGAGACTGGTCTGACAAGGTATATTGTTTATTCGAGGTCAGATCCAGTTGGAAGCCGCCAAGCGAATTCAGAAACAGGGTCAGCAAAATAAAGATGCCAATCACCGCTACAGACAGCACGGTACTGTTGGTATGACTCAACCATTTTTTCATCTTCTCACCTCCACCGCTTCCGTTCCACAATTTGAATGCTTAATAGCAGAAACACACCTGAGAGCGTCACGTAATACAATATATCTGGGCCACTAAGTACACCCTTCGTGAAGCTGTCAAACCGGTTCGTCAGCGCAAATGGATCCAGCCATTGCTGTAACGTAGATCCGGAATTGCCTGCAAATGAATCAAGCATCCACAATACGAGCAAAATAATAAAACCGGCTACCGCAGACACCATCTGGTGCTGAGATAACGTGGAAGCAAACAGTCCAATCGCCATCATGCTTCCGCCCAGGAAAAAGAGACCCAGTGCAGACAACCATACGGATGTCAGATCTAATTCACCAAAGAAGGACATAATAAACGGATAAACGAGACTGCACAGGATAAGTACAACAAGAATGGCGAGTGACGCCAAATATTTACCGAAAATAATCTCGGTCACCCGTGCAGGTGAAGTCAATAACAGTTCGTCCGTTCCCTGCCGGAATTCCTCTGCCACCAGTCGCATCGTCAGCAACGGCACCACAAACAGCAGCATGGATAACGTGTCTCCGAGCACCAGGCGATAATCCACAATGCTTGGCTGGTAATACACAAAGCTGGAATAGAACAGCAAACTTGTCATCAGTACATATACGGCAAAAGCGAAATACGACGTCGGTGACAGGAAGTATGCCTGCAGTTCTTTATTGCAAACCGCCATCATTCGTCTCATTTGGAACCCTCCCCTGTGTGAGAATCAGATGAAGCGCTCTCGGACTTAGTCGATTGCTTCAGATCTGAAGTGGTGTCCAAATTGGCCTCTTCTTCTGTTTCCTGATTGGCGAGCTGCACTTTATCAGCTTCATTTTCCTGCGTTGCCAGTTTCACTTCGGATTCCGTTTCCGTTGTGGTCAGCTTCAGGAAAATCTGTTCCAGACTGAGATTTTCTTTCTTCATCTCCAGGATCGGCAAGCCTGCACCAGACAAAAGATAGAACAGTTCTTCTCGATAATCCTCGGAAGATTCACCGGTAAGCAGCATTTTGACCGTATCAGTAGAACCAGTGGAGGTCTGTCCATCTGCTGCTTGAATGACTTCACTTCGTACCTTCTCCCATGGTGTCAGCACATTATGTAATTGCTGCTCTGTTGCCTTCACTTCAATGGACACCTTGAACTGATCCCCCATCGCTGAGCCAAAATGCTGCGGTGAACCGTCCAATACGAGCTGTCCCTGATTAATAATCAACATGCGATTACACAGCGCGCTCACTTCCGGCAAAATATGTGTACTGAGCAGCACTGTATGATTCTCACCCAGTTCACGGATCAGATCTCGTATCTCCATAATCTGATTTGGATCGAGTCCTGAAGTCGGCTCATCCAGCACGAGCAGATCCGGTTTGTGAATAATGGCTCCAGCCAGACCCAGACGCTGCTTGTACCCTTTGGACAGTCCGCGAACCAATTGCTTTTCGCGACCTTGAAGACCCAACCTACTCACCATCTCACTGATTCGCAATTTCACTTCACGTGTCGGGACATCCCTCAGATTAGCGACGAACTTCAGATACGACTGTACCGTCATATCTGGATAAAGCGGAGGTGTCTCCGGCAGATAACCGATCTTGGAACGGACGCTCCTGCCCTGATCGTGCACTGATATGCCATCCACTGCAATGGAGCCTGCCGTTGGATGTAAATAGCCCGTGATCATTCGCATCGTTGTAGTTTTCCCGGCACCATTCGGTCCCAAAAATCCAACAATCTCACCGCGCTCCATTGTGAAATCCAGTTGATGCACGCCGCGCCGTCCATCAAATACTTTGCTTACCTGTTTCACTTCGAGCACATCATTCATCCTTTCCCGTTAAAATACCCGTGTGCCATCATCGCTTTCTTCTGATGGTCAACACGGGAAGTTCCTTGTATCTTACGTGTTGTATCCTAAATGCAGCTTAAAGTCACTTAAAAGAGAGCTTAAAAATATGTGTCTAAAATGTGAACAACACTTCATTCACCCACACCCTGCACTCTGGGGCAACGTACCTTAAAGTACAGGAGCATTAGCACCTGCACAAAAGTCAGAGGGTGAACCGTGTGAAAGTACTATTCACATTTTTTGTTCCAAGCGGCGGTGTGGATACTTTAAATCGATTGCGCACAGCCGTTCTGCAACGCCATGGCATCGAAGCGCATGTATTGTATCTGTACCCTGGCTCGGGAATGCAGAACAATACCAGCACGCCGGTCTTCACCGCTTCCAGTGATGAGGAAATTCACAGTTTGATTCATCATCATCGATATGATGCCATTATTGTTACCTCCGATATTGCCATGCCGGGCAGATTAAGAGCCCTCGGGTATAAAGGACGCATTATCTATGAAGCACAGGGACTTGGGACACGTGAGCAAGCTATGGAAACCATTCAGATGGGAGTACCTTATCTGCAAGCCCACTGTAATGCTGCGCTCATTCCTCCAACCGATCATTTACTGGAGCTGTTCATCCATATGTGCCCATGGCTTCACCGGTTTGTCATTCCCAATATGCTGGATACCAATACCTTTGCCCCAATTTCGGTGGATAGCCCTCCCTATCCAGTAATTGCATGGGTAGGAAGGCTCGAACACAACAAAAACTGGCGGGAATATTTGATGATATCCAGTGAAATCATTAAAAAAATTCCAAAAGCCAGACTATGGTTGTTCCACGATCCGACCTTGGCTAATCCCGAGGACGAGGTCATGTTCCGACACATGCTTGCGGAGTACGGGCTTGAAGATCGGATTGGCATCTTTATCAACGTGCCCCATTCCCAGATGCCTACATTCTACTCCATGGTTGCAGCTTCCGGGGGTATCATGCTATCCACATCGCTGCTTGAAGGCTTTGGATACGCCGTTGCTGAAGCCATCAGCTGCGGCTGTCCGGTACTCAGTACCGATTCGGATGGCGTAAGGTCCTTTATTACACATAACCGAACGGGTAAATTCTATCCGATTGGCAACGTGAATACGGCTGTATCCGAAGCTGCAGACCTTATGCGCAACAAAAAGCTGCGGGAGTATATACGCATTCAGGGCAGACAGCATATGGCCATCTCCTTCTCCCCTGATCGTTACGCCACTTCATTTCGAGAAATGATGACAGCCTTGAGCATTTTCTTTTAAACAAAACAAAAAAGGCAGTTCAGAAGGATGCTCTGAACTGCCTTAATTTATTTTCTTAAGATCGGCTTATAAAAATTAGTGTCCCATCATCATTGCAGGATCAGGTTGATCCCCTGTTTGAAGGGTATCTTCCTCCATCCGTTTTGGTTTGCGCAGAATCAGACTGAGCAGGCATCCAAACAAGGCAATACACGCGGCCAGGAAGAAGGTGTCGTTAAAACCAGCCACTAATCCATTCACCATACCTGTAGCGTCAGTAGCTCCAGCTGTATTGCTTGCAATATGGGAGGTCAGGAATCCAGTCAGGCCAGCAACTGCAAAGGACACAACCACTTGTTGTGCAGCAGCAGTAAGCGGGGTAACCCGACCTACCAGCTTACGTGGAGCAGCATTCAGTACATGCGTATTGAGTGGCATCATGGAGAAGCCCATACCCAATCCCATCATGACAAGGCTAAGAATGATCAGACCAAGGCCCGTTTCCGCCGTAATCGAAGACAGAATGAACAGTGCACCCGAGATGATACCCAGACCCACGAAAGCAAGTGGTCTTGCACCAATTTTATCAAACAAACGTCCACCAAGTGGCATACCCACACCCGAAGCCAGCGCCTGCGGGAGCAGAATGAGTCCTGTTTCCAATGCAGTGTAGCCTTTGATTTGTTGCAGATAAAGTGGGATCAAAATCATCGCCCCAAACAAAGCGACTTGTGATACCCATGCCAGAATAATACCCCGTGTGAAATCAGATGATTTGAACACCCGAAGTTCCAACAGCGGATTTTTGTGACGAAGTTCCACGATAACGAACAGGATCAGCGCCACGCCTCCGACAATCACACCTGTCAGTGTTGTTGCAGACGTCCAGCTTGTTCCGCCTTCACTTACACCGTTTGCGAGCATCGAGAATGCGATTGGCGCCAGAATCATACCGAGCAGATCAAGCGCAGGCGTGCGTCCACGATCCGTATCCGGCAGGAATTTGATACATAGAATAAAAGCGGCAATACCAATCGGCAGATTGATCAGGAAGATCCAGTGCCAGCTGAATGATTCAATGAACCAGCCCGATAATACCGGACCCAGTGCAGGAGCCAACAGCATCGGAATCCCGAGCATACCCATGATAGAACCTCTTCTTTCAGGAGGAGCCAGGCGGAATACCATCGCCATACCAATCGGAGCAACCATGCCTCCGCCAAGTCCCTGAATGATACGGTAAATAATTAATTGTTCAGGAGATTGCGCGATCGAACATAAGACCGAACCCAGAGTAAACATCGCAATCGTGAACAGAAATACTCTTTTGGCACCGAATCGGTCGGTCAACCATCCCGCCAGCGGAATGACGGCTGACAAGGCCAACGTGTAACCTGTAACCGTCCATTGAATGGTCTTCAGATCGGTCTCAAAATATTGAACCAGATTCGGAATCGCCACGTTAACCACCGTGCTGTCCAAGATGACCATAATCATCCCGACGATAATAGCCAGTAGCGGCAGAATAATCGTTTTAATCGAGAATTCCGCCGGGTCCTGGGGTACTGCTGTTTGTTGTTTCAATCTCTCCACTCTCTTTTCCGGCCTGGAGGCATTATCTTTGTATGTGCCTCTCCATCGGCCTTATATTCACGACGTTTCAAACTTTTGTTTTAAACCGTCGTTTTAAACTCTTGTTTGAGCATAGGTTAATTCTAATGAAAATACCTTTGCTGTCAAGCTATTTTTTATTGGATAACGGATCACGTATGTATGCCAAAAAATGGACCAGGTCTTCTCCTGCTCCACCCATTTGGTTAATCGATGCTCATTATGGTGATCTTTGCTAATCTGCCAATTTGATCATCTGATGCTCCGAAAGTATACCCAGGGTCTGGCCTTGGTCACTTCTGCAGTACATGCGAATAACCAGATGACTTGGTATAGAACTGTTGCTAATGATGCGTAGTTCGGATGGATCGGATGGGACCGCGAGATTATGAATAATGTGATTTCCCGTATCCGCCCCAATCCGACAAAGATAGCGATACAACTCCCCATGGGTGTGACTGATTCCTCCGACAAAGATATCCACATCGTCATTCCCCACAAATGACAATTCAATGTCCATATATCTCACCGGAACAACGGTTTGCAGCAAGTTTTCGTGAATCTCCAGCACATATGCGGCCACTGTATATCCCTCCTGTAGAGCAGAGTTGAACCTTTCTCTAGATATGGTATGCCTGCTCTCGTCCATTGCTATTTGCAATCACCCATTTTAATCAATTCCACGGAAATGCCCACCCTTTCGTCTGCTTTTTTTCATAGACTAACAGGATAGAAGATCGGCCTGTGCAGGCCGTGACAAGGAGGTACCTATGAGAGTTCTGCTCGTGACCTATTGGGAGCTTACACAGATGGGTGGAATATGGACATATGTGAAACAGCTAGCTGACAGGCTGATGGCTCTTGGCGTAGAGGTGGATATTATGGGCACCAACGGAGCCAAAAATGAAGTATACATTCGCAATCTCAATCGTTCCTTCTCCAAAGATAAAGTATGGCCCATGCTTCAAGCCAAACTTAATCCGACAGATTTGCCTCAATTCACTGCCGATTCTCTCGTGGCTTATTATGAATTGAACAGGTATGCCTTTGAAATGGGAGCCGCCTATCTCGGCGTTGATCATTACGATGTCATCCATGCGCAGGACCCGGTAGCAGCGGTCGCGATGAGACGTATATTAAACCGCAATACACCCATGGTAACGAGTTATCACGGAGCGCTTGCGCGCGAAGCCTTTTACGATGCTCAAAACTCTAACGCGAAGCTCACGCTTCCCGAATATTTGCAATCCACACGAGGACGTTACTTCCTGTCACTGGAAGAGCGAAGCGCTGAGCAATCCCAGCTTATTCTGGTCTCCAGCCATTGGATTAAGAGCACCCTTACGGATCTCCATGTTCCCGAGTCCAAATTTCGAATTATTCCTTATGCTGTGGATATTCCAGCCTACCGTGCCCAAGCAGCAGTCAAGTTCCGTCAGAGGAAGCCAGCGGGCAAAAAAGTGATCGCATTTACGGGCAGACTGGAGCACATTAAAGGGGTTCATATTCTGGTTAAAGCTCTCTCCAGCCTGAAGAAGAATCGCTCGGATTGGATCTGCTGGATTGCTGGGGAAGGCAATCTGATGGAGGATTTGCGCTCCCTAGCCAATGATCTTGGAGTAGGTGCTGACATCGTTTTCTGGGGTAAACTCGATAATATCCCTTCATTCTTACGCCATGCCGATATTTATGTGCAGCCCAGCTTGCAGGATACGCAGCCTTTCTCTGTTACAGAGGCTCAGCTCGCCGGATTGCCTGTCATTGTAAGCGGTACGGCAGGTATGCCTGAGATGGTGCAGCCTGAACATACCGGTTGGGTCGTGCCACCGCAGGATGTCGAAGCCCTTAGCGCACTGTTAAATGCCCTTCTGCAGGATGGTGCCACCCGTGCAAAGGTAGGAGCAGCAGCTAAAGCATGGGCTGAACAACATCGATCACTGGACGAGATGGGATTGCACACGCTGCATGTCTACCAGGAAGCCATTCAGTTGGGAGGTCAGAGGATATGACATTGCTCGTACCCAGTGATTTGTATAATCGTTGGTTCTCCACCCCTGTGTCGACGACACATATTGAAGTAGATTACGCTGTAATGAACGAATTAATGAGGAAGCTGCCCAAAGGGTACGTTTTCCCTGATCCGGCAACCATGCACATTCTCACATCCGAGAAAAATTAGAATCAAGTACTTTACAAACAGGAACAAATAAGAGGATATTCGTTCGTGCCGCAATCACTTAACGGCAACCGAATACCCTCTTTTTATTGCAGTGAGGTTCATATGTCTAGCATTCGTGATTCCAAGACTTCTAGCCTCTATTTCCAGTAACCGCCAACCTGCAGCAGATTAAGTAAAACGGGCCGATGCTTCGCTTGAACAAGTTCCATCTCGGCTTTTAATGCCTCAAAGTGTTTCTTGGTTCCCATCGATTCATGAACCCGATAACACATCAGTGGCTCATTGTAATAGAACAGCTCATAGAGCGGAAACAGTCTCAACCACATCTCATAGTCATGCGTGTAGCGAAAATTGGTGTCAAATACGCCGAACTTTCGAAATGCATCCATCTCAAGCATTACAGTGCAACCGTTGATTGGGCAACCTTCGGTCAGTACCTGAAGCATCTCCAGACGACTCCCTACTTCTGGTCTCACCGTGTCCATCCATACGCTGTTCGCATCAACATAATGATAAGCCCCGTGACAGAACGAAGCCTTAACGTCAAGCATGAACTTCAGTTGTTTCTCTACCCGGTCCAGCAACATTACGTCATCGGAGCTGAGCCAGACAAAGTAATCACCTGTCGCCTGCTTGATTCCCTCGTTTAACGCGGTTGCTGTTCCACCGTTCTTTTTTCGAATATAGCGAATGCGATCCATGAATGGTTGCAGCCGCTCCACATGCTTCGTAGAGCCGTCATCCACCACAATGACCTCAATATGCGGATACGTCTGGTGAATGGCGCTGTGAACAGCCTGCTCGATGTACGCGCAATTATAAAAAGGAATGACAATTGATACTTTCGGCTCCATTTGGTCCTCCCCTTTCCCCGCGTGAATAATACCATTCTCCCTATTATATGTAGATAGGTCCGTTAGGTATCAGGCATCTGTTGCATAGCGACGTATAAATTACGCACATGGAGCATTTTGCATCAATCCAAAGAGCGGCTTTCCATCATTAAGATATAGATCGAAATGCATATAAATAAAGAGGGCGTTATTCGGCCAGCTCACGGCCTCCATAACCCCCACCAAAGTTCTTTATCCTCCCATGGCAGCAATGCGCTGCAACAAAGGCTCCCGATATCTGGACCATACCATAGAGGCCTCTCGGCCGATGGCATCCGCGTGACGTACCGTCCCCATTCCCCCGTGCCGACGATATGCCGTAAGCGATTCATTCAGATATGGAAAACGATGGCCGTTCAGCAGAATACGCATCCATAGATCCAAATCATGCGTATAAGGCAATAGTTCATCGAACAGACCCACCCCACTAAACAGATCCCTGCGGATCATCACGGTACAGCCATTCACCGGATTGCCGTTTACGAAGAGGCGCAGCCAATCCGGTTCGGCCATCGCTTGAGCTCCACCGTTCAGCTTGGTCACTGTAGAGTGCTCATTAATGTAATTAAAGTTGGTATGTGAGATGAGCGCATTCTCCCGTTGCATAAATTCAACCTGATGACGAATCTTATCTGGATATAAGAGGTCATCTGAACTCAGCCAGGCGATATAGTCCCCGGAAGCATGACGAATGCCGTGATTCAG
This sequence comes from Paenibacillus sp. OK060, assembly GCF_900101205.1. Taxonomy (NCBI): domain Bacteria; kingdom Bacillati; phylum Bacillota; class Bacilli; order Caryophanales; family Paenibacillaceae; genus Paenibacillus; species Paenibacillus sp. OK060. The sequence continues at coordinate 109,457 of NZ_FNFR01000008.1, forward strand.
AGCCGAAGCTGTACCGCCGTTGCTTTTGCCAAGAACATAAATGTAGGGAAGATACGGCTGAAGCAGTTCTTCATTCCGGGTAGAGCCATCGTTGACGATAATGATCTCCACATCGGTATATGTCTGGTTCAGTGCACTCTGGATCGCTTGAGGTACATAAGGATCATTGTAAAACGGAATGACAATGGACACGCTCGGATTCATGTAGTCGCCCTCCCCTGCTGAGTACGAACATCGCTCAGAATGTCCTGAAGAGATTGGGTAAATGGAATCAGCGGCTGCCAGCCCAACTTGCGCAGTGCCGAGAACTCCTCCTGATCTCCCGCCCCGTCCGGCCCGGAAGAAGCTCCGTCCCAGCGTACCGGCACCTCCGCTTCGGTCATGGTTAGCAGCGTATCCGCAATCTCTCCGAGGCTGCGCTCGGTGCCCGATACAACCGGATATACGTTGCCCGTTGTGCCTTGAACAAGCAAGGTTGCATAGGCCCGGACTGCGTCCCGCACATCTAGAAAATCACGGGTATTATCCCGGCCGGATAGACGAAAGGCCTCCGTCTTACCTTCCTGTTCACAGGCAACAATATGACGTGCCAGCAGCGAACATATGCCCGTTGAAGGGCCTGCCCCGATCAGATTCCCCGGCTCGGCCAGCATAATCTGCTGTCCAAAAAGAGACATCCATGATAGAGATACCATTTCCTCTAATGCTTTGCTGAGACTATACGGGTGCGGAGGCTGCGGTGGCCGACCGGGTTCAGGAGTATACTTTAATCGGGAGCCCACAATAACGGTCCGTGCCGCCGGACAGCTTCTCAGAGCATCCAGCAAATACAAAACAGCCATCACATTGGTCTCAAGCACCAGCAGCGGATTGGACCACGAATCGGGCACGGAATTTTTACCTGCAAGATGCAGCACATAATCCGGCTTCACTTCTTCAATCAGAAGGCGGACTTGCTGCTTATCGTTAAGATCACAGACATGTACAGCCACACCATCGCCAAACGAATGTATACCTGCCCGCCTGACCACTGCTGCGACCGCCGTACCGGCTGACTTGAAATAAGCAACCGCATGCCGTCCAGTAAAGCCAGAAGCACCCGTGATCAGTACCTTTTTGCCAGTTAGCTCTGCTCCATCCATAATGCCAGCTCCTTCAGCATCGTAGAATAATCCGGAAGGTCTGTCTTCACATCCTCACGTGTGGAAACTAACGTGCGGTCCTGCACAACGCTATCATCGGGTAAGATAACAACATCCTGTTTATCCCATATCTGCTTGAACAGCACAAGAAGGTCATGCTTGCTGACAGGCACCGGAGATGCCAGATGGATTAGACCACTGACCGGAGATGCCAGATAATGATCTACCCATTTGGCCAGTTCAAGGGTGGTCACCCCATTCCAGAAGACGCGTGTATATCCGCCAACCTCACCTGTGCAGGACATGAACCAATGCATCAGACCAATGCCGCCTTTCCGAATTTCGGGTCCTATAATGGACGTACGGATCGTCAGATGACCCGCATCCTGAACTTCACCCAGTGCTTTCGTGATTGCATAGGCAGATGTTCCATCGGTAACATCATCCTCCCGGTACGCCCCCCGGTCCCCACTAAACACACAATCTGTACTGATGTGGATCAGACGTGCACCGATCGTGTCAGCGATCCGCCGCAAACGATGCGGCAGAAATCCATTAATATGATAAGCGGTAATTTTGTCTTCATCTGCAAAACTGTTCAAAACACCCACCGCGTTAACGATGACATCCGGGTGCACCACCTCCACCACACGGTCGACCATAAAGCAGTCATTTACATCCAACAGAAGACCATTAGGGTCCGATACATCTCGGGTCGTATAGAAGACGCTGTGGACGCCTTGACGGCGGAAATAGTCGACCATAATATGGCCGGCCATTCCGTTTCCCCCAAGTATCAACAACTTCATGACAGGAACCCTCCGCGTTGCAGAATGTCACGAATCTCCTGTTTGGTCATTAGCTGATGCTCGGAACTGAAGCTGCTGAAGGATACTGGAGGACAGTTCGTATAATGCTCCTTCAACCCCGGTATGCCGAGTGTAGGCAAGATCACCAAGTATTGCTCATCGTATACCACTGTGGTCATGCTCTCGAATTCACTCATCAGAATCTCATGAATCTTCTCACCTGGCCGAGTACCACGCTCCACAATGGAGACATTCTCCACACCTGAATCCTCAATCAGTACTTCTGCCAGATCTACGATTTTGCACGTTGGCATCGTCATGACAAAAATCTCACCACCGACACTTTCCACCGAAGCTTTGAACAGCAAAGTGATCGCATCTTTCAGCGTGAGAAAAAATCGAGTCATTTTCATATCCGTGATGGATACTTGGCCTTTGGATCGAATCTGATTTTTGAATAAGTGCACGACACTGCCGTTCGTTCCAAGTACATTCCCACCACGTACGGTAACAAACCGTGTATTGCTATGCAGCAAATTGGCATAGACGATCAACTTCTCACCAATCGCTTTCGTCATGCCGTAGAAATTGGATGGATTGGCGGCCTTGTCGGTCGAGATGTAAATGACTTTTTCCACATTATTTTCAATCGCAGCTTCGATAACATTTTGTGTGCCGATCACATTGGTTTTGAGTGCTTCATAAGGTTGGTCTTCACACACCGGTACATGCTTGAGTGCTGCGAGATGAAATACATAATCCACATGTTGACATGCAACGGTTAAGGCATCCTTGTCTCGAATATCACCAATGCGAAAATGAAGACGCGGGTCTTCGAATTCACGACTCATCGCCACTTGGCTGGACTCATTCCGGGAGTAAACGATAATCTCCTTGGGCTGCTGGGGCAGCAGTTGAGCCACAAGTTCATAACCCCATGATCCCGTACCGCCAGTCACGAGTATACGCTTATTTTCAAACATGCAATTTCCCTCCAAGCAGAAATTTGACCACTTTACTGGATACATCGGTTGCTTTGTAGCCTTGTGGACAATCCCAGTCGTTTGACATTTCGGTCATTACTTTCACACAACCCGCAATACGCTCCGCATCCAGACCTGAGACCACATTGCTGCCGCAATCCACCGTCTCCGGTCGTTCTGTCGTGCGACGCATGGTTACCGTTGGCACACCCATGATGCAGCACTCCTCTTGTACGGTACCACTATCCGTAAGTGCACAGCGTGCATGTCGCTCCAGCATCACGAAGTCGAAAAAACCGAATGGTTCGTGAAATTCCACCAGCGGGTGCATCTCCAGTTGCAGATGCTCGGCGATTCGAATAGCCGTTCGAGGGTGAATGCTGCATATGACTCGCATGGCATGTTCTTCAGCAACCTGATTCAAACCTTTCATAATCTCCAGCAAATGAGGAGGGTGATCCACATTCTCCGCACGGTGGGCCGTAACCAAAAAATATTGCCCGGACTTCAGCTTCAATTTCTTCAGTATTTTGCTGGAACTTACCTGTGCGTCGTAGTGACGCATCACTTCATAGATCGGGTTGCCTGTCAGCACAATTCGGCGACTAGGTACCCCTTCACTAATCAGATGTTTCTTACTCTGTTCGGTATACGGCATATTAATGGTGGAAATGGCGTCGATAACCCTGCGATTTTTCTCTTCGGGCACATCCAGGTCAAAGCATCGATTGCCTGCTTCCATATGAATGACGGGTATGCCCATCCGTTCAGCCAGAACAGCACATAATGCACTGTTCGTATCGCCGAGCAGCAGCACTTTATCCGGTTTCTCCTGATTTAATAAATCTTCCATTTGCGTAAACATCGAGGATAACTGTCGACCCAACGAGGCCGCTTCATCCTGAAGGACGTAGTCCGGCGCACGCAAGCCCATTTCCTTGAAGAAAAGACCGCTGAGACTTTCCGTGAAGTTCTGTCCCGTGTGTACCAGAATATGTTTGGACGCGTACTGGTCCAGCTTGGAAATGATCAGGCTGAGCCGTATAATTTCAGGTCGCGTACCCAGCACCGTCATGATCTTCATCGTAATCCCTGCCTTCATCGTCTAGTGGATAATCTCCGGCGAACCCGGCTTCGTTTGGCTTTGCCAGGCGCACGTTTGCGAACAGTCGGTTGCACCACGCGCACACGTTGTTTCCTCTTTTTGCTTGCCTTCAGCTTCCTCCTGCCTGTTCCAGTTCCTCGTTTCATTCGGTCACGGATCCTGCTGCGGTGGGTTGAATGCGGGTAACGACTTCGTCCTGATCTATGGCTTGAGCGAGGTTCTGTATCTTCATGAACAGGCTGACCTATGGCAAGCGGAGGCAAGGGCGAGAGTGGCAACGCCTGAATCACAGTCAATGGGAACAATCGTGCCCGAACCGAAGCCGGTTCCAGAATCAGCACGGTTCGCAAACGACCCTCACCCCATGCGTACACTGGACCATTCGGAGGCTGAATGTACGGAAACCATCCGGGAAAACGAATCAACCACTGTGTCACCATCGTATGCAGCTTTGCCCTGTAGGTTTCAATACCGTACAGCTTTTCCGCTTCTGTCCGATTACGCCAACCGGTGTCGGAGGCCAGTTCAGGATCATTCAGCAGAGTTGTTGCCAGAGTAGTAAGCGCCTGAGAATCCCCGGCCGGGGCCAAAAATGCACCGCTGCCTACCGATTCCAACAATTCCTTGAGTCCGCCCTGGGCAAAAGCGATAACCGGTTTGGCGAAATAAAGCCCCTCCAGCGCGGTCATGCCAAATCCTTCTTTGACCATGCTCGGAATGACCACCATGTCCATAGCCGTATAGGCTAGAGATACATTCTCTTCAAACGGCGTAAAGGTAAATCTGCGATAATAACCGGATTTTTTCACCCGTGATACACATTCGTCATAGTACTTTTTGTCCGCTGATGTACCAATAATCCAGAAACGGCAGCGCGGATGGGTTTCACACAATTGCAAAGCCATATCCACAAAAGGTTTCAGACCTTTGGCATCATATATGAAGGAAGAGATGTAACCGATACAGATCTGTGATGGCTTAAAACCAAGCTCTTTGCGTTTGCGTTCCCTCAAGTGAACCCATCGCTCCGGGTCCGGTAAGGCCGGGTCCCAGGTTGGGGAGATCACGGTTAATTTGGCACTCATGCCGGCTTGTTTGAATGGTGCTACTGCACTTTCGGATATGCCTATGATCCAATCGGAGTAACGCTCAATCATCTGTACAGCTTCGTTTGTATGTTCATTCAACGCAATAATCTCGGTAATCTTCCAGATCACCGGAATTTGCAGAGACTTCGCTGCTACGGCAGGCATCACATTGACACAGGTATTCGTTAACACCAGATCAGGTGCAGTCTCCCTGATGAGGGAGACCACGTCCTGATAAGCTGGTTTATGGCGAAGCTGTTCTGCATCCGTTGCAATCCCCCGGTAAGGTGTGTACACACCGTGAAGCATCGGCAGGAAGCATACTTTGACCTGGATATCGAATCTCCGTGCAAGTCCGGCAAGCTTTCCTTCCTGAGGAACCACGAGTACACAATCAAAGATGGAACCCATCTCCCTCATAAAATGAAGCAACAGCTTCTCCGCACCCGTAATGCTGCGGGTGTTGCACACATGGGAAAACAACATGAGTTTGGGTTTAGTCGCCATGGCCGCACGGACCCTGAATACGAATATGCAGGGTTCTGTGCACACCTCCTTCCGGACAAGATTAAGGGAATATAATGCTCAATATTTCGTTGATTCTTTTGCCATACGTGTGATCCTTCAATGTCCGTTCCAGCCCTCGAAGTGCAATTTCACGGCGCTCTTTCTCATGAGTGAGGTAGTATTCAACCTTATCGAGCAACTCCTGAGGGGAAGAGTAGGTCTCGATCTCCACACCCGGTTTATAGAAACGTGCCAGGTCATCCCGCGCATCGGTCAATTGAAGGGTCGTAGACGCCGCAATTTCAAATGTTCTCGGATTCGGGGAAGCTGGTGAAATTTTAACATGGTTGTTGTTAACGGAATCGTCTTCATGGGAGCGGTGAAGGTTGATGACAATTTTGGTGCCGTTATAGACATCATTCGTTTCCTGCGGACTCATCCAGCGACCCAGTTCGATCTTCTCACCGTAAGCAGCATAGTCAGGCAGGCGATCCCACCAGATGCCATTAAATACGGTATTGTGTGACATCAGCTGTGCCATGATCGGATTGAAGAAATACACCCGGTTCCAGTAGGCCGATCCGATAAAACTGACATCCCGGTGTAATGCAGATGGTGTGGTGATTGGGAAGTAATGATTAGTGAATGCAGCAAAGGGCAGGTAGTGAACAGAAGGGCAGCCGTTTTGTCGGTACAACTCGACACAGTTCAGTTCCAATGTGAACACATGATCGAAATGCTGTACTGTCTCAAGCGTCATATCCGTATAGTACGGATCATCCGTGAGCCAAATTGCCGTCTGAATGCCTGCTTGGCGAATCGCATCGAGATGTTCCAGCGGAATATCCATGCCATCCAGCACAAGCACCAGGTCAGGACGGGTTTGCAACGCAATTTCGGATACAGGCTGACGTGGATCGGAAAGAGTTACTTGGGCAACCATGCCCTGCAATGTTGCCATGATGGCTTCGTCCAGTGGGGAATACGGGAATCCTTTACCCGAAGATACATACAGCACGTGAAGCTGCCGGAAAGGCAATGGCTCCTGTGCACAATTGACGATATAGTTGGCACGGCCACGTAAATATCCTTCTTCCTTGCCCGCATCATATCCGGCATGTTGCCCGTTTTTGCGTGCTTGGTCAGCCAGACTGAGCACTGGTGCATGAGACTTTCTCGTTTTACGGTGTTTGAGAGACATACCGCCACTCCTTTTATTTTTGGGATAGGGTTTTCTAACGCTGTTGCCCTGCAGAAAGAGAATTTACACGTGCTCCAGCAGCTGAGCAATACGACGAGTGAACGTATGCTGGTTCAGTGTGGTAAGCAGCCCTCGCCAAGCCAGGGCTCGCCGTTCCTCTTCATGGTGCAGATAATATTTGATTTTGCGCTGAAGTTCAGCCGCGGTTGTAAAGGTCTCGATGTCATATCCAGGCCGGTAGTAACGTGGCAGATCATTGCGTGCATCCGTTATCTGCATCGTGCCACAGGCGCTGATCTCATACGTCCGCGGATTAATGGAATGGCCTTGGAGATGATGCGTATTGCGATTGTCTTCCCCATTCTCGCAAGTCCGGTGTACGTTAATCACGATTTTGGCGCCATTGTAATAATCCACTGTCGCTCCAGGATCAATCCAGCCTTCATGGATGAATCGGCCCAGGATGTCGGAGCGTTTCAGCCGGTTCCACTGGCTGCCGGCAATGAATACCTTTTTGTCCGCCAGAAAAGGAGCCAGCTCATCGAACAGTGCAATTCGGTTCCAGAATCCGGTGCCGATAAAACAAATGTCATACTGATGCTGCGGCGCCGTACGCCTTGGTTGAAACATTCCCGGGTTCACTGCCAGCGGCATATAGATCACCCGACCTGCTCCATGTGCAGTATAGAACGGCACGGCCGCTTCCTCATGCGTGAACACGACATCGTAATGCTGACAGATGGTTGTCGTATCTTCGGTAAAATACGGGTCATCCACAAACCATACTGCTGTTCGTATTCCAAGTCCCCTTATGCCATTCACCTGTTCCAGATGATCGGGAGGAAATACGTGTAGTCCATTCATGACCAGCACCAGATCGGGCATGTGCTGGCTGGCTTCCTGCAGCATGTTTGCCGGCGATCCGACAACACATTCACGAACAGATTGCTGCAAGGCTCCAATGACGCCTTCATCGATGGCATCGAATCCTTGCGGAATGTACAGCACTTTCATATTCCGCACGGTCGGCTCAAACATCTGCACTCGCTCCATCATGGCCTGACAGCCGCCAAATCTGCGGCCTTCTGCATATCCGCCACGGTAAGCTATCTCCGCTTCTGTAGGCGGCCGGTGTCGTCGTTTTGCCACATCCTTCACCCTGTCTTCCTTCAGGAGATCCCACTTTCAGATTCTCCCCGAGATTGGTGTTCCCTCTAAAGGATATGCCCCGGGGTCAGATGCATCATGGACGGGTGTCCTGCAAGGCGCAAAATTGGCGTCTGCCCTCCACAACCGCCTGCACGGGCATGTCCGCTTTTGCAGCGATACAAATAACCCGGAGGGATCCGTCCCCCCGGGCAATCGTCATACACTGGACATGCATCTATAGTCATCCGAAAATGTACACCTACTCTGTTATTGCGCTTTGTAAGCCAACTGATGTCCGTCCTCGAATCCCTTGGCGAAACCCGCGTTGAATCCTTCGTTGTACGCCTCGTTGTACCCCTGGCTGTACGCGCTGTCCGGGTTCGGATCGGTAGGGGTAGCCGGGACGACAGGTTGTGCGGGCTTCACACTCCGGTGCCGTCGTACCGCACGTTTCTTTTTTTTGAGCCACGCACTGCGTCCTTTGAGGGTACGTTTGTGAAGCACACGTTTGCCTTTGACCGCACGCAGTTTACGGATTTTACGCAGACGGGCCCCGCGAGCAAGCAAAGCTCTTTTGGTTCTCAGACGTATTTTTTTCTTCTTTAACATGTCAACATTCCTCCTGTATGTTCCGGACCATGCGTATCGCATATCCAGGGTCTTTGAGCCATGGCACACCAGGCTCCCCATGCTGGATTCGGGCCAGCCTTATCCCCGTAACCATCCGGGACATCTCCTCTTGATAACGGCTTAGCAAACGAATGTTCTCGGCCAGACTGCGGGCGGATACTTCCGAGTGGGCAGACACGCTGGCCACACTGTCCAGAATGCGGGCGAGCGCCTGCTGACTGTGTGCAATGGACTCAATGAGGGACAGTTTCGCTTCCTGCTCACGCCGCAACAGACTCATTTTCCGAGATCCCCCATATCCATGCCGCCAAACATGCCACCATCCATGCCGCCTTCTTCACCATCGTTCTGCACCATGATGGCCTTCAGGTTGTTGCATAATCCGGTTTCCATTCGGGTCAATCCTTCTAGTATTTCCACCAGTTGATCATGCATTTTGAGTGGCTCTGCCACCTGATCGCTATGCGTCAGAAAAGACTCACCATTCAAATGATTTAACGCCCAGTTCCTTACCTTCTCGGCTTCAATCGCCTTGGCCTCCAAAATCAGGGCAATATTCCACTGCATCTTGGCTGCTGCATCCAGCATCAGTATGAGACTTTGTTCTCTGCTCATGTCCATTCACCCGCCTTCCGGGCTTATTCTTCCTCTTGACCCGCCATCTCCCGCATCACCTGAGTCAGCGTTTCGGCTACGGCTTCTTCCAAGTCTGCCAGGCCTCCCAAATAGGAGATGATGCTTTTGTTGATTTGTCCCGAGCTATCCAGCAGACCGTCAACGCCATCCAGCTCCGGTTCGATATCCGGCAAATGATTGATGATTTCAGACATGCGCACAGCGACTTGACGTTTGGCATCCAGTACACGTGCAACCTGCTGGTGAGAATGTGCAATATGTGTGAGTATTTCATCGATTTTGCTCTGCATGGTCCTCCTCCTTACCGTCACGGCCTGCTTCACCCATAGAAAAACCCGGCCTATCAGCATTTGCCTGCTACAGCATATGCCGGGCCGGGATCGTCAGTTACTCCAGCTTGCGCCTATATCGTCAGATGACGTAACTCCAATCGGATGAGTACCGGCTGAGGAATTGGCGGGTACGTTCCTGTTTGGGCCGCGCAAATACTTCCTCCGGTGTTCCTTCTTCCACTACGGAACCCCCATCCATGAATACAACTCGATTTGCCACCTCGCGGGCAAAACCCATTTCATGGGTGACAACAATCATGGTGATACCCTCCTGGGCAATCGATCGAATGACCGACAGCACCTCACCTACAAGTTCAGGATCAAGCGCCGAGGTTGGTTCATCGAAAAGAATTACCTCTGGATTCAGTGCCAGCGCCCGAGCAATGCCTACCCGCTGCTGTTGTCCACCTGACAGCATGCTGGGATACTCATTAATTTTGGTGGACAGGCCCACTTGTTCAAGTACACGCAAGGCTCGTTCACGAGCATCGGCTTTGGACATTTTCTGAGCGACGATTAATCCTTCCGTTACGTTATCCAGTACCGTTTTATGTTTGAACAGGTTATAGTGCTGGAACACCATCGCCGTTTTTCGCCGCAACTGCACAATGTCATGTTTGCGGGCATGCTTGCAGTCTACGGTTAATCCGCTGATCTGTACCTTGCCCTCATCGGCACGTTCAAGAAAATTCACACAGCGCAGCAATGTCGTTTTGCCGGACCCGCTCGGTCCAAGAATGGCAACAACATCCCCCTGCTCCACAGTCAGATCAATACCTTTCAACACTTCCTGCTGACCAAAAGATTTGTGTATATTCGTCAGTGATATCATGACACCCCTCCTTTGCTGTACACGGCAACTCTGCGTTCCAGCAAAGCTGTAATCCGTTCGACAATCACCGTCAGACCCCAATAGATCAATGCGGCAGCAATGAAAGCCTCCAGAAATTTCAGACTGACCGAAGCCACCACATCCGCTTTCCCGAGAATATCCATCTGTGATACGGTAAACGCGAGTGTTGATCCATGCAGGAAACCAACAAACATACTGCACAGATTCGGCAGAACCGCACCCACCGCCTGCGGTAAAATAATGCGTCTCATTGCCTGGGAGGTACTCATGCCCACGGCATGTGCAGCTTCCATCTGCCCAGTGTCCACTGCAAGAATACCGGAACGGATAATCTCGGACATATAAGATCCGGCAGTCAACGAGAAGGCGATGAGCACGAACACCAGAATCGGGATGGAGGAAGACTGAAAGGCCCAGCCGTACCGGGCTGCAAGCTTGTCGATGATCAACGGAATCCCGTAATAGATTAGAAACAAGTGCATCAGCATCGGTGTCCCCCGAAAAAACGAAACATAGAAATCAGCGATCCGGTAGACCCAGGGAACCTTATAGATTCGAATTAAAGCAGTAACCAGACCAATGCCAAAGCCTGCGATCAACGGTACAATCGTAATGACGAGTGTTAGTGGCAATGCCTTTAGAATCTGGAAAAAAGATGTATAGATAAAGTTGAAATCAATAGACATTCGCTCACCCCGCTATTCGTTTCAGGCGTTCAGCTCTAACCACTGGCCCAGGGAATTCTTTCTTACGTTCGTGACGCTGGAGTCTGCGTTCTGCGATAGCAAACCCTTTTTCAAGTACAAGCACGATAACATAGTAAACAATCGACAGACTGATATACACTTCAAGTGCATGCGATGTAGCCGAGATCAGCGTTTGCCCCCTGCCCACCATGTCCATGACCCCAATCGAGAAAGCAAGTGACGTATCCTTTAACGAACCAATCAACGTATTCGCCATATTTGGAAAAGCAACGATGAGCGCCTGCGGAACCACAATGCGCCGAAACGACTGAAACGTGGTCAAGCCCGCAGCATAAGCCGCTTCCGTCTGACCCTTGTCCACACTGCGTACAGCTCCGCGAAAGATTTCCGCAAAGGACGCTGCATCACTTAACGCATAAGTCACGATGACAAATACCAGCGGATCGGTCCTGGACAGATCGACGCCTATAGGCTTGAGCAATTCAGGTAATCCGTAATAGACCAGAAACAACTTGATGAGAATCGGTGTGCCCCGCATGAAAGAGACGTACAGGGTCGCGAGCTGGCTCAGCACCGGAATCCGGTATAACCTCGGAACCGCCAGAAGTACACCGCCCACCAAACCGAGCACAATGGAACCGCCCAGTACACTCAGTGTAATATGCAAATATCGCAGCAGTTCAGGGACGAAATCCAGAACTAATGACAGATCGAATGATTTACCCATAACCGTCGCTCACCTTTCTCAACGAACTATTCCTCAACCGTGTAATCGGCTCCCAGCCACTCTGTGCTCAATTTGCTCAATGTTCCATCTTCCTTGATTGATTTGAGCGCTTCATCAATTTTTGTTTTGAGCTCTTCCTCATCCTTGTTCAGAATGAAATACACTTTGGAGTTGGACAGAGCCTCTCCTACAGTCTTTAACTGTGCATCCACCACTTTGTTCTGATAATCGATGGCAAACTGCGTGCTGATGGTTGCATCCACTCGGCCTGTTTTGATCTGGGTATTCGTATCTTCTCCTGCTCCGGAATACACAATGTCGATGGCATTTCCATTCGCTGCATTCCATTTCTCAGCCAGTACAGCCGCATTACTCGTAGCGCCAACAATCAGTTTTTTACCTTTCAGATCCTCGATGGATTTTACATCCTGGTTTTTCTCGCTTACAACGATTTTATTAGGGAAAATGTTATATGCCTCGTCATTAAAAAGGAACTTGGCCTGTCTCTCTTCATTCACTTCCATTTGGTGAGCGATCAGGTCTATTTTCTTCGTTTCAAGACTAAGCAGCAGGTTTTTAAATTCCATTGTACTGAACTCGAATTCATATTCAGGCAATCGTTTATCAATCTCGCGGATCAGTTCTACATCGTACCCCGTCAGCTTGCCATTCTCATCAATAAAGCAAACATTCGGGAATTGAGTACCTGTACCCACAATGATCTTCTTCACTTTATCTTGACCGGACGCAGATGCGGAATCCGATTCATTCGATGCATTGCCTGAACTGCAACCCGCCAGTACCACCAACATAGTAATGAACAGCAATGCTGTCCGGAATTTCTGAATCCCCCATTGATTAACCATTCCCGATCTCCTCCACAGGCTGTTATTTCAGCCAATATGATGTGTACTCCCATTCCTCATCTTTGATTTAACTAACCATTCACACTTGTATAGTCGGAATTAGGTTGAACAAAGAATAGCATCGTATGTCATACCTAGGCAATATATATGTTAATAGGACATCCTGATAACGTTATAGAACTTCTCTATGCTTCACCCGTTCCCTAATCCAAAAGTAAACCAAAAGAAGCGATCCTCCAACCAGGCTGGGGATCGCTTCTTCAATTGCAGATCATATTAAATTCAAATACGCATCTATCTGCGACTAGCCCATTTAATCTTACGAGCTACTTCTATACGCTGCAGTTGCAAGAGTCCGATTCGTTCTTCAAACTTCTTACGTTCATCCGTTGAATGGGCCGCGTGAATCTGGTGGCAGAGACCTGTTAGTTTACTGTTGATATAATCAAATCTCATCCATAATTCTTCTTCAGGTGTGCGCTGCTCCGCTTCCGGCTGAAATATTTTGAGCTGGTGGATAAGGGACTGCTGCCATTCCTGATCCTCGATTTGGATGGCAAAATGCAAAAGATCCAGATAGTCGTCGATTTGCAACGATATACCGCAATCAGGTTTCGTATTCATTAGTCGTCTCTCCTTATTTCAGTTCTTGGCTGGAATCAGTTAGTTCTATTTTACAGGATAGAGCATGGTTTAGGCGAGTCCTGAAACGAGTAAAATTGGAAAAAGTTTTGTCATTTTTACATATAGAAGCTTTCGATGGGCTTATAGACAGATCTGATTCGAGAATTATATTCCAACCATGAATTTCATGATAAAATAACACCAAAATATTAAACCAACTTAACAGGTTGGAATAGTTAATTTTCGTAGAAGGGATTGATCGACCATGACCGAACAATACCGATTGGCAACACTTGAAGATGCCGAACAATTGCAGGCTGTTACCGTTGATGCCTATGAAACGATTCGGGCCCTGAACATTCCTTTTCCAGCCGGACACGCTACACTGGAAGTTATACAGAATAATATTGTACAGCATGAATGCTATATTCTTGAAAAAGCCGGAGAAATCATTGCCACGGTTACCCTTGATCGAGCCGAAGATGTACAGCGGCAAGCCATCAGCCCCTATCCTTTCATCCGCTGGTTCGCGGTAAGTCCGGCCCATAAAAGCCAGGGCTATGGCTCTAAACTATTGGATTGGGTTGAGCAACATATCATTCTACAGAAGCTTGATGCTCCTGCCGTATTTCTGGCAACGGCGACCCGCCATCCCTGGCTTGCTCCCATGTATGAACGGAGGGGATATGAACCTTTTCATCACAAAACGGTACAGACACCTGAACGGCAGGAAGAGATTGTATTTATGGTTAAAACACTCGATCCTTCCCGTTATAAGACGCCTTCTGTTCAAACATGCTGAACAAATAGCGGCTTGGACGAACGTAAACATACATGATATACGATATACGCCGCCTGTGTAAATGAAAACCCGCTCCGAGGAAAGATTCCTTGAGCGGGTTTTTGAATGCTAATCCTTATCGCTTTCACTTTATATAGCCCGCATCATGCCTTCCCGTCGCGCGGCTGTCTGGTTAAGAGCAGCATGATAAACGAAATGATAATAATAGAGCCGGTCCACATCCAGGCCATCGTCTGATTGCCCGAATCCACAGCAACATAGATCGCAGTGGGTACGGTTTGCGTTTTGCCCGGAATATTACCTGCGATCATGAGTGTGGCCCCGAATTCCCCCAGTGCACGAGCGAAACCCAGGATGAACGCCGTCATCAACGCTCTCCCTGCAAGCGGAAGTGAGATATAACGAAATACCTGCCATTCATTCGCTCCGATGGAGCGGCCTGCATCTTCCAGATCCTTATCAATCCCGCTAAAGCCGGATTTCATCGTCTGATATACCAATGGGAATGCAACCACCACCGAGGCAATCACGGCAGCCCACCAGGAGAAAATGACAGGTGCGGAGAAGATGGCTTCAATCCACTGTCCGAGCAGGCTCTTACGCCCCAGTAACACGAGTAAGATGAATCCGACCACGGTCGGCGGAAGCACAAGCGGAAGCATAAATGCCGTTTCCAGAAAAATTTTGCCACGGAACGAGGTACGCGACATCTTCCAGGCCACAGCGATGCCAAACACTGCTGCGATCACACTGGACAGCAACGCAACTTGAAGAGAAAGACGAACCGGTGGCCAGAATACCGCCCAGTCTATTGCGCTCACATTCATTTCGGAATGGAGAACCCGTATTTAGCAAATACATCAAGCACTTCAGGCGTTTGCAAATACGTGTAGAATTGTTCTGCTTCTGTCCGGTGCTTCGTACCTTCAATAATCCCTACTGGATAATTGGCTGGTGTATAGCTGTTCTTGTCCACTTCAAATGCAATTTTCACCTGATCAGAAGTGAGTGCATCCGTTTTGTACACAAACCCCGCATCTGCATTGCCGGTTTCTACATATTGCAGAACCTGTCTGACATCCTTGCCCTGTACAAGCTTACCTTCCAACTGATCCCAAAGTTTGGCATTGGTCAGTGCTTCCTTCGCATAGGTTCCTGCAGGCACACTTTCCGGTATACCAATCGCTACGGTCTTGATAGAATCAGCCGTCAGATCCTTCTCGCTTGTTACGGTATCTGAACGATCCGCTGGAATGATGGCTACCAATGAATTTTGCAGCAAATTCGTCTGATCACCGGATGCAATCAGCTTCTCATCCACGAGCGCGTTCATATTTTTGGTCGCAGCCGATACAAAAACATCTGCTGGCGCGCCTTGTTCAATTTGCTGTTGTAATGCACCGGATGCACCAAAGTTGAAGTTAAGCTCCACATTGGGATTCGCGGCTTCAAAGTTCGTTTCAATTTCCTTCATGGCATCCGTGAGACTGGCTGCCGCTGAGATCGTTAGCTCCACCTTTTCCTGAGGATCTGTTGCCCCAGCCGTTGAACTCTCACCTGATGTCGCTGGTGTTGTACCCGTTTGTTCCATTGCTGTGGATGTATCTTTACTGTCTGTGCTTGCACCACAACCGGCCAATACGAGAGCCATTCCAAGTGACATACTCCCCAACACATATCCAATACTCTTTTTCATCTACTTCTCCCCCGATGTTATGTTTAGTTATAACTATATATAATTAATTATATTTCATTATACATAAGATCATTGAAATAGGAAGGTAGTCTTTGACGTGTCTGTTGATGGGCAAGCCATCGATAGCTGAATTGTGGTGGGCGAGTTTATCCCCTCTGGCTGTTAATGGTATAGTACAAGAGACCCCAGCGTTTATCTGGGATGATGAGCGTTGATGAACGAAACGTTATATGATCTGCACCTTGAAGGAGGATCTTCACTGATGACGGAGGAGCAATCCTATACCACCGAAGAAATATCCAAGCTACTCAAAATATCCAAACTGACGGTCTACGATCTAATTAAAAAGGGAGACCTCGTCGCTTATCGCGTCGGCAAACAAATGCGTGTTGACGCCACCGATCTGGAGGCTTATAAACAGCGCTCCAAGCAGCTTCAATCGCCAGCGCACCGGGCCGCTGTGGATTCAGTTCACCCCACTGAATCTCATTTCGGGACGGGAAGTGATCCGACCAATCATGTCGTTCATTCCGCTGCAAATGCTTCGCCTCTATCCAGAGGGACATTCGCAGCCACTACCTCCATGACGGGCAATCCTTCGCCAGCCCATTCGGCCCGTCATCTGGTCATTACAGGACAGGATGTCAGCCTCGATATTCTCATGCGATATATGGAAAAGCACACACGGGATATTCGTCCACTGCGTTCGTTCATGGGCAGTCTCGATGGCTTGATCTCCATGTACCGTGGGGAATCCGATCTGGTCAGTACCCATCTGCTGGATGGAGATACAGGAGAATATAATCTGCCCTACATTCGCAAAATCCTGATTGGCTGGTCATATGTCGTCGTGAATCTGCTAACACGGCCTGCCGGGCTGTATGTGCAACGAGGTAACCCGCGGGGCTTGCAAAACTGGACAGATCTGAAGCAGCCTGAGCTGCGATTGGCTAACCGGGAGAAAGGGTCGGGTGCACGTGTATTACTGGATGAACAATTGCGTCTGCATGGTATCCCTGCTTCCCAGCTGATTGGGTATGACGTGGAAGAAACCAGTCACATGGGTGTAGCTGCCAAGGTCAGTTCCGGCGAAGCCGATGTAGGGATCGGCAGCGAGAAGGCTGCACGACTTGTCGGTCAGGTTGATTTTATTCCACTTGTTCAGGAACGTTACGATCTGGTCATGCTGAAGAAACAAGGGAACGAAGCGTGGATAGAATCAGTACTGCGCATTCTGCAATCACCGGAATTCAGGCAGGAACTGCAATCATTTGATGGGTATGATGTATCCCGAACGGGTGAAATTTTGTATGAAGTCTAGTGCAATGGCACTTGGATTGCTCATAGGATCGCTAAAAAAAACAGAAGAACCGCCGCTGAAGCTCTGACGGTGGTTCTTCTGTTTTCTCTTCATATTGTAAAGTGATATAAAATAAAATGAATTCCTTATCCCTCACACTATCGTTATCTCGACTTGTCATATACGATACGAGCTACGGCATCATGTTGATGAATGGACTCTTCATTTTTGCAGTCTACCTTAAATTTATTGACCCAGTGCTTCTCATACAGATCTGCCGCCACCAGCCTGACGATATCTTCCACAAATCGCGGGTTCTCATATGCACGTTCCGTGACCCGTTTCTCATCAGGCCTTTTGAGTATGGGGTAAAGACAGCTACTTGCATTGGATTCCGCCACATTCAACAGCTCTTCCTTCCAATAGCCCGGCAGCGCTTCTCCCGGGTTGGCTTGTACCTGGATACGCAATAACCCCCGCTGGTTGTGCGCGCTATATTCGCTGATCTCCTTTGAACATGGGCATAACGTCGTGACCTGTATATGTAAACCTGTTCTCAGAACAGGAGATTTTCCAGCTTCCCAGATGACATGAACCGTAGCCAAAGAATGATTTAGTCCAGACAAACCGGTTACGGGGGCGGTTCGTTCGTAGAACCAGGGATAGGTCACTTTCAGCTCTGCCTTCGCCTGATTCATCTGTTCGGCCATCTGCTGCGTCAGCGCAACGAGATCCGGAATCCGGTCACTTAACCCTTCACCGCGACTGTGCTGAAGCTGCTCCATCAAGCGGCTCATGTTAATGCCTTTCGATTCGCGATCCAGCGAAGTCGTCAGCCGGAACGTTCCGATGCTGGACAATCGAACGGGATCTTTGGCCGAAATGACATCCAAAGGATACTTCACCTGATCAATACCGACTTGCTGCAGCTCAAATAGAAAATCATTTTTGCTATTCTGCAAATCTTGCATCTCTTCTTTCCGTACAGGCTTACCTCCCTGTATCGGATCAACGGAGCCGAATAACCGCAAGCGCTCAGTTTTATCCGGCATGATAAAAGAATCGTTCACTACTCGGCTAATCCTGTTATTCTGTTGTACCTTTTGCATTGCAAACCCTCCCTCCAGCACATATTTGCGTTAAAAACCGCGCATTCAGCGCCAGAACAGACCCGCTTCGTCCCGCTCAACCTGCTCTAGCAGATCTTCAAAATCAGGACAAGGCTCAATAACGTCTACCACATTCCAGCTACTGTGTCCGTCTTTGGCATATACCTTCCACTGATTCTCTTCCCAGTAAAATCGGGCAATATGCAGTTTGTCCCACTGATATCGTTCTTCAGCAGGCCTTTCCTCGGTCAAAATCAGTTCATTGTCATTCATCTCATACGTTAATTTCACCATGGTGCGCAGTGGTGCCGGGACCTTCTCATGGATATAACCGTTCATCACCGATTGAATTCTTCGAATGGTAAACAAGTCCAACATGGAGATCACACCCTTTCATCAACATCGTTATGCAATCCAGTTCCATAGCCATACCAGTATAAATGCACTGCCCAGTGACGTTACGAGCTGTTTGCCTGCCAGTTGCATGGCAAAGACTGCTCCCAACTCCTTGCGAATGGTCCACATCGTCACCAGACATGCCGTTAACGTGGAAGCCAGGTACACAAGAATAAACAGCTGCCCGCCGCTCAAGTCTTCAACGAAGGAACCCTGATCCTGATTCAGCACCAACAATCCGTCTTTTCGCAAAATGGAAAACAGAATGCCGCCTGCGGCATCGCCCGGCAGATGAAAGATCGCAAGTACCGGCGTCAACGCGCCAGTCAGGGCAGACAATATCCTCGTCTGCTCCAGCAACGTAGCCACCACACAAATACCGATGAAAATAGGCATCGCCTGCACGAGAAACTGCTTCATGACAGACCGAACGCGCCAGCTAACAGAGCGCCATGATGGCTTTTGCAGAAAGGTCCGGTTAGCATGTAACGGGAGCGTGTCATCCAGCCGATTTCGATTCCACAGACGTGTATGAATTGCACCCGCAAGTACCAGTACAAGCATATAAGGAAAGAACAGCCACGGCTTGCCGCCGGAACTGAATATGGATAGAGAAGCTCCTATCTGGTAGCTGCAAGCAGAACCGAAGGAAATCATTGAAACACAGGCCTTTCGTGTACAGGAGCTGCAGGTACGGCTCTGGAACACAGCCACGACATTGCACCCAAAACCACTGAGGACCGGAATCAGATCCTTGCCGTTCATGCCGATTTTGCGCATCCACCCATCCAGCGAGTCGGTAATCCGGTCTTTCAGTCCGCTCTCCTCCGTCGCCGCCACACTGAACCCAATCAGGAATACGACCGGAAAGGCCCATATAAACGAATACAAGCCCAGACTAATCATGCCGTAATCTCCAAGCATTATCGCCTGCAGCGGGCTCCATAATCCCGCAGTCATGCGATGGAGCGGTTCAAGAATCCAGGCATCTGCGAGCGGTTGTATCCAGCCGGAGAACAGATAGGCCACATACACCGGTGCTGCAAATAATAATACCAGTGCAGCCAAAGCCACAAAACGTCCCCAAACCGTATGCTCAAACATCGTTGTCTGCGGTTCGTCCACAGGCGATTCAGGAGGTGATGCGAGCTCCGGATGCCTCTTCATTGGTCTGGCGGCAACAATCGCCCGGCATATCAGGTCTTGGGTGTTTCCATCCATTTCCCTTGTATTGAGCGGCAGAACGGAAATGCCCAGACCTTTACGATAATAGTTAACCTGAGCCGATAATCCCGGACCACATTTGTCGGCAAACGTAAGCACCAATACAGCATTTTTTCCTGTGACATCCAGCATACCGAGCAGTAAAGGCAGTTCCTGCACCACATCCGTGCCGCGGATGACCAAGATTACTGTGTCACCAGCTGCGAGCTGATTTAACGTCAGCATGGTCGTGACACTGTCATCCTTCATCCGGATTCCAGGTGTATCGAGTAGTTCAAGCTGGTGCTCAAGCAACTCCGCCCTGCGGACGGTCACCGTGGAGCCCCGAACATTGGATTCCTCGCCTCTATCTCTGCCCGTAAGTCCCCGAAACAGAGCCGATTTGCCCGCGGATTCGAAGCCAACCAGCACCACTTTACGAAGTTCTTCGGGTTGCTCCACAACCGAATTCAGCATGTGCAGTCTTCACCGCAGCAGGACAGATCATCAAGAAACATGCCTTCATTGCGATAGGTTTCCAGCGGAGCCAGATCCAGCCCGAGCCTCTCACCCATGGCCTGAGCCACAACCGCAAAGCGCTGTCTGAATTTATAAATGAAGCAAAATTGGAGTTGACCATGCATGACCTGTGGTCCAGTAATGAACAGTCCGGGGGCAATCGTCGATTCATCCGCCGCTCCCAATTGCAGCTGACCTTCCTTGTTGCGCTCGACGAGATTCTCAATCAGGTGCAAACTGCTGCGGAACCCGGTCGCCAGAATAGGAGCCTGACCCGTCTTAAGCAATCGGGACTCTCCGGAATCGTTCTCGCAATAGAGAACATAACCGCCCGGTTCATCCGGTTCAATCCACTTGACCTCATAACCTTGCATCATGTGTATTCGCATATCCATCATCGCCGCGCGCAGGCGATCCTTCGTATAGGGGCTTAGTTCCACACTTGGATCACTGCTGCCCTTGGCGAGTCCTCGTCCATTACGGTCGATTACCGTTACGTTTTTCCCCAGTTTACTCAGGTGAATAGCTGCATCCACACCGCTCTCATAGCCACCAACGATGACACATTCTTCTCCCTGAACCGCCGTCCAGCTGGAAAATAAACTGCTGTGCACACCATACTCAGCCCCAGGAAACCGGTCCAGTCTCGGATATTGAAATTCACCTGCTGCCCAGATGACATAGCGTGTCCACAGTTGTCCATTGGATGTCACGACCCTGAAGCCTTTCTCCTCCGGAATAACCTCCGAAACATCTACTCCCGTTTGCACAGGCAATTTCTTGAACTGGCTCACCACCTGCAAATACTTCGCATACTCCAACCCTGTCGGGTGTTCTGTTCCCAGTGTGTACGCTGGAGACGTATTCAAAGCCACGGCGTTCAGATCCATCATGCCGTAGGCATTGCTTGTGAACGAAGGGGTGATCAGACGCATTTCCTCCGGCCACGCCAGAAAAGTTGCCCCCACCTCACTGCGTTCCAGCACAGTAAAACGAGGCATTCCCAGATCCTGCAGGACAGAGGCCATGCCGATCCCCGCTGGCCCCCCTCCAACAATTACACAATCATAATCAAATGGATCATGCATGTGTCTTACCAGCTTGACTTCGTGACGCCCGGAATTTGCCCTTGATGAGCCAGCTCACGGAACACAATCCGCGATACCTTGAACTTGCGCAAATATCCTCTCGGACGGCCTGTCAGTTCACAGCGATTTTTCAATCGGGTTGGGGAAGCATTGCGCGGCAGTTTCTGCAGCGCTTCATAATCCCCTTTTTCTTTCAGTTCCCGGCGCAGCTCCGCATATTTGGCTACGGTTGCCTGACGTTGTTTTTCACGTACCACTTTTGATTTTTTGGCCATGGTTTACAGCTCCTTTTATAAATTTATTTTTTATACGACTTCAACTGGCCAAGGCAGAGGATTGTCGAAATGCCCCCAATCGGCCTGCATTTCTTCATCACTGAGCAGACATTGGTCAAGTTCGTCTTCAATGATGACGCGCTCCATTTCAATCCCGATCATGACCAGCTCGGTCTGACGGTCTCCCCACTGCGCATCCCACTTCTCCAGCACATCTGGCTCCGCACGCAAAATTTCTTCCTTATTAGCTTCCGGCAATGCCGCAACCCAATGTCCGGCAGGGCCAAACTGAATCGACGATCCCGCCTGACTCAGACTTGCAGCAACATCCCCTTTAGCCGCGAGCCAGACCAGCCCTTTGGCACGCACCACTTCTTCCGGCCAGTAGCTCATGAATTCAGCCAGACGAGAAGGATGGAATGGTTTTCGACGACGATACACGAAGGAGCCAATACCGTATTCCTCGGTCTCCGGTGTATGGGATTCCTTCTCCAGCTCCTGAATCCACCCGGCGGACATGCTTGCTTTCTCGAAGTCGAAGAGACCTGTACTCAAAATTTCAGACGGGTTGACCTGTCCGTTCACAGTCCGAATGATTTTGGCCTTAGGCTGAAGCTTGCGGATGACACCTTCAAGCTTGTTCAGCTCCACGTCATCGACCAGATCACATTTGTTCAGCAACAGGACATCACAAGTCTCTATCTGATCAATCAGCAGGTCCACAACATCGCGGGTATCTTCCTCACCTGTGGCCTGGTTCCGATCCAGCAGACTCTGCCCTGAGGCAAAATCATGCCAGAATCGATGGGCATCCACGACGGTTACCAGACAATCCAGCTTCGCCAGACTTGTCAGATCAATACCTGACTCCTCGTCTGCATATGTAAAGGTCTGTGCTACCGGCACAGGTTCACTGATGCCTGTGGATTCAATCAGGATATAATCAAACCTGCCTTCGTTCACCAGCGTCTCAATCTCCTGCATCAGATCATCCCGCAAGGTGCAGCAGATGCAGCCATTGGACAGCTCCACCAGCTTTTCTTCGGTGCGCGACAACGTCGCCTCACCCTTCACCAGAGCGGCATCGATGTTGACCTCACTCATGTCATTAACGATGACGGCGACCTTGAGCCCCTGCCGATTGTGCAGTACGTGATTAAGAACGGTTGTTTTACCTGAACCGAGGTAACCGCTAAGAACAGTTACCGGAACCTGCTTTTGTGTCATGTGTATCTACTCCTTATGGTTGTGGTCCATATACCTCTGACCTTAATAGTAATTATTACGATTAACAACAATGACTATAATCCTGTTGAACCATGTTGTCAAATCATTTTTGTTTTTCTCGCGCGAGGTGGCCGCTTGGGTCACGGATCGTCCTCCGATCGTTGTTGTCTCATATCTGGAATCGGCAGGCAGCATATATGACAAATAGGTCATCGTTAAAAACACCCCCGCTCTCCTTCACGGTCGATACCATATACAGCGGAAGAAAGGTCGTGGTGGCTCCAAATACGTATGAAGCAAACAGCATGACTACACTGCTGATCAGCCGTGGTCTGCTGCGCCCGATGTCAGATTGATCCCGCACTCTTCGTTCATACAATATGGAGAACCACAACTACTAAATTAAAAATACGGAAACTGCAAAAAACGGCCACCTGATTGAGGTCACCGTTTTTTACGTCCATTCGCTATTGTATTAGCATATTATCTTATTCATTATTCACGTACTTACGTATTCACGTATTTAACTAGCAGTTATCAGTTACTCGCCATTTGACTGCAACTTTTGCAGTGACTCTTCAGCCAGCGCTGCCAGAAGATGTGCGCCAAGCGGCAGTGCCCGTTCGTCCACATCGAATGCAGGATGATGCCATTCGTGTGGGCCTGACGTTCCGAGGAAGAGGAACAGTCCCGGAACCTCCTTTTGGTAAAAGGAAAAATCTTCGCCAGCCGGGGAAGGTATCGGTCGGATACTGTTCAACCCCACCTCGCTCGCGACTTGCTCAGCCGCTGCAGCCAATGACGCATCATTGACCACGGCAGGTGGTCCCTGAATCCAGCGCACGGTAGCCCGTGTCCCATAGGCTGCTGCGACACCGGCAACCACCTGATTGAAACGCTCGCGAATCCGGGCACGCACCTTCTCGTCAAAGGTACGCACGGTGCCGTCCAATATGGCTTCTTCAGGAATGACGTTCCAAGCGGTGCCGCTGTTAATTTTGGTCACACTGATCACGGCGCTCTCCTGTGCTCCAACATTACGACTCACGATGGCCTGTAATGCAGTCACAATATGAGAGGCCACCACAATCGGGTCAATGCCCGCTTCCGGAACTGCCGCATGGGTTCCGACACCCTCCACTTTAACCACAAAACCATCTGCCGCTGCAAGCAGCGCTCCTTCACGGATACCTACCGTACCGACCTGCAGATCCGGTTTGTTATGCAACCCAAAAATAGACTGAACTTCGGATAGCGCTCCGCTCTGAATAACCTGCCGTGCCCCCGTCGCCTTCTCCTCCGAAGGCTGGAAAATCAAACGAACCTTGCCCGGCAGCCGGGACTCTCGCTGTTTCAACAATCGTGCAGCACCGATCAAAATGGCGGTGTGTGCATCATGACCGCAGGCGTGCATTCGGCCAGCGATTTGCGAGGCATACTCCAGCTTCGTTTCTTCCTGGATCGGCAGGGCATCAATATCTGCGCGTAAGGCCACTACCGGGCCATTGCCCTGCCCAATTTCAGCGATAAGGCCCGTTCGCAGCGAATATTCATCTGCAATCCGTACCCCTTCCTCCACCAACCAGCCTCGAATGGCTTCTGTCGTTTCCCGTTCCTCTCCGGATAGCTCGGGGTTACGATGCAAATGTCGCCGAATCGCGGTTAAGTGCTCTGCGAATTTTTCATCCTGCCCAACGTAAAATTCATGCTTGCGGCTCTGTTCTTCAAGTTCTGCCTGTTGCTCAGGCTGTTTCAGATCACTGCTCACGACATTGCCTCCTTTTATCATCGTATGTGCCATGTAAGATGGGTTAATATAATACACGGGTCACTTCAACAGGTATGCTCTATAACATATATATGCCTAACCGATCACCGCTTGCGCAGGTGTCGACTCATGCGCAAATTCGCCCAGTCCCTGCTCATCCAGCGCCTCACGCAACAGTTCAAATGAACGAATACGCTTGGCAAAATCACGTGTGGCTGTGGTAACAATCAGTTCATCCACGGCAAAATCCTGCTGGAACTTCGCCAGAGTCGGACCAACCGTTTCCTTCGTACCTCTCGTCACACTTGGCTCCAGAATCTCGATCCGATACTTCTCGTTCGATTGCCGTCCGAATTCTTCCGCCTGCTCCACGGAACCAACCGTCAATACCTTGCCATTCTCCAGATGGATCTTAACCAGCATGTGTTCACTTGCCAGTCCTTCGGCTTCTTCCGCACTTTCCGCCACAATCAATGATATAGCGAGGATGGCATACGGCTCCCGTCCATGTGTGCGGTCGAATTGTTCCCTATAAGTTCGCAGAGCCTCCAGAGCAACCTCCGTATTGCTATTAATAAACAATGAAAATACATAAGGCAGTCCCAATTCTGCCGCCATGCCTGCGCTATCGATACTTGCTCCAAGCACGTATAGCTCGGCCGGGATTTCGGATACCGGCGCAGCGCTCAAGCCGGCCAAAGGATGTGTTTCGTCTTCATGCGGTTCATTATGAATGAACTGCTTCACCTGATTGATTTTCTCTTTCAGTGAAGCGGCCTCCTGAATCCCTTGCTGTAGTGCCTGCGTGGAGCGGGGCAATCCTCCCGGTGCACGTCCAATACCCAGATCAATTCTCCCCGGACCAAGCGCAGAAAGCACATTGAAGTTCTCGGCCACTTTGTAAGGACTATAATGTTGCAGCATCACCCCGCCAGAACCGAGACGAATCCGCTCTGTATGCGCCAGCAAGTGGGAAATGAGCACTTCCGGTGAGGAGCCGGCAACATGACCTGAATCATGATGTTCCGATACCCAGAAACGATGAAATCCAAGCTGTTCAGCCCGCTGTACCAATTCAATCGTATGCCGAAAAGCATCAATCGGCGTCTCCCCTTCATAGATCGGGGTTTGA
Source organism: Paenibacillus sp. OK060 (assembly GCF_900101205.1). Taxonomy (NCBI): domain Bacteria; kingdom Bacillati; phylum Bacillota; class Bacilli; order Caryophanales; family Paenibacillaceae; genus Paenibacillus; species Paenibacillus sp. OK060. The sequence continues at coordinate 135,331 of NZ_FNFR01000008.1, forward strand.
TCCAATATGCCAACACGAATACCCATCATATTCTCCTCCTTCGATCATGCCGAACCTGACTTTTTAAAATCCGTTCTTACTTCCGTTAATAAGTCTCTATAGCTGCCGCAGCAGTTCCCCGAAAGGCTCTGCAAAAGGCGAATGTTCTTCTTTTAACGTAACGACGCTGATCTGCAATGATACACCTGCAACCTCATGTACCTGAATAGGAAACAGCTCCTGATCCTGCACTTCCTTTTGCACTGTCAGACCTGGGAGAAACGCAATACCTGCTCCTTGCTTCACCAGCTTCTTCGCCGTCTCCGAATTATCAACGTGATATGTAATATCCGGCGGGTGCTCCAGCGAGTCAAAGGCCCGGTGAATGCGCAGCCAGTCCAATGAACCACATTCAAAAAAGACCAGCTGCTCATTCCTGATCGCCTCCATGCTGACATGCCCGCGTTCAATAAATGGATGGCCTTTGTACACGTATAACTGGATTGGATCTTCATAAAAAGCAACCGTACGGATCGCAGGATGCATGACCTTCCGCACAAAAGCAAGATCGATTTCCTGACCCAGCAGCTTGGCGACGAGTTGGTCCGTCGTCGCTGTAGTCAGTTTGATGTTCACCTCAGGGTAAGCTTCCTTGATTTTGGGCAGAAAGTCGGGAATGACATAGTTAGATACGGATACCGTACTGCCGAGTCGAAGTGCATCGGGCGTCGTACGGCGTTGCTGTATTTTCTGTCTGCCCTTCTGAATCACTTGCAGCACCTGCTGGGCGTAGGGAAGGAACTTTCTCCCCTCTTCCGTGAGCACAATCTGTTTGCCAAGACGGTCAAACAATTTGCAGCCGAGTTCACGTTCAAGGGACTGAATACGAGCGGTGACAGAAGGTTGGGACAAAAAGAGTACCTCGGCAGCCTTATTGAAGCTTCCGTAATGATTGATATATACAAATGCTTCAATGTTCTCAATATTCATAAGCGCCCCCCGAATCCACGTCCGCAGACGTTATCTATATCTATTTATCCAATGAATTTACTTGGTTTTATGATATCGTAATACCATTCTTTTCCAGAGTCAATATCAATTCTTCCAGGGAACGATTCAATCTTGTAGTAATGTCCGCCGAAAGCACATATTTCCCGTCATCGAGTCGATCAATTCCCTGATCAACTGCGTATACTCCGCCGAGAATATGTCTTCCACCAAGTGCTGCCAGAACAGGCTTCAATGCATAATCGATCGCGAGCAGATGGGCAATCGAGCCGCCGATGACTAATGGAAGAGCAAGCTTGCCCCGCAGTCCTTCCTGAGGGATCAGATCCAGGAACAGCTTCAGCACACCTGAGTACGATGCTTTGTATACCGGTGTTGCCACGATGACTGCATCCGCTGCTTCAACAACAGCGAGCGCATCACGAATGAAAGAGCTATCAAACTTGGCCTGCACTAGATCTTCCGCTGGCAGGTCTGCTACATGAATCACCTCAACGGTAATGCCTGCCTCTTTTAATTTATTGCTGCTGTAATCCGTAAGGCCTGTCAGACGCGAACGTTTGGAAGGCGATCCGGCAATAATAACGACATGTGACATCATGATTCCTCCTTGGAATAGCGGTCAAGCCGCTCCATTTACTTTGGGGTCCAACCGATCGCGAATATCGTCTCCAATCAGATTAACCGCCAGCACAAACATGGTAATTGCAAGTCCCGGGAAGGTACAGATCCACCAGGCAACCGTCAGATAACCTCTCCCTTGCGAGAGCAACGCTCCCCAATCCGGAATTTCCTTCAACACACCAAGTCCAAGAAAGCTGAGCCCGGAGCCTGTCAGAATGGAGGTACCCACGCCCAGCGTCGCCATAACCAGCAAAGGTGACAACGAATGAGGCAGTACATGCTTCCAGAAAATACGGGCATTGGAGCCCCCAAGTGAACGTGTAGCTGTAATAAAAGGCAAACCTTTAACGGACATGACCTGCCCACGCATCACCCGTGCATATCCTGGAATGGAGGATACCGCAACAGCCAGTGCAATGTTAAGCAGTCCAGGTCCCAACGCTGCCGCAACGGATAATGCCAGTAACACGCCTGGAACAGCCATCAGAATATCGACGGCACGCATGGTGATTGTGTCCAAAACACCTCCTGCATAGCCGGCAATAATGCCAAGAGCACTGCCCACAAGACCACCCACCAGCACCGAGGCAAATCCAATCAGCAGTGAATCCCTGCTGCCATGCACAACCACACTGAAGATATCCCTGCCAAAATAATCGGTCCCAAACAGGTGCGCAGCAGAGGGAGCCTGCAGGATGGCATCCGTCATCATCTGAGTTGGATCATAAGGTGCAATCCATCCCGGCACGATTGCACAAGTGACGGTAAACACCACGACCAGCAAAGCTGCATAAAAGAATAAACGGGATACCGTGAATGAGACGCGTTGACGCAGGGGACGGCGACTCCAGAGGCGTAAACGCCCTGTTCTGGCCGTCCAACCTTTTTCGTCACCCACCAATGGTTTCATGCTCATAAGACTCCTCCTTCCTCACTACGCGTTCAGATGTTTCAGACTGTTCCATCCGTCCTCACGTTCGGACTGCACGCCTAACTCTGGGATCAATGTACGCATAAGAGATATCCACCAATAAATTCAACACGACATAGATAATTGCTGTGAAAAAGACTACGCCCTGCACAACAGGCAGGTCTTTGGCCATCAACGCATCCGCGATGATTCTGCCTATGCCCTGTCTGGAGAAGACCGTCTCCACCACGACGGTTCCTGCAAGCAAATCACCAATCAACATGCCGATGACCGTCACCGCAGGAATCAGTGCATTACGCAGTGCATGACCGTACATGATGGTCCGCTGTGAAAGACCTTTTGCTCGTAATGCCACGATAAACGGCTCGTTCACCACTTCCAGCATGCTGTTACGCACCATACGTACGATGAAACCCGCACCGACGAGGCCTAGTGTTGCAGCTGGAAGCACCAATGAACTGAATCCGTCGGAGCCCATCGCCGGGAACCAGCCAAGCTGAACCGAGAACAACAGGATCAACAGAATGCCGGTCCAGAAGGTGGGCATGGAGATGCCAAACAATCCAACGAGCCGGGCGATGAAATCAATCACGCCATTACGATGAATGGCAGACAATACGCCGAGCGTAATACCAATGGTTATCGCTATGATTGAGCTGAGCGCGGTCAGCGCCAGTGTGGCAGGGAAATGTTCCAATATTTTGGGCAGCACCGGGTCGGAATTGATCATTGATTTGCCGAAATCGCCGCGCAGCATGTCTCCGAAATAGTTGGCAAACTGGATGTAAAACGGCTGATCCAGTCCCAGCTGAACCCGCAGGTTCTGAATCATCTCGGGTGTTGCCGATGACGGGTCCAGCATAAGCAGGACCGGATCACCCGGCAGCAGATACATGATGCAGTACACCAACACCGAAGCTCCCAAAATAACCAGAAGCGATGTAGCAAGTCTTGTCAGTATCGTTTGAACCATACCGGGTCGTCTCCTTCCTGTCTGCATAATTGACGTTTCGTATTATGGCTGAATCCGAACATCGTTGAACAACGGATAACCGAGTGAATCAAACTTGATGCCCTGCACCGACTTGGATGCAGCCACTGTATAAGGGAACACATAGATCGGCAAAATTACAGCTTGCTCGATCAGATATTGCTGAATCTGATTATAGATATCCACACGTTTATCCGGATCGGTCTCCACCGCTCCTTGTTCGAGCAGTTTATCGATCTTCGGATCAGATAAGCCAGATAATGTCGGACGTTCACCTTCTGCACTCGTATGATAGAAGGCATAGAGCGCATTCGGATCAGAATTGACCTGGCTGTTGCCATAGAGATCATAATCCCAGTTTTGATAGATGACCGTAGCAACGTCCTTCGTAATTTCAACCTCAACAGCTATACCCACCTGCTTGAGTTGCTGCTGAATAATCGCTGCAATGTCGTTACGCTTCTCCCGGTTCGGCGAACCGTCCACATAATGCAGGGTCAGCTTCTTACCATCTTTTTCACGAATGCCATCTGCTCCCTTGACCCAACCTTGCTCATCAAGCAGCTGATTGGCCTTGTTGATATCCGGATTGATACTTCCTTCCAGAGAAGTATCATAACCGAGGATTCCCGGAGACAGTGCAGACCACGCGCGTTCGTAGTTGCCCAGATACAGTGTCTTCACGATGGACTCCACATCAACTGCAGATTGCACCGCCTGTCTGACTTTCACATCATCCCAAGGCGCTTTGCGCAGATTGAAGAAGAGAGTATACGGCAAACCAACGGTATTGGCTTGAAGCAATTGCTGGTTCGGATCGTTCTTCAGGGCAGCAATATTTTGCGGCGGAACAGTCTCCGCTGCGAGTACTTGCTTACTCTGAACACTGCCGATACGCGTTGCTTCTTCCGGTACAATTTTGAACGTAATCGTATCAATATGCGGGGCGCCTTCATTTTCAACAGTTGCGGGAGCCCAGTTGTAATCCTTGTTTTTGGCGACAACGATATCCGCATTTTCATCCCATTTCACAAAGGTATACGGACCGGTCCCCACAGGATTTTTACCCAGTTGATCCCCATATTTCTTGGCGGCTGTAGGTGATACGATTCCTAGCAAGGCCTGACTCAAGTTACCGAGAAAAGCTTGCGAAGGTTGTTCCAGATTTACCTTAATGGTGTATTCATCAATGACCTCCGAGGAGCTATAAGGTCTAATCAGGGCAAGGGAATTGGCGGCTTTGGTGGCCGGATCGATTACCCGATCCAGATTGAACTTCACGGCTTCCGCGTTAAATGGTGTGCCATCATGGAACTTCACATCTTCACGCAGTTTAAACGTATAACTTTTGCCATCCTCCGATACACTCCACTCCTTGGCGAGCCAAGGTTTAATGGAACCATCCGGCAGCTGTACCACCAGATTGTCATAGATCGTTCGGATCGCACGTACGGTTACTGCAAGGCCACTTCGATGTGGGTCCAGCGTATCCGGCGATGTGGCGAGTGCGTAGGTTAGATTCCCACCTTCTGCTTGCCCAGCCGCCTGCTCCCCACCGGAAGCCTGAACTGCACTGTTCGAGTTACCTGCCGCTCCGCAACCGGATAATACCAGCACCAATACTGCCGCCAATGCCATATATTTCATCCATGAGATAGACCTGTTCATATAGCTTCCCCCTCTGTGTATACAGGTGTCATTGATTCATTGAATTAATGAATTATAGATTTTTTATCAACATAACCTATCCGTTAACTTGGTTTTAGGTCATCATTCGGCACCTTCCGCATATGCAATCCGAATATTTCATCCGGATACCTCATTCCTAGACTACTGCCGAATTTCAGCTATCTAATTGTTTCTCAAGCCTCGGTTCCAACTTGCTCCCGGGCAGCCGTGTAACGATTCACCGGAATTTGCACACCGAGATTTCCACGCAATGTGTCATGCTCATATTCGGTGCGATAGATGCCACGCTCTTGCAGAATCGGAACAACCAGTTCCACAAAATCGGCCAATCCACTTGGCAGTTCGGAATGAATAATGAATCCATCCGCCGCTTCGGCTTCGAACCATTCCTGGATCTTGTCAGCCACCTGCTCCGGTGTACCAAGGAATTTGCTCTTCGGTGTTGCTGCCCGCAGGGCTACTTCACGCAGCGTCAATCCTTGCTCTTTGGCATCCCGCTTGATTTTGTCCGTACCACTACGGAAGCTGTTGCTACCGATGCCATTCAATTCAGGGAATGGTTCATCCAGCGGATACTGGGAGAAGTCATGATGCTCGAAGAAACGTCCCAGGTAATCCAGCGCTTTATCGATAGTGACCAGGCTGGCAATCTCCTGATATTTCTGTTCTGCTTCTTCTTCTGTCCGTCCGATAATTGGATTGATCCCTGGCAAAATGACGATATCCTGTGTGGAACGTCCATAGGTTGTTGCGCGGGATTTGACATCTTTGTAGAAGGCCTGTGCATCCTCAATTGAATCATGTCCTGTGAAAACAGCATCCGCTTCTTTAGCAGCAAGGGTCTTGCCATCTTCTGAAGAACCTGCCTGGAAAATAACCGGCTGCCCCTGCTTTGAACGTGCAATGTTAAGTGGACCCTGTACGGAGAAGAACTCTCCTTCATGATTGAGTGTGTGCAGCTTGGATGGATCGAAGAAAACGCCGCTTTCTTTGTCTCTTACAAAAGCATCGTCTTCCCACGAATCCCATAAGCCCTTGGTCACCTGCAAATATTCCGTTGCAATCCGGTAACGTTCCGGGTGGGTAGGATGGTTGCTTTTACTGTAGTTTTTGGCTGAGCCTTCAAGCGGGGATGTAACCACGTTCCAACCAGCGCGGCCATTACTGATCAGATCAAGGGAACCGAACTGTCTGGCAACTGTGAATGGATCACTATAGGAGGTGGAAAGTGTTCCAACCAGACCGATTCGTGACGTAATGGCGGCCAGGGCGGACAACAAACTGATTGGCTCAAATCGATTCAAGAAGTGAGGTATGGATTTCTCGGTAATATAAAGACCGTCAGCGATAAAAACGAGATCGAATTTGCCTTCTTCTGCCTTCAACGTTTGGCGTTTGTAAAATTCAAAATTCACACTGGCATCCGATTGAATCTCCGGGTGTCTCCAAGTCGTCATGCTACCTCCGACACCGTGGACAATCGCTCCAAATTTCAAACTGCGCTGAGCCGTCATATTACATTCCGCCTTCCTTGGATTAGGATATATCAAGAAATTTCTAAAGTCCGATCTGATATGGATTACGAATGAAGAAAATTCAAAAGTTAACTATTCCTATGAGTTTGGTCAGCTTTAATTTCACAAATCTTATCACTGCCCCGCACATCGGTCAACAGCGTTGCTTATAGAACTTTTCTATATAAGGATTGGATATCTGAATAAGAGGATGGATTAGAGCTTATAAAAGTCCCCGACTGCTGCACACTGATATGTCAGCCTTTAGCAGCCGGAAACTGCTTTATCAAGAGATCTGCCACGTCCGGTCAGACTGCTGCTTCATCAGGCTGGGCGAGAAGTTCCGCCAGTTTCTCCAGATCGGGCTCCAGCAATGCTTCATACTTGCCGTCTCCACCCACCTCAATGACAGGTACATGTCGAATGCCATATTTGGCTTCAAGCACGTCCCTCAGCACATCGTTCCCTTGCACTTCGATGTTCTCAAAAGGCTGGTTGCGGGCCGTTAGGAATGCCTTAACCTCTCCGCAGAAATGACAGCCTGTTTTGCTCCAGAGCACTACTTTTTTCGATGTAGAAGACATCGGCATACCTCCTGATTGATTCATTGTCAGATCAGGATGGATTACCACCCAGACCATTAATTCCTATCTGTTAAATAAGAATTATGGCTATAAATGTACTCCTCACCTCTTCAAGCGTCAATGGATCTTCCAATAGAATAAACCTATAAGAGGATAGAAAGATTAAATTTTAAATTTGAAAAGAGCTCTGCAAGAGCTCCCATTATTCCTTGAACGCATCCCTAACCATGTTAAAAATGTTCGGATGACGCTCTTGGAGTTTATACAAAATGCTCGTGGAAAAGTAATTTGCTAATCTCTCTATCGTTTCATTTCGTGATTCGTGATATATGTATAGTTCGGATGCGGACAGATGTATAGCGATACGCTTTACATCACATTCCGCATCATGCTGTCGTGCCGATATACAAGGCAGCCGAACCCGGTCATTACAAATCTTCGTTCAAGAGCTGGGGAGGAGCTATAATGGGCCAGCCTTCTTCGATCGTACGCAATTGGTTCGCAGATACATGAACGATATGCCCGAATTGCACTCCCCACCGTTCCGCAGCATAAGGGGTTGCAAACCTCCTGCGTTTATTGCCACTAATCTGGTACCATGTATCCCTTTCATTCGTCGCGGCAACAATCATGCCTTCCTCCAGCGCATCCCGGTTGCTCTGAACGGGTTGAGCATGAACATGACTTCTTTCCAGGGGCCAGCCCTGTACCTCACCCGCAGATACCAGCGGCTCACCTGCGGGTACGCCGAGCAGATCCGGTTTTGCAACCAAAACAGGAGAAATGCCGCGTGGAACCGGGATATTCAGCTTACGTCGCTGTCCACGCATCAGTCGATAAACATCGCCCTTGATATCAGAGATGAAACAACCCTCCGGGTAAAAGTCCGTACTGCGTCTCAGCTTATGAGTTACATCGCTGCTGCCCTTAGTGGAAATGCGCTGTCGCAGGTCAGGGGTGTCTGTCTTGCCCAGGGGTGTCTTGTTCTCCTGCTGACTGGTCGACACCTTGGCACGCAACGAGAGCCGAGAAGTATCGGCAACCAACGCATGGGGATCTCCCCATTTTTGAGTATAATACTGTTCGTTATCCTTATTTACGACTTCATAATCCTGTTCTCCCAGCGCCTTCATGCTTACACTTCCGTAGTGATGTATGAAGGCATCTCCAGCTACCCCCAGCCTGTATCCCGCCAGCTTCGCCCGAATGATCCAGTCGTCATCTTCAAAATTGCCCACGGCGTAACCTTCATCAAGATAACCTACCCGCTCAAGCAATTCCCGTGAGAACAGCCAGCAAAATCCGACCAGCCTGTCGGTCTCCCGATGTTTCGTGGCATCCGGGCGATTATGTCGGGCAGCAAAAGACCACATGTCATCCACATCACTGTATGGGACTTCAATCTGCTGATCTCCGCCGATGTAATTTGTAACCGGACCCACAACTCCCATCTCGGGATGACTGTCAAGACAGGTCATCATGTTTTCCAACCAGCCCGGGGTGACCAGTGTATCGTTGTTCAGCACGACGATATGTCGCCCCCTCGCCATCATCAGTCCATGATTGACACCGCCGGCAAAACCACGATTCTTATCCAGCGCAGCGACCCTTACCATGCCACCTTTGCGAAGCACGGCTTCCGCCGTGCCATCCTTGGATGCGTTATCCACAACAATAATTTCAAAGGGGGCCGGTGTATGCTTTTCAATACTGGACACACATTGCAGGACATATTCGCGCTGGTTGTACGTCGGAATAATAATGCTTACGCCTTCGAATACCAGCCCGAATGAGCTTTCCCCCTGTCGTACGCCCTCATCATAGCCTCTATGGTAGCCCTGCTTATACAGTTTTGCGTTCTTGGCTGCCCGTTTGCCTGAGCCTTGGCGTCTAATCTTCCCTCCACTCCGGCTTCGAGCTGCATGCAAAACAACGGTTTCGGATGATGCTTTCCGCTGTTTTGAACGTCTGCCTGATGTGCTCATGTTGCTTCCTCCATTTCCCCTCATCCAAATGCGCGTTACGATGAACGTCGCACCAGATCGTCCATTAGAGATGAAGCTCTCCTGTAACCAATTTGTCAGCCAAATGTCCAAAATCTATGGCAACCCGCCCCAGTTCACCAGCGATTCGGCGGCACAGAATGACGGCCGGAATTCCTGCTGCTACCAGAGCGATATCGAACGAATGCTCCGCAGTCTGCTGCATCACTCTCGGGATATCCACAACACCATCCACTGTTCCTATAATGCCTGTCACTTGCACCCCGTGGCCGTTCAACAACGCCCCGAGCTCTGCAGCTTGGCTTCCAATCAGCAGCACCCGGCGCCCCTGTACCACAGGCAACAACAGACCCGAATGATGCAGGCTGTAGTTAATCGTGGAACTGGTCAGATTCAGACGGGACCAGTCAATGCCGAAATGGCGCAATACTGGAAATAAAAGTCCCTGAAAAGTAGGCGCACGCGAGATGGGGACACCGATCCAATCCGCGCCGCGAATGGCTTCCGCGAGCTCAGCGCGGATGTCTGGGGTGGAGCGTGGCACCCCTGCATAAGGCAGAAACGGTGCCAGCTCCTGCACTTGTTCGCCTGGCAGCACCGTATCGGCTGCCAGGGTCAGCAGTTCGCCATCTCCGAGGCGAACGACGGACAGGGGGCGCTGCGCATCCAGCGCCCCCTGGATATGGACAGCCATCTCATGAGGGCTGGCCAGCCGGGTTAGGGTGGGCGCATATTGGCGGAATCCCGCCTCGATCAGATCTGCCGCCGCCACGGCAGGCAGAATATGATCGGGCGGGATGTGCTGCGCCACCAGCGCCTCCCCGCCCGCGAACACGCCGTCGCGGAAGCCCTCGGCGTAGCCGCTCTCGGGCGCTGCTGCCGGCTGCGCAGGCGCCATTGCCCTTGCGCTGCCAGCATGCGCGGCAGCGCTTTCCCGCCCCGCGGGGGCGACACCACCGTGTCGGTGTGTCGCTTGCGGCGGGGCGGGACCAGCACCGCTGGCAGGCAGCGCCTGTGGCGTGCTGGCTTGCGGTGCTGGCCCGGGCGCACGCTGCGCAGCCGTGCGCTGTTTGGCGCGGGCGCCTGCGGCCCGCCCGCCTCGTGGCGCAGCATGCCCGCGGCCTGCAACTGCGCGCTTGCCCGTTTTGGCTCGCGCCCCTTTACGGCCACGGCTCACGCTTGCACGCTCGCCTGATTTTACGCGGGTGCCTGCAATGCCACGCCCTTCGCCTGTTTTCGCTCCCGTTTTGGTTCGTGATCCAGCGCTCGCACCACGTCTTGCGCCGGTGCGCCCGCTGGCTTTGCCTTTCGGTTCTGCAAGAAGCTTGCGCTCTATTCCTGCGAGTTCCACATTCCCCTGCTTCGCGCCTTGGTTTCCCCATTCGTGATTCGAACTTGCTTTGGGCTGCACTCCCACAGATACGTACAAGGAGCCGGCATGACCGCCCAGTGTCTTCTTCCTGCCCAAGTCGCTGCGTTTTGCTACTCTCACGGCATTCCCTCCCTTGGCATGCACGAGGAGTGCCGCCGCTGCACAAAGCGCCGGAGCATTCTTCCGGCTCCGGCGCAGGTTGTTCTGCTCTCATGGGACCTCTCACAGCGGCAGCATCAGGCGCATATATTTTAGGGCAGTTGACCCTTCATGCGGATGGCTGCTTCCTGAAGCGATTGGAACGTCCCTGCATCACTCCAATATTTTTGCAAAATATCGTATTCCAGTCCTCCAGCTGCTGCATAATGATTGTTCACGTCCGTAATTTCGAGTTCGCCGCGTGCAGAAGGCGCAATGTTCTGAATGAGGTTGAATACATGGTCATCATACATATATATGCCAGTAACACAATAAGAGGTCTTCGGATCACTCGGTTTTTCCTCAATGTATGAGATTCGTTCCGGATGCTGCGGATCAAACACCGGTACCCCATACCGCCGTGCATCGTCCACTTCTTTGAGCAAAACACGAGCTGTACCCGCAGGCTGCTGCATATACTTATCCACATAAGGCTTCAAATCGTCGCTAAACAGATTGTCTCCCAGCAGCACAACGAATTTCTCTCCAGGAAGGATAAACGATGTCGCCAGATCCAATGCTTCGGCAATCCCGCCTGCCTTTTCCTGAATCCGATACGTCAGCTTGACGCCATGATCTGCTCCACCACCCAAATACTCCGTGTATAACCCAGCGGAATGTTTGTTGATCACTATCAATATCTCTTCAATGCCTGCCTGGCGGAGTCTGTCGATGCCATACATAATCATCGGATGCTTGCCGACTGGAATCAGATGCTTGTTAATCAGCCGGGTCAGAGGATACAGTCGTGTTCCTGTTCCGCCAGCAAGAATTACACCTTTCATTCCACTATCCCTCCTTCATCGGATGTCTCAATATATTTAAGGGGATCGACATGCCATTTGTTGATAAAAATGGATCGATTGCGCTCAAGCAACTGTTTCCAAGCTACAGGATCGGTCTTCAGGAAACTCGCGCTGCCGCGATGATGCACCAGGACATCCCCGCATACTAGCAAACGATAGCCTTTCTGGCAGGCCCTGTAGCAATAATCGTCATCTTCATAGTGTCCCGGCGAATAGACTTCGTCAAGCACACCAATGTCCTCCATCACACTTCGCCGCATGAGCATACATAAGCCGACAATTCGTCTGACTTCCTTCCATCTGGAAGAATCGACTATATTGTTGGCAGCAGCCAGTTCCTGAAAATGTACCATGTCCCGGAACTCAAGCTCTACCTGCTGGATACCACTTGCATAGTTGGTCACCGGACCTGTAATACCAATGTTTGCATCACTGTAGAGGGCTGCCCGCAGATTTTCGAGCCAGCGGGTGGTAACTGTAACATCGTTATTCAGCAGCAATAGCTCATCACCACAGGCTGCACGGAGCCCGGCATTGCAAGCCGCCGGGAAACCCCGATTGTCCGGCAACCGAACAAAACGAATTCGTTCCCGTGCACAATACGCTGCTGTTCCGTCAACCGAGCCATTATCCACAACGATGATTTCATAAGATGTATGAGAATCGGTATATTTTCGAATGGCATCGATACACGGCTTCAGCAGTTCCAGCCCGTTGTACGTCGGAATAATAATACTCGTCAGTGTCATCTGGCGTTCCTCCTGTAGGCCACTTCAGCACGAGAAATGGATCGAGCTTGTGACTTATTGCCGCCCAAATCCAGCCAGGTTGCAATCGCCTCCAGATGGTCGCCAATGATCAATCGGGCGACTTCGTTGCCGCTGCCCGTATTGGTGGAACGCAGGCGATTGGAACGAATGACATCCACTTGACTGGGTGCAGTCACTTTTAATCCATGCTGAATGGCTAGACTTTGCGCCTTGGGAGGAACGGCCAGCGCCTCCGGTTTTACGATCTGGATCATCTTACGTGAGAGGGCATGAGGTACAGCCGTCAACGAATTGGAACCCAGATCCGAACGATTAAGCACACGGTTGAGATATGCCTTGATCCGGCTCACTTCATCCTGGCGGGCAAATGGAGGCAACAGCGATGAAAGATTGTTCAGTGCCACGTCATCTCCCCGGTCGACCGCATACAGAAACGGGGCGAGTTGCTCTGCCGGGACGACCATATCCCCATCCACAAAGAGAAGGGTCTCCGCCTCCGTCATTTTGGCCCCCAAGGCGCGGCCTACATCATGTCCCGCCCGGTCAGGTTCATAGACCAGCGTGATGCCAGGCTGTTCAAGCACCTGTGTCAGACTGTTGTCCGTTGTTCCATTCAATACCACAACGATATCTGTCAGCGGTAAACGTTTCAGTTGTACAAGTACTTGCCCCAGCGTAAGTTCCTCATTGCAGGCACAGACGACTGCAGCGGCAGGTTTATTCAGGGCAAGTGGAATAATATTCAATGAGCGTCCCGCAGCTTGAGCATAACCCTGCATGAATGCTTTCCCTGCCTGCATTGCAGCAGAATAACTCCTTAGCTCCGCTGAGATCGCAGCCCCATGCTCCTGCCATGTTGAACGCGCATGTTGTTCAATCGATTGTTCATTTTCCAACGTCATGCGTCCTGCCCGTTGCCCTGCGCTGAATGCTTCATGCAATACGGACTTGTTCATTGCCAACCTGCTCGATGCTGAACTCTTTAGCGGCGATTTAGTCAGGCTCTTCCTGCCCATGGTTCTGGTTCTGTTCCTTGGTGTTCGTCTGCCTGCTGTCCGTTGACGACGGACACCCCCTGAACGCTCCTTCATTTCCTCACCTCCAGCATGCTGCATCTTTTGACGAGGTTTCTTTCTTGTTTTAGGCAACATGCTCACCTCGTCAGGCTACGAACACGCTGCAGATCGGAATGTCCTCCGCGTGGGCCAAGTGTATCGGTTATCCACCTGATCGCTGTCAGATGATCATTCCAGACCACTTGACTGAGCGGGTCAGGTCCGCTTCGTTTCTTGACTCGAACTGCGTTCATTTTGCCTACAGGCACATGATGGACGGCACGCACCTTCAACCCGTTGGTAACCGCCTTTGCATGTGCCAATGGTGGAATCTCCAGTGTGTCCGTCCCAATCACTTCAAGTGCCCTGCGACTTAATGCATGCGGAATGGCTGTCATGGAAGCCCCTTGCAGATCAGGTCTCGCGAGCATGCTGTTCAGCGCATGTTTGGCTTCTACCACAGGGTGAACAGGGATACGCGCCACCGGTCCGTTATAATCATTAAGCGCCACATCCGTCCCGTCCAGAACCGCTCGCACATAAGGCGCGAGATGTTCTGCCGGAATTGGAATGTCTGCATCCGTGAACAACAGCACCCTGCCACGAGCTGCCGCTGCACCGATTCTTCTTCCTCCATCATGTCCCAAAGCTTCGGCATAACGAAGCACCTGTGCCCCTGCCCTTTTTGCCGCTGCTGCCGTCCCATCCGTTGAACCATTCACAATAACAAGCACTTCAGCATCACGGCATATCCGCAGCGACTGACGCACGACTGCACCAATGGTTCGCTCTTCATTCATGGCAGGTATAATGACCGAAAGCAGTGGTTTATGCGAGTACGTCGAATCCTGTGCAAGTGTCTCTCTCATCGCATGCTCAGCTCCGAATGCTGGCAATTCCGTTTGCTCCACGGGTGGAATTACGTACTTGTAGGCCTTTGTACCCTTTTTGTAAGCAGATTTCAAACGACGCTTCTTTAATTGCGCTTTTCTTTGTGCCAGATTCGATTTGGCTGCATAAAAAGCTGTATTACCGCGTTTTTGCAACACAGTCACCTCCCGGGTGTACATCATCGGCATGCAAAGGGAGTACACGTTATTCTATGTATTCATGGAGCAGTGGAAACGGCGTATGTCCTTGAACCGAGCAGGTTCTGTCTGCCACCCGGCTCAGTCAATCCATTTATTTAGACAGAATTCGTCAAAATATGCGAAATATGCTACGGCTCCCCTACTTCAGACACAATTTTAAGAAAAATTTAAAATTGCATCTTTTCCAAACTTTTACATTGTGATAATATACGTTGCAAGCAGTAAATTGACAAAAAAATCCTAATTAGGAACAAACGTTCCTTAGTAATCTTTTTTCATTCCTGTTAATTGACCTGGGGTTAATTATGCGTACAGGATGATACAAGAGGCTGTTTTTGCTCTGTTGCATGTACCTTGAGAGGAGTGATGCCGTTCAATACGTAGTTCAGGCTCTATTATGTGAACCCGGAACGAACACCCCGGCTCCGTAAGAACATCTTCTGCTTCGCAAGTGGACAAGACCCCTGGCTTCTGAAAGAGGAACCACAATGAACGATTAAGCCTCATGGCTGAACCGGATAAACGGTACTCCTTTGACACGCCCAACCACAGGCATACAGGCTCTGCCGACTTTGTTCCTTATCGTTTCTTGTCATATTCCACGTTTCAGATTCAGCCCCACACTCCGCGCTGCCCAAGTTGCAGACGGAACTCCAACCGAGATTGGCATAATTATGTGTTTTCCAAAAAAATCATATTGAGAATGGGAGAGTTTACTATGAAATTTGCTAAAGTTATGCCAACAATTCTTGGAGGAGCTCTTTTGCTCGCTTCCGTATCTTCTGCTGCTGCAGCTCCATTGTCTGATCAGTCCATTCCATTGCAGGCCCCTTATGCCTCTGAGGAGGGTATCCAGTTGAACAGCGGTTCTGACGAAACAATCTTCAATTTCCTTGGACAACAGGAACAATTCCTGAATTCCGACGTGAAATCCCAACTCAAAATTATTAAAAGGACTACGGACACCTCTGGTGTAAGACACTTCCGCCTGAAGCAGTACATTAAGGGCATTCCAGTCTACGGTGCCGAGCAAACGATCCACCTAGACAAAACAGGCCAGGTTTCATCCGCACTTGGAGATCTCCCACCAGTTGAAGAACAAGCTATCCCTAATGACGGTGTCGCTGAAATCAGTGCAGAAGATGCGATCAAGATTGCATCGGAAGAAGCCACTTCCCGCGTTGGAGAGCTTGGCGAACCACAGAAAACCCCTGAAGCCGAGTTGAACATTTACCACAATGAAGAGGACAACCAAACCTACCTTGTTTACATTACCGAAGTCAATGTGCTGGATCCTGCCCCATTACGTACCAAATATTTCGTGAATGCCGTTGACGGCAGTATCGTATCTCAATATGACCTCATCAACTTCGCAACAGGAACAGGTACAGGTGTACTTGGTGATACCAAAACCCTTACAACCACCCAATCCGGCAGTACCTTCCAACTGAAAGATACCACTCGCGGCAATGGGATTGAAACTTACACTGCAAACAATGGTTCCTCCATTCCAGGTACACTCCTGACAGATTCCGATAACGTATGGACTGATCGTGCTGGCGTAGATGCCCACGCCCATGCTGCTGCCACGTATGATTTCTACAAAAACAAATTCAACCGCAACGGTATTAATGGCAACGGTTTGCTCATTAAATCCACTGTGCATTATGGCTCCAACTACAATAATGCATTCTGGAACGGAGTACAGATTGTATTTGGTGACGGTGATGGAACGACTTTCCGTTCACTATCTGGTGATCTGGATGTAGTAGGCCACGAATTGACTCACGGTGTCATTGAGTATACAGCCAATCTGGAGTACCGCAATGAGCCAGGTGCATTAAATGAAGCCTTCGCTGATATTTTCGGAAATACGATCCAAAGCAAAAACTGGTTGCTTGGCGACGATGTCTACACCCCTAACATTGCAGGTGATGCACTGCGCTCCCTATCCAACCCTACATTGTATGGACAACCTGACAAATACGCTGACCGTTATACTGGAACAGCGGACAACGGAGGCGTTCATACCAACAGCGGTATCATTAACAAAGCGTACTATCTTGCAGCTCAAGGCGGTACACATAATGGTGTCACTGTAACAGGGATCGGGCGTGATAAAGCCATTCAAATCTTCTACAGCACACTCGTGAACTATCTGACACCTACATCCAAATTTGCTGCTGCCAAAACAGCGACAATCCAAGCCGCTAAAGATCTGTACGGAGCGACTTCGGCTGAAGCTACTGCAATTACCAAAGCTTATCAAGCTGTAGGACTGTAAGAATCATTCGTTGTTGAACTCATATTAAATCGTTCAGGCACCCCTCATCGTCCGAACGGAGCAAGCTTATATATGAAAAAAAGCGGTGTCCCGGACATATCCGGGAACCGCTTTTGTCTATTTAAACATGTGAAATCATTCGTCTACAGATGTCTTGAATGAGGACACATGATCTCGCATTCTTACACGGAAGGCCCAGCGGCAATCCATGACAACAATCCATAGGTGTGTGTGGAGCCCGTAGTTCGTGACACTTCCAGTACGGCTTCATCCTCACTCTGGGAGAGGAGCGATACCTGGAATCCCCGATCATTACACATGGCTACAATCACATAATGCTCCGATATAAACGACTCCTCAAAGGCTACCGTTACTTCCACGCACTGTTCATCCTCAGGCAATATAAAGGCCTCCATACCGAACTGCTGCACCACAGGCTGACGGCTGACACTTCGTACGGGCTGGAATGACAGGTGTTCAGGACCCACAGCTCCATGCTGCAACTGGCTGCTTCCAACAGCTCCATCACTCAAATGCTCCTGCTTAACTGCTTGCTCCCTCAGCTTGAACTCCTTAATTCCATCGATCTCATGTGAAAATTCAGGCTGTGGTAGCGGTAGCTGTGGCTGGACCGTGCCAGCTGTCGTCAATGAATCTCCAAGCTGGTTAGCTTGCGATGGATGCTCTTGTTGTTGCCCCAGCTCCTGACCCGACGTCTGGATAAACTGCGTTTCCTTCAGATCGACACTTGAGGGTTCCACGACAATTGCCGGCTGTGATGGCGGTACAACCTCATTTTCTGTTTGAAGCAATCCCTCTTGTCTTTTGATAGCTGCCAGTTGTTCCAGCGTTTCTCCACTGAACTGACGAATCGCATTCCATATCTCTTCGCTCAAATGCGCCGGACCTACAATCCCCGCATTCAAATGATTAGAGGTAATACTCTGCTCACTCAGTTTGCTGCCGTTCACGCTGCCATCGGCCAATTTGGCACTTGTGACGGACCCATTCTGTAGATGGATCCCGCTTACTGCTTCCTCTTCCAGATGGGTTGTGCGAATACTGCGTTCCTGAATATGATCAGCAAGAATCGTTCCATCCTGAATATGCCGAGATTGCACACTTTTGTCTGCTATGTGGATAGCCGATACCGCACCTTCAAGCAATTTATTACCGTTTACACTGCCGTCAGCCATTTTGGCACTTGTTATGGAACCATTGTGCAGATGAATCGAACTGACCGATTCCGCTTTGAGGTGGGAGATTCCAATGCTTCGCTCTTGAATATGGTCAGCATGGATGGCTCTCTCTTGGATATGACTGGATTGCACACTTCCATTGGCAATATGGACATCCGACACCGCATCTTCAAGCAGTTTGCTGCTGCTCACACTGCCATCGGCCAGTTTGGCACTCGTTACGGATCCATTTTGCAGATGAACCGCACTTATTACTTCCTCCTCCAGATGGGACGTACCAATGCTATGCTCCTGAATATGATCAGCAAGGATCGCTCCTGCCTGGATATGGCGAGTTTGCACACTTTCCGACGCGATATGGCTCCCCAATACAGCATCTTCGAGCAATTTGCTGCCGCTAATGCTACCGTCAGCTAATTTAGCACTCGTTACGGACCCATTTTGCAGATGAACCGCACTTACTGCTTCCTCTTCCAGATGGGTTGTGCCTATGCTTCGCTCCTGAATATGATCAGCTTGAATGGCTCCTGCCTGAATATGCTCGGATTGCACACTTTCCGATGCGATATGAATTCCGGATACCGTACCTTCGAGTAACTTGCTGCCGGTTATACTGCTATCCGCCAGTTTGGCACTCGTTACAGATCCATTTTGCAAATGAATGGCACTTACCGATTCCTCTTCCAAATGTGCTGTGCCGATGCTTCGCTCTTGAATATGATTAGCAAGGATTGTTCCCTCTTGAATATGACGGGATTGCACACTATCGTCTGCAATGTGGATATCCGATACTGCTCCTTCAAGCAACTTGCTGCCGGTTACACTGCCGTCGGCCAACTTGGTACTTGTTACAGATCCATTTTGCAGATGAATGGCACTTACTGCTTCCTGTTCCAAGTGAAGCATGCCAATGCTGTGCTCCTGAATATGGTCAGCAAGGATTACTCCTGCCTGGATATGGCGGGATTGCACACTTTCAGAGGCGATATGGATTCCCGACACCGCATCTTCGATCAACTTGCTGCCGGTTACACTGCCGTCGGCCAGTTTGGCACTGATGACAGACCCATTTTGCAGGTGAATCGCACTTACTGCTTCCTCCTCCAGATGGGTTGTGCCGATGCTCCGCTCCTGAATATGGTCAGCATGAATGGCGTCTGCCTGAATATGCTCGGATTGCACGCTTTCGGACGCAATATGAATCCCCGATACGGTTCCTTCAAGCAATTTGCTGCCGTTTATACTGCCATCCGCCAGTTTGGCACTTGTTACAGATCCATTTTGCAAATGAACCGCACTTACAGACTCCTCATCCAGATGAACTGAGCCAATACTGCACTCTTGAATATGATCAGCAAGGATTGCTCCTTCTTGGATATGACGGGTCTGCACACTTTCATTGGCAATGTGAGTAGCCGATACGGTTCCTGCGGCTAATTTACTGCCATCCACACTACCAGTTGCTAGTTTGGAGCGTGTTACAGATTCATCCTGCAATATAATCGTACTTACCGCTTCTTCTTCCAGATGAGACGTTCCGATGCTGCGTTCATGGATATGATGAGGAAGAATCTCACCATCTTGAATATGACGGGAATGCACAGCTCCTTGCTGCAGGTGAACAGCACTTGTCGACTCTGCCTGAAGATGCAAACCACTAATCAAACCTGGCTGAAGATGAGCCGCTGTAATGGATAAAGGTGCCAGATGGTCTGTTTCAACAGATCCAGGTGCCAAGTGATGCGATGTGACCACCTGTTCAGCAATATGCTCCTCATGAATGATGTCTGCCTTCAGATGCTGTGAGCTCACTACTTGAGTTCCCAAATGGTCAGATTTCACGCTGCCTTCAGCCAGATGGACAGATTGTACAACGGATGGCTGCAAGTGCTCGCTACCTACAGCAGCCTGTTGTAGTTCTGTCCCCGATACCGAGTCTGCTGTCAAATGGTCCGCACTTATGGAGTCATGCCGAAGTTTGTTGCCGGTAATACTGCCATCAGCGAATAATTCCGGCGAGCGTATTTCTTCCGACAAATGTTCCAAGGAAACGGCATGCTGCTTCAGGTGATATCCGCGAATGGTTCCTGATGGAATATGTTTGGCGTTAATGCTCTCTGCCATAATCTTGGAAGAAGTCACGCTGCCGTCTGCCAGTTTAGCTGACGTGACAGCAAAATCCGCCAGTTTATCTGTGGCAACACTCTCTGGTGAAAGCTTGGGGGAGGTAACCGCATGATCTGTTAGATGAGGCGGAAAAATGGACCCGCCAGCCAGCTGGGCTGAAGTTACACTATCAATAGCCAATTTATCTGTTGTGACCGCGGCCCGTGCAATCGCATCCGTTTCAACACTGCCTGGCTGAAGATGAGGCACACCTACGGCATGTTCTGTCAGATGTTCCGATTTCACTGCATAAGGTCTCAGAGCCTCGGAACCCACGCTGCCTGGAGCCAGATGTGTACCTGTGACTCCACCACTCGCAAGATGCGAGGATATAACACTTCCCGGGGCAAGCGCTCTGCTACTCACCGATGCCGTTCCAAGCTTTTCTGTTGTCACACTTCCATCCGCGAGTTTAACGTCTGTAACGGCAGCATCCTGCAATTCATACGTACCCACGGCCGACTCTGCAAGATGCCGCTCACACACCACGTCGTCTGCGAGAGCATCTCCGGACACACTTGCGGTAGATAGATGAGTTGCCTCGATGCTCCCACTTGCAATGTGAATGGAGTGAATTGCGGAATTGTCCACATGTACCGGTGTAATTCCCCGATTCGCAATGTGTTCCGCACGAATGGACCCTTTGGCAAGATGTTTACCTTGTACGGCTTCATCCGCAATTTTGGAAGAAATGACGCTCTGATCAGAGATCTTGGATGCCGTAATGGACTGCTCCAGCAATTTTGCTGTTCCCACAGACTGGTCTGCCAGTTTGCTGCTGGTTACTGCACCTTCCGTCAAATGCTCACTGCCCACTTCTCCATTGCCAATCTGCTCCTTGCCAACAGAATGAGCGCGAATCTGGCTTGATCCGATTGAACCGTCCAAGAGATGTCTTCCACTTAGTGAACCCTCAGCTAAATGTCTTGTTTGTATGGACCCATCCTCTATCTGGTCACTTCCAATACTGCCATTTAATAGTTGTGAACGACCGACAGACCCTTCTGCCAGATGTGTCTGTTTAACAGCACCTGCCTGAATATGGTGAGACTCGATGGATAGTTCTTCGATTTTGCTGCCTGTGACAGCAGCTTCCCGAATTTTGGATGTAGTCACTGCATCGTCAGCCAGTTTGGAGGTATTCACAGCTCCCCCCGTGAGATGTCTTGTATCCACCCCGCTAATCGCAATCTTGTCTCCAGTTACGGCATGATTCTTGATTAATTCTTCCGTTACCAGCATGCGGCTGAGATGTCTTGTGCCGATGGAACCGTCGGCAATTTTGGCCGAATCGATGACCTGGTTGCCAAGCTTCTGAGAAGTAATGCTGCCATCTCTGATTTTCTCACCTGCAATAGAAGCATTTCGTATTTTATGACCAGACACAGAGCCGTCAATCAGGTGCTCCTCAGATACAGACGCTTCCGCAAGTTTCGCTGAAACAATGGCCCCGTCTGCTATGTGTATGCTGGTCACCGCATAATCCTGCAATGCTTCACTGCCGACCGCATCCGGTTTCAGCTTGGAGGCATCCACAGAGAAAGGAGCCAGTTTGCTCTCCGTAACAGCAAATTCACTCAAGTCGTCCGTGTAGATATAGTGTCCGGTATGACCAGGCATCTGGTTCTGGTTCAGGATCTGCAACCGGTCCCTGCTTGCTGTTTCTTGCTTGTTGATACCCAGCTCTTCTTCCAAAACAAGCGGAGCCACGCTGCTGACCTGAATCTGCTTTTCCAGGATATCTTGCGTCTCGACGACTTTCTCGCTATCAGACTCTACGGGTTCCGGTTTGATGGCTTTGGTTACGATCTCCAGGTCTTCCAGCTCGTTCGTTGAAGCAGGTAGCTCCATTGATTCGGATAGGAATTCTTCTGATGCCTGAATGGCCTTCGAATTCCGTTTATTTGTATTCAAGCGTTCTTCCCTATTCGAAGTGAAACCTGAGTCCATTGTGTCTGACCGTCGATTGGTCAGATCCAGTTCCTTAAATTTAGGACTCACATGCCGCAGTTTTGGCGTAGGAACCTTCTTATTGCCTTTTTTACTCATGCAGCTAGCTCCTTCCTCTAACGTTCGTCTCCGGCATCATATGCGTCCGTATGGGCATCTGCCACTGTAATTCATGACTTTGGTGGGTTACATTTTCATCGCTGCACAAGCTTCAAGGTATGAATGATCGAGCTGTCCCTATTGAAATAGGCTGTACCCGTTCACTTATGTAAGGCGGCTGTCCACGCCCCTACCCCAGAGATGTCATACGATATCATGTAAGCCATTTGCATAAATCCATATGATGCAAAGGGCTGGAAAGAGCACTCTTTGATGCATATCGAAGCATCATGATTCCGGTCTGCGTTATCGTGATGTCCAACCATGCGGTGACAGGCCGGCATTCCATGGATGGACGATCCATGGTCGCGATAACATTGAAGGAGGAACGGTCATGCTACAAGAAACGATCGGTATTCTGTTCGATTCACGCATGTACCGGGGGATACCGGCTGGAAGGACGGGTCAGGAATCACTCGCGAATGTTGAACAGGCAGCGGCCTGTTATGGATTAACCCCTTGTTTTTTGCGGCTGGAAGACGTGGATGCGGACAACAAAACCTGTATGGCTTATGTAAAAAAAGAGGGTATATACGTTCGTCAAAGGATGCCATTGCCCTCCGTTATTCATAACCGGGCTCTCCAGCTTCGCCGTTCGGAGCAGCATCAGGTGACCAAACTGCTGTTGCAGGGCATACAGGTTTACAATGTCCGCAATCGATACCGCAAAGACCACATTCACGAGATGCTTTATCAGGACCCCGGTCTCAGGCAACATCTCCCCCGTGCGGTCAAAGCTACACCTGATTCTTTGGCATATATGATGGAACATTACGATGATCTGGTGATCAAGCCATGCAGCGGAAGCATCGGTCACGGCATTATGCGGATATTCCAAAAGGACGGTCAATGGAAACTGACATGTGAGACAAGGGCTTCACGCAAGGGATGGGCCACCTTTCGACTGAATAAGGGACAACTGCCATCAGCCACCCTGCGCCGTATTTTCCGGCATGCCTATCTCATTGAAGAACGCATACCTCTGGTTCGTTTTGAGGGAAGACCTGTAGATCTGCGGGTATCCGTGCAACGAGGAAGTGACGGATTGTGGGCGATTACAGGCATATTCGCCAAGGTGGCTCCGGCGCATACGTTTGTCACGAATATCGCCCAAGGCAGCAAAGTCATGACGCTGGCTGAAGCTCTTGACTTGCAGGCAACCGACTGGCATGCACTTGAACTGGAGACCAGAATCCGGTCTATCGGGCTCCGAATCGCACGGACGCTGGCTTCGAGCCTGCCTCATCTTGCGGACCTCGGACTTGATCTGGGGATCACAGAGAAGGGCCAGATTTATTTTATCGAATGCAACGGAAGGGATCAGCGCTACGGTTTCCGCAAGGCCGGAATGACGGAGACTTGGAAAGCCAGCTACCGGCAGCCGATGGCTTATGGACGTCTGCTGCTGGAGCAGAATTCGCGCATACCAAGGCAACCCCAGACGTATGATCGCGGCCTATATTGATTTCGTGGGCATTCTGTGTCAATATTATGCAGAACGGCCGGCCCTGCCGGCCTTGAAGTTCGCACTAACCCTAAGGGGGATATTCATGGCAAAAACGCTGTTGCGGTTAATGACCGAGCTTTCTTCTCGCAAATGGATCTCCCGGACTGTGGGAGCCTTCTCCAAGAGCCGGGGAAGCAAGGCATTTATCCCTTATTTTGTCCGGACCTACGACATCCCTGTTCAGGAAGCTGAGAAAGACTGGAAGGAATATCGTTCATTGAATGATTTCTTTACCCGTAAACTTAAACCGGGCATGCGCCCGCTTGAACTTTCAGAACATGCACTGATCAGTCCGGTCGATGCCAAAATCACGGCAGCCGGTCCTGTATCTGCTGGAACGCTCCTGAATGTTAAGGGACAAAATTATACACTTGCTGAATTATTAAACCACTCACCACATCTGGAGAAGTACAAGCACGGTTATGCCTTTGTCCTGTATCTCAGCCCACGCGACTATCACCGCATTCATGCTCCTGTTAGCGGTCGCCGCATTGAGAGTGAACATATTAAGGGCAAGGTTTATCCCGTAAATGATTTTGGTCTGACCCATATGAAATCGGTGCTGAGTCGGAACGAACGGCTCATTACGTATATTGCTCATGATTATGGAGAAGTTGCTGTCGTGAAAGTAGGCGCAATGAATGTGAGCAGCATACAGTACGCTGGTGCGGATGTAAGTTCATGGGCACAAGGCGATGATCTCGCATATTTTGAATTCGGTTCCACCGTCGTACTGTTAACACAGAGCGGTACATTCGAACCGGACCCAGGCTTGCAGCCTGGCGACTCCGTCAAAATGGGAGAATTGCTCGGTCGGTTAAAACCAATCCATTGAGCAATACGCAGATGATTCCTGAATAACAGGAGTCATCTTTTTTAATTTCTGATCTCAAGAAACAGATTACACAGAACTTTGGCCTATATAAAAAAATAAATATAAAAAGGTACTCACAGCCGGAACACCTTTTAGGGTAAAGTGTCCAGGCTATGAGTACCTTTTGCCGATCAGAGAATTCGATTATCCGCTTCAGAGCTATGTAGAAGTCAGGATGATTACCGTTCCCATTCCATGTATACATGCAATACGAAGCTAAGCTTCGTCATATTGGTTTTCTGACCATTCCTTAAAACCATACGTCCTGCATTTCCTCTGCCGGTTTGGAGCGGCGCAGGCGGTTCCGGAAAATATTAAAGCCCCTGATAGAGCATCCCCGGTTGCGGACCCGACGTTTTCCGTTCATCACAAGTTCCCCCTTTCGATCGTCTGGAATGCTACATACTTACCCCTGCTTCCCAGAATTGAAACGTTACCATATTCTACCGGACAGAGAGGCCCTAACGAATCTCGGACGGACTTTTGCCGGTATACTGCTTGAACTGACGACTGAAGAAAAAGATATCGCGGTACCCCAGGGCATCTGCCACTTCGGTCACATTCATGCCGGTATGCACCAACAGATGCTCAGCCCGCTCAATGCGCATGCGAATGATATAGGATTGCACGGACGAACCAATCAATTCCTTGAACTTGATCGAGAAGTATCGCGGCGATAATCCAGCCCTTGCAGCGAGGTCTTCCACGCGATGTGTTATCCCCGGATGCTGGCGTACATAGTTAGCTACCTCCTGGATGACATCGGACAACTGGTTGCTCACCTTTTTCTCCACAGGAGCTTCTGTATCTGCTCGCAGCAAATGAATCATCAGCTGTTTCAGAATCAGTCGGCTCTCCTCATCCCGCCCATATACATCGGATAGGAACAGTCTTACATAACGAGCCAGCAAGTGCTCGAATTCCACCGTTTCCAGTACCTCACGATAGGACTGGGGAACATCATTAACGGGTATATCTACATCAAAATGAATATACGTTAGTACCAACGGTTTTTGCTTATTATGTGTTGCAGTAGGGTGATCGCCTGGCCTGAACAGAAAACAACTACCCTTGCCAACTTCATACGATCGGTCATTCAGCACAACGGTCCCTTCACCACTCCATACATAAAATAAGTCATAGTTTTGCATCGGTTTTTCCCGCTTCTGCCACTTCCATCCCGGTTCGCAGACAATTTTGGCGACGGCGGGCAAAATAACAAAAGATGACGGCGATGCCTGCAGCATGTCGCCACTCCCCCTTGAAAGTTAATCTCTTTTGCATACTGCATCAAAAATGATGCGATATGTGTTTATATATTTCTGCTC
This sequence comes from Paenibacillus sp. OK060, assembly GCF_900101205.1. Classification (NCBI taxonomy): domain Bacteria; kingdom Bacillati; phylum Bacillota; class Bacilli; order Caryophanales; family Paenibacillaceae; genus Paenibacillus; species Paenibacillus sp. OK060. Next base: position 161,413 of record NZ_FNFR01000008.1, read on the forward strand.
CTGCTGGAGCGAAACGTCTTATTCCATTATACAGCGGAATTCACCGAAACGAAAATGTGCACTTCTCCCATGCTAACCGCATTCGCCTTATCCCCTCTTCAATCTCCTCTTTCTCCAGATGTGCAAAGCCAAAACACACAGCCGGCGGACCTGGAGTCAGCCAATAACGAACCGCATCACGGAATACGACACCTTCTTCCTGAGCCAGTGCCTTGAACCGCTCGTAACTGTCAATATCCCCTTTCCACGTAGCATAAATATGCAATCCAGCATCCCCAGGCTGCATGATGAAAGGTTCCGGTAATTCCCGCTTCATCTCACTGACAAAAAAAGCATGCCGTTCCCCATAGAGACGGGTTAACCGTCTTAGATGGCGCAAATACCCTCCTCGGGCCATAAACTTCGCAAGTGCACGCTGCTCTAGAAGGGCAGGAGGTACGGGTTCGTACAGTGCTTTTGCAGCGATCAGTGGCTGCACCAGACTGGGTGGCAGAACCGCGTAACCAAGCCGGAAGGATGCAACCATCGTTTGTGAGAACGATCCGACATAAATGACCCGTTGTTCACGATCGAGTACTTTGAGCGGTTCAATCGGCCTACCTCCCCAGCGAAATTCACTATCATAATCATCTTCAATAATGACGGCATTTCGCTCCGAGGCCCATTCAAGTATGGCTCTCCGTCTGTCCAGACCAAGGACAGCCCCTGTAGGAAACTGGCGAGTAGGTGTCACAAATAACGTCTGTGCTTCCCAGGAATGCGGAATAATCCCCCCGGTATCTACTTCCGCTGGAATAATCTTTCCTCCGCAGGACTTAACGGCATGAGCAATTCCCTGATATCCCGGGTTTTCCAATACAACAGCGGCCCCCTCAGGGATAAGCAGCTGTGCTATCAAAGTGATGCCCTGCATGGAACCACTAAACAGTACGATCTGTGATGCCTCAGCCTGAATGCCCCGTGTCCACCTCAGATGTGATGCGATGGCCTCACGTAGTTCAAGGTCTCCAGCAGCACCACTTCGTTCATGCGATCCGCTCCGATGAACGGCAGCCAGCGCACTTTTCCATTCCGCTTGTGGGAAATGCTCGGCAGGCATACGCTGTACATGGAAGGTGATGACCCGTTGCTCCCAGTCAATGGCTGACGGTTTTTCCTTTTCATTCTGAATATTCAGCGTACTCACCCGCTCTCCCCATGGAGAAAGTTGAATCATTGCCTCCTGCTCTGCATGGTCCTGTGCTGTTATGGTGTCCGAAACAAAAGTCCCTCTTCCCCTATGCGCTCGCACGTAACCATCAGCCAGCAGCATGTCATATACCTGTGCCACGGAGCCGCGTGACATTTCATATTGACGTGCCAGCTCGCGAGTGGAAGGCAGTCTTGTGCCTCCAACCAGCGTCCCTGCATGAATGGCGTCACGCAAGGCATGGTACAATGCCTCGTATTTGTAACGGTGTTGAACCACGTATGAATCCATAGGCAGCCACAATTCCATCGTGCACCTCTTTTTCCAAATAAATTGGTCTATTAAAGTGAATGTAAATTGGATCTTTTTATATGTCAATGCAAGTTCTATTGTTATGGCTAAGGTACAGCGATTTAATCCACATGCTATTCAAGGGGGAACACCGATGAGAAGAAAAGAATTCAATGTAGATGAAGAACAGGAAATGATAACATTTCTGGACCAATGCTCCTTTGGTTTTCTGGGAACGGTTAGTCCGGACGGGCAGCCACGGGTAACACCGCTAAACTTCGTATATATGGACGGTTGTTTTTATTTCCATGGCAGTCTTGCCGGAGAGAAAATGAAACAGATCAAGCAGGATTCCTCCGTCAGTTTTACCGTGGCAGAAGAGTTTTCCCTGATTCCATCTTATTTCAGTGATCCCGAATTAGCTTGTCCGGCAACTTCTTTTTTCAAAAGTGTAATGGCATTCGGACAGGCAGAGCCGGTTCAGGATCTGGACGTTAAGGGCCAGGTTCTTCAACGCTTTATGGAGAAACTCCAGCCGCAGGGCGGATATGTCCCCATTGATGCAGCTGATCCCCGCTACAAAGGTAATCTCAAAGCCGTTGCTGTGGTTCGCATTGTTCCTGAACGGATCAGTGCCAAGTTCAAATTTGGACAGAACCTCTCTGCTGAACGCTTTGACCATATTAGCGGCGAACTGGAACAGCGTAACGAAGGACGAGATGCAGAAACTGCCGAAATGATGCGGAAATATTGTCCTTTCCATCAGAAATAACATTCATTTTCCATAGTATAATCAATCGGGAGAAGTAACATTAACCTCACTCAAAAACACCTGCAACAACGCGGTGAAGTGATAAAACTGTCATTATGCGTAATTTCCGTGACGGGGGCAAGGCAAGGTGTTATAATGTTAGGCAGTTGAATCCCAAAGACTTGGAAGGATGAAAAGAATGAATCCACTGGCTGAACAGTTGAACGAAAGTATTCAGGCAGGCAGCAGTCACGTCTACTCCATGCTGTCGCAGCTCGGCAAAGAAATCTATTTTCCAAAAGAAGGTATCTTGAGTCAGTCTGCTGAAGCAGCAAGTCTGGCCAAAACCTACAATGCTACGATTGGTATTGCTCTGGAGGGCGGTGTGCCGATGCACCTAGCTGTTATTCAGGATAAGCTGTCCGCATACCAACCGAAAGATTTGTACCCTTATGCTCCGCCTGCAGGGAAGCCTGAGTTGCGGACCGTATGGAGAGACAAGATGCTGAAGGAAACACCTTCCCTTGAAGGTAAAACATTTGGTAACCCCATTGTGACTAACGCATTAACTCATGGACTGAGTATCGTAGCCGACCTGTTCGCCGAAGAAGGGGACGCTGTTATATATCCGGATAAAAACTGGGAAAATTATGAGCTGACCTTCGGAATTCGTCGTCATGGCGAGTTAGTTCATTATCCCCTGTTCGATGATCAATTGAACTTCAACAGTGCTGGCCTGCTCGAAGCGTTGCTTGCGCAGAAGGACAAAGGCAAAGCCATCGTGCTGCTGAACTTCCCGAACAACCCGACAGGTTATACGCCTGGAGCCGAAGAAGCAGATGCAATCGTGGATACGATCCATCAAGCGGCTGAGGCTGGTGTGAACGTCGTTGCTGTGACAGATGATGCCTACTTTGGTCTCTTCTTCGAAGATTCCATTCACGAATCCCTGTTTGGCAAACTGGCGAACCTCCACCCACGTGTGTTAACTGTTAAAGTTGACGGTGCCACGAAGGAAGAATTCGTATGGGGCTTCCGCGTTGGATTCATCACGTACGCCCATGAAGATGCTGCAGTTCTCCATGCTCTGGAGCAAAAAACACTCGGTATTATCCGGGCAACCATCTCCAGTGGTCCGCATCCTTCCCAAACTTTTGTATTGGATGCGCTGAAAGCACCTGAGTTCGAAGCACAGAAGCTGGAGAAGTTTGAAATCATGAAAGGCCGCGCCAACAAAGTAAAATCCATCCTCGATAGCGGTAAATACGGTGAGGTATGGGATTACTATCCGTTCAACTCCGGTTACTTCATGTGCCTGAAGCTGAAGGATGTCGGCGCAGAGCAGCTCCGGACCCATTTGCTACAGAAATACGGCGTCGGTACGATTGCGCTGGGTGAGGCGGATCTGCGAATCGCCTTCTCCTGTATTGAAGAATCCGGACTGGAAGATCTGTTCGACACGATCTATCGTGGAGTTTTGGATCTACAGACAACTTAATTTATATGCAGTAATGCTAATCCAAATAAATAAGTCAGGGAGCGGACTTGCATCCGTTGCCTGACTCAAATACGAACCCCTTTGTATCCTGATGAATGTCTCTCGATATAAAGGGGTATTTTGTGTTCCGCTTTGAAAACGTGTGGCTATCTTGACGGGCAAAGGCCCAAAACGATGAATTTTCAGGCTCTACCGGGCAACGGCCCAATCAGCCTATCCCCAAGGAACATAATATACGATGTACGCAAGGGCGTGCCCAACACCACTTGAAAGGGGAATGACCATGTCTGGAGTAGTTGAAGAAACAAGAGGCGGTTATGGATGCGGCGGTTACGGTTACGGAGGAGGATTTACAAATACAGGTGCCATTCTCGTTCTGTTCATCTTGCTCGTCATTATCACAAAATCATTCCTCTGTTAGTTCATACGTCCTCACCAGGAGTCGGAACAAGGTAAGCTGACAGCACAAAGAAGGGTATTCCGGGATACAGCTCGGAATACCCTTCTTTTGTTATGTTACGCAAGCGTCCCTAGTCGGCGTTGCCATTGAACGTTAACTAGTCACACGCTCGATTGATCGTTCATTCATCCTCTTCTTCCTTCAACCACTTGTTGCCCTGAGAACGTCGCATCAAGTAGATGACCAGCACACCAAGAACCAGTGCTGCTCCGATCATGCTCAGTCCATTCCATCCCGCAACCAGCATCGGCAGCCACATGAGCAAGGCAGTCAGTGCATGCAGATTCGAGATGAACCCCAGCACCTGGAAACGACGACTTTCTCCCGAGATGGGATAAATCATAATCCAGAACGATTCACCATGACTGCGACGCAGTGCACCCAGTTGCATACCCACAAGCAGCAGGAAGAACAGGTATACACCAATCCCGAAATAACTGCCTGCCGTCCACCAGGACAGCAGCATGCCCAGTACAACCAAGCGCACAACGATAGAGAACACTTCAGTTCGGATGAACGTTTTGGTGATCAGATAGCGATAGGCTTTCCCTGCGTTCCACGGGAGGCCACTCCCCCATTTGCTGAGCCAGCGGCGAGAACTTACTTTTTGGCCTGATGAAGGCACATCTACGAACCATCCCAGCGTACGCATCACTCGTCCAGCCTGGCCCTGCTCCACCTGAATGAGACGGTCCCATGAAACCCGATGTTTCAGAGGGATACGCAGAGCAACGATATAAACGACGGCCAGCAGCAGCAGGAACCAGATACTGCGCTGTGGAGGCTGCCACAACCAGGCGGCAATCGCCAGTATAGCCAAAGCCCATCGGAGCAAACGATATCCTCTAGCGGCACCGATTTGCACCATGCGTAGTTCTTGCCAAGCCCCATAGCTCGATAACCCTTTCCACAACAGAAGAAGCAGGATAAACCAGCCAAATGGCCTTGCATCCTGATCTGCTCGAACATAGAGCGGCCACAACGTTACAAATACGAGCAGCATACCCAAGGTTTTATAGATAATGCCACGAGCAAAGCTGTTTTTCAGATATTCGTGCATCCGATATTCCTGCGGACGTAAAAATACGATGTCTGCCGGATGCAGATATGTACGATAGCTGCTAAACAGCACCAGTGGCGCCAACAATAGCAACGTTATCCAGCGAATCGGAAATCCCTCCGGAATGTGCTGTACAAACGATGTATACCAGGCGGAGAACGCAATGACGAGAAATAAGAACACCATGGCTACGCCGCTCTGAATGACATAACCCAGATAAGGAAGAATTCCATTCCAGAATCCCGTGCGTCTTTGCTTCCATAACTGCTTGAGATCCATGCTTAATCCCTGCCTTGTACAAGGGAATAGAACATATGCTCCAACGTGGCATCCGATTCCCCGAATTGAGTACGCAGCTCATTCAGCGTCCCTTGAGCAATGACCTGTCCTCGATGCAGGACAATAAAACGGTCACAGTAATTTTCAATGGTGGACAGAATGTGTGAACTCAACAAAATGGATGATCCCGAAGCCTTCATTTCAAGCATAAAATCAAGCAAAGAGCGGATTCCGAGGGGGTCAAGTCCCAGGAAAGGCTCATCAATGATATAGAGTGGCGGACCCGCCACAAAAGCACACATGATCATGACCTTTTGCCGCATACCTTTGGACAGGTGGGTCGACAGACTGGTACTTTTCTCATTCATGCGGAACAAGTCGAGCAGTTTCTCCGTACGCTTTTTGAAATCAGCCTCAGAAACACCATATGCTCTGGCCGTAAACTCCAGATGCTCCATGACTGTCATCTCGTCGTACAGCTCAGGAGATTCCGGTACAAAGGCCATGGCGGATTGATATACCTGTGGATCTTCGTCCCGCTTCTTGCCCATGACCCGCACTTCTCCCTGTTGAGGGGTCATCAATCCTAAAATATGCTTCATCGTAGTACTTTTGCCAGCACCGTTTAATCCGATCAGTCCGACCATTTCTCCGCGTCCAACTTCCAGATCGATGCCGTGGAGGACCGGCCGCTTGGCACTGTATCCTCCGCTTAGCCCGTTGATTTTCAATACGGGTGGTTGAACGTTATCCATCTATCCCTGCACCTCTTTCGTCAGGTTTTATTCTTCAGAGCGTGGCTCTTTACCTTTACTCCATTTAGGAGCGCCCTTGTTCTTACGATCCTGGTCCCGTTCTGTTCTGCCTGTATTGCCAGCTGGCTTGCCGCCCGCCGGACGTTGATTCGAAGCAGCAGTTCTGGCGCCGCCATTGCGGCTGGCCTGACCAGGTTTACGATCCCGGGACTGCCCTGGTTTTCTGGAGAAAGAATGTCCTTCAGGCCGCGTATCCGGACGCGGATCAGCCTCCAGCACTTTACCCCCGAACAATACACGTTCCGGCAATTCGATTCCAAGTTCCCGCGCAAACTTGCGCATAATGAAAATTTGCGTTTCGTCCACGATCGACAACACGATACCACTGCGACCCATACGACCTGTTCTTCCTGCACGGTGAACATAGTGTTCCGAATCAAATGCAGGATCATAGTTAATGACCATCGGCAAACCTTCAATATCCAGTCCTCTGGCTGCAACCTCACTCGCGATCAGCAGTTGCAGTTTCCCGTTACGGAAAGCGGATAACACGTTGCTGCGGGTCACTTTGTCAGCATCTCCATACAGCGCAGCTGCCGAGAAGCCCAGATGATTCATTTTCGCTTCAACCTCGCCAATATCCTCGGTAGCATTCACAAAGACGATGGCACGATCCGGGTTATACTGTCTAACCAGACGGCGCAGCATATCAATTTTGTTGCGGTTTTCTTCTACAAAATAAAAATGCTCCAGTCCCGCCGCAGTTGCCCGGTCCGGTTCAATTCCGATCTGTACCGGCTCTTTCATCTCCCGCTTCGCAAGTCCTGCGGTATGTTCATCAATCGTTGCTGAGAGGAAAATGAGCTGACGGTCGCGCAGGGCACTGCGCAATACGAAGTCCACGTCACTTACCCCGCCGAGCTGGAATACCTGGTCTGCCTCGTCAATAACGATCGTGGAGACGTTGTGCATTTTCAGCTTTTTCAGCGTGATCAGTTCCTTCAGACGTCCTGGCGTTCCTACAACCAGTTCCGGGTGTTCACGCAGCTTCTCGATCTGACGTTTTACTGCGGCGCCGCCAATTAGCCCCAGAACGCCAATATTGCGTTCTTCTCCATAGCGCTGTGCCTCGCGGACAATCTGCATCGCCAGCTCTTGTGTAGGAGCTATGATGAGCTTCTGTGTCCCTTTTACATCACTTTTGATGGATTGCAGCAGTGGCAGCAAATAGGCGAGTGTCTTGCCTGTTCCCGTCTGCGATTTTGAAACCACATCGCGACCTTCCAAAATAACCGGGATTGTCTGTGCCTGTACCGGTGAAGGTTCGTTGATGCCATGTCTGGCGAGTACAGCCTCAAGATCCTGTTCTACGCCAATTGAAGCAAATGTTTGATTCGTCATGTATGTCCATCCTTTAAATTTATTCGTTTTGATGCTCTAGCCCTGCTTGTACTAATAAAACCGAAGCCTGTCATCACATTACCTTTCATTATATGCGAAAAAAGCCTGCGGACCAAATCTTATTCATGAAACATGTTTTTGCACGCAAAAAAAAGAAAAGCCCCTCGGCGGAGCCCTTCTTTTATCCGATATATGATGCCCATTGTTGCATCTTACTTCTGATTCATTACTCCGTGCGACAGCCTGTCAGCGAGACGCGGAAATAGCTGATACAGCCACACTCCAGCCGAAGCCAGTCTGGGCAGATTCACTTCTTCCTTGCGCTTCTTCATCGCCCGGATCATATGCCCCGCAACCTCTTCCGGCTTTAGCATCATCCAGCGTACATTATTAACATAGTTACCGGAGGGGTCTGCCCGTTGGAAGAACGGTGTATCGATGGGTCCGGGATTAATGGTCGTTACCGTGACTCCGGTCTTGCGAAGTTCCTGGCGCAGGGCATTGCTGAAGCCAAGTACGGCATGTTTGGTTGCCGTATATGAAGCGGATTTTGCAGTTCCGATCTTGCCAGCCATGGAAGCTACATTCACAATTTGCCCTCTGCCTCGTTGTAACATCTGCGGCAGCACTGCCTTGGTGCAGCGAACAATGCCCATGTAATTAACGTCCATCATCTCATCGAATTCCTGCACAGACATATCCGTCATCGCTGCAAATTTTCCGTAACCAGCGTTATTCAGCAAAATATCGATTCGTCCGTATTTCTGCAACATCGCATCCACGGCTGTCTGAACTTGCTCAGTATTCGTTACATCTAACGTGAGTAGTTCATGTTGCCCTTTCAGCGAAGCACCAATCTCTTCCAGCTTGTCCCGCGAGCGGGCAGCCAGAATCGGGATGGCTCCTTCTTCTATCAGCATCTGTGCACAGAGCGCACCAATTCCGCTCGACGCACCTGTGATAAAAACAACCTGATCTTTCAACATACCCGATGTCCTCCCGTATTGAACACATATTGCCCCAAGAGGCGTATGGTTCTATTCTACGAGATCATCACTTGAATATCCATCTCACCGATTCCGTCCATCAGCAAAGGAATGCTCAATGCCTTCGTTGCACTAAAAGAACTCACGTATTCAGAATTCATCACTTGTGGAGGTGTAATATCAACAACGACACCCTGATTGGACAGGATGGTACTTGCATTGCCGCTAATCATATTGCCAAGTTCAGAAATAGCACTTTTACTCATTTCGTCCATTTCTGTAATGACAAAGCCGCCCATCATGGCAGAAACGATTTTCAATGCTACCGACTCTTGTATTCCAAACACGATGTTTCCGCTCAGTTGTCCAGTCATTCCGATCACGATCCAGACATGGTCTGCAATGTACTCCACATTTTTCACGCCAAGACTCCCGGTGGAAGGCGAAACCTGGATGAGCTGTTCGAATACGTTCCGTGCGGATTCCAGGAAAGGATTAATCACTTCCGCTTTCACTGTCTAATGTCCCCCTTACACTGGGTTATTGGTCACACACCAAAAGTCCCATATTCAATAAATTTATTATACTTTATCACGTACAAGAATTCACCAAGAATTCGGTAAGGCATGTGTACTATAATTTATCGTCATCCGCGGGGCAAATGTTTATAGCTGATTCTAGCGAAAAAACGAGGCTTCTCGCATCTGTTGCAAGAACAATTGCCATAGAGAGGCATGGCAAAAGGCATTTAGGACTTTTTTACTGTTTCTTAAAATGTTAAAAATTTAATTTCTTGAAATAAAATTAATTTCTCGTTCTAATGGACCTCCCCAAATCCATGATGTTCCCTTCATTGCCCTGCTGTCCTGAATCACCTATAATTTAAGGAACGGAACAATGACCAGTTACGGGATTCCACCTATGGATAGACAGAAGACATTTTACGTGCAAGGAGGCCATACATGAATATCAGTCAACTGGAGACGCTGATTACCATCTCGAAAACGATGAGTTTCCGCAAAGCCGGAGAACTTCTAAATCTGACTCAACCCGCCGTCTCGGCCCAGATCAAGAGCTTGGAGGATGAATTCAGAACCGTTCTTGTCGATCGGAACCAACCGGTCACCCTCACCGATCGCGGACAGGTATTTCTTCAACATGCCGAACGTATGCTGGACATCGTGGGGGAGCTGAAACAGAAGCTGATGGATCTCGATGAGACCCCTCAGGGACATATCAGACTCGGTACAACCACATCCATTGCTATTCAGATTTTGCCACGGGTCTTATCCTACTTTCAGGATCAATTTCCACTCATCAAGACCAGTATCCAATCCCTGCCTTCCTCCCAGATCTATACCCAGGTCGAGAATGGTATGGTCGATATCGGTATCGGTTATCTTACAGAGCGTAATCCTAACCTGAATACGTCTGTGCTGTATTATGATACTTTCGAGCTTGTGGTATCTCCTTTCCATCCACTGGCGAAGCAAAAGCATGCCGCGGTGGATGTCCTGCGCAGCACACCTCTGATCTTGCTATCTCCGGATACAGTGGGGCGCCGCTTTACGGAAGGCATTTTCAAAAAACATAATATTGAGCCCAATATCGTTATGGAGTTGTCGAGCAGCGAGGAAGTAAAACGGATGGTTGAGATTAATCTCGGGGCAGCCGTTATATCCAAACAATCCGTTGCCCACGAGTTGCGGCAAGGCACACTGCGCATGATTCCACTGAGTGAACTGGAAGTCAGTCACCCTGTCGGAGTCATTTACAAATCAAGTCGTTATGTGAATTCGGCCATGCAGCAATTCCTGAGCGATCTCAAAGGCATGCCGGAGACCCAGTTCATCAGTTCAGAATGATAAATGAGCCATGAGAAAGGAAGGATTTCCATATGAAATTTGATCTTCACACCCATCATTTTCGTTGTGGTCATGCAGACGGCAATATTCGTGACTATATTGAGGCAGGTATTCAATCTGGACTTCAGGTCATCGGTATCTCAGATCATACACCTTACTTCGGTAGTGACGAGGAGCAGGCATTTCCCCGAATCGCGATGGGCAAGTCGGAATTGCGTCATTACGTGGAAGAAGTACTGGCTCTGAAGGAAGAATACGCGGGCAAAATTGATGTACTGCTTGGCATTGAATCCGACTATTTCCCTGTCCATGCCGATTTGTATCGCAATACACTGGGGCAATATCCTTTTGATTATATTATTGGTTCAGTTCATCATACGGAAGATGTCAGCATATTCAACAAAACCCGCTGGAACGGATTAAGCGATGCACGTAAGGTTGAAGTGAAAGAGAGTTACTATGCATTGATTCGGCAATCAGCCCGAAGCGGTATGTTCCAGATTCTCGGACATATTGATGCCATGAAAGGAAATTATCCACCTTTCTCGGATATTATCGCGGATCAAGCCATCGATGAAACGTTGCAGGTCATTGCAGAATCGAACGTGGCTATTGAAATTAATACATCGGGTAAAACCAAGCTCAGTGGGGGCTGGTACCCTTCCGATGCCATTCTGGAGCGTGCGCATCATTACGGAGTTAAAGTGACCTTCGGATCGGATGCCCACAAACCGCAGCGTGTTGCTGATGAACTGGATGACGTTCGTACACGTCTGCAAGAGATTGGATTCACCGAATGGGTATACTTCAAGCAGAAACAAATGCAAGTTGTACCGTTTTAAACATAGAGCACCACAATAGCCCTCACGGCGGCGTAAAAAAAAACGCTGTGGGGGTTTTTCTTTGTATCCTAATATAAAAAAAGATGTTATATACGTTCAACTAAATATTTACACGATAACAGAAAGTAGTTCTGTCATCGGAGTGTTGGTGTAGAAATTCCATAGTTAAACTTATACAGACAAAAAAAATGAACCCGCTAAGCGCGAGTCCCAACAGCATTATCTATTATCAAAAAGGGGGTCATGAGATAAGTTTACCCGCTGTCTGTTAGAGTTCAATTGCAGCTATATTTCATTTGTGTAACAAATAATTGAAGTTCGTTTCAAACCTCTGCTGTTTCATTTAATTTCAGCATTTTGCATAATCCGACCCAACTCGCTTCCGAGTAAAAAAATAGACGAATAGAAACATTTCGATCTATATTTTTCTGATTGAAATACGCTCTTTGGATTTATGCAATATACTCTATTCTATGTTACTCGTGCTTGTCGGATACCAACGTTTGCAGGCGATTTTCCCAATGAGAACGGACATGCTGTTCACGATAGAGACTATACACCTTAACATCCAGCAGGGTTTCCGGCGTCTCACCATCCTCATGATTCAAAACAAATGAGGGCAGGGTCCGTTCATAAATCATACCGCTTTTACAAAGAACCCGTTCGGATGATACATTTGCCTCGTAACAGCGGGCTTCTACTTTACACAAATTAAGCTCGGCAAAACCGAATTCCAGCAAACGCTGCACTGCCTCAGTCGCGACTCCCTTACCCCAGCAGGACCTGTTCAGAATATATCCGATCTGTGCGGTACCATTCTGGTCGTTCCAATGCTGGAATGAAGTGATGCCGATGATCTGTTCGCTGCCTTTCCAGCAGATGCCGTAATGCAGTGAATCCAGCTTGGCACTACTGCTGCGGATCTGATTCAATAATCGCCGAGCCCGGATTGGCGTGGGCTGACTCCCCCTGTTTACATAACGGATCACCTGCGGGTCGGAAAACAGCTCCGACAACGTGCTGTAATCACTCTGACGTAATGATCGAAGAACAAGGCGCTCTGTCCATAAAGCAGGCAATCCTTGGCCCAGCATTTTTCGGGTCAGCATGACAATCGCTCCTTTTGCCTAACGGGTTCTAGTCCGGTAAGACAAGCATGCTCTGAGGATGATCCGGCGCAAATAAAATACATGGATAAACAATAACATCACTATACTCCACAATACCCGCTCAGTAGCCCGAACATTAGTATGCCAATTCATTACAGCGGTTTATTCCTGACATAACTAATCCGTTTGCAGCCCGCGATAAACGCCTGTACGAAGCTCTCGGATATAAAAATCAAGCGAAGGCACCTGAGCCTGCTGAGCAATCTCTACTTCCTGCTCAATATCATAAGGCACTCTTACAAATTGAAGGTTGAACGGGGTGTTCCGATCGTTGCTGTTCTCTCCTTCAAGAATACAGTAAGAAGCCTGGGTAAAATCAAGCGGGTTACCCACGCTGCCTGCATTGAACAACATTTTTCCATTCATAAATTGCAAGTATGCATTATGCACATCCCCATATCCCACGACATCCGCCATACCAAGCTCAGGTTCATCTGCCGGAGGATCGAACATGGCCAACCTCTTCTCAATCTCATCCCACGGCTGTACACGGTGATATACACTTTGGGGAGATGCGTGCACCAGACGGATCGTACGACCACTCAGCTCTAATTGGTGGCTAAACGGCAAGCTCTCCAGATATGCCAATCGCTCCTTACCCAGCCGCTTCGCTTGCCAAGTAAAATTCTCATTGTCCTGATTAACCGCAACCAACTCATCCCAGTTGCCACGGATAACTTGCTCACATGTCTCTCTCACCAGATCAACAACCTGTACTGGATCAGGCCCCTTGCCAACGAGGTCGCCAAGACAAAAGATTCGCTTCAATCCGCGACTCCGAATATCTTTTAATACCGCTTCCCAAGCAGTCATGTTGCCATGAATATCGGATACAATCGCAATTCGTTCCATCTGGCTAACCTCCCTTTATGCTCTATATTCTTTATGTTGTTAACCCTTTAGTTCCAAAACCGTCAATTCCGGCCTGCACAAAAAGCGAATCGGCAGTTGGGTCATGCCAAAGCCTCGGTTCACATAGACTGGCATATGCTTATCCCCAGAGTAATATAACCCTTGAATATACTTGAGTGACCCTCTCGGTGTAGTCAGTGCCCCAATCCAGGGAAAGCGCACCTGCCCGCCGTGGCTGTGTCCCGAGAGCTGTAGACCGAAACCGTAAGGTGCTGCAATGTCTGCATAATCAGGTTCATGCATAAGCAGCAGTTTCCAGACCTCTCTACTCAACCCCTTGATTGCTACAACAGGATCAGGTCTGCCCGTAAGCGCGTCATCCAAACCTACTATCGCAATACGTGAATCCCCTCGTTCAATCAGAACATGGCTGTTTCGAAGCAACGTGAACCCGGCCTCTTTAAACATCAGCTCCACTTCATGCTGCTGCTGGCCTCGATAATCATGGTTCCCCAATACGGCATATTTGCCATACTTCGCTTGCATTGAAGCCAGTGCAGGAATACATTCACGCATCGGTTCTGCTTCCCGTTCAACCATATCACCGGTAAAACAAATCAGATCAGGCTGCTGTTCCCTTATCGTTTCAGCCAGCTTCTCCATTTGTTTCTGCCCCGTATGGAATCCAAGATGAGCATCACTGAACTGAATCACACGCAGTCCCTCAAATGCTTTTGGAAACTTGGGCAGTTTCAATTCAACGTGCTTGATCTCCAGATGACGAGGCTCCCATAACCAGGCATATCCTCCTGTGAGTATACTGGCACTCGCCGTCATTAAGATCATGCGCAGCAAAAAACTGCGCCGGGAGGGATCATGATCCTTTTCCTCTCCGGGAAAAATGGAGTCCTGCGAATCAGATCCATTCTGTGAGCGCCGGGGCGGCGAGATCTTGCTGCCCTCACGCGGTGTTTCTCCCATGCGTCCCCCTCCTTCTTCCGCTCCAAATCCATCCCCTTAGTATACCATATTCTGCATGATTAGCCCGGTTCCTTTGCGAGTACAGAAAAAGAAGCCGGGATCTTAGGCTATATGTGCCAAGGATCACGACTTCTTCTAATGGTGCAGATCCGAAGTTCTGCATTTGATATGACTAGATTACACACCCAACCAGCGTTTGAACATGTGTTTGGTTGTTTGTTTGTTCATTTCGGCAATGGAGGTAGTCAACGGAATACCTTTTGGACAAGAGCGTACGCAGTTCTGCGAGTTACCACAGCCCTCAATACCTCCGTCTTCCATAAGTGCTTCCAAGCGGTCTTCAGCGTTCATCTCCCCTGTTGGGTGAGCATTGAACAGACGTACTTGAGAAAGAGCTGCCGGACCGATAAAGTCTGTTTTTTCATTCACGTTCGGGCATGCTTCGAGGCATACACCACATGTCATGCATTTGGACAGCTCGTAAGCCCACTGACGTTTCTTCTCTGGCATCCGCGGACCTGGACCAAGGTCATAGGTACCATCAATCGGAATCCACGCTTTAACCCGTTTCAGGGCGTTAAACATCCGGGTACGGTCGATGACGAGGTCACGAACCACCGGGAAGGTTTTCATCGGTTCGATGCGAACTGGCTGTTCGAGCTTGTCGATCAGGGCTGCACACGCTTGACGCGGCTTGCCGTTGATGACCATGGAGCATGCTCCACAGACTTCTTCGAGACAGTTCGATTCCCAGCAGACCGGGGCAATGGACTTGCCTTCTGTATTAACCGGGTTCCGCTGGATCTCCATCAGGGCGCTAATAACGTTCATGCCGGGACGGTACGGAAGCTCAAACTCTTCGTTGTACGAAGATGACTCCGGGTTGTCCTGACGGGTGATGATAAACTTGACGGTTTTTTTTGCTGTAGCTGTGTCCGTCATATCGTTGTCCCCTCCTTTGGTGACGATGATTGATTGCTATCGTTACAAGACCACAATGTTCACACATGGTCACTCCGCTGGCAGAAGATCCTTCCGATCGCTGTTATCCCCAGATTTCTTTGATCCACCTTATAAGGTTGGAAATCCGGGGATAAAGGCGAACGCTTCGCTTCTTCAGTATTCTTCTGCCTTCTCCGTTCAGGTGTTAACTTTTAGACCATGTAAATATAAAATAAAATCCTCTTGATGTTATGCAGCAGGGCGAGCGCTTCGCTTCTTCTGGGCATTTCCGCTTCCTCCGCTACGTCGTGCACGCAGGGTCACTTTGTTGGAAGCTGCACTCCATTCATTCTGGTGGCAGTAACATTGAGAAGCTCCGTGTACGCTTTGCCTCTATGTGTCTAGTGCTTTTCCGTTAAAGATGCTAAGTCTTTAACTTTATGAATAGACCGAAATTTCGCTTTACTTAATCCTTCGAGTAGTCCCGGATCCGTGGTGGGATCAGGGAAACGTCTACAGGCTCGTACGAAATTTTTGGACCTTCCTTCGACCAGCTTGCGATCGTTGTTTTCAGGAATTCCTCGTCATTACGTTCGGTGAAGTCTGGTTTGTAATGGGCTCCACGGCTTTCGTTACGCAGCAGTGCGCCCAAAGTCATCGCTTCTGCCAGTTCAATCATGTTCCACAGCTGACGGGTAAATGCTGCACCCGGGTTGTTCCAACCGGAAGTGTCGTACATGTTGATTTTGCCGTAACGCTCTTTCAATTCCTTGATTTTGCCGATGGTCGCTTCCAGCTTATCGTTGTAACGTACCACCGTCATATTCGCCGTCATCCACTCGCCAAGCTCTTTGTGAATGACATAGGCATTTTCATTGCCCTGCATGTTCAGGATGCCTTCGTATTTATCGGTTTGGCGCTTAGTATAACCTTCGAATACGGAAGAACTGATATCTGCGGACGATTTTTTGAGTCCTTTGATATATTCAACTGCTTTCGGTCCAGCTACCATACCACCGTAGATTGCTGATACCAGGGAATTTGCACCCAGACGGTTCGCACCATGATATTGGTATTCACATTCACCAGCTGCGAACAGTCCTGGAATGTTGGTCATTTGGTTATAATCTACCCACATGCCGCCCATGGAATAATGGACTGCCGGGAAAATTTTCATTGGGATTTTACGTGGGTCATCCCCCATGAACTTCTCGTAGATCTCAATGATTCCGCCGAGCTTCACATCCAGCTCCTTCGGATCTTTGTGTGACAAGTCGAGATATACCATGTTCTCGCCGTTCACGCCTAGGCCCATATCCACGCAGACGCTGAAAATTTCACGCGTCGCGATATCACGCGGAACAAGGTTACCGTATGACGGATATTTTTCTTCGAGGAAGTACCAAGGCTTACCGTCCTTGTACGTCCAGATCCGTCCACCTTCACCACGAGCCGATTCGGACATCAGACGCAGCTTGTCATCGCCTGGAATGGCTGTCGGGTGAATCTGAATGAACTCACCGTTCGCGTAATTTACACCTTGCTGATACACCGCACTTGCGGCAGTACCTGTATTGATAACCGAGTTGGTTGTTTTACCGAAAATAATGCCAGGGCCGCCGCTCGCCAGAATAACTGCTTCAGCCGGGAACGTCTGTACCTTCATCGTTTTCAGATCCTGTGCTACAATGCCGCGGCAGATGCCTTCGTCATCAATAACCGCCTGCAGGAACTCCCAGTTCTCATACT
This sequence comes from Paenibacillus sp. OK060, assembly GCF_900101205.1. Taxonomy (NCBI): domain Bacteria; kingdom Bacillati; phylum Bacillota; class Bacilli; order Caryophanales; family Paenibacillaceae; genus Paenibacillus; species Paenibacillus sp. OK060. The sequence goes on from NZ_FNFR01000008.1 coordinate 178,483, forward strand.
TGGTCACGAGACCGGCCGCTTCCCAGCGACGCACCTGCTCATCCAATGCGTAGAGCAATTGTTGTCCTGTCGTTGCACCGGCAAACGCTGTACGGTGATGCTTCGTTCCGCCGAAACGACGGAAATCAAGTAAACCTTCCGGTGTCCGGTTAAACATTACGCCCATCCGGTCCATCAGGTGAATGATGCCTGGTGCGGCTTCACACATCGCTTTGACTGGAGGCTGATTCGCCAAAAAGTCACCGCCGTATACTGTATCGTCAAAGTGTACCCATGGGGAGTCGCCCTCACCCTTGGTATTTACCGCACCGTTGATACCGCCTTGGGCACATACGGAATGGGATCTTTTAACGGGAACCAGTGAAAATAAATGAACATGGACTCCGGCTTCAGCCGATTTGATCGCCGCCATCAATCCCGCGAGACCTCCGCCCACAATAATTACATTAGATGATGCCATTGCTGTTCACTCCCTTATAAGTCAGCATTTAAAGTCCAAATGCTTAAATCAGAACTGTCTTAACTGCGTCAATCATCGAAGTGGCTACCTGGAAATCCATGCTCCGGAAAGCAAGCAACGATACAATAAACATGATGGCTACGATAGCAAACAAGCTCATGCAGATGTACGAAGATACACGCTGCGCACGCGGACCGACGGTAATTCCCCAGCTAACCAGGAACGACCACAAACCGTTCGCAAAGTGATAGGATGCCGCAACCACACTGATCAGATATAAAATAAACGTTACCGGGTTCATCACGATGCCATGTATGACACCGCCAAGCTCTTCGTGTGTGACATTCCCCAGCGCAACCTGGAAACGAGTCTCCCAAATATGCCAGATGACGAACACAAACGTAATGACACCGCTGACGCGCTGCAACGTATAGCGCCAGTTGCGCTCATTGCCAAAACGTCCCACGTTAGGCTTGGCCTGATAGGCAATGTACAAACCATATACACCGTGATAGAACAGCGGCAACCAGATGAGAAGCGTTTCAAGTACAATCACGAGCGGCAGGCCATTCAGAAATGCAACTGCATCGTTAAAGCCTTCTTTGCCGCCTTCAACTGCCGAGAAATTCGTCACCATATGCTCAATGAAAAACAGACTGAGCGGAATGACGCCAAGCAAGGAGTGCAGCTTTCTGGAGTAAAACCCTTTCATAAAATGTCGATCCCCTTTCGCTAAATACAACGTTTTCATAAATAAAATTCGCTTATCATGACACAAACCTTTCCCAAGGAAAGGTTCGACAAATTGTTCCGTTTTCTTCAGGTGTGAACAACTTGTGTCACGATTCATGTTACTCCTTTTTTTCTTATAAGGGAATTGCAATATAATTATTAAATGTTATAACCTATAGGTATAAGTTATAAACATCGGTCGTGCAGGCCATACAACATGGAGAAATATTTGACAAGGAGATGCCTCACGCAAAGTACGTTCATACGTTCATTAGAAAAGAGGTTAGTGCTCATGTTCGAGGAATTAAACGCTTTTGCGGCGGTTGTAGAGCAGTCCAGTCTGAACCGTGCATCGAAATTGCTGAATCTGTCACAACCCGCGCTGTCTCGCAAAATCTCCAAATTGGAGGATGAGCTCGGCGTAGCGCTCTTTCATCGCCGTGGTAAACGACTTGAATTAACCAGCGTAGGCCAGTTCGCCTATACTTTCGCGGTAGAGCAGAAACAGCAGCAACAAAAATTTCTGACCATGCTGGCCCAGTACAAGGACGAAGAACAAAGCTCCATTACGCTTGGAGCCAGTCTGACAACGCTTCAAACCACTTTGCCACCGCTGGTAAATGCCTTTATGGAGAAACATCCGAATGCGGAAATCAAGCTGGTGACGGGGAAAACACATGAAATTGTCTCTTTTGTGCGGGATAAAAAAGCTGATGTAGGTATCGTTGCCTCTTCTATAAGTGAAGCCGGGCTAAACTGTGTGCCGCTCTTTGATGATCATCTGGAGCTGGTTGTGCCCTTAACGCATCCCCTATCAGGTAAAGAAGCCGGAATGGAACATTTGCAAGATCTGCCGATGATTACGTTCTCCAAAGGAACCTGGTATCGAAAATTAACCGACGACCTGTTTCAGCGCTGCGCCGTGATGCCGGATATTCGCATGGAGATTGATTCCTTTGAAGCGATTGTCCGTCTTCTGCCTACCTGCAAAGCAGCAGCCCTGTTGCCCAAGTCGTATCTCCGCCCTCAATTGCTTGCGGACAATGATCTTGTCTCGGTATATCTGCCGCAACTGCAACAGACCCGGCGCACAACCTGCATGATCTATGGGGAAAAGGAAGACCTCAGCCAAACCTCCAGACAGTGGGTCAGGGAAACGGCTGCTCTCTTTACAGCAAAGGCGCCGCTGCCCTCACGAAGGACTACGACGCCTTAGCATTCATATTAATCAGCCGAGCTCAACGCTCTGCTTTCATTTAATAGACTCAGCTCTAGCTCTCTTGGCTGATCACTTCTTCCTCAAAACGGTCAATGTCATCATTCATGCCGATAATCACCATGATATCACCCATCTGAAGCGAGTCCAGTGCAGTCGGGGCAATGATAACCCCGGCTTCCTTTTGCAGAGCTACAATGCTGCAACCAAAGCGTACTCGAGCATTCAGAGTGGACAGCGTTTTATTATGCAGACAGGCTGGAACCTTCATCTCCACAATACTGTAATCATCGGACAATTCGATATAATCCAGCAGATTCGGGGTGACGAGCTGATGGGCAACCCGAATTCCCATATCACGCTCAGGATAAACGACACGATCGATCCCCAGCTTGTCCAGTGCCCGTCCATGAAGAACTGAAATGGCTTTGGCCACAACTGTTTTTACACCGAGTTCCTTCAGTAAAATAGCAGTGAGAATACTGGTCTGGATATCAGCCCCAATGGCAACAACACAGCAGTCAAAATTACGGATGCCCAGGGAGCGCAGCACTTCCTCATCAGTTGAATCCGCGACGACGGCATGGGTGACCAATTCACTCATGTCTTCGACGACTTCTTCATTTTTATCGATACCCAGCACTTCATAACCAAGCTCCATTAATTCCTGTGCCAGACTGGAGCCAAAGCGCCCTAGCCCAATTACCGCAAACTGCTGTGTTTTCATTGTTCTTCACGAACCCCTTATCCAATAATCATTTTGCCTTCCGGATACCTGTACAACTCTTTACCCTTTTTCTGTCCGAGTGCATACGCGAGCGTAATTGGTCCAAGACGTCCTGCAAACATGGTGAAACAGATCAAAAGCTTGCCGATCGTGGTCAGCTTCAGTGTAAGCCCCATAGATAAACCAACGGTACCGAAGGCGGATGTCGTCTCAAATAATATCATCAAAAAACTGCTGTCTTCCGTCGTACTAAGCACCATCGTAACGGCAATAATGAGCAACAGGGCAAGCAGTGTAATCGTCAGTGCTTTGAAAATCCGTTCCTGTAGGAGCCGATATCTGAAAAAGACGATATCTTCCCGTCCACGCATCATGGCATAGACAGCTCCGGCCATAATCATGAATGTGGTTGTTTTAATGCCGCCTCCAGTAGAACCGGGGGAAGCACCAATAAACATTAATATAATGATGAAAAATTGCGTTGCCTGTCTCAGGCCAGCAATGTCTACCGTATTCGCCCCTGCTGTTCTTGGGGAAACCGACTGAAAGAACGAACCGAGAATTTTACCACCCCAGTTCAAACCACCCAGTGTCCGGGGATTGCTGAATTCAAAAACAAAAATAACCAGTGCGCCAAATACGATTAACAAACCTGTCGTCAGCAATACCACTTTGGAATGCAACGAAAGCTTCTTCGTCCTCCGATACTCCACCAGATCAGATAGAACAACAAAACCGATACCGCCTGCAATAATCAGGAACATGGCAGTAAAATTCACGAGCGGATCATACACATACCCGGTTAAGCTGCGGAATTCCCCGAACATATCAAACCCAGCATTGTTAAACATGGAGATGGCATGCCAATATCCATAATAGATGGCCTGCCCCATTGGCATATCAAACGACCACCGAATGGCGAACAACGTGCCACATATGCCTTCCAATATGAGCGAGTAGATCACAACTTTGCGAATAAGGCGGACAATCCCCTCCATCGTACTCTGGTTCATCGCTTCCTGCAAAATCAACCGCTCACGCAGAGAGATCCGCCGTTTGAATGCAATCGCCACCAGTGTCGACATCGTCATAAAGCCAAGACCGCCAATTTGAATCAGGATTGCAATTATAATCTGACCCAACGTCGAAAAATGAGTACCGGTATCCACCACAACCAGCCCCGTTACACAGACTGCAGAAGTCGCAGTGAAGAGTGCGTCAATAAAAGGAAGGCTGACCCCGCTTCGACTGGATGTCGGGAGCATCAACAGAAGTGTCCCGAGCAATATAATACCCGCGAACCCTAGGACCAGAATTCGGGGTGGCGATAGACGCATCCATTGAACATTCATTTTCACTTGAGTATCATCCACCTCTGCCAAAAAGAAAATGACCCCACGACGTGGAGCCTTTCTCCGAAGTGCTTTTCCATATCACTTGACGGAATAGCCAAGCCCTTGGAAAGCCCTATTTCGGAGCGTAAACATGTATGATTTTCGCTGTAATACATATACATTAGGTTGGAATGCCTTTTATACCTTCTATTCGTTCCCTTGTTAGCCTAAAGACATGCGGAATATTGGACATTTGATTCAAAATTATAAGCGCTGCGACGTTTGTACACAAAACGATTTTTGTGTAAATAGCATCGAATTCCGTCAAAAAGGGAAAAACTCAGATATGGCGACGGATAGATCAGATTGTTTCGATCATTTTCATTCGTTTTCATGCATTTGCACCACTTCTCGTTTCGCCATTGGCATTCGGGGCTTGGGCTGTGCTATCTTTACTTTAATATCCACATTAATAAAGGAGGAACAATATTAAATGAATCCCTTAGGGCAGCCTTTGGTACTCAAAGCTAACTTCAAGCGTTTAGGGTTGCTTGCGGCGATTGGTCTGATTCTGTTTTTCGTTTTTCAAATCTTTCCTGCCACCTCATCGCAAACGACTGATATCCAGTCTACTTCCTTCATAAGCAAGGAGAAAGCGGCGGAGTCGGCACGATCTTTTGCAGCTTCTCTACCTGATTATACCCTTCCGACGGATACCGGAAACGAGCTGGTGACGTACCAAACCCATTCCGATATTTATGGGTATATGGCCAAAACCAAACAGTTAGAAACCTATAACAAGAAATGGGAAACAACCTATCCTTACGATGTGTACCGCGTTCGTTTGCCCGATCAGGACAAAGGCGGTTATTTGAATGTTGACGTACATATGAGAACAGGAAAAGTTGTCGGTTTCAAGCGCGAACTGCCTTCTTCCCTGTATGCATCCATTGAGGCTGAGCAGGACAAAAGCAAAGTGAATGCTGCCCAACGTTTAGCTGAAGATAACCTTTCTCTAAATGAAAAAGAGCAGCTTGCCGCTAGCGTCCTTGGCGAATTCGGGTATACTGTACCGAAACTTCAACTGGACACCCGTGAAGAAGAAGCGGGGCTGCAATACACAGATAATGAAAAGCAAATTGGAGATTCCAAGCTGGAACTGAATTTTACGTTTGAAAACGGAGCCGTTCGCTCCTTCGAATCGGTCTTCTCAGTCCCTGACTCCCATACTGACTATGTAGAAAATCAGACTCGGCAAGCCAACTGGATGACTTACGGCGGTTATGCTTTCCTGACCTTTGTGCTTGGCGTGCTCGCGATCATCTACAGTATTCTGACGAGGGCAAACACGTCGTTCAAACGCGGAATCGTTCTGTCCTTGGTATACTTTGCGGCTTCCGTGATTGGCACACTGAACATGATCCCGCTCTTTCAGGCGCAGGGGCTATCTAATTTTATGCTGACCTTCCTGATGGTGATGCAAGCTGGGATAACGCTGGTTATGAGTGCAACCATCTATCTGTCGCTCGTTGCCGGTGACGGCATGTGGCGCAAAATCGGTCTGAATCCTTGGCCTCGGGCCAAAGAACCCGGATACGGCAAATATGTACTGCACAGTATGTATACAGGCTACTTATGGGCGTTGATTCTACTGGGTGTGCAATCCGTACTGTTCTTTATTCTGGAGCGCAGTATTGGAAGCTGGTCAACAACATCGGCTGACCAGTCCACATACAACATGAGTTATGCCTGGATCTTCCCGATTATGGCTTGGATGGCCGGGATCGGTGAGGAAACGGTCTATCGCCTGTTCGGGATTCGCATGATGCAGAAGGTGGTACGAAATACGTTCATCGCCTGCCTTATCCCAACATTGATCTGGGCTCTGGGACACACCCTGTACCCGATCTATCCGGTGATCACACGTCCAATAGAGCTTACTGTCATCGGACTTTTGTTCAGTCTGATCATGCTGCGCCACGGCTTCATCGCCGTTGTATTCGCGCATGTTATCTTTGACAGCCTGTTGATGGGGTTAAGCCTGATCTTCATGGGTGATGCACTGAACATTTCCGCAGGACTCTTCTGGATTGTGCTTCCGGCCATCGTTGGTTATGTCATCTATAGGATGAATCCAAAACAAAAAGAGAAGCCGTATGTCACGACTCCTCATCACGAAGTGCTGCAATAATTTGATTCGCAAGCTTGTCACCAATAGATAGAGGCCGGAAGTCTTCGACGCTGGCCTCTTTTATTTTGCGTAAAGAGCCAAAATGCTTCAGCAGCAGCTTGCGCCGCTTTTCTCCGATCCCCGGAATGGCATCCAGACGGGAAGTCACCATCGATTTACCACGCTGCTCGCGGTGGAACGAAATCGCAAAACGGTGGACCTCTTCCTGAATCCGCTGCAACAGGTAGAACTCCTGACTATCCCGAGGCAAGGAGATGACTTCCGGTGGGTTGCCGATCATCAACTGTGAAGTCTTATGCTTCGCATCCTTCACCAGACCGCATACCGGAATAAACAGCCCCAGCTCATTTTCCAAAATATCCACGGCTGCTGAGATCTGCCCTTTGCCTCCATCAACCACGATCAGGTCAGGCTGGGTTAAGTTTTCCTTCAACACCCGCTCGTAACGGCGACGGATAACTTCTCGCATCGTTTCATAATCATCCGGTCCTTCAACCGAACGGACCTTGTACTTCCGATATTCCTTCTTATCCGGTTTACCATCGGTAAATACGATCATGGCAGATACCGGGTTGGTACCCTGGATGTTCGAGTTATCAAACGCTTCAATACGGTGAAGCTGATCCAGTCCAATAAAACGTCCCAGTCCTTCAGCAGCTTTCGATGTCCGTTCTTCATTCCGCTCAATTAGGCGGAACTTCTCTTCCAGTGCCACACGTGCGTTATCCACGGCCATGGTGATCATCTGGCGTTTCAATCCACGCTGCGGAATGTGGACTTTGATTTCCAGCCATTCCTGCAATGCTGCTGCGACTTGAGAAGGATCTTCAAGACCTGGGGGCTGTTTATCAGCCGATACATCTTCCTGAGCAACAGCGTCTTCCAGGATAACCATCGTAGCTTCTTCCGCTTCTGCTTCGGGTTGGCTATCACCATAAGATGCACGGGCCTCGGCAACACGTAGCTCAACCACAGAATCTTGCGCCAATCGCGTTGTCTCTTCTGACTCGGCTGTCACCGCCGCAGGTACCGCTCCATCACCATCGGATATATCATCCGCACCACCGTCATCAGTTGCCATATCTTTTGGCATTTCCGGCAGTAAAATCTCCTGTGGCAACGCTGGATTATCACTGTAATACTGGGTCACGTAAGACATAAAGTCACTGTATGCCTCACCGTAAAACGGGAACGTCGACACGTGTCGTTCAATCATTTTCCCCTGACGCATATATAGAATCTGGACACACATCCAGCCTTTATCAATGGCAAAACCAAACACATCGCGGTCTCTGGCATCCGCCATCGTAATTTTCTGTTTTTCCATCATCGCATCAATGGCAATGACCTGATCCCGAAGTTCCTTGGCACGTTCAAAATATAGATCCTCAGCCGCTTCCTGCATTTTGCGCTGTAAATCCTTTTTGATCTCCTCATGCCCGCCACTCAAAAATGAACTGATCTCCTGGGAGATCTCATCATACTGCTCCTTGCCCACTTCTTGCACACAGGGAGCGAGGCACTGTCCCATATGATAATACAGGCATACTTCCTTCGGCATTACGCCGCATTTGCGTAACGGATACATCCGGTCAAGCAGTTTTTTCGTTTGGTGTGCCGCATATGAATTCGGATAAGGTCCGAAGTATTTGGCTTTATCTTTGAGCACCCGCCGGGTCACTTCGAGTCGGGGATGTTTTTCATTCGTAATTTTAAGGTAAGGAAACGTCTTATCATCCTTGAGCAACACGTTATACCGCGGCATATGTTTCTTGATCAGGTTACACTCCAGAATGAGTGCTTCCATATTGCTGCCGGTAACGATATATTCGAAATCACGGATTTCGGACACCAGGCGCTGTGTCTTCCCATTATGACTGCCGATAAAATATGATCTTACGCGATTCTTCAGCACTTTGGCTTTACCTACATAGATAATAGTACCTTCACTATTTTTCATCAGGTAACAGCCGGACATGTCAGGCAGCAAAGCCAGCTTGTGGCGAATCTGCTCTAGTGCCTTCTCCTGCTCCTGCACGTTTGTAATGAATTCATCCATAATTCGGTGGGTCCTCCTTCCCGATTACTGAGAAAGCTGATAGCTTCACCTTACATGAGGCACTCCGATGACAGAATGACCTTTCGATCGCTGTTATCCCCAGATTTCTTTGATTCTTTTCTTATAACGTATAAATCCGGGGATAGGGCATGCTTCCGAAGTAGCTTTCTTTCAGAAAGCTTTTAGGCGACCACTTCGTTTCTACAAGTCATTTCTGCCCTCTCCGTTGTTCATGTAAATTTCAGTTTCACCTTATAATAAATAGTATATCTTATATTGTCCTATATGAAAGTATTCGACGCAAAACGCCCCCGGCGCATAACCGGAGGCGTATGTGAAATCTTGGTTAATTATTGGTGTTTTTCGATAATTCCTTTGAGAGCATCTTTTGAGTTCAGACCAACCACTTTATCAACCGGTTGACCATCTTTGAAGAAGATCAATGTTGGAATGCTCATTACGCCGAAGCGGGAAGCGGATTCCGGATTTTCGTCCACATTGACTTTAGCAATTTTCACTGCATCGCCAACTTCGGTGGACAGCTCTTCCAAGATTGGAGCGAGCATTTTACAAGGACCACACCAAGGCGCCCAGAAATCAACAAGAACCGTTCCTTCGCCTTCGACTTCAGCGTTGAAGGATTGATCGGATACGTTAACAATAGCCATGAAATTGTCCTCCTTATATATACTTACGGTTTATTTTAACCTGTAACGTCGCGAACGACACTTCCAGTATAACACAGCAACTCTAATGTTGTGAAATGAACGCATCAATGTTCATCTTCCCAACATCAAATCTTCACAATTGGGGAACTAGCAGGTTCACTGCAAAATCTTTACAAACGCTTTCTTTTCCAAGTATACTAAAATTACTCCGGGCTTCAGTTCCCTGTAAGGGCAAGCTGTTATCCCCATAAGGAGGCAATACCATGGATGCAAATGTGCGGATCAACGACCCGCGTGAACATGTGAACGAGGAACCCCGTAACGATCTGTTTGATCTGATTGCGGGTGTTGCTGGCATGGCCGGCCTGATGACGGTTATCTTTTTCGGAATGGTGATTTTCAAATTTATCACCGAATAGGATCTTCAGGCTGCACGCAGGCCAGAAAAGCCCGGTTTTCGCGACAATGCGAAAGCCAGGCTTTTTTTGGGACTATATGAGTAAAAAATAGATCAGATCGGTAACCTAAATAGAAATTAACGTTTGCCCCGCTGATTCTCACCCCGAACCGAGATGACATCAACAAACGGACGAATCCGGTCCATCAAACGCTGGCCTTTGTTCATTTCCTCGCCGTCCCTACTGGTGAAGCTAAGATGTTTCTCCAGCCCATCCAAGTTGTAGTTTGACGTGTAAAATGTAGGTTTGCGATTCATACGGTAATTCAGAATGGAACCCATCACATGATCTCGAACCCATGGGTTCAGATTCTCTGCCCCAATATCATCAAAGATGAGCAGATCACAGCTTTTCAGAATATCCGTCGTTTCCTTCAGCTTGTTTCCCTCACTGATCATGGATTTCAGATCCTCCACAAAATCAGGCATGTAGATAATAACACCTGTGTGGCCCACAACCGCGAGTTCATGCAGCAAATAACACATCAGAAACGTCTTGCCCGTTCCAAATGATCCTTCCAAAAACAGTCCTTGCGGAGACAATCCATTCTCCTTGGTGTCGTTAATATAACGCAGAACCTGGTTCACCGCCGGAGCACGCATCCGATCCTTGCCCATAATTTCCACATCGTTATATCCTGCATTGAGCGCACGCTCGTCCACATAGAAGCTGCGGATTCTTTGCTTGATAACATGCTCATTCTGCCGGGCGACATGTTTGGAACAAGGTGCTTTTTTATCTATAATTTCGGGTTTACCGTTAAAATGCTCTACTTCCAGTTTGCAAAAGTGACCCTGGAAATCGTTAGGACAGTTGTCGAGCCCCGGACAGTTCGCACAGTTCTTCGAATCTTTGGCATACTGATACAGCTTGCTCAGATCGGTAATAAGCTGTGCATCTTTCAGTTCAGGATGACCTGCGCGGAATTCGCGTACGTACGGATCTTCCATCAATTCCGCCGCAATCCGCCGCGACTGTTCACGAAAGGAAGGATTCAGCTGCTGAAGCAGTCCTCCCAAGGATTCCATGGCTTCAAGCCCCCTTAATAGTTTCAATATAGAATGAACAATTGAATTTTACGATGACCATCATGATGGCAGGGTAACCTTCGATCGCTTGTAATTCTACTGTTCATTCTATATAAACTTGAGGAATAACTCAACATTTTCAGCTGGAAAAAGCATTATCCATTCCATGACAGTGCGCAGAACTTCGGTTAGACACTACACAAAAAATATATACGATCACGCTTGGAAAATTAACGACGTAGCCCCACCGTAACAATCTCACAAGGTCCCGCTTGAAGAGCCCATTCTTTGCTGATTAAGGCAGTGGAAGATTCATGTATTATCGAAGCATTCAGTTTACCTGTATCTTCTTCCAGAATGTTGCTCTGATATGCATCTTCCAATGCTTGCGGGATGGACTCAGAAGCAGCAAACTTCAACTCAGTTGTATTCGACCCCATATTATACCAACGCAACATCAGATCACCCGAATCCTCGTTCACCTTCAGTGAAGAAAACGCAAGACCTTCCCCTTGCCACTCAACAGGTGTGTTGCTTGGCGTCAGGAATCCCGGGTGTACGTTCGTCTGAGCCAAAGTCCATGGAATCTGGAACTGATAAGCTTCAATGTACGCTCCGGATGTTGCTCCGTTCCCGTCATGAGGGATAATCTCCAGTTGGAAGGAATGCTCGCCGAGACACTGAGCTTCCGGTGTCGGGAACAATCCCCAGTCTCCAAGCTCTCCCACGGCACGAAGCAATGTCACCGCAATCGTATTCCGTCCATCCTCAAGAACCTCATATTCATTCAGACCGAGATTGGCTACAACCAACCCAGCCTGATCCTCGCTCACATCAACAAAACTTTGCTGATGCTGGGTGTTGCTCGGATTCTGCCATTCCGGTGCAGGCGTATTATCGCGAGTAGCAATTTCGAACATCGAGTCAACGTGATGAACAGCAGCTGTCAGATCCGTCGGGAAGAGTGCCCGCACCCGATGATCCTTCGCCTGATTGTTGAAGGTTGTTTCGAGCTTGATGCCTTTTCCACTGCGGCTTAACGACACAATGGTTCGGATCTTGAGCGTAACCATTTGTTTGGAACGTTGAGCTTTACGATGCGGATAATAGATAAGTTCCCGCTGCTCACGATCAAGCGTTTCGTCGGCGGATTCAGGAATCTCCCAATGATGAACAATTTCGTACGAAGCTCTGTAAGGCGCATCTTCGATAACTCGAATTTCTGCCCGAAGATCCTTCGTAGTCAGTGCTACTTCGTTCTCCGGTTGCTTGAACATGTACTCATTGCCGATATCACCGACATTTTCATACACGCCAAGATCTTTATACGTTCGGCCTGTCCGTTTATCCTTAAGTGCAAAAGATCCATTGTCTGCAATATTTACGATAAAATATTCATTTTCCATGCCACGTTGACCACGCAGCAGTGTATCTGAATTCGCAGCATTGCTGTCCATGCGAACCAAAGCATACGTCTTCAGGCCAAGTGCAGGCACGTTCTCTGCTTCAAATGTAATACTGACCCTACGGCAGCTATATGGCTGACGGAATCGATCATCCGGCAGATCATAGCCGAATTGCAGACCCATATCCTCTACCGTACACGGCACTGGTTTTCCTTCTTCATCCACCAATATACGACCTGACAGGTCGATGGCGTTCATTTTAGCTGCCATATCTTCCAATGAGAAACCGTCGCGGAAGTACAGACGGGCCGCATCCAGTTCAATCTGAACCACACCGCTGCGCTCCCATCCCGAAGTGTTAAACACAACCACAGGCCGGGCTTCATCACCATATCGTTCAAAGGTTGAAGTATCCACAGCTGCAGCGATTTGGCTGGTGCTATCCTCAATCAGGGCCTCAGCGACATGACGGCTCTTATCAAACCGTGTGACCATCTCGCGATGTACCTCGTCTACGCTACAGCCACAGATGCTGTCATGCGGATGATTCTGCATCAACGTTTTCCAGGCATAGGTAAACTGATCATGCGGATATGAATGACCCAGCAGATGCGCGAACGAAGCCAGGGGCTCAGCCACTTTTTCCAACATGGCTTGGCCCAGTTGGTTCATCTGTTTCAGATAAACGCGTGCGGAAGCCGTGTTCACCAGAGTGCCCCAGCCATCAGTACGCTGGCTGCGCAGCTCTCCTTTTACAACAGACAGCTCCTGAACCGCAGATGCTTTCAACGCTGACAGATAGTCCGGGAAGTTGGAGTGAACAAACTCGATATCGGGATACAATTGTTCAGCCATACGGATGGCTTCAGGCAGATCCTTCTGAATCGGCTGGTGATCACATCCGTTCATGTACAGCAATTCATTCGTCGATGCATATTTCTCCGCATCAGCCAGCTTGGTTTCCCAGAACTTACGAGCTGAAGCTTCGTCCACCGGAACTTCATTCCCGTTAGAGTACCAGTTGGCAAATAAAACACCGAGCACTTTAGATCCATCCGGACCTTCCCACATCAGCTCTGAGAAACTGGACTCGTATCCATCGTCAGACACCATGTTGTTGAAGCCCGTTGGCTTCACGCCTCGCCCAAAAAAGACATTATCAATGCCCGATTGCAGCATAAGCTGCGGTGTCTGTCCTACAAGTCCGAACGTATCTGGGAAGTATCCGATCTTTGAAGGTGTTCCGTAACGTTTGGCATCCCGATGTCCAACCTGCATATTACGAACGTTCGCTTCACCACTGGTCAGGAAGGCATCCTGCAAAATATACCAAGGCCCAATGACAATCCGGCCATCACGAATATGCTTCTCCAACCGTTCCTTCTGCTCAGGTCTAACCTGAAGATAGTCATCGATGATGATCGTCTGGCCGTCCAGGTAAAAGCTTTTAAAATCTGGCCCCTGATCGAGCTGATCCAGCAAGGCATCCACCAGTTGCACCAATCGCATATGATGCTTCTCATACGGCAAATACCATTCCCGATCCCAGTGCGTGTGAGAAATAATATGCGCTCTTTTCGATTTGCTTGTTGGTTTGGTCATTGTATTATTCCCCCTCTACCTCTTGTTGTACAATCTCTACTTCATCCGGACGATATACGGCTTGCAGCTGTCCGGCATCATCTGTGGCAAACAGCACCGAGCGATTTTTCTCCAACAGGAACGTATATATGACTCCCGTACGTGTATCTCTGACTTTCACCTCATGATTCAAAGCGAACTCCGATACAAATACGTACAGATTGCCTTTCGGGAAGCTCAGCTTCCGGCCATAAATCCCTGCCAGATCACCGCCAGATATCCATTCCAGTTCATTTTTAATACCAGCCACTTCTGACGCATATCGATACAGGTCAGCCAGCGGCTCATCCCGGCCATTCAGCTCCAGCGGCAGCGGGCTCCAGATCAACTTGCCTTTGCCTAATGGCAGTACTTCTACTTCATCAGGTGTATGATTCTCCGCATGAAGTAACGTTTCCTTCGCCACCTCGGCAATCCGGCGACGACCATACGTGACGCGGTGATCCACCCCGTTAATATTCAGCATTTCTTCTCGCTGTACGTTGCCCAGACTGCGCTGGCCAACAAGATGATCTGCTCGATCACTTCTCTTCCAATAAGCATCCAACCCGAGCGGGCCAGTAATAAGCAGCGTAGCTCCTTCATTCTCCGCGAAGTTGAATAGCTCACTTAAGGCATCACTGTCCATGTTGTGCGGACTCGGAACCATGATCAGCTTCGGTGGTTGCTGCTTCAATGCTTCCAGATGATACTCGGATACAGCCCGGAATGGCTGCTTCAGCTCATAAGCCATCACACGGGTCAATTTTGTAGTTGCATCGTAAGCCAGGGAACGGTTCGAGAAATCGTTGGAATACGGGAAGACCACCGCAATCTCCTCCAGCTCGCGATCGGTAAACAAGTCCCGAATCTGCTCCATGAATCGGCCAAAATCGTAAGACACATCGGCTTCAGGTTTTTCCGTACCATCCGCTCTCAGCGCTCCAATATGAGATTCATTGGCATTATCCATATAGAAGTTCGTATTCCAGATCCATTGCACTGCTCCTGCACCGCCTGTTGAGAAGGCATAGGCGTATTTGCGCTCCAGAATGCTGTGAAGCTCTTCCTCTGTGCGTTTGGCCCGGCCATCCGGGGTTTCCACATACATGATGCCTGTCTCCTGAATGAGATTGGGTTTATGTGGTGTTTTGGCGAAAATGCCGTCCCAGATCAGGTCATCGTTGAGCCACCAGGAATGCACGGTTGTATAATCCACTTCCCGCTCATAGAAGAACGGTGAAGGCCGCTGTGCTCCGAGAGCTTCATCCTGCCCTACGGTAACCAGATGATGGGGAACAAGATCCTTGATCGTGCCTACAAGCTCTCTCGCCCAAACATTATGCATCTCCATCGAGAAGAGACAGTAATCAAGCCAGCGTGTTCCTTTTTTAGCCTTGTGCATGTCCTGTACATCGAAATTGATCTCTTCCGGTTCAGGAATGACTGCTGCGGTGAAGTCAGGGAGCTGTTTAGGTGACATGTTCCATGCCTCCTGCAACGCTTCAATCGTCTGATGTCGCTGCTGAAGCCACTCGATAAACGCCTGCTGCTCATATGAATCTCTTGCCGAACGTGGCCCATCCGAGAATATGCGCACAGGATCAAACATCGACGGTTCATTAATCAAGTCCCAGTCCACATGTGTGGAATGTCTGTGACGACTAACAATGCTGCGGATGAAGCGTTTCTGTGCATCTACGCTCTGCGGGTCTAAATATGGATTTGTTCCTTCCCACGTCTCGGGTGTAAAGGAGAAAAAGGTGAACGTCACTTGAAGGCCGTGCCGTTTTGCCGTTAACAGGAACGCATCAATAGCACGCAGTACATCCTCAGACATATGACCATCCACCTGCATCATGTTGCGATAGGCAGTCCAGATTCCGGTCCGAATCCAGTTAATGCCGGCCTTCGCCATCTGTGCCATATCCCGATCCCATACATCCGCATTAGGAAGGAACAGGAATTTCCGTGCCACATCAGAGGTCATGTAGGTCATACCAACCACAGGCAATGGACGACCGTCTTTGATAAAATAATCTCTGCTGCGTGTAATGACTTCCCCTTCTGCCAACAAAGCTGCGTCCTGACCCCAGAAGCCTTGCCGCAGTATGCGAACTTCGCCATCCGGTGCCTGAACACGACCCACGATTCGGTACAGCCCGCTCTTGATTGAAACCGGAAGAAGAATGCGTTCAAAACGCTGTTCGCCGGAAAGTTCCAGCTCCAGTTGATGATTCCATACCTTCTCTACCGTGCTGTTTGTGCGATCTTCCCGTTCAATGGTTAAATCAAACGTCCACAGCTCCGGCTCACTTCGTCTGCTTCCCGCACGCTGTAGAATTTGAGTTTGGAGGATCAGTGAAGCTCGTTCACCCAATTCATACGAAGCATAGTTCGGCTTCAGAGATAGCTCGGTTACACCTTTGGCGCAATACTGCGCCCAGTTCACGATTTCGGCTGCTCCGTTCTGATCCCAGAAGGTAGCCGTCAAAGGCAGATGCACAAACAGCCAGCGCGAACCGGCAAACGTACTGCGGGAGTTTTCCCATAATACGATTGGGGCAGCGATGTTGCGACCATCCTTGCTGCGGCCGCGGAGCAGCGGAGAAATCTGCGTGCTCATCGGACCTGAGGAACCCATCTGATGTGGCAAATCGCTTGTTTTGGTTGTATGAGGTACCAGATTCCACGTATCCGCATTCTCGAACAGTCTCTCTTTGCCTGCAAGGAGTGGAATATCTTCTGAGGAAGTTAGTGAATCCACTTTGGCTGCGGATACCTTTAACGCCTCATGAATGTAAAGTTCCTGGTGATACGCCGTTTGTTCCGACTCGGAATTCCATGCCCCATTCTCCTGACGAACAGGACGTTTGAATGGTGCGCCACCAATGCTGATCAGACTCCCCCCCTGATGAAGAAAAGCTGCGATTTCGGTCCAAGCGGATTTAGGAAAATAAGGCGCATGCAGGTTCACGAAACACCCTTCACCTGCCGCTGTGCTCAAAGCCGAAGCCAAATCATCCGCGCCCACAACGATGATCTCTTCCGATGCTTTCCATGAATCAAGAGCACCTTGCGTTGGCAAAGTACCCTCCACTGGAAACGTTGGATCAGAGAAAATAATCAACTTGGTTCTCTTCACCTGTGCGCTACTCATAGCAAACCATCCTTCATGGATTTATAGACCAACTGGGAGAACAGGCTGTTGGACCAAGCAAACCATTTTCTCGTAAAAATCGTCGGATCATCGGCATGGAAACCTTCATGCATATATCCTGTATCCGCATCCGTTGCTTCCAGCATCCGAATGATTTCGAGCTTCTCTTCAGCAGACTGGGCCGTCAATCCTTGCATGGACAGACCCATATGCCAGATGTAATCCGGCGGTGTATGCGGGCTGCCGATTCCTTTGGCAACTTTGCCTTCATAATAGAACGGATTCTCTTTGCTGAGCGCAAAACGTCTCGTATTCTGATAGATCGGATCATCCGCTGTGACGTAGCCAAGATAAGGAATGGACATCAGTCCGGGTGTACCCGCATCATCCATCAGGCAGTAGTTGCCGAAACCATCCGTCTCATAGGCATAGATCGGGCCAAACTCGGGATGACGGTAAATACCGTACAGCTGAATACCATGATCTACTTCGGCTTCCAGATCCTTAAGCTCCTGCAGGAACTCCATATCCCGGAATACCCACTCCGCGAACTCCTGCATCTGACGCAGGGCAACGACGGCAAACATATTGCCTGGAATGTTGTAGTGGAAATCACACGCATCATCACTGGAACGGAAACCGGACCAGATCATGCCTGTGTAATTGACGGGCATGCCTCGTCCGTTATTGCGGATTGAATCCGTAGCAATGCCGTTATTGCGGGTAAAGCTGTATGGTGATTTCTCCATGTGATGTTGCTCCACCCGGAACAAATCCACGATTTTGCGCATTGCGGCTTTGAAGCTGGAATCGAAAATATCGGTCAGTTCGGTTTCTTTCCAATATAAATAAGCGAGACGCACAACAAAGCACAAGGAATCAATCTCGAATTTGCGCTCCCACACCCAAGGTGACATCTCGGTCACGTCGGTGGTGTTCCAGTGCCAATCATTGGCTGTCTCGTTGAAGGCGTTGGCATACGGATCAATATGAACGTACTGGATGTGGCGCTTGATCAGACCACCAATAATGCGTTGCAGGTCTTGATCTTCTTTGGCAAATGGAATGTAATGCACCACTTGCTCTACGGAATCCCGTAGCCAGGAAGCTGGAATATCGCCAGTGATGACAAAGGTCGTGCCGTCATCCATTAATTTCGTTGTTGTTTCAATCGTATTCGGGAAACAGTTCTTGAATAGTTGAAGCAGCTTCGGTCGATGTGACAGCTTCTGCTCTGCTTCTTCCATTACAGCCTGTACGGCTTGTGGCAATGCAACAGGTGGCATCGGTATTTTGGGTAGTCTGAATTGTTCCATGAATGAGTGCACTCCTTAAACAAATTGAATGGTGTAGCCGTAGCAAGATAAACTCATTAACTGTACACTGGACACTACGATTGCAGTACCATCTTCCGATCGCTGTTATCCCCAGATTTTTTTGATTCCCTTCTCCAATGGGAAAATCCGGGGATAGCGTATGCTTCCGATGTAGCTTTCTTTCAGAAAGCTTTTAGGCGAACACTTCGTTTCTCCATCTGGTTCTGCACTCTCCGTTGTCGTGTACATGTTTTAGTTCATCTTACATAGCTCAATATATTTCAAAAAGGTTTACCGTAATAGCACGGTTTTTATTTCGTAAGGTTTAAAAGATAATGTAATCTGACCATTGGTGGTATCCAAAGGCTCGCCTGCTTCTTCCAAAGCATTGGAGAGATAAGCTTGCTCAAATGCATGCGGCCATTGCAGCGTCACTCGTTCACGTGTGCCCGAAGACTCATAGAAACGGAGTACTGTACCGTTTCCTGCCTCTGCCGGTTTGACCGTATCCAAGATGACATGGTTGCTATCGAATTCAATCCATGATCCAGTTGCCGGGCGTACGCCTGCGTTCTGGTCCACCTGATGCACAGGCACTTCATGGTTTAATTCGGCTGCCTGACGTACCGTATGTGCACTTCTCCAGTCGCCTTCATGTGGATACAGGGAATAGGTGAAGTCATGTTCTCCAATATCCGCAGTCCGGTCAGGCCATCTCGGTGCACGCAACAAGGAAAGGCGAATCGTGCTTCCCTGTACGTCGTATCCATATTTGCAATCATTAAGCAGACTGACGCCATATCCGTGCTCGGCGACATCTGCGAAGCGGTGTCCGCACACTTCATACTGAGCCTGCTCCCAACTCGTGTTGCGATGAGTTGGACGCTCCAATGCACCGAATGGAATTTCATAGGTTGCTTTGGAAGTCACTATATCGATCGGGAAGCCCACTTTGAGCAATTTATGATCTTCATTCCAGCTTACATGGGTCTTGAAATCGATCCGTCGATTGTCATGATAGAACACCATATCCTGTGTAATCACAGACTGGTGAAGCTTCCACTGAAAACGAAGTACATCCTTCGTAGTACCTGCCAGAACCAGCTTTTTCTCCAAGAGCTCCACTTCTCCAGCAACCTGAGCCTCATAACGGCTGTCGATATCCCAGGCATCCCAGAGCGTCGGACGGTCATGGAAAAAGTGAAATTGATTGCCGTGCTCACCTGGCTTCAGAATCTCTCGTTCTGCTGTCTTGTCCCACAAGCGGGATATCTCGCCACGCTCGTTAAACTGAACATGGTAATACGCGGTTTCCCATGTATCTGTAAAGTTCTTTTGCCCGGCAATGCTCGCCATTTCCCTTACATTCGTTTCCCTTGCATTTTCCGGTACGAGCCAAATCGTCTTATGACCAAACGTTGGAATATCCGTCACCAGAACCGAAATTTGGCCATCTTCCCGATCCATGCGCAAACGCTGACCTTCTTCATCGATGACGTAACGATCCAATCCATCGTGCATTTGAAGTTGAACGACTTCAATTCGATTCCAACCAAGGCTGTTGAACACAACATAAGGTATAGAACCCTCTGGCCCCTGCGTGTTTATTCCCCTCGTTAAAGCGGCTACCCCTTGATTCAAACCTGCTCTACCCAATTCAAATACCCGGACATATTCCTCGTCTGAAGTTACATACGATTCGGTAATTGCAGAGCCTGGGATAATATCATGGAATTGATTCAGCAAAATCAGCTTCCATCCATCATGCAGCGCCGAACGTACTTCAGCATCCTGCTGCGGCTCCATATCCGGTAAGGCAAGTGTGTTCCAAAGCTCCGCTTCGCGATAAAGCACCTCAGCCTTCCGGTTGTTGCGCTTATTGCGACCATGGGTCGTATAGGTACCCCGGTGAAGCTCCAAATACAAGTCGCCATGCCACTTCGGAAGATCAGGCTGCGCCTTCTCGATTCCGTCAAAAAAGGCACCGGCGGTACTATAACCATTCTTCGGTTGGCCCACCATCAACTCAGAACGATCCACGTACTCCAACATCTCTCGCGTCACGCCGCCGCCACCATCGCCATGCCCGTACAGAAGCATATGCTCAGGATGCGCCGCCTTCTCGCGGTAAGACTGCCAATGATCATGAATGTCCTTCGGCAGCGTATGCTCGTTAACACCATGATTGAGATAAGACAGGATGGACGTGCCATCAATACCTACCCAGTGGAAAAGGTCATATGGAAATACGTTCGTATCATTCCATCCGAGCTTGGTCGTCATGAAGTACTCCACATTGCCATGCTTCAAAATCTGAGGCAGGGAAGCACAATAACCAAATGTATCTGGCAGCCATTCAATCTGTGATGTTTTGCCGAACTCCTCCATATAGAAGCGTTGACCATATAACATCTGACGAATCAGGGATTCCCCACTCGGAATGTTCAGATCCGGCTCAACCCACATCCCGCCAACCAGTTCCCAGCGTCCTTCGGCAATGCGCTTCTTCACCCGTTCATATAGCTCGGGATCATGTTCCTTCAGAAAAGCGTACAACAAAGGCTGGCTCTGGGAATAAACATACTCCGGGTATTCATTCATGAGTGCATCCACCGTGGAGAATGTACGACTGGTCTTGCGCACCGTCTCACGTACAGGCCACAGCCAGGCAATGTCAATGTGCGATTGCCCCACCATATGCTCCAAGCCTTCGGCGTTTCCACCAATCTCACGCACTTCATGGATCAATCCTTCTTCGATACTGTGGATGCCATTCCCCTGCTTGACAGCGTCTTCTGTCAGACCTACGAATTGATCCATCGCCCGATAGATCGCTTCCAACAGTCGCACACGGCGAAAATCACTTTCCGGCAGCAGCACTGCGGAATCACGCACAATCGTGACCGTGTACATCAGGCTGCGGACAGGTTCATTCGGTCGCACCAACAAACTGCTAATTGATGTAATCGGCGGCTGAATAACCGCTTGTTGGTTCAGTGGATCTACAGGCTCGGGTACCGGATCGAATAACTCAATCTCAAGTTCAGGCTGAGCCCCTACTCGGGAAGGGTCGAGTGTTACATACGTATGATTACGATCCAGCCCCTGATAGGAATGTCCATTCACCCGAAGCAAGCCTTCCCCACCGGATTCAAATACAAGTCCGTAAGGTTCTTTCTGCCAGGAGGCAGGTACATCCAACCGTGTCCGGAAGAAATAGGTCGTTCCCTGATCACTCGGGAAACGATTCAACCCCTCGCCTTCTGGATAAGCCTTCTGATCTTCATATTGTCCTGGCACTTTATAATAAGCGCGGGTGATGTCCCAGCTGCGCAGCTCCATTTGCTCCAACCACTGACGTTCGGACAACTCGCGAATAAATCGTCTGATGCGTTCCAATTCCTTACGCCTCCTCTACCGTCAGCTCGGCGAACTGCGTATCTTTCACATGTCTTCCGATATGAATATGAAATTGTCCTGGTTCAACGACAGGCGTGAGATCACGACCGATATATTGCAGCTGCTCCGCTCCAATATGGAAGGCTACCGTCTTCGTCTCTCCAGGTTCCAAATTCACTTTTTCAAACCCCTTCAGCTCTTTAGCTGGACGTGCCACACGGCTAACCACGTCGGATACATACATCTGAATGACTTCTGCACCTCTGCAAGACCCTGTATTGGTGACTTCCACTGATACGGTGACTGTCTCGTTGGCCGTCATCGATTCTGTACTTAGCTTCGGCTCACTGTAATCAAAAGTAGTATAGCTGAGCCCATATCCGAATGGATAACGAGGCTCCAGATCCTCTTCCAAATAACGCTTGCCGCGTGAACGTTTGCCATTATAGTAAATCGGTAATTGACCCACATGCTTCGGAATGGATACCGTCAGTTTACCGGACGGATTCACTTCGCCGAACATAATGTCCGCAATGGCGTGCCCACCCTCTTGGCCTGGGTACCATGCTTCCAGAATGGCATCGGCATGTTCATCCACCCAAGGCTCGGTGATCGGGCGACCGTTGATATAAACAATGACAAGTGTTTTGCCAAGTTTGTGAATCTCTTGAATCAGCTCCAGCTGGACTCCGGCAAGCCCAAGCGTCATGCGGTCAATGCCTTCTCCACACTCCATGTCATTCCATGAGTTATCGGACACATTGGAAGCACCTGTCTTCAGATCGATGGTTCCTTCACCAAAATCACGGGCACTCGAGCCGCCAACGACCATGATGACTGTATCTGCCTGACGTGCAGTTTCTATTGCGTGCTCGAACCCTTCTCTCGAATCACCCTTGATGCGACATCCCGGTGCATAGAAAACCTGATTTTCACTATTCGAATGTCCAGTTGAGCCTTCCCCTGCGTGCCCACTCTCACTTACAGCAAGCTTACTGCGGATGCCATCCAGTACCGTAGCCACTTTGGACTTCGGTTGGGGGGAAGTATAATCGCCCAACTGGTTGTAGGCTTGGTCTGCATTAGGACCAATGACAGCAATTCGGCCCGCTGTTGCCGTCGACAGAGGTAACGTTGCAGCTTCATTTTTGAGCAATACCACACCTTCTGCAGCCAATTGGCGTGCCAGTTGAATATGCTCTTCACTGCCAATGACTTCTGCCGCTCGATCGGCATCCACATAAGGCTGCTCAAATAATCCCAGCTTGAATTTCAGTGCCAGCACACGGCGGACAGCTTGATCCAGTACATGCATTTCAAGTTTGCCTTCCGAGATCGCTTGCACCAGATATTGTCCAAACATCTCACCGGACATTTCCATATCAATACCAGCCTGAATGGCCTGTACGGATGCTTCCAATCCATCTGCCGCCACATCATGCCCACTTGCGAGCATGTTGATGGCTCCGCAGTCCGTAATCACCAGACCGTCAAAGCCCCAGTCTTTTCGCAGAACGTCATCCAGCAGTTCCGTATTAACCGTACACGGGATACCGTCGATTTCGTTATAAGCCGGCATAATGGATTGAGCGCCTGCTTCAACAGCTTTGCGGAACGGATACAGATCTACTTCCAGCAGCTCACGCCAGCCCATATGCACCGGTCCCGCATTGCGTCCACCTTCCGAGCTGCCATAACCGACAAAGTGTTTCAGTGTAGCCGCTACCGCATCCTCTTGGTCCAAACGCTCGCCCTGAAGTCCTTGCACGGAAGCAACAGCTAGCTCACCAATGAGATACGGGTCTTCACCAAAGCATTCCTCGGTACGCCCCCAGCGTGGATCACGTACAACATCCAGCACCGGAGAATACGTTACTGCACCGCCTTGAGCACGCGTCTCGCGAGCGACCGCCCGGCACATGTCACGGTACAGATCCACGTTCCAAGTACTTCCTAAGAGAAGGGGAACTGGATAGACCGTACCGTCAATCGCCATATGTCCGTGAGAGCATTCCTCTCCGATCAGAATGGGAATCCCCAGTCTGGAATGCTCTACAGCATGGCGCTGAATGAGGTTTACTGCTTCTGCCCCTTCTCTGGCAGACAGTCCATTTTCAAGCGTAACACCCGTCCATGGATCTGCACGAAGTGCACCGTACAGGGAGCCTATGCCCCCGTTTTCCACCTGCTGCTTAAAGGATTCATTCAGCGTGATGTTCCCTTGATCATTCGTATATGTCTGCCAACCAAAAGGCTGGATGAGTTGACCCGCCTTTTCTTCCGTCGTCATTAAGCTCAGCAGATGTTCTACTCGCTCTTCCACGGATTTACTTTTGTCCTTATATATCATCATCCTTCGATACCTCCACCCTATAGAAGTGATTCGGTTACTCTTTGACAGCTCCGACCGTCAGACCCTGTACAAAGTAACGCTGGAAGAACGGATAAGCGAAAATAATCGGCAATGTAGCGAGAACCACCATGGCCATCCGTGAAGTATCCTGCGGGATGGATTGCATCGCCGCCAGACTCATCGAGCTGTTCGCCGAGTTCTGCTGGATGAACTGGATGCTGGACTCAATCCGCATCAGCATCGATTGCAGAGGTACGAGGTTGGGGTTATCGATATATAACAGCGCATTGAACCAATCGTTCCAGTAACCGAGCGTACTGAACAATCCGATTGTCGCCAACCCTGGCAACGATAATGGAATAACAATCTTCATAAACGTATAAAATTCTCCGGCTCCATCAATTTTCGCGGATTCAATGACCGCATCCGGTACACTGGTTGAATAGAATGTACGTAGGATCATGATATAGAAGGCATTCATTGCAAGCGGCAGAACCAGTGCCCATATGCTATCTTTTAAATGAAGAAGTTGGGATACGACCATATAGGTCGGAATCATCCCGCCGTTGAACAACATGGTCAGAATGGCAAATATGGAGAAAAATCTCCGATAACGGAAACTCTTGCGGGAAATTGCATAAGCATACAGCGACATTAGAATCAGACTTATGATGGTACCCAGCACCGTCACCAAAATGGTTACCCCATAAGCACGCAGCAGCGTGTCTCCACTCTGCCACACAAACTGATAGGCTGCGAGACTCCATTCCTTCGGAATCAGTCGATACCCGTCACGGGCCAGTGCTTTCTCGTCCGTGAACGAGATGATCACTACAAACACGAAAGGAAATACACAGATTAAAGCGAATAGTCCGGCCAAAATATTCATAATGACGTTCCAGCCATTGGATACATGATGGAAGTCGCGTTTTTTTACGATTTGAGCCACAGTGGTTCACTCCTTTCCCTTGTCCTAGAATAAGCTGCTATCTTTATCGATTTTGCGTACAACATAGTTGGAAATGATAACAAGCACGAAGCCTACAACGGATTGATACAATCCGGCAGCGGTACTCATGCCAATCTCACCACTTGTTTTCAAGCCACGATACACATAGGTATCAATAACATTGGTAACGGCATACAACGTACCCGAATCCCTTGGAACCTGATAGAAGAGACCAAAGTCGGCATAGAAGATGCGACCCACAGCCAGCAACGTCATAATAATAATGATAGGTGAGAGCAAAGGAATCGTAATGTTGCGGATCTGCTGCCATTTATTGGCGCCATCGATCATCGCTGCCTCATACAGCGACCGATCAATCCCCAGAATGGAAGCGAGATAGACAATGCTGTTGTACCCGATCGTTTTCCACAAAGCTACAAACACCAGGATATACGGCCAATACTTCGCTTCCGAATACCACTGAATCGGTTCCACACCGAACCACCCAATAATCTGGTTCAACATCCCCCGATCCATGCTCAGGAAGCTGAACGCGAAATAACCGACAATAACCCAGGATAGGAAATACGGCAGGAACATACCTGTTTGATACAATTTGGCTAATCGTTTATTGACCAGCTCCGAGAGCAGAATTGCCAAACCTACAGCGAATACCAGCCCCAGAATAATAATGGCAAGGTTATAAAAAAGCGTGTTTCGAGTAATGAGCCAAGCATCGTTAGTGCTGAACAGGAATTTAAAGTTATCCCAACCCACCCATTCGCTCTTCATCAGACTGGCCCAGAAGCCTTCGCGGCTGAAACGATATTGTTTGAATGCTGCTACTGTACCAACCAATGGCAAGTAGGAAAAGAAGAAGAACCAGATGGCGCCTGGCAGCACCATGAACAGCATGACTCGGTTTCTAATCAGATTTTTCAAAAATGCGGTCATATGAAGATCCTCCTTCAGGCTTGAATGAAAAAGGATCGGGCGCAACAAGCAGCGGCCCGATCCCTGAATTTACCCTTACTTATTTGCCGCTCTCCAGGCATCAAGCTGGGTTTGGGCTTCAGCCATCACTTTTTCAAGTCCGGCTTGATTGAACTTCTCAATCACTTGCTCCAAATTGTTCTCTGGGTCCAGCGTACCTGTCATCAATGCGGCCCAGTATTGCTCTTTGACATTCTGCACAGCTGTCAGTTCCGAAGACACCTTACTTGAGTCAAAGTTAAAGCTCAGAATTGGGGAATTTACACCCTCTGCATTAAACTTCTTAAACTCATCCCATTTGTTATCCGGGTCATTGTTGTTCAGATACAACAACATGTTGTTACCGAGGGAGTAAGAAGGCATATCGTAGTTCTTGGATTCAGCGAGATTTTCCATGTGCGTGTCATCCACTTTTTTGTAGTGAACGCCTTCAATACCGGAATCAACCATATTGCGCAGAACTGGATCTGTATTCAACAGGTTCAGGAACTCCATTGCTTTCTCCGGATATTCGGAGTTGGCCGAGATGGCCATGATCGAACCTTGTACAGACGTGTTAGTGATGATCGCATCACTAGCTGGTGTGGAAACTACCGGATATCCGTAACTTGCCGACCATTGGTTGTCTGCAAGCGGTTGAGTTTGTGCACGATCCAGGAACCAGTTGCCTGATGTAGTCAGGTCATTGGTAGAGCCTGTTGTTGCTGCCTCTGCAGATACATAACCAGCTTTATAGTATTTGCTCATCGTTTTGAGTGCTGCTTTCATTTCCGGAGTATCCAGAATGTTCACGATCTTGTAATCCGTTGTATCCAGTTTGATCGCCATTGGCAAATTCTGAATGACATAGTCATAAGGAACATAAGGAACGAAGTTTTTATCCATTCCAAATGGAGTCACGCTTGGCTCATTTTCCTTGATTGTTTTGAGCAAAGGCTCCAGACTGTCCAACGTACGGATATTGGAGATGTCCATTTTGTATTTATCAAGCAGCGTTTTGTTGAAACGCCATACCTCTTGTTGAGGCAGCTCTTTGTTGGCCGGAATTCCGTAATTGTGTCCGTCTACTTTCGAACCACTCAGGAATGCAGGATCAATCGTTTTAATAAGGTCCTGACCATATTTAGGGAGCAAGTCATCCAGTTCCAGGAATGCACCCTTTCTGGCATTTTGAACATAATCGAATCCGCCGGAAGAGGTGAACAGGATGTCCATTGGCTCGCCGGATGCTACGTTAACTTGCATTTTTTGCGGATAGTCACCCCAGTCAACCATTTTCATCGTTACTGTGGCATTAATTTTTTCTTTCGTGTACTTGCTGACTTCTTCCATCACTTTATTAACATCTTTCTGAGGGGTACCAATGGTGTACCAGATCAGCTCGACAGGAGCCTCTCCTGCTTCCCCTGATTCTGAAGCATCCTTGCTTCCTCCACAGGCGCTAAGAACGAGTGTAACCGCCATCAATAATGCAAGTACGAGAGAAAAACTTTTTCTTTGTTTACTCATTTCCTTGATCCTCCCTTTTCGTGTTCCCTTTAGCTCTACAAACTAACTGCTTTAACCTTATCGAATGAAAGCATTTTCAAAAAGAAGATAAACTTAATATTTCGAGGTACAAATTAAAGAGAAATCTGTACTGATTCATTAATTTGTACCTATTTGAATAAATCGCTTACATCAAAAAGACATGCTGAGTAACATTTGGCATCACTCCATTGCATGCCCTCCTGTCCCCAGAATGTCTCATTCATTTCAGTCCACTGGTCCAATCGGTGATCCACTGAACATTATCCAAAAACCTTAAAATCAGTTGGTGAAATTCCCACATACTTGCGGAACTGTTTATAGAAATATCCGGTCTCCCAGTACCCGACATTCCTTGCAATCTCATGTACTTTCAGATTCGAATTGCGCAGCTGTTCCTTGGCACGTTCAATCCGATATTTATTGATATATTCGGCAAAAGTCTCCCCGGTCTCCTTGTGGAACAGTTGTCCCAAATATACCGGATGAAGATGATAGTGAGCACCCAGCAGCTTCAGGGAAAGCTCTTCTGCGTAATGTTTGTCAATATGTTGAAGCACCTGGTTGACGATCGGATTCTTTAAATCCTGAAGCAGAGACTGAATCGTCTCCGAACCAACCTGCTGCAACGCCTGCACGAGTTCGTCAAACGTTCCGCTGTCCAATACAAGGCGAAGTCCACGTTGGTAAATAGGCGATTCATCGGAATGTTTAATGCCCTCCAATTCCATCTTGAAGCGAATGACCACTTCCAGTGCGATGTTCTGCAACTCAGCCGGAGTAACCCCGTCGCGGTGCTGTTCAAAATCGACCCGAATCCGCTCCGCAAGCAGCTCTGCATTACGGGATAGAATGAGCTTCGCGTACTCCTTCCAATCGATCGAGAAGGAAGAAGCAGAGCTTCCACCCTTCTCCAATATGGCATGATCGATCACTTTGAGATCGGGATAGATCATCACATACTGGAGAGCCTTTTTCGCCTCCTGATAGCTTGTCGGCGCATGGTGAAGTCCACGTATCAGACTTCCTACCCCAATCAGAACAGCAGGATGTGTCTCACATAGCGCAGCGGATAATGCCTGAAGGCACTCCATAAACTTCTCTTTCTCGTCCTCGCCTGCATGCACATTGGCAACGATGACGATGTCCCCATCGATGTCATGAAATATATTCACATAGGACTTATCCTTCAGCATGTCCTCCACTCGCTCGAACATGCCGGATACTTCCCCTTTAGTTCGCAGGATAGCTACTGCAACATCGGGTGCATCCAGCGAAAGGTTCAAGAATTGAGCCCGTTCCTCGAATTCCGTGGCGGCAATCTGTCCCGTCAACCATCGGTGAAGGATGTTGTCTTTCAGAATCTGAACACCATAAGCATCATCCGTTTGAGGAGACAACGCATGGTCCAGCTTGGAAGCCGTATTGCGAAGCGTCGACTCCAGCTCTTCCACATTGATCGGTTTGAGCAGGTAATTTTCGATGCCTAGCTGCATGCCCTCTTTCAAATATTCAAACTCATTAAAACCACTTAAAATAATCACCTTGATCTCAGGCTGCAACTGCCTTGCTTCCCGAATCAGATCCAGACCATTCATGAATGGCATCGATATATCCGTGATCAGAATGTCCACAGGCTGCGCAGACAAGGCGTTTAATGCGGCCTGTCCATTGCCGGCATGACTTACAATTTCCATATCAAACGACGACCAATCCAAAATATCGTACAATCCTTCAATGATGAACGGTTCATCATCCACAATAAATACCTTGTACATATTAAAAACCTGTCCCTTCTGTATGAGGATAACGAACCCTGATCAGGGTTCCTTCTCCGAGTGTACTTTCTATCGTGATGCCGAATTCCGGTCCATACAGGAAACGCAAACGGGTGTGTACGCTGCGCAGTCCGAACATTTTACCCGACTCTTCCGGACGTTCCAGTTCTTCTAAAATTTCAGTCAGGCGCTCAGGATCAATGCCTTTACCGTTATCTCTAACCTCTACCTGCAAAGCGTCGCCCAGTTCCTCAACAACAATCGCTAATTGATTATCCGAACGTTCTGTCTGAATGCCGTGCACCACATAGTTCTCAATAATTGGCTGTAGGGACAGCTTAACCACCGGATGCTGATTATGCACAGGGTCCAACTGAATCGTGTACATGAAAATATCCTTATACCGGATTCGGAACAATTCCAGATACAGACGGCAAGCTTCCATCTCATCCTTGAGCGTATAATTTTTCTTCTGTTGAACAAGGCTCTTGAATAACACGGATAAACTGTAGATCATCTCCCCGACATCCTTCGCCCCCTGCGAAATTGCCCTCATTCGGATGACCTCCAACGTGTTATAGAGAAAGTGAGGATTAATCCGTGCCTGGAGAGCGACCAGTTCTGTCTCCTTTTGTTTGATCTCGGCTTTGTAGACGCGTTCAATATATTGATTAAGTTCATCCAGCATATCGTTGAAACTGTGTGAGATCTGTCCAAGCTCATCATCACGGGCATCATCGATGCGTGCTGTCAGGTTGCCGTATTTCACCCTTTGGGTGAAACGAATGATTCTGCGGGTGCGTTTGGCAAAATTAATAATGAAAAACGCCGGAACCAACACTGCAAACAGGATACATATGATGCTAATCGAAACGATTGTGTTGCGTGTACCCGCATAGGCCTCAGCCATCTCATCCACAGGAACCGTGCCAACGACCACATAGCCCTGATCCGCCGAGACAAACTTGTTCACATACATATTTCGCTCCTTTTTCATCGAGTCCATATCCGTCTGATCAAACAGGGAATCGGCCACATTGATATAGGGGTACTTCTTGCCGTAATAGTTACTGTTGGAATCGAACAATACTGTACCTTTGGCTGACAGCACCACAATTTCTCCCTTGAGATTACTTTCGTAACTATCCAAAGCGTTGCCAATACCTGCTGAGTCAAAGAAAACAAGGAACTGACCCAAATTTCGAAGGGTCTGTGTATCGTTGATAGGCACCCGAATCGCATACAGCGCCGGGTCCCATTGATCAATTTCTTTACGAATCCAATAGTTTGGTGCGCTGATATTCGGTGTCTCCATCGCCATCACGTCAGGAATATAGGAATGAGCCACATTGGTGTTCAGCTTTCTGAACTGCTTATGTTGATTGAAGGAGGACAGATCCTGCCGCTCGGCACTATATAACATCACTTGATTGATATCCGAATTGCGATCCATGATATTTTGAAAATGTTTCAGTACATCAGCTGAATAATCATCCTGATTCGCATAATAGCCATTCGTCAGATGCTGTACATACTCGGCGTACGTGTGGTTCATCAGATAGGTGATATTGGCTGATAAGGCCTCATTCTGATGCATGTCCCTCACCATGTTTTGCACCGATTCATACTGCTGATGAATATATCGGTCAACACTCTCCATGGCCGCTTTCTGGATCGCCAGTTCTCGGCGAATTGTGGCATCGGACACCGACAGGAAAATGATATAGGATAAGGTAATAATCGTTACAATTGAGATCATGGAGAAGATGAACAGCATCTTCATAAACATATTATTTTTAAAGAAATTTTTGTAAACGCTAACAATTTTCAAGTCACATGTTCCCCCCGATGCTGTTTTCCTGTCTAAAGTATATCATTTGCCTTCTAACATTAACTTGTCACCTCGAACTTTTCTTTAGTTTATACCTTCCTTTCTTTAATTTCTCCCTATTTGAAAATGCTTTCATGCCCTATCGTTAACCATAAGTTTATTTTTGTGTAAAAGAATACCTTACATTCATTCGACTTGAAGGAGGAACAACATGACACGCAAACACAAACCCAAAGGCCTTATCCCCAAAGTAACCGCAATGGTTCTCACTTCGGCTCTGCTTGGACAAGTCATTGCCTCATCCGTTTATGCCGGAGACACGCTTCCTTACACAGGTGACAGCGCCAAGGGAGTAAATCAGCCTTATCAGCATGGCTACACCGCTGCCCAGATTCTGAATTGGACACCCGAAAGTGATATCCATGGTGAACTGCTTCGTGCTCATGTACCTTTGCAACCACGTAACGATTCCTTTGCGGCCACGCAGGCTTATCCCGAACTCAGCCCGGACACCCAGCTGTTTACGATGAGTGGCGATTATGGCAATTCATTCTTCGATAGCACCCCTTACACGAATGAATTCAGCGAGTACCTCTTTAATTATTGGCAGTACACAGACTATTATAGCTATTGGCATGGTATGGCTTCTGCTGGCGTGCCTGAGGAATTGTATGACCCCAATAAGGAATGGACGGAAAAGTACTTTGAGTTTGGCATTTTGAACATTCCGAATCCGGCCTACACCAATGCTGCACACAAAAACGGTGTCCGTTCCATCGCCAACATCTTCTTCTCAGACAATGATCGTGGACCACAAACCTACAAGCAGATGCTTGTGCAGGATGAAAAAGGGAACTTCCCTGTTGCTGCAAAGCTGGTCGAGATGGCAAAGTATTATAATTACGACGGATACTTCTTCAATCAGGAAGAGGTTGCCAAAGGCGTTGCGCCTGAAGACATCGCTTCCTACAAGAAATTCATGAAATATTTAAAAAACGAAGGACTATATGTTCAGTGGTATGACTCCACCATCAATACAACGGGCAAAATTCAATACCAGAACCAGTTTAACGGACTCAACAGTCCTTTTGTGCAAGATTCTGCTTTAGGCAGAGTCTCGGATTCGATCTTCCTGAATTACGTGTGGAACCATGACATGCTGCGTGATTCACGCGATCATGCCATTGGTTTGGGACTTGACCCACTGGAAACGGTATTTGCCGGTGTCGAAGGTGGGAATGACCAGTTTGGCCGTTGGAAGCAGCTCTACGATCTGCGTAACAATCTGGACGAGAACGGTCAACCGATGAACAGTATTGCAACACTTGGTGCTGACTTTACCCATAATGCCCTGGATGAAGAAATGGGCGATGGCAGCACGAATCATAGAGCCGATGATGAGTACCAATGGATGACCTTTGTTCGTGACCGCGCTTGGTGGTCAGGTCCAAATCAGGACCCAACCAACGCACGCCGTACGGCATCCGTCGATCTGTCCGATGTGTATGCTTCTGGTGCAAAGTGGGACGGCATCGCCGCTTATCTCACCGAACGCTCCGTTATTCACGGCTCCAATTTTGTGACCAATTTCAATACAGGCCACGGTCTGAAATATTATGAGGGCGGAACCGTCTCCAATGCAACCGAATGGTCCAATATTAATATTCAGGATATCCCAGTCACCTGGCAGTGGTGGATGGATAGTCAAGGTGACAAACTCACTGTTGATTTTGACTATGGTCCAACCTATGAAAAAGGTGCTCGTTATACGTATGATTCCGTTGGTGCGTTCACTGGCGGCAGTTCTCTTGTGGTGAACGGAAGTCTAAATGCGGACAATTTCCTGCGTCTGTACAAGACGGATCTGTCGATCAACGCCCAATCCAAACTGGAACTCACCTATAATAAACCGTCTGTCAACGACGCTTCCTCCATGTATGTCGGACTGATATTTGAGGATGAACCAACCAAAGTAGTCAAAGTCAAAGTGCCAGATTCAGGTCAGCACACGGCAGGCTGGAAGACTACTTCACTCGATCTAAGTGCACACCAAGGGAAGACCGTCGCAGCTTTTGGTCTATCCTTCGACCCTAATGGTACTACGATTGAAAAATATCAGATGAACATTGGTGAAATTCGTATATCCGACGGTTCTGCCGCCAAACCGAATGCTCCAACCGGATTCCATATTACCAAAGCACTGACCAACACCGATGAGTTGGTTGTCGAATGGGATATCGAGGACTATTCAAAGGTTAAGCAATATAATCTGTATGAGAACGGCGCTTATGTCGGCGGCGTGTATGACTCCACATTTTATATTAAAACGCTCAAACATCCCGCTGGCGAATTGTCCATTCGTGCTGTAGGCGCAGATGGTATCGAAAGTGAAGCAACCGTCCTGTCCTATGATCTGAATGCAGCTGTTCAGGACATTGATGTGAAATTCAAGAACAATGGCGATGCTATTGTCAGTTGGAAAAACCCGAAGAGGAACCCAGGTAAAGAGCCGATCCAGCTTACACTCCAAACGGAGTATACGAAGGAACCTTTCACCAAGACACTTCAGGTCAAAAAAGAAAAACAGTCTGCCATTCTGACAGGTCTTCCGACCAATGGCGAACATTACGTCCTGGATATTGCCATTGGCAAACAGAATCCAGTCACTACGACCGGACAACTGGCAGATACTCAGATTACACCATATGCCAAGGAAAAGGTTACGGTAAAGGATGGAAAGTATACCCTCGCATTGCCTGATTTGGAGGATTGGTACAAAATCTATATCTATGAAAATGAGGTACCACGCGAATTCGGAGTAACTTACGTTTCGCAAAAATTCCCTTATATCATTCGGGGCAGAACGAAGCTGGGTGAACTGACCTTCACGCCTTCGTCTAGTACCAGCTCCCTGAAGCTCGTTATCGAAGATTATGCTGGCAATAAAGCAACGACGATTCTGCGATAAAAGATTCACAAGAAATCAATCCAGCCCTTTCGCTTCCCTACAGGAAGTCGAAAGGGCTGGATTGATGTTTGGCACTTTTAATTTAACCCTACAATACGCCGTTCATCCCACCAAATATCCGACCTAAAACATTAAAATAGATCATAATAAATGACAATATAACTGCTAGCGATAGAATGGGTAAAAATTGTTTTTTATTTATCGGTATGATCAGCAACAACACAACAATCATGATTAAATATATTATCATAAGGACTGGAATTAGATTGTAATGAGTGTGAATGGGTAAGTAAGCGTGACGTAATTGAAACCCTTCTGACAGTAATAATGTAATGGGGAGAGCTGCAACAACATTAGATAACAGCCCACTCCCACGTGCATACCACATAATATAAGCACAGATCGGAGATACCACCGCGCATATCCCCCAAAAAACCATAGCTCTTTCTGGATAAAAATGTAGAAATAACACGGTGTAAACATAATACACGGTCAGCATTGATCCAAAAAAGGCGAATATTTTTACTGTCGCCAATTTTGGAGAATAGCTAAAAACCGCTATTATCGCTGCAACAAATATCCATACGCCCAGACGTCCACCAATATCATCAAATATAGGATTGATTCCCGGAGCATCAACAATTTTGGCTGCAACCCCCATGATAACTCCGATCAGCATGGCATACCCTATCGATACACCTCTTTGTTTTGTGGTTGACTCGCTCTTCACTCTAATCTGATTCATTTACCCTTGAACTTTCTGCTGTTCCAACAAATAAAATATATAATCGGTTGGCACACCGGTGTAACCTTGCTGTCTCAACATCGCGGTCACATTGCCCCGATGATACGTCCCGTGGTTGACAACATGCTGCAGGATGTCGGAAAAACGTGTTTCCATTTTACCGTATTTCGGATGCTCGATCGTCATCTTCTTGTCCGGTTCAGGCGTATTCCGCAGTAAATCGCGGAAACGTTCAGCAACGCGGCCAAACAGCTCCTGCATCTCATTCACAGTTTTACCCTGCGCTTCCTCTGTCCAGCCCGAGATTTTCGGGAAGATCTCCTCGTTCGGAACTTCCGCGAGCACGAGCATATAGAGCTGTTCGAACAAATACATGTGCGCACATGTTTGTGATACAGATGGGAACACGCTCGTCACTTCCGCATGGAATACCTCCTCCGGGAGTTGCTCCAGGTGTGCAAACAATCGATCGTTTGCCCAAACATGATAGTCATACTGTTGGTATGGTTGTTGAAGCATCAATGAATTCACCTTTCCCTTCTTCGCATGGTTTGG
This sequence comes from Paenibacillus sp. OK060, assembly GCF_900101205.1. Classification (NCBI taxonomy): domain Bacteria; kingdom Bacillati; phylum Bacillota; class Bacilli; order Caryophanales; family Paenibacillaceae; genus Paenibacillus; species Paenibacillus sp. OK060. The sequence continues at coordinate 213,956 of NZ_FNFR01000008.1, forward strand.
CTGCCGCTGCTGTGTCTTTATCATATAACAAGTTCGCTGACAAATGTTGTCAGCAAACTTCAATTCGGATCGTTTTCATAATGTTTGGCGATACCGTATGCCTTTTCCTGAATCCGCCGCTTCAACTCCAGTGGTTCGCGGATGCGAATGGCCGTGCCGAACGTCAGGAGATATGTCGGAAGGTACTTGTTCATCGTCGGAGCATCGATCAGAAACCGTGCCTCCCGATCGGTTCGTTCCGTCAAATAGTGGCGCAGATGCCAGTGGTTGCAAACCGCATTAAGCGTGTCAGACTGTCCCTCGATACGGATAACGGTTAACGGCCCCTCTGCCTCCCGTCTCTGGTTGGACTGCTCACAGAAAAACGCGGACGCAGAGAAAGACTCCGGCTTGTCAAACCTCGCTTCGGTTGACTCCAGCTGTTCGATTCGTTCGACGCGAAACGTCCGCATCGCCTGCGACCGATGGCAGAACGCGACAACGTACCATTCATTTCGGTCATACGCTAGCCCATATGGATCGACTTCACGTTCGTCAGCCTGCTCCGCATTCGCTTTGCGATAGACCATACGGACCGTTCGCCCGTCTTTCGTCGCTTGTTCCAAGTCCCGCAACAACGGAACTACAGAAGGTGCACGCGCTGAAAAAACGACGTCCAAGCTGCTCTGCTGGCGAGACAGATCGTGGCGCTGCTCCTCGTGCAGTCCGTTCTCCACCTTCTTCAACGCATACTCCAGCTCCTGCACATACGGATAACCAGCACCTTGGGCAAATTTAAACGCATCCACAAGTGCCTTCAACTCTACAGAGTTGAAGAACAATGGCGTTTCCTTAAAAGTCTCCAGAATACGAATACCGCCATCATGGCCCGATTCCGCAACGACCGGCACGCCACTTGCGCATAATGCGTCGATATATCGGTACACGGTGCGGACGCTAATCTCCAAATTGTCTGCGATCTGAGAGGCGGTGAGCTTTCTTCCGGATCGCAGCATCCAAAGCATGGACAGCATGTTATCCCATTTCGCCATCGGGAGTCCCCCTCTTTTCTTGAAAGAATAAAAGGCGAGTCTCCTTTAATTTAGGTGACTCGCCTTTTGGATGTATATTATGAAAATTATGAAGTTCCCTTTTGTTTGCTTGCCTGCATCTGCTGGGCAAACCTCATCATCTCTTCGAACTCTTCTTCGGATACGGCATCGCCGTCGGCGCCTATGTCTTGTACAATCGGAATTTCGGGTTTGGCTTTGGTTCCTTTGCCGTATGTACGGGAACGGGTTCCAGCTGCACCAGCAGCCTGTTTGCCTTTGACCTTGGCTTGGTCACGAATGTATTGTACCGCCTTCTCATAGGAATTCACCTGCTTGAGCAGCATGTTGGAGGCAATAGCCTCAACAAAGTTACGGTTAATTCTTTGCTCACCGCCGGATACAAGCAATGCCATCAAATAATGAATCAGCACATTGATCACTTCACCAGGCAACTTGTAACTGAGGTCGATCTTCTCAAAAATGTCCACCAGGTTGTCCGGTACGGCACCAGGGAAGAACGTCTGAAGCAATCGTGTGTAAGGCTCATTACGCAGCATCATATTGTATTGATGAATATCACACTTGGTCGAAAATTGCGGAGGCACTTCGACGTAGTATTCCATCTGTACCACATGTTCGACAGGCGGTTCACCGGAATCCTCTTTATGCTCAGGCTCCTCCATATGCTGTCTGAGAGCAACAACCTTCGCTGCCTGCACCGTCTGCTGCTCATGTCGCTTCTTGGTCTGTCTGAACTGCAGGCTTGCCTTGTGTTGAAGATCATCCAGCACCAGCTGCCCCTGTGGGTTAAAGATATCATCTTCATCCAACAAACGACATACATCCTGTACGCTGAGATTGAACTTGTTCACCACATAATTCACAATGCCGAGCTGTTCGTGATCGAACCGCAATTGCTCCACATGACGGCGATTGACCGACTCACGCGGAAAACGCAATATAATGTCGGCATAATTCAGGCTGTTCTCTTCGGCCGCACCACTTATCCCGCTGCGCTGAGCCGAAGTCGAAACTTCCGACAACGCTTGTTCCAGTTCATAATCAATGACATGGGTATTCAATTCAAATATATCGTAAAAAGGAACGGAAATATTCTCTTTATTCGCTGCTGGGTAAGGCGCGTCACCGCTCTCTATCGCCGAAAAACCGGAACGTAGTGAGAGTACGGCGAACTTGCCGATTTTGTCACGAAGCAACAGTGTCAAATGCTGTGTACGGAAAAATTCTGCCGGAGAGAGCGGAGGTTGCAGCTCATATTCATAAATGTAGTCGTCATTTTCCGGAATATACAGCCGTGAAGTCTGAAGCAAACCAACGGCTTCAAGCTTGGATGCCTGCTCCACCAAATACTTGCGCCCTTTCTCGCTGGGTTCGAGTCCCAACGTCATGAACAGCCTCCGTTGCTGTTCAAGCGGCGAGTAACCGACCTGTTCACCGGGAAGATGCTGAAATAGCAGTCGATACAAGCCTATCGCAAAGGCACCTACCATTGGCTGATACGCTCCGGTGAGCATGCGGTCATCCAGAGCACTAAGTCCAAACTCCCTGTATACGCAGTAGCGATGATGTTCAGTATAATGGTGCAAATTCTTCATGCGCATAGCTTGATCTCCTTCTCCCCAAAAGTATGTTTATCTATTCTATCATAAATGTCCGATCCTCAAATGCTCAAAAACAGGTAAAAAACGGACCTGTTCTCGCTCCGTTTCGTCCTAGGTCGACAACATTCACGTTTTCGCAGAGTTGCTAGATTACTATAAAAGCTACAGCCTTAGAACACAAGTAAACATATGGAGAAATGTTATCCAGATATATATGAGACATGTCCGAATTATCATGCACATTTTTTTGATGCATGCCAAAAAGCCTTCCCTTTGCACTCGTAAGCGTTTACGACAAAGGCAAGACCTTTACGGAAAATGCAGTCCAGCGTTTGCTGCCAAATTGGCTAGCCGATTAAAACATTTTGTACCCACCCAGACGAAGTTTGCGAATGGCCCAGCCACTGATGACCGCTCCAGCAAGTCCAGCTACGCCCGTCATATAGTCTACAATATGGAAAGAACCCAAATGCGACATCAACGATGCCGTATGATCCCATAAGGAATACACGACGACAGGCAGAATGACAATAATGAACAGATAGGAAGGAAACCAGGTTGTCTTCATCAGCATATTCAGAATGAAACCGATACCAAACATCATAACGAAAAATAACACCATTAATACCAGCACAGGTATAAACTGCATCGGGTGACGTTCACCTCTTCTTTCACTGACTCGGTTTCTCTTACTACGGATAGTAGATAGTGTACCGCAAAAAATGTGGCGAAGCAACGAACTTTCTGGACAAATTTCCCTATATTCACCTTCTCTTCATTTGCCCTTCTGCTTCCTGTTGGGATACAATGAAGACGATAAAGTACTCAACCGTCCCTTACCGGGATTTGGAAATATAACCTGCAGGAGGAATCAATTCAATGAACGAAGCCGCATCAACACTGGAGGGCTGGTACGCCCTGCACGACTTCCGCTCGATTAACTGGGCCGCCTGGAAAGCAGCCGATGATGAGGAACGCGCCGTAGCACTGGACGAGCTTCAGGCATTCTGGAAGGAATGGAAAGCAGTAGAGGATTCATCCAAAGGAAGCACTGTCGTTTATACCGTTGTAGGACAGAAGGCTGACCTTGTCATGATGCACTTGCGTGAAACGCTGGAAGATTTGAAAGCCGTTGAGAACGCGTTTAACAAAACGATGTTTGCCCAGTACACCACCAAATCATATTCTTATGTCAGTGTAGTGGAACTGAGCAATTATCTTGGCAAAGAGGGCGAAGACCCTATGCAGAACCCGGAAATTATCGCCCGTCTCAAACCGGTCCTGCCACAGCGGCAATACATCTGCTTCTACCCGATGAACAAAAAACGCGAGCTGAACGACAACTGGTACATGCTGTCGATGGACGAGCGTCGTACGATGATGCGCAGCCACGGCATGATTGGTCGCAGTTACGCTGGCAAAGTGAAACAAATCATTACCGGTTCCGTTGGTTTCGACGACTGGGAATGGGGCGTTACGTTGTTTGCGGATGATGCACTTCAGTTCAAGAAGCTCGTTTACGAGATGCGTTTTGATGAAGTCAGTGCCCGTTATGGCGAATTCGGCTCTTTCTATGTAGGAAGCCTGCTGAACGAAGGAACATTGGAAGAGATGCTCAAGCTGTAAATCGGATAAATTACAAAAAGCACCGCGATACCTCCATTAAGGAGAGGATCAGCGGTGCTTTTACTTTTTCGAATGAATATGAAATGTTTAATAATAAATGGATGACTCAGGTTCTTTTGGATAACGTGAATGCTTAATCCTGATCCTCTTCATCAACCGCTTTCAGAGATTCCAAAAACTCAGCCGTTGCCCGGTCACGGTCACGTCCCTTCTCCTTAAGCCGCTCAATGGCAGGCAAAATGAGAATATCAACTTCCTTCTGAACGATATAAGCCAGATCATACTGATCCTGTTCCTCCAGATAACCGCCAACCTGCATCAGGGCGTTGTAACGATCCAGTTCTTCGCGTGTGAGTAATCCTCTGACCTGAACACTGCAATGTCTCATCCAAAAAACCGCCCTTTCTTCAGAACCAAAGGAATGCCACCGATGATAAACAAGTACCGGAGATCCACCAGCTTTTTCAGCTGAGCCGCCTTCCATCCCTTGTATTTCTTACCGCCTACGACGGCGATAGCTTCACCTTTCCCCAGTGACGCAACCGTACCTTTACTTGTAAACACAAAAGGTTGAGGCTGCTTTTTGCGGATGGCAGCGACAACGTTTTTGGCACAGTTAACACCTTGCTGCATCGCGATCTGAGCTGTTGGTGGATATGGACGCCCTTCGTTATTGAACACCAGTGAATTGTCACCGATGACATATACGTGCTCATGCCCTGGGGCACGAAGAAATTCATCGACCTTCACCCGTCCGCGCATCACTTCAAGACCTGCCTGCTCAAGCAGGGCGTTTCCACGAATACCGCCGGTCCATACAACCGTTGCTGCATCGAGTTTTTCTCCTTCACCCACAATGACTCCGTCTGGCAGACATTGTTTGATCGGAACACCGATTTTAAAAGTAACACCTTTTTTCTTCAACACGTTCATTGCATGTTCAACCAGTTCTGGATCAAAGCCCGGCAGAGCTGAAGGCGCTGCTTCCACATTATAGATGTGCACATTTTTGGGATTCACGTCGAACTCCTTGCAAAGCTGAGGAATTCGATCCGCAAGTTCAGCCACGAATTCGACACCACTGAAGCCAGCCCCACCCACAACAAAACGAATGCGGTTACGTTTATTATCGTTTTTGTACATAGCAAACTGATATTCGATATGTTCGCGAATCATTCTGACCGAGTTAATGCTGCGAATCGTCATGGCATGATCGAGCATGCCTGGAATACCAAAGGTCTCCGGTTCCCCACCCAAACCAATAATCAGATAATCATAGGATAACGTGCCATCCTCCAGAATAATCTTCCGATCCTGCAGGCGGATCTCTTTCACCGAAGATTTGACCAGATCAATCTTGAACTCGTCAATCAGCTTCGAAATCGGGACCCTTGCATGTTCAATGGTATCTGTGCCGGCTGCCGGCATATGTAGATGTGTAGTGATATAATGATAATCATGCCGGTTCACCAATGTGACATCGGCCTCGTTATAGTTCAATTCCTTCTGCAGCCGCTGGGCTGTCAGAATCCCGCCATAGCCCGCGCCGAGGATGACGATTTTGGGAATACTGCTCATGTCTATACCCCTTCCGGTTTCGTTGCATCAGCCATTCGATTGTTTTGTTGTAAAAAGGCTCTTACTTACCCATATTGATGAGGTCTTATCCATTATGACGACAAATGTTAACTTCGCGAATTTATTTGAACTTTTTGCATGCAAGTTATCGATTAAAATTGTGAAATTATACACAAGATTCAACAAAACGCGGGTATTGTCTTCACATTACAAATTGGGGCTAAATTAGACAAAAAAACACATAGTACAGGTCAAGGATATCTGTATTTCTGGCAAAGATCAAGGTTTTTTTTGTTATTTTTCATAACCTTTCATTTCCAATTTCATCCTATTCTCACCTGATCTTCATCTATTGTTCCCAGATTCATCAAACTGCCAACTTTGCAACCCAGTTTACACCGTTTATAATGAGAAAGACAGTTCAGCAACAAACGCTGGTTACCATACGTACCCGGCTTTATTATTTCTGTTAACTACCTATTAAAATAAGAAAGGTGTTGTTGATTCTTGACTGCACAAACTGCCGGTCATGACATGACCGATTTACTTATTATTGGTGGCGGCCCTGCGGGTCTGTTCGCCGCGTTTTACGGAGGGATGCGTCAGGCATCTGTTACTCTGGTTGAAAGTATGCCACAACTTGGTGGACAACTTGCCGCCCTCTATCCCGAAAAATTCATCTATGATGTAGCCGGGTTCCCGAAAGTTACCGCTCAGGAGCTGGTGAATAACTTGGTGGAGCAAATGAGCCATTTTAACCCGAACATTCGTCTTGAGGAAAAGGTTGTATCCGTAGAGAAATTAGAAGAACGTCACTTCGTCGTAAAAACCGATGTGAATGAGTATCACGCCAAAGCCGTAATTATCACTGCAGGTGTGGGTGCATTCGAACCCCGTCGTCTGGAGCTTGAGGGTGCGGCCAAATTCGAAAAAACCAATCTGCACTACTTCATCAGTGACCTGAATGCCTTTGCAGGCAAAAAAGTACTGATCAGCGGTGGCGGTGACTCCGCTGTAGACTGGGCGCTTATGCTTGAGCCAATCGCTGAGCAAGTAACCCTGATTCATCGCCGCGACAAATTCCGCGCGCATGAGCACAGTGTCGAAAACCTGATGAATTCCAAGGTGAACATCGTTACACCTACCGAAATTACGGAGCTTCATGGTGAGGACAGCATTACCAAAGTTACTTTGGCTCACGTTAAAACCAAGGAAACACAGGAAATTGAAGTCGATGATGTAATCGTCAATTTTGGCTTTGTCTCTTCCCTGGGACCTATTGCAGAATGGGGCATCGAAATTGATAGCAATTCCATCGTGGTCGATTCCCGCATGGAAACTTCGATTCCGGGTATCTATGCTGCCGGAGATATTACAACTTATCCAGGCAAGCTGAAGCTGATTGCTGTCGGATTCGGTGAAGCACCAACCGCAGTGAACAATGCCAAGGTTTACTTCGACCCAGATGCTAAGTTGTCCCCGGGACACAGCAGTAACATGAAGCGCTAATTCCTTATGGAATCAAATAGAACATAAAAGACACAAAAAAGGGTATCTTACTCCTGAATGAATTGAACATCAGGAGGGATACCCTTGTCTTATATATGCCCGCTGTGTAACGGTCTGGTTGTACCGGAGCAGGCTTGTCCCCACTGCCTTCAGGGACTGTCAGAATGCGGCAAATTGGACGATTACACCGGACCATACAGCCCCTACGTCATTCACACTTCCTCTGACACGGCAGACGAAGCCGAAAACGTTTGCAATCATATGATGTACTGTCACCATTGTCAGACAAGCACGCTATGGCCTGTCAATCTATGGGACATGTCCGGAAACCTGTAGCATTGCCTGCAATGAGGATCTCTAGTGAAGAATGGCAGATACGTCGGTACCCAGTTTGCGCTTATGGATTTCTGCCAACAGCAGTGCGATGAAATCTCGTTCGAGATCCAACTCAATCGCCTTATGGTAGGAATCCAACAACATCTCATCGGATAACATAGCCATTTCCCGCCACAACCTTTCCTTTTTTTTCCTCAAAACTATCATATCAGAGATTTATAAAGAGAACAAGCGTTCTTGTTATCCACAACGTTATGTGGAAATCCTGTGTATAGTTTGTTGATAAATGGTAAAAATGTTGATTGATCAACGTGGATAGTGTGGACAGTATTTATACACAGGATCGTAGCTTACCGAACAGAACGATTATCAGAGCATTTTTTTTAGAATAAATTCATAGTTTCAAGAGTTGATGCGAGTAAATTACCCTTAATTGTTAAATTTCAAACGTTTTCCATCTAGTTTCCTACTATATTACTATCGGATTTTCTTTGGATTTTTTTAGCTTTTTTAACCATTTTCATTGCGGTCTGGTGTTCACTTCCAAAATCCATATCTTGCCTGAATGATCCAGTCCATAATCGAAGCCGAGCTGCCCCACACCTTGGAACTGACTTTCCATGATATGTGTACAGGTGAGTGTCAGTGAACGCATCTCGCGACGTTTATGTTTACCGGAAATATGAGGTAAGGACAGAGCGAGCGCTCTCCTACCGGACAGCATCGTCCCTCCTTTGCTAAGATTGGTCACGACAAGTCCCGGACGAGCGAGCCGTCCCACCATAGAACGAAATACCCAGCCTCTTTCCGTCTTGACAACTTTGACTCTGTAATCGATTGGTCTGCCTTGAATGGTTGCGAGATGAATGCCTTGTTGAATAAGGTATCTCCGTCTGGCTTTTACACGGATTAGGGAGCGGTACATCTGATCAAACTGAGTAAATGAACGGGTTATCTTCATATGAGTATAACGATAGGCTCCTCCGCTTGCTGATACTCTAATGACACCGTAACCTCCACCACCGACAATAGGTTTGATATACACCATTCCATAATGACTAAGCATGTTTAGCAGATTCCCCGAGTTGAACGCCTTCGTCTGTGGAATGTGGACAGCAGCTACCGGATATTTTAACAGCGCCGCTGTCTTCAGCCATTTGCTTGCAAGCTGTCTCGACATGGGTTGATCTCCTTTCGTGAACAATAGTCCTTCCTTATACATACTCAACAGAAGCCGTGCTTTCTTGGATGTCTGTCCAAGGCTGGGGCCCCTTTTCCGTTGATATAGTCCATCAGCTTGGTTCAAGGCCGGAACAGGCGCCTGGTTTGCTTTTCAAACGCATCAATCTATCGTATGCTACTAAGGAATGGTTTGGAGAGGCTTAAATATGAGGATCTAAGGAGCGTTCAGAAGACATGGAATCATTTTTCAAATCACTGTATGGCGTAGCCTATTTTGCAATTTCTATCGTTCTGGTAGCCATTACGGTACTTCTATTCGTTACAGGTATTCGACTGTTTATGAAGAAAAGCAATCGCGGTTTTGCTGTAAGTTGTATTCTGTTTGCCTGCTTTATCGTCTTCATCATTGTGGTCATGCTGACCACGCCCTTCTCCTCGACGCCTCCGGGTTCACCGGAAGCCATGGCTGCCTTGCTAAAAGTCGGGTAGATTAACCTCTGTAGAAGGAGATGCTTATGACACATAACGAAATACTCGGAATCATCGATATCGGCTCCAATTCCATTCGTCTGGTTATTTATGAACTCGACCAGGATGGAGCCTATCGCATCATTCATGAAGACAAATATGCCGCTCGTCTAAGCAATGTGGTTGAACAAGACGGAACCATCCTGCGACATTCACTGGATAAGGCCATTACGATTTTGCGACAATTCAGGGCTACTTGCGAAGCATATCAAACCAAGCTTATCCGGGCTGCAGCTACGGCTGCCATTCGGAATGCAGGTAATGCCCCAGAAATTATAGGTTGGTTGGAAGCCGAGACGGGACTTACCATCGAATGTGTATCCGGTGATCAGGAAGCCTATTACGGTTTCCTAGGTGTCACTCAATCGATTGATCTGGCGGATGGTTATGTCGTGGATATTGGCGGCGGCAGTACCGAGATCACTGTATTCCGTAATCGAAAAAGACTGCACAGCATCTCTCTGCCTATTGGTGCGGTTAACTCTCATGCCCGTTATGGTGGGGAAGATCAGTGGACTGAGGCAAATGCGGCTGCACTATGTAATGAAGTTATACAGGCATTAAGCGATCAGGATTGGGTTACACAGCATCCCGGACTACCTCTCATTGGACTTGGTGGCACCATGCGTACACTGGCCAAAGTGGAGCAGAAGAGAACACAATACTCACTACCGGTTACGCATCATTATGAAATCGGTGCAGAAGAGATGGAAAATATCGCTCGTTCTTTGCCACATCTAACCTCGGCACAACGCAAGAAAGTACCCGGACTTGCCAAGGATCGTGCCGACATTATTGTTCCAGGTGTACTCATATTGCGGACGGTCTTCCGAATCATCCAAGGGGATCGTTATGTCGTGAGCGGAGCGGGATTACGCGATGGTTTGCTAAGGGATCTCCTTGCTGAAGGTAAGCCAGTCGTGCCAGATGCGCTGCGGGACAGCATTCGCAACTTCATTCATTTTGGTCCACCCATTCCGGAGAAACGTCTGAATCGGATTCATCATGATGCGCTTACTCTGTATACTGCCCTACAAGGTAATGCTCCCGATCCAGCGGATGCCCGAATTCTGTATACGGTCTCCATGCTGCACATGGCTGGAAAACAGATTAACTACTTCCGGTATCCCCAGCACTCGGCTTATTGGATCATGAATGCAAGCATCTACGGACTATCTCACCGGGAGACCATCCTGAGTGCTGTTGCAGCCGATTATCATCCCAAAAAAAGAACGCCCCAGCTGCTGCATAAGCACAAGGACATTCTCAAGGATTCGGACGAACGGCATGCCCATCGTTTGGGCTCTCTGCTGCGCGTGACTGAAGCGATTAATCGATCTGAAAGTATAACCGCCATAAAGGCGGCAAAAGAAAACGACTCGCTGCAGATACAATTCATCTGTACAGCCGAGCCGTTACTGGAACTCAGTGGCCTTGACGATGCCGTCAAGGATTTACAGGAAGCTTGGGGAGTTACGTTAACGCACTCCATTCAGCAGGCTTCCAGGGAATAATGCCCATCGCCTCCGTCTGACTTCTCAGCGGGGGCTTTTCATTTTGTACAAAAACATAATTGCCGCCAGGCATAAGCTCTCTTGCCTTCACATTATCCATGAGCGACAGATTCAATATATCGACCAGCATCTTCTTCAACTCCGGATCAAACACGGGACACATCAGTTCTATTCTCCGCTTCAAATTACGGGTCATCCAGTCTGCGCTGGATAGATACACATCCGGATTCCCGCTATTTTCAAAATAAAACAGTCTGGAGTGTTCCAGAAACCGGTCCACGATGCTGATCACCCGAATATTCTCACTAAGCCCCTCTACCCCGGGACGCAAGCAGCATACACCGCGCACGATCAGATCGATCTGTACTCCAGCTTGAGATGCCAGATACAATTCATCAATGATATCCTGATGGGATAAGGAATTGATTTTGGCAATAATCCTGGACGGTCTTCCCTTGAAGGCATGCTCCCTTTCCCGACGAATGAGCGCGAACAGTTCATCCTTCATGCCGTCAGGGGCGACGCGGAATGCCTGCAACGCTTTGGGTCCTGAATATCCGGTAATCTCATTAAACAATTCCGATGCATCCTCACCAATGATGGGATTGGAGGTAAACAGTCCTACATCAGTGTATATTTTGGCCGTACTTTCATTATAGTTACCTGTTCCAACATGCACGTACCTTCTCAGACCACTCTGTTCCCTGCGTACGACGAGAATAATCTTGGCATGAGTCTTTAATCCGACCAATCCATATACGACATGACAACCTGACTTCTCCAGCGTGCGGGCCCATGCAATATTCCGTTCTTCATCAAATCTGGCTTTTAATTCAACAACAACCGTCACCTGTTTGCCGCTCTCAGCTGCATGAGCCAGTGCGGGGATGAGACGGGAATCCCCATTCACCCGATATAACGTCATCTTGATCGCCATCACACGCGGATCTTCCGAAGCTTCCACAATAAAGTCCGTTACCGGTTCGAACGATTCGTATGGATGATGCACGAGCACGTCCCGTTTACGCAGCAGTTCAAAGTGACTTTCCCGAGGAAGGAACTCCAGAGGATACACAGGCTGTACCGGACTATATTTCAAATGAGAGAAGCCTTCCAGACTATCTACAAACCCGGCCAGAAAGCTCAAATCCAGTGGTCCATCGATCTCATACATAGGGTCTTGAATATCGAACTCTTCCTGCAACTCTAGCAACGCATCCGGGCGGAAATCCTTACAAATTTCCAGTCTTACCGGTGCTCCCCGGCGTCTGCGTCGCAGCTCCTTCTCAATCGCCTCAAGCAAATCCTCAGCTTCTTCTTCATTAATAGAAAGATCCGCATTGCGGGTCACTCTGAATTCCTGTACAGCCAGCGGCACATATCCGCTGAATAAGGTATGAATATGATGTTTGATGAGATCTTCAATCAGAATGAACGTTTTCTTTTTACTATTCGCCCTTAAAGGCGCCTGAACTACGCGCGGCAGATTGGAAGGCACCTGAACGATAGCCAAAAATGGCTCGCCCTCCTGCTCTTCTTCCTTCTGCAGCATCACGGACAGATATACAGATTTATTGTGTACCAGTGGGAATGGCCGGCTCGAATCGATAGCCATCGGTGTTAAAACCGGGAAAATGATCTCATGAAAATACTGGTCCATTGCTCGCTGTTGGGTCATATTCAGATCGGTATATTCCTGGAAATTCACGCCTTTCTTGGCGAGAAGACGAATGAGCTCCCGATAGGTTTTATATTGCTCGGCGACCATGGTCCCCGTTCGTTTAATCAATCTACGGTACAATCCGGCAGGGGTGTAGCCCGTAAAATCCTTTTGCGTAAATCCAGCCTTGATCTTCTCTTTCGTCTCCGCTACCCTTACACTTACGAACTCGTCCAGATTACTGGCGACAATACCAAGAAACCTCATGCGTTCCAGCAGAGGTGTTGTTGGATCTTGTGCCTCCTGGAGCACACGGCGATTGAATTCTACCCAACTTAAATCACGGTTAACGTAGTTACCTGTTTTGACATCTCTATGCATGTATGGCCTCCGAATTTGTTACATATCTATTCTTGGTTAGATGTTATGAACTAATTGTACTATTCGTGATTGGCTACAAGCGTCAGCGTAGTGTAAACGCTATGTAAAATTTATGTAAATGATACCTCATGACGATAACTTTTTCCATCCCTTTACAAAGAGCAGGAGACAGAGTAAAGTGATTTACAGTGTAAAATGTCCGGTTGCTGTCCACATTCTAAAATTGTTTTTGTTAAAGGAGTATATAATGAAATCGAACAAACCTAGAACGTTACAAAAAAATATAGAGTTTTTCACGGCTGCACTATCCCAATGCACGGTAACCGCATGGCAGGAAGATCCAGCTGGCGTATATTGTGAAGTGGGTCGCGGCATCGTAGAGCAGATCAGCGAAGACAGCGTGAGAATTCGCAACGATAACGGTACAAAGAGTCATTATGATCGGGATATCACGATGTTCCAAACCGAAAAATAAATTTTTCGTAAATATGAAAAAAAAGACTAGCTTTCCGTAAAAGAGTGATGTATACTCTTGGCACAAGGAAAGGAGGTGCGTCAACATATCTAATCACATGTTGAACGTGTCCCTTACCCGATCCACTAGCTCAAATTAACTGATTCTGGTGGAGGCGCGGGATACGGATCAAGGTTTCAAAAAGCGCCACGGGTAGAAAAGCCGTCTTCGGACGGCTTTTTGTTTTGTCTTTTTTGGGGAGAGGTTGAAAAAACAACCAAAATATTGGAAATGGACCCTGTAGCTGAGTAAACAATGCTCGCTATAATTAGGTTGCAACTCAACCCATATTCGAGGAGGCATATTGTAATGTTCAAAAATGTAAGGGGTTTCAAAACATCCATCGCTCTGGTCTTTGTTTTGTTATTCACCTCCATTATGCTGCCCGCAGGCCAGCATGCCAGTGCAGCACCGAGCTTCGCCAAAGGAGCCGACATCAGTTGGGTGCCCGGGATGGAAGCGCAAGGCTACAAATGGAAAGACAAAAACGGCGTACAGCGTGATATTATTGATATTTTGAAAAATGATTACCAGATCAACTCCGTTCGTATTCGTGTCTTTGTTAATCCTTCGAACGATTATGGTAACGGTTACATGAACAAAGATCGTGCAGCTGCGCTGGCCCTGCGTGCCAAAAATGCAGGCATGAGTGTCATGCTGACGCTGCATTACAGTGATTCCTGGGCTGATCCGGGTCAACAAACGAAACCTGCAGCCTGGAAAAACTACACGTTCCAGCAGCTGATGGATGCTGTATGGAATCACACGCGTGAAGTTATGACGGCCATGCAGAGCAAAGGCGTAACCCCGGACTGGGTACAAATCGGTAACGAAACAAGCAACGGTATGTTATGGGAAGATGGAAAAGCATCCACCAACATGAAAAATTATGCGTGGCTGGTGAATACGGGCCATAATGCCGTAAAATCCATCAGCACCAGCACCAAAACAATTGTTCATTTGGCGGGCGGAGATGATAATGCCCTCTATGTATGGAATATCGGTGGTCTGATCGATAATGGTGCCAACTTTGACATGATTGCCATGTCCCTCTATCCTTCCGCTTCCGGCTGGAACACGGCTGTTACCAATGCTGTGAACAATGCCAAGGATCTGATCAACCGGTATGGTAAGGAGATTATCGTATCGGAAATCGGGATGGATAATACGCAACCAGCAGCCGGTAAAAGTTTTGTCGCAGCGATGAAAACGCAATTCCGCAACCTGCCAAACAGCAAAGGTAAAGGCGTATTCTATTGGGAGCCTGAAGCAACGCCGGGCTACAACGGTGGTTACAGCAAAGGTGCATGGCAGTCTAACGGCTTGCCGACCGTAATGTTGGAAGGATTTATCGACTAAACACGGGAATAAGTGACTGGTGAGCAGTAGGTGGCCGTTACGGGTACGGATCGTTCTTCTGATCGCTGTTATCCCCGGATTTTTTTGAATGTCCTATTTCATAGGACAAAATCCGGGGATAAAGGCGAACGCTACCGCTTCTTCAGAATCGATTCCGTCCCTCCACTACGCTCGCTGCTTATGAGACACTTCTAAAATGTGTTTAGTAGGAATTTGGGGTAGTAAAAAGAAAAGGCGCTGCTTCCGTTGGGGAGTAGCGCCTTTTTTTGAGAGTTGTAGTGAGTTGTTTGGGTTGGATGCTTTAAGCTAGGCTAGGTGGTTTGCTTCTTCAACTCAGTTAGATCGAATTCGTTGAATTGGTTTCATGTTAATTAGGAACGCTTGATGAATCTGAACGTAAATAGTCTTATCGCTCATATACTTATATAATATAAGATATAGAATTCAGACAGCACATGTGCAACCTTATTTCAAAGGTGGGGAATATATGGGATTTTTAAAAGAACTGGGTCAGTTTGCTGGAGAAGTTACCGGAAAAGTACTCGGCGGCACTGTCCGAGTGGCTGGAGAACTTACAGGCAGTCCATTCATTAAAGAAATTGGTAATGGCGTAGAAAAAGCTACGATTAATACAGGGAAAACCGTAGGACAACTTGCCAGCGGTACATATGATATGGCGAGTGGTGTGATCAGAAAAGACAACACAACGTTAGACGCCGGACTTGCCGATATTGGAGGAGCTGTTTCCAATACAGCTAAAGGTGTAGTGGTATCAGCTAAGTATGTGTATAACGGTGGCAAAGATGTTGTTGTCGGCATGAAAGACGAGGACATGGAGAGAGTCAAGCTCGGGGCTAAGAATCTAATTGCCGCTGCGGCAGTCACTACATTGGCTGTAGGACTCGTTGAGGTTGTAGATGGTGTTGAAAGTATGGAGTCGGCAGAGTCCGTAGAATTGATAGAAAATCCAAATACAGATGACGTTACACCTTCCTAGCATCGAGGATTTTAGAGCTTCAACTTCATACGAAAAAAATGGACGCTAATCAGTATAATGATTGGCGTCCATTTTTCATCTTCAACTTCAATTCAATTACTTCGCTTCGCCTACAACCGTAAAGCGTTCGTTCTTATGCTGCGGGTTTTCGATCTCATCGACCAAAGCGATGGCATAATCAGCATAGCTGATGTAACTGTTTCCTTCGCTGTTCACCAGAATCAGATCTTTACCAGACTCGTACTTGCCTGTTCGTACACCCTCTGGATTAAAGAATCCCGCCGGGCTCAGGAACGTCCATTGGATACCTGAAGAAGCTTGCAGATCCTGCAAGTTTTTACCCTGGTTGGTCGCTGTTGCTTTGTATGCATCAGGGAATCCAGGGGAGTCTACAACACGCAAGGTTTGAGTTTCATCTGTGAACAGACTGCCTGCACCACCAACAACGATCAGACGAGTATTCGGCGCCTCTTTCAGAACGTTAATCAGGGCTTGTCCTGCTTCCACATGCAGATTCTCTTTCCCGGCTGGCGCACCGAATGCATTGACGATCACGTCGAATGATTTGGCATCCTCTGCCGTGAGGTCGAATACATCTTTTTCAAGTACGTTCAGACTTTTATCTTCCACTTTGGATGCATTACGAACGATCGCTGTCACTTCATGCCCTCTATCCAACGCTTCTTTCAAAATCAAATTCCCTGCTTTGCCTGTCGCGCCAATGATTCCAATCTTCATCATAATCTCTCCTTTGTGATTAGGCTCTGTTAAATTTCATAATGTAACTATATTAGTTACAACATAACTTGTCAACTTCACCTCTCTATAAAAAAGCGTCCAGGTGCCCTCTTAATATGAACAACCAAAATACATACCAAGCCACCACGCAAAAAAAAGACCTCCATAACGTGATTAGTACAAGACTAATCCGCTATAGAGGCCGCAATTCACAAATATTAACAATCTTTATCCGGTACGCCTGCTTCTTCTCTCGTCCGGAAGGATGAGCCACAGCCGCATGTTGCCACTGCGTTCGGGTTGTGAATGGTGAAACCACCGGACATGCCGGATTCTTCAAAATCAATTTCCAGTCCATTCAAATATTTCAGGTTTTCCTTCTCTACAACAACCTTCATGTTCTGAATATCCATATAGAGGTCCTCATCGGACTCTTTATCGTCAAAGCCCATGGCGTACGAAAATCCGGTACAACCGCCCGGTGCTACGCCAAGACGCAAGAACATACCAGGTGTCTCTTGCTGCTCAAGCATTTCTTTCAATCTGTCTGCAGCCGTTTCGCTGATGCTAATCATGCCAGGTCACTCTCCTTTTTCATATAAAATCATGTTCAAAAAGGGCGCTTTTCAGTACCAAGAAGATGGGATGAAGATAGAAATGGAGTAGCGGAGCGTAGGCAAAACTACGTGAGCAACGGACATTTCGGCTGAATCCCATATTCGACGCTGAGATGCCGCTAGGCATCCTTCGTAATCAAAAGCGTACTTTTTGAACAACCTTTCGTTAACTCTTCTTTAAATTATACTCCACCCCGTCAAGGGGCTCAAGTCATCTTTGCCTGTTTCCGCGTTCCCCCTTAACTCCTTTTTCTTCCCAGTGTATTGAACCCCCGGGACACGAGGTTTATAATGAGTAGGTGATCGCTTTGAAATGTCGATATTTTGTCATGACTTATTCAGGCGATGGTCATATATAGAGTTGTAATTTTTTTCACATTTCGAGACTGTACGCAGTCCCCAATGCATATAGAGTCACAAGACTCATTTTGATGAAAAATCAGCTTTACGTACGCAGCATAGGCTGCACCGGGTAAATAAGAGTTAGTCCATATAAGAAGCGGCAGATGACCGCATCTTTTCTATGTAGTTCTGTAAGTAAGTCCTACACACAACTCGATTCCGGTTAAGAATAGGAGGATACAAAATGTCTACATTGGTAACACCGTTCACAGACAAAAGAATGGCTGAAATCGTTGAGAAAGTGCAGAACGGCGTAAGGCTGACCGTAGAAGACGGCGTTTATCTGTATGAAACGGATGATCTGCTGACTTTGGGCCAACTGGCCAATGAGGCCAACCTGCGTAAGAATGGCAAGAAAGTTTATTTTATTGAAAACATGAGCCTTTATTTTACCAACGTATGCGAAGCCCACTGTGCTTTCTGTAACTTCCGCAAAGATCAGGGCGAAGATGGCTCTTACACGTTGTCCGGTCAAGAAATGATCGATTACGTAGAACAGCATATTCACCCAGGTGTACGCGAGTTCCATATTGTAGGCGGACATAACAACCATGTTCCTTTTCAATATTATGTCGATTCCTTGCGTGCTTTAAACGAGAAATATCCGGATGTTACGCTGAAAGCCTACACGGCTGCCGAGATTGATTTCTTCACTCGCATCAGCGGACTGAGCATCAAGGAAGTACTACAAGAACTGCAAAAAGCAGGTCTGAAATCACTGACTGGTGGCGGCGCTGAGATTCTGTCCGATGAATACCGCAAAAAAATGCGTGTAGACAAAGCGAACGTTGACCGTTATCTGGAAGTGCACCGTACTGCTCATCATTTGGGCATGCGTACCCATACAACGATGCTTTATGGATCCATTGAGTCTTATGAGGATCGCGTGAACCATATGGTACAAATTCGTGAACTGCAAGATGAGACCAACGGATTCATGGTATTTATCCCGCTCTCCATGCAGCCGAAAAGCAAAAACGCCAGCATCATGCGTCGTAACTCCGCATACGAAGATCTCAAAACGATTGCGATCAGCCGTCTGATGCTGGATAACATCGATCATATCAAAGCATACTTCATCAACATCGGTCCACAGCTGACTCAAGTCGCCCTTGGATTCGGTGCTTCGGATGCACACGGAACTATCGTTCGCGAACGGATTAGTCATGCAGCAGGCGCACTAACGCCTGAAGGCCTCACCCGCAAAGAGCTTATATGGTTAATTAAGGGTGCTGGACGCATTCCGGTTGAACGTGATACGTTCTACAATGAAATTCAAGTGTACGAATAGCATGTAGTATGAGCATCATTCCCATAAGCGACTTTCATTCAACTCGGGAGCGTTTGGCATGGAGTGGTGCGGATTACTGAAACATATCTGTAATTTTAAATGCCCATTTTCAATCATTTCAAATCCAGATTAAAAAAACAGGAGCAGCTATGTTATTGCATAGCTGCTCCACAGGTTACAGCCCCGTTCACACGGGACTGATGCAGAAAGGAAGCCGAGTCATGAAAAATTTCGTCATTCTCGGAGGCGGCTACGGTGGCCTCACGATTATCAAGGAACTTCTGGAAGGCAAGATCCCGTCAGATACACAAATCGTGTTGGTGGACCGCAGTCCCTTCCAAGGATTGAAAACTGAATATTACGCACTCGCAGCAGGGACCGTATCCGATTATGACCTGCGTATCCAATTTCCAGTCAGCGACAAAGTCACTTATCGTTACGGAGAAGTAACTTCGATTGACTTGGAACAGCGTCAGATTGAATTTGAAGGACAGGACCCGTTGGAATATGACAAGCTCGTGATTGGGCTTGGATGTACAGACCGATTCCACAATACACCGGGAGCGGAGGAATATAGCTGTACGATTCAAAGCTTTAGCAAAACACGGGAAACCTACCTACGTCTTAACGAAGTCAAAGCTTATGGTAACGTGCATATCGTCGGCGGTGGATTGAGCGGCGTCGAGATCGCTGCCGAGCTTCGTGAGAGCAGACCGGATCTGAACATCAGCATCCTGGACCGTGGTGAACGTGTATTATCCGCTTTTCCGCAGCGCTTGTCCGCTTATGTTCATGAATGGTTTGGTGAACATCAGGTCGAGACACGTGGGCATATTGCCATTTCCCGACTTGAACCGAACGCCATTTTCAACCGGGATGAAGAAATTCTGACGGATGCGGTAGTCTGGACTGCCGGCATTCAGCCCGTAAAAGTCGTACAGGATCTCGATGTGACCAAGGATCCACAAGGTCGTGTCGTACTGAACGAATATTATCAAATTCCAGAATATACCGATGTTTATGTAGTAGGTGACTGTGCCAGCGTGCCTTATGCACCAAGCGGTCAGGCTGCCGAAGTACAGGGTGAACAAATCGCCCATATTCAGCATGCCCTCTGGAAAGGCGAAAAGCCCAATCCGCAGCCACTCAAGCTTCGTGGCACACTCGGTGCACTCGGCAAGAAGGCTGGATTTGGGCTGATGGGCAAAACGTCCATGATGGGACGTGTGCCACGTATTCTAAAAAGCGGCGTGCTCTGGATGTCCAAGCGTCATCTCGGTTAATCGAGATCCAGCTCATCCCAGGCATCGGCTTCGGCAATTTTGGCCAATATAGCGTTATATAAATCCTCCACTTTGTCGGTGATGACAAGCTCGCCATTCACCAGTGCAAATGGAGTCATGTAACATTGGCCGCAGTTGCTGAGGCAGCCGTATTCTATCACATCATAGTCTGGATTTTCTTCCAGTTGATCCATGACTTCATCTGTGCCAAAATGCATATTATTGGCACAAAATTCAATAATCGGTCTCATGTAGGTTCACCTGCTTTGTTTGACCATTTTAATTTGTGGCCAATTGTAATATACTATAGTGAGGAAAGGAGTTGAAAAAAATGAGCGAAAACGCACAAAGCACCATGTATGATGAGGTATCTGAAGTGCTTGACAAACTTCGTCCGTTCCTGCAACGCGATGGCGGTGACGTGGAACTGGTCGACGTGGAGGACGGCATTATTAAGCTGAAACTGGTCGGTGCCTGCGGTAGCTGCCCAAGCTCCACCATTACCTTAAAAGCCGGGATTGAACGCGCCCTTCTCGAAGAAGTTGAGGGTGTTGAAGAAGTCGTACAAGTATTCTAATCAATCCTTCACGAAATAAACCTCAAGAGCCTTTCGCTTCACATGAAGCGAAGGGCTCTTTTTTTGTGCTATGCATCCTCACGCTGTATGTTAGGACGAATCGGGTCAAGTCCTCCAGATACATCCATAATGTTACCTGTTATAAAATCGGAATGATCCAGACACAGATAGGTAATCACCCGTGCAATATCTTCCCCGCTTCCAGGACGTCCTCTCGGCGTTTCCTCGTCGGTTATACCTGCCATCTCATCAATCGTTTTCTCTTTGTTGGCACCGCGAATATCACCTGGACAGACCATATTAACCGTAATGCCGTAGGGAGCTTCCTCCACAGCAAGTGTCTTTGTAAATGAAACCAGACCTACCTTCGCAGCAGCATAAACCGCCCGATGAGGCCATGACCTCGCTTCTCCTGCATGACTGAAGCCAAAATGTATAATTCGTCCCCACTGCTTGCGCCGCATCTCCGGCAATACACGCTGATCCAGCAGCATCGGTCCAAGCAGATTTCCTTGCACAAGCATCTGAACCTCATCTTCGGAATACTCGGCAAACAGTCGACGTTCACGGACAAAAGGACCCGCGTTGTTCACGAGAATATCAATGCTGCCCAGTTTCTCTTCGACCTGAGCAACGAGCATAGTGATCTCTTCTGTCTTGGAAATATCGGCCTGAATGGCAATACACCGCACACCCTTGGCTATGATCTGAGTCTGTAACGCCTCAGCTTCCGTACGGCTATGTACGTAATTGAGAGCAATATGGCAACCCTGATCCGCCAGACTGAGAGCCGTCATTTTACCAAGACCTTTGGCACTTCCCGTTATGAGGGCAATCTTTCCCTTCACGTTCATCCCCCTCTTCAAAGAGCAGTCACTCATTCAGTATAAAAGATTTATCATCCCCCCACAACTCGTGTTTCCCACCAATCTGTACCATTTGCAAAAAAGTGTAAATTAAGGACTAAATACTTATCTTTCAAACCATTGAAATAAAATGAATTAGGTCTTTTGTAGGAAAATTAACCCTTTATATCCATAATTACCTTGTCTGGTCTGGATGCCTATGTTAATGTCGATAAGTCCTTATTTTCTTATGAATATAACGACACAATACATATGTTCATGTAAATGACAACATTGCATGACACCTTCGAAAGGAATACAGCGTAAATGAAAAGATGGTTAGCCTCTCTACTCGCAATTTTGCTTATCGCCTCATTTCAAGCTCCATTCTCGACCACAGCATCTGCAGAAAGTGAAAGCAATAGCTCCACCGAAGATTATCAATGGATTGATGGGCCTTCAGACGTAGTCCTTGATAACAAAGCAACATTAAACGTAGCTGAAAATCTCTCCTATCTCGATGCAGCTAACACCCAAAGGTTCCTGGAAGACACGGACTCCTTCCCCAATGGAACGGAAATTGGAAGTATCTATGGCGCCGGCGAAAACTCCAACTGGTATGTTATCTTTGAATATAACGATACCGGTCATGTCGATGATAGTGAGAAAGACGATCTGGATGCCGATGAACTGCTCGATAGCTACAAAAGAGGTACAGAAGATCAAAATGAGAAAACAACCCCCGAAAATCAATTGTTTATCACCGGATGGGAAATTGAGCCCACCTATGACAGCAGCAAACATCAATTGATCTATTCTCTTGGTCTTGAGGATGCAGAGCGGGAAAAACTCGTCAATTATAATGTGAATGTACTCACCCGCGAAGGATACATCGGTGTTATCCTCGTTACGGATAGTGCCAATTTTGAAGAAAATCGCAAACAGTTTGAAAGCTCCGTGCTTAACCAGCTCAACGTGATCAAAGGAAATACCTATGAAGAGTTTGATGCATCCGTAGACAAAAAATCAGAACTTGGCCTGACCAGTCTGATTCTCGGTGGTGCTGGTGTAGCTGTAGCTAAGAAAGTTGGATTATTGCTTTTACTTAAAAAAGGATGGTTTGTCATCGTGGCCGCTATTGTCGGTGCTTTCGGATGGATTCGTCGCAAGCTGACCGGCCGCAAAAAAGATGCTGACCCAGGAGATCAGAATTCGCTATCTCCTGCAGAGGAAGCTTACCAACAGCATGCTACTGGACAGGAGTCCGCAGGCTCTGATAGCCAACAGACAGATGGACATTCAGATACTGATCCGAATCCGAATAAACATTAAAGCTTATAAGTAACGTACTTAAAGTGCTCTTACATTGAAGCACTCTTTAACATGATGTACAAAACAAAAAGCCCTGCATTCTCCATAAAGAGAATGCAGGGCTTTCTTTAGTAGTTCCATAACAAGTGGAGCCGAGTATACAATATATTTTCAGCTTAATCGTTCAGCTTAAAACGCCGGTTCTACAGCACCTTGATAACGTTCTTTGATGAATGTTTTAACCTCTTCGGAATGCAGGGCTGCAGCCAGTTTTTGGATGGCATCTGCATCTTTGTTATCTTCACGGGATACGAGAATGTTTGCATAAGGGTTACCTTGCAGGTCCTCGATCAACAGCGCATCCTTCTCTGGGTTCAGATTGGCTTCCAGCGCGTAGTTGGCGTTGATGAATACCAGATCTGCTTCATCCAGTTGACGAGGCATCATGGCTGCATCCAGCTCGATGATATTCAGGTTTTTCGGATTGGCTGTAATATCCTGAATCGTAGAAGTGATATTTGTGTTGTCTTTCAGCGTGATTAGTCCTTCTTTCGCAAGCAACAACAGTCCACGACCGCCGTTGGATGGGTCATTAGGAATGGCTACTTTTGCGCCGTCTTTCAACTCATCCAATGATTTGATTTTTTTGGAATAGCCAGCAAATGGCTCAACATGCACAGGTGTTACAGCAACGAGATGGAAACCACGTTCTTTGTTCTCTGTATCCAGGTAAGGTTGGTGTTGGAAAAAGTTCGCATCCAGTTGTTTATCTTCAAGCTGTTGGTTCGGTTGAACATAGTCATTGAAAGTCACGATTTGCAAGCGAATACCTTCAGCTTCGAGTTCAGGCTTGATGCTTTCCAAAATTTCTGCATGTGGTGTAGGGGATGCTCCCACTTTCAATTCTACGGTGCGCGGTGCGCCTCCAGCATTATCAGCGCCGCTATCGGAATCCTTGTTGTTTCCGCAAGCCGCTAGAACCGCAATCAGCATAATACTAAGTAGAGCAAAAGACCATTTTTTCATGTGTAAAACCCCTTCTCCAATAAATTTTTTTGCATTTTGCCCCAAATCGATACCGAATCAGGTAAATGCTATATATGTGTTATTTCCTGGTGAACCATTTAACCAAACGATCGCCAGCCATCTGAAGCACTTGCACCAAAATGATCATAAATACAACGGATATAATCATAATTTCATTCTGATATCGATAGTAGCCATAATTAATTGCCAATGTTCCAAGACCTCCACCACCGACCATTCCCGCCATCGCCGTGTAGGAAACGAGAGTTACGATTGTAATGGTGATACCAGCTATCAGACCCGGCAATGCCTCTGGCAGAAGTACACGCCTTACAATCTGTCCAGTTGAAGCTCCCATCGCCTGTGCGGCTTCAATGACGCCACGATCCACTTCACGCAGTGTAGTTTCCACCAACCGGGCAAAGTATGGAGCTGCGGCAATGACGAGTGGTGGTATAACGCCCAGCACTCCCGTAGCTGTACCGACCAGTGAACGCGAAAATGGAATGAGTGCAACAATCAAAATGATAAAAGGCACTGATCGCAGAATATTTACAATAAACGATAGTATCGTGTACACCACTTGAGATTGAATCGAAGTCGACCTTGCCGTCATAAACAGCAATACGCCTAGCGGCAAACCAATGATTATCGTGAACAGGCCCGATGCTCCTAGGATTTGCAGTGTTTCAATTGAAGCCTTACCGATTTCTTCCCAACGCACTGTTGAAAAATCCATTTAACGAAGCACCTCCACATCAAGTCCCTGATCCACTAATTCTTTAATGGTGAGATTAATCTCATCTGACTGCCCCTCAAACCGAACGGTCAGCTGTCCATAGGGAACTTGTTTGATCGTTGAAATGGTGCCTTGCAAAATGGCGAAATCCACTCCTGTTTTACGAACCGTTCTGGACAAAATCGCCTCATAGGTTTTATTGCCCAAGAAGGATATTTTCACAAGCTTAGAAGATCCATCCTTCTGTAATGAGACATCTGCACTCGCCAGAGCGGTCTCTTCTAATGCAATTCCCACCTCATGGTCCCGCATCATAAAGTCACGCGTAATGGCATGCTGCGGCTTGAGGAATACTTCCGTCACTGGCCCTTGCTCCACGATGCCTCCCTGATGGATAACCGCCACCTGATCACAGATATTCTGGATCACGTGCATCTCATGGGTGATTAGAACAATCGTGAGATTATACTTTTCATTGATATCCAGCAATAACTTCAGAATCGAATCAGTTGTCTGGGGATCAAGTGCCGATGTGGCCTCATCACACAGCAGCACGTTCGGATCACTCGCGAGCGCTCTCGCAATACCTACCCTTTGCTTCTGTCCGCCTGACAGCTGGGCCGGATATTTATTGCTGTGGTTCTCCAGTCCAACCAATGCGAGCATTTCCTTCACTTTTCGATCAATTGCAGCCTTGGGCGTATTAACGAGCTTTAAAGGAAAAGCCACATTGTCATATACCGTAGCTGAGGATAACAGATTAAAATGTTGAAAAATCATGCCGATCTTACGCCGTTGTTGTTGCAAATCGGACTTATTGAGATCGGTTAGGTTGATTCCATCAACCCAAACCTCGCCTGCCGTGGGGCGTTCGAGCAAATTGATACAACGGATCAATGTACTCTTGCCTGCACCGGAATGACCGATAACTCCGAATATTTCACCCTTGCGGATATTCAAATTTAGTTCCGATAAGGCCGTCGTACTTTTTGAACCTTTACCGTACTTCTTGGTTAAACCTTTTAATTCAATCAAAATTACTGCTCCTTCCCACTGCCTACATGTATCTTTACCCGAATGAAAGGAAAACTCCCCTTCATCGTACAAAAAAAGAGCCCCTTTTGCAGAAACAAAAAGGGCTCTTCACGTGAAAGATTATACCTTCTCATCTGCCAAAATCGTGCCTTGCACCATTTTGTAGGAATTAGCACCTAACATCTATAAAGTATGACACAGCTGTCATGCAGTTATAAATCGGTTGCCGGGCTTCATCGGGCCTGTCCCTCCGCCGCTCTCGATAAGAAATATTTAATTTATAAGTTCAGTAGTAGTTATAATGTTAATGTCATAAATGTTAATTCCATCTAACTGTCGATCAGGAACTCAGTATAATCCAAGTATTCCGATTTGTCAAAGGCAAATATTACTATCCAATCAGTTCTTCGGTTGATGCAATACCTGCTTATGCCATTTCTCATTGATGTAGCCATACGCTGCTTTTAACGTCTCACATACCATATCCACACCCTGCCGGAGTTCCACGACATGTTGATCCAGATCCTCCAGCTTCACTTTCCCTTGCAAAGTCTGGTGTAACTGCCACAGATCATCCTGCATTTCGGAGTTCATGTAATGAATCTCCATGTTTCGTCGTTTGCGCAATTTGCTCATTGGCTCACGGTAAGAGTCCTTGATCCGAATTAGTTCGTTGGCAAGAACATAATGCAGCTTATCATATCCGAACTGTCTTAATACGGTGAAATATGAATAATGAGTTTTAACATTGGTTGTATTCAGCTCAAATATTTCATTCAACACTGTACCTAACTTATCCAGAATGGCAAAACATCGGATGAAGCCATCCTTATAAAAATAGACGTAACGGGCATACTCCGCTTTTTCTAGTAATGTCATATCATCCGTAGAGCCCGCTTTGACTTTCTGACGGAAATGGGAAGCTGCAAAACAGCTTTGTTCCAATTCATCCAGCGAAGAGATCAGTCCCTGGGTCCATATATACAGTTTACGAAAATCATGGGTAGGATCATGGTCCACATGCATCTGTCGCTGAAATAGCTCAAGTGTATCCGCCATCGCTTCCATCGCGTCCTTTAGTATGCCTTCGTTCTTACGCGGCTTTTCACCCAGCAACGTTCGCAGCATATATAGCCTCCTCTTTCCACTCTGCAGATCATCAAATTAATAATAATTCATCATATTAAACAAAATCGGAATCAGAGTAAACGTATGACCGCTGCTTACAATAGGGTGCCCTGACACGCCTGACATCAAACAAAGTTCACCTGTCCAATGATGTACATCATCGGATGGTGAACTTCACTGGATACATCCCCTGAACTACAATAATTCGGATATAGATTAGAACCGGTTAACGGGCCGATGCAACTTGTACACCAGGAAACTCATATACGTTAATACACCGAATAAAATGGCAATATCAAGCATATGCGCCAGCGCTACGAACATATACACTTCCGGACGGTTCATCGTGAGCATCAGACCAAAACCAATCACCACTTGCAACAAAACCAGTACAACAGAAATGACTCCTAGCGCTCTTAATTCCGTGTTATCCGGATGTTTGCGATACGCAAAATGACCGAGAATTGCAATGACGATTACTAATGAAACAGCCGCCACCCGGTGAGCAAAAGCAACAGCTACGCCTCCCGAGAGCTCAGGAATAATCTGCCCGTTACAGAGCGGAAAGCCTGAACAGCCTCCAGCAGAATCCGTATGGCTCACAAATGCTCCAGTATATACCACGAGGTACGTATAGATCGTGGAAAACCACACCAGATTTCGGAACCCTTTGCTAACTCGCGGATATCGATTCAGTCTTTCCAATCCACCATGGCGAGCTTCCTGCCGAATACCAAGCGCCATCATCAAGGAGCTGGCAAAAGCAATTAAGGCAAATCCGAAATGCAGTGCCATGACTGCGGAAGATTGGGAGAATACGACTGCAAAAGCCCCCATAATTCCCTGGACAATAACAAATATCAGTGTTAACAATGAAAACAATTGCAGATCACGGCGTGATTTGCCAAACCGCAAAAATGCTACAAAAGAGGCTATGGACAAAAGCCCTGCCAGTGCGCTGACGGCGCGATGGGAAAATTCAATTAGTGAGGCAACAGTATGTGCAGGCACAAGTTTTCCGTTACATAAAGGCCATTCTGCGCCGCAGCCGAGGCCCGATTCCGTTCGGGTCACTACGCCTCCGCCAAATGTGGCCAGAAACATGACAAGACAGGTTAATACGGTTAACCATTTAAACAAGGTTATGTGCTTCAATTTTTTTCTCACCCGCTGTTGGTTTAAGATGGCGAAGAACTACATCCTCCGCTTGATTCGTTACTTTGACACTTATTTCACAACTAAATTCATTATACCGGATAAATGTGTCATTGACGCCGCGCTTTGTGACAAAATGTTAACGTCTGTCGAGAAGTTGACCCACAGGTCATCGACAAATATGTACATTATTACAACCTTAGTTTCTCCCGAAAACTCGGAAAATACAAACGCCACTTCCCTATTTCAAGAGAAATGGCGTTCCTTTAATTATAACCTTTAACATGGTTAACCTGTCATGCTTTATTTATGAATCGTGTTATACACCTCAACTGCACGCTGCAGGAATTGCTCAATCTCTTCTCTCGACTTGCGCAGTTTGTTCACATAACGAACAAGTTCCCGGCCATCTGTGTAAGCTACAAAGCTGGGGATGCCGAGGATATTTTGCTCTTCGCTCACTGTACCCACCTGATCTACGTCGACCTCAACCAACTTCAGTTCACGAGCAAACTTCTCTTCAACTTCAGGCATAAACGGATCGATGTACTTGCAATCACCACACCAATCTGCCTTAAATACAGCTACAGTCAAACGCGGAGATTGGATTGCCACATCAAATTCCGGTTTCGATGTAATCTTTTCCATTACAACATCTTCCTTTCTATACCTTGTCTTATCCTCTAAGTGAAGCAAATTGCGGAGTGGAAGTCAAATATTCGGCGCATACTGACATCAACAGCTTCTTAAACTAAAAGCGTAATCAGAATATCAGGAAAGGAGGTCATGTCATGACTTCCGTTAAATCGGATTCCTCCGAGTCTGCCCATCATGGGTCAATATTACAGATGGTTCGATCCATCCCCGGTGCGGCCCGGGAAGTGTGGAGGGGCAAACAGGCGGCTTGGCAGGCCTCTGCACAGCTTCGTCATCCCTTGCGTGATATGGCTTGGGACTCTGACATGGCTGCAACCTTACAAGCAGAGGTGGAGCGCCTATTGCCTGGAAACGAGAGTTCTTTTGCCCGAAATACGCTCAGTGCACTGGTCTGTGAAGAGGACTGCATCATTCTGGAAGAGATCAAGACATTAACGCAGGAAAACAACCGGAGTAACATCACTCGCACAGCAGCATACCTGGAATGTTACGAACAGTATCCAGAGCTGCATTGGGCCCTGCTTGCCCATATGGTATCCCGTAACGGCGGATATCACATGACCGATCTTCAAAGTGACCTTATGCATAATCTGCAAAATCAAACAGACCGTGAGCACATGTATCGACTACTGGAGCGATGTAATGCCCTCATTTTCCAAGATGCTTATCCCCAGCTTCTGTTATATATGAATAGCCGCCGGATCGGCCGGAGCTGTTTTCATTTGTTGTCCCATTTTCATGTATCGGCGTTCATGACACCGTTCTGGGAACGATTTTGGCTGGAGCGATGCAGCTCGCTGCTTAGTGTGGCATTAATTATTAATGAGCAGAACTATATCGAGAGCCGTGTCGTGCAGCATCCTTATTTTCAAAAACAAGTGCTGTCCAAACCCGCATTCCATCTGCATAATCTGGCTGGGCTGAACCATATCGTATTTCCACTCGGGCGGGAAAAAGGTCTTGCAGGCCGGGTTATTGAACATTTTGGCAAGCTGGATGAGCGGATTATGTTTGGCAAAGGCTTATATGCAATGCTGTTTGGAGTAGAACAAGTGTACACACAAGTATTGGAGTTTGTGCGCTCGGTTCCCCACCGTGGCTCACGTGCTGAATACTGGCCTGGTCTGTTCACCGCACATAAAGATGAACCCGGAGAAGCTGAGCTCTATAGTCAGGAGCTGTTGGATCAAGAATGGCTAGCGGAAGGACAACGGTTATATAGTCCTGAATTGCTGGCTGTATGGGGTGATACGCCGTATGAACCGATTACAAGGCAGGATTGGCTGCAAAATCGCGATTGTCTCGGTCATCTCACGGCCCCGCGCCGCCCTTGGCTGTTTGAGATGAGTCATGAGCATCGGTATGGAATGCTGAAAACTGCATTGGCGCATGATGCCAAAACCTTAACTCATTAAGGACAGAGGCCTTAAAAAGGAACGTCTAGAAGTCAATAATGGACTACCTTTTTTCGGTATTACAAAAAAGCTCTGTCCGCTATGAAAGCAGACAGAGCTTGTACTTATTTCAAACAATATAACGAAGTGGGTATTGTGTGTTGAATCGATTATCCACGTTGCCCGGCTCCACGTTGTAGACGCATGAGCGGACGGAGTATTTTTTGCAAAATACGAGGGTAACTGCCCAGTTCGTCTTTACGAAGTACACGTAGAACAACCATGAGTACCAAGTACACGATAACCACAAGCGCACCCACAAACAGACAGGTAACGAGGAAGGATACACGTGTTGGCAGGAATAAATCAAAGATAGAGTTCCCAGCCCAGTTCGCCGCAAAACCAAAACCCGCTGCACACAGCACGGTAATGATGAATCCTTTCCAACGATCACCCATGATCGAGAAATCAACAATTTTGCGAAGCACCCGCAAATTGAGGTACGTAATAACCAGGAAACACAATGCGGTCGCAATAATGATCCCGTAAATGCCAAAGATTGGAGCCAGAATTAAACTCGCTACGAGTTTGACTACGATACCGGTAGCTACACTGATCATTGTAATCCGTGGTTTACCTACCCCAAGCAAAATGGAGTTGGTGGTCATCATCGTAATTTGGAAAATGGTACCGAACGTCAGCAATGTAATGATTGGTGTCCCGTCTGGGCTGGTAAACAGTAAACCGTTAACGGAATACGCTGCCGCACACAGAGCGATAACGATCGGCATTCCTGTCAGAATCGAAATGCGCAAAGCAAGCGTCACCTGATTTTTCAGATGAACTTCATCCTTGCGTGCAAAAGCTGCCGAAATGACTGGCACAAGTGATTGACTCAGTGCGATAGCCAAAATCGGAGGAATGCCTGCAATACTTTGGGCCTTGGCACCGAGAATGGCAAGAACTCCTGTCGCTTCATCCATCCCGATTCGTCCGCTAAGCAATGGAACTACCAGCGATGAATCGATAAAGTTAATCGCCGGAACAGCGAGTGAAGATAAAACGATTGGAATCGAAAGTTTGAATATATCGCTGTAGATACCCCGCATGGGCAATTGCTCCGCACGCTCATAATTCAATTGCGCCGCACGGTCATTTTTGCGAAGTTTCAAGGTGAAGTACAACATGACCGCAAAAGCGCCAATGCTTCCGAATACGCCCCCAAATGAAGCCCCTGCAGCAATGGTTTGATCATCATAATTCCATTGCAGCATAACAAACGCCACGATGATCGCTGTACCTACACGTGCAAACTGCTCCACAATCTGTGAAATGCCGCCTGCCGTCATATTGCCGCGACCCTGGAAATATCCACGCATCATTGCGATGGCCGGGAAGAGCAGTAGCGCTGGAGCCAAGGCCCGAATGGCGCTCACCGATTCCGGTACTTTGGATACGTACGTCGCATAATAAGGTGCTGCGAACCATAATAAAGTAGACATCACTACCCCGGCTACAGCCGCAAAGATCAGGGCTGCACGGTAGATTTGTTGAGCTTCACCTGCGCGTCCCAGTGCATAACGTTCCGAGACCATTTTGCTAAGTGTACTCGGTATGCCTGCTGTAGCTACGGTTAACAGCATTAAATATACCGTATTGGAGATGGTAAACGATGCGTTACCGATATCGCCGAGGATATGCTCCAGCGGCACCCGTTGAACCAATCCGAGTACCCTCGCAATTAGCGCAGCTGCCGCCAAGATGAGCGTACCTCTAATGAATGTTTCCTTCTTAGACAAACCAATTCCCCTTCTTTCCCCCACACCGACGTGCATCCAGATGAAGCCGCTCCCGAACGTCTATGCGAATCTTACCACCCAGATAATAAACAGAACAATCATGACGATTTGCAAAATAATTTTCATAACGGTGCTTGTAAACAGCCCCACCACGGAACCAAATCCGACTTTGGAAGCTTTGGCAGGTGAAGACCCTCCGATCAGTTCCCCGATAAAAGCACCGATAAATGGTCCCAGTACCAGTCCGAATGCCGGAATAACAAATGGGCCTATGATGACACCAATCGTACTGAGAGTCGTCGATAATTTGGAGCCGCCGAATTTCTTCACACCCCAGGCACTGACGACATAATCAGCCACAAACAGCACCACTACGATCAAAATCTGGATAATCCAGAACCATACACCGAACGGAACAAAGCTGAAGAACCAGCCATAGACCAGAAACGCGAAGAAAATCGCTACAGCACCAGGCAGTATGGGATATACCGTTCCGGCCATCCCCACCGCAAACAGCAGTACAATTAAAATCCAGCCAACGGTTGCGAGCAAAGGTTATTCCCCCTTCAAAATATGATCACGGATGACTTCGACAATGCCATCTTCGTTGTTGCTCGCTACGATCAGGTCAGCCGCTTCCTTCACTTGCTCCTGCGCGTTGCCCATGGCAACACCAAGACCCACAGCTTCAATAACCGCCAGATCGTTCAAGCTGTCTCCAACAGCAACCACTTCGGACATCTCTATGCCCAGAAGCTTGCAGACTTCAGCTACACCGCTCGCTTTGGATACACCAGCAGGGTTAATCTCAATATTAACTGGTGAGGAGTTCGTCATTTGCAAGCCGCCCATTTGTTGCAGCTCCATCATAATCTGGTGACGGACTTCATCTACTTCGGTATTGAATCCGAATTTCAGCCATTCCAGACCTTCAATATTGTCCGTCCAGCGATCACGGTTGAACAGCTCTTCCACGGAGTATGCCCAGTACCAGCTATTATATTTTTCGCCAATCTCCTGCATTTTGCGGATCAATGCCGGGTCCATCAGATGGCGCATATGCAGATCATGCGGAGCTTTCCAGACTTCACTGCCATTGACCGTTACCATCGGGGTCTCCAGCCCAAGCTGTACCGCATAAGGCATCGCATGAAAAACAGCTCTTCCCGTCGAAAGGCACACATGCACTCCCCGACGAATGGCGATCTGAATCCATTTGGCGGTTTCCTGTGTGATCTCATGATTATCGTTAAGCAATGTTCCATCCATATCCAATGCAAGCAATTTGTATTTTAGTTCACTCATACCGTATTTCCTCCTCAGTTGTCTCTCTACTTCTCCCTATCCAAATACTCTCACAAAAAGATCGCCCGGCATCCGCGTAGGCGGATACTCCGGACGTCACAGCTAACGACATTTTACCACAGATCGTCGGCCTGCAACAAAGTAACCCGCGATACGGGTGAACCTTTGCAACAAGGGCACAGGTGTCTGTTCCAATTCGTGTAAGAGTCTGGTATAAGATAAAACTTACCCGTATCCATGAAAAAACCGCCTGCAATGCAGACGGCTGCTACTTTTTTATCCATTAACGTGCCGCGAATTTGCGACGAGCATATCGGAAGACAATACCATGCTTTGGAGACAGCAACAGGGCCAGCACAAACAGAATTCCTGCTACCGCCACCATGCAAC
The DNA here is from genome assembly GCF_900101205.1 of Paenibacillus sp. OK060. Classification (NCBI taxonomy): domain Bacteria; kingdom Bacillati; phylum Bacillota; class Bacilli; order Caryophanales; family Paenibacillaceae; genus Paenibacillus; species Paenibacillus sp. OK060. The sequence continues at coordinate 247,485 of NZ_FNFR01000008.1, forward strand.
CTGCAATGGAAGCATCCAGCGCGTAAGCCATGATGTACCCTCCAACCGAGGAAGCTGCTCCTACGAGCACGCTGTACAGAATCATTTTGCCCAGTCGATCCGTGAGTAAGTAAGCCGTCGCTGCAGGTACAATCAACATGCCTACCACGAGAATAGATCCTACGCTCTCAAATGAAGCCACAGATGTCATGGAAACGAGCCCCATAAGCAAATAGTGGAACAGCACCACCGGAATGCCGCAGGCCGCAGCCAGCGCCGGATCAAAGGCACACAACTTGAACTGTTTGTAGAACAAGCCGATTACAAGGAGGATGACCAGCAAGGTGATGCCCAGCATCCAGACCGCCCTTGGGCCTACATCCGTCCCTCCAAGCGTTAAGGTATCCCACTGGACATAAGCGATCTCACCGAACAAGACACAATCGAGATCCAGATCAATATGCCCGGCATTCAAACTGATCAAAATCACACCCACTGCGAAGAGTGCCGTAAACACTATTCCGATGGAAGCATCCGATGATAGTCCTCCAGCCTGTAAGCTTTGAATGAAGAACACCGTCAGTAATCCAAATACGGTTGCCCCAAGCAGCATCCATAACGAATCACGTGAACCGCTCCACAGGAAAGCAATCGCAATACCTGGGAGAACCGCATGACTGATCGCATCTCCAACCAGAGCCATCCGCCTTAATATGAGAAAACAGCCAAGAATTGCGCAAGCGGAGGATACCAGGATGGCCGTTAATAGAATCCAAAACGTTGCCATTACAACTCACCCCGTTCCTGCTGTGCTCGCTGTGCAGAGAGTGTCTGTAGCCTGGCATGTTCTTCTCTCAAGTAAGCGGATTTCGCCTGCATACTTCGCAAACGGCGTGCTAACAGTCCGCGCCGTGGAGCAAGCAATGCGGAACCTGCAAATAGCACTGTCGCCGCCAGTACCGTTACTGGCCCTGTAGGCAGATTAGGCACCAATGTGCTGAAGATTGTACCTGTCGCACCGCTCAGTGCTCCAAATACGCCGGCCAACAGTACCATAAGCGAGAGCGAGTCCGTCCAACAGCGAGCTGCTGCTGCAGGAGTCACCAGCAAAGCGGCGACAAGCACCACGCCAACCGCCTGAATTCCCGCAACAACCGCAATCACGGTCAACAGCAGAATCAGTTGTTCCAGCATGCCAACCGGCAGTCCCATACCCCGTGCGAATCCCGGGTCAAAACTCACCAGCTTGAATTCCTTGAACCATGCCAGACAAGCGATCAATAATACAAGACAGACACCGCCCATGACATACACATCCGTCATCACCATGGAGGCGGCCTGACCAAACAAATATTTATCAAGTCCACTCTGACTGCCGCTTGCACCGTGCTGAATCCGAGTAAGCATCACTACACCAATACCGAAAAATACAGTCAGCACAATCCCCATTGCCGCATCCTGCTTGATCCGGGAATACCGTGTAATCCACGATATGCCGAAGGTCGCAATGATTCCAGCCACAAGCGCACCGAACAGAAATAATCCTACTGATTTGGTTTCAGTCAACATAAACGCGATGCAAATTCCTGGCAGAGCTGCATGAGCCAACGTATCCCCCATGAGACTTTGACGACGCAAAAATGTAAAAGAGCCAATAATTCCACTACTGAATCCGAGTAACAAGCAGCCAAGCAATATCCAGCGTGTATTGGGATCGGACAAAATGGCTACTATCCAGTTCCACATGCACTACACCTGGCCTTTCTCCGACCGGCTGCCGATCATCGCTATCCGGCCTCCGTACGTCTCTTGCAAAGTATCCGGTACAAATACTTCATTCGTCGGTCCACCTGCAACCAACCGTCCATTAAGCAGCAAGACATGGTCGAAATATTCCTCCACTGTCGCCAGATCATGGTGAACAACCAGTACGGTCTTCCCTTGCTTCTTTAGCTGTTCCAACAATGAAATGATAGCTTTCTCCGTTGTGGCGTCCACACCTGCAAACGGCTCATCCATGAAATACAATTCCGCATCCTGTACCAGTGCTCTTGCCAGAAAGACACGCTGCTGCTGTCCTCCAGAAAGCTGACTGATCTGGCGGTACATATAATCACCCATTCCCACTTGCTCCAGGCAGTGAGCTGCCAGATCCCGTTCTTTTTTGCCTGGACGGCGGAACCAGCCCAGATGTCCATAACGCCCCATCATGACTACATCGAGCGCGTGAGTCGGGAAATCCCAATCAACAGATTCACGCTGAGGTACGTAGCCGATCCGGCGTCGCTGTTCTCGGTAGGACTGACCAAAAATTTTCACCTCGCCGTGCATTTTTGGAACAAGTCCCAGAACGGCTTTGATCAAGGTTGATTTCCCTGCCCCATTGGGACCAAGAATGCCAATCAGCTGACCTTCCGGGATATCAAAAGACACCCCACTGAGCACCGGCTTTTTATGGTAAGCCACAGCCAGGTCCCGAACGCTAAGCGGAGCTGATGTAGGCTGTGTTCCCTTCAGAAGGTTAGCATTTGGTTGTGATTGAGATTTTTCGGATAAAATTGTATCGCTCATGCTCTGTCCACTCCTCTCTTCATATCGTTTATCATTTTAATGCCTCTACAATCGTCTGAGTGTTGTGGCGGATCATGCCGATATACGTTCCTTCTTCTGTTCCCTCAGCACCCATGGCATCCGAGAACAGTTCACCACCAATGCTTACGGTATGTCCTTTTTCGGCCGCACCGGCAATAATTGCTTCCATCGCTTTTGCTGGGACGCTGGATTCTACAAATACCGCTTTGATATTGTTGTCCACAAGATAATCTCGCAACTCACTGACATCTCTTGCACCATATTCTGCTGCTGTACTGATTCCTTGAAGCCCCATCACTTTCATGTCATAAGCTTGGCCAAAGTATCCAAAGGCATCATGCGCCGTAACCAATACCCGGCTGGCTTCCGGAATCTCCTGGATTTTTCCCCGCACCTCGGAATCCAATGCCTCCAGTTTGGTTAGATACTGCTCTGCCTGGGCCTTGTACTCTTCTGCATGTTCCGGGTCTGCTTCCACGAGTGTATCGCGCACAGCCTCTGTGGCATGCATCCAGTGGCTAACATCAAACCAGACGTGTGGGTCGTATTCCGTTCCGCCTGTATCTTTTCCTGAACGCAATTCCTCCACCGGAATGTTCTCCGAGACAGCTGTTACTATTTTGCTCTTGGACATTTTCTCCAAGATGTCTGTCATTTTGCCTTCAAGATGCAATCCGTTATAGAAGATAACTTTTGCTTGCTCCAGCTTCCTAATATCTCCCTGTGAAGCCTTGTACAAGTGAGGATCTACCCCTGGGCCCATCAGCCCGGTCACATCAACATATGCCCCGCCGACTTCACGCGCTACATCCGCAATCATGCCTGTTGTGGCTGTGACCTGCACCTTCCCTTCACTACCTCCTGTTTCCGCTGCACCTGAGCACGCTGTTAGCACGATAACCAGAACAACATCTGCCAGTGTCATCAACCCTCTCTGAATGCTCCTCATCTTCACCATCAACAATTCATACCGCCCCTTTCCCTCTCCTAACATAATTGTCCTCATCTAATTTTGTTGTACAAGGTATTAAAATTTATACAAGACTAATAATGTTTCCCTTGTGCAAATTTTAGCCGATGCAAAATAAAAAGGCAAGGGATAATTTCCCCTGCCTGTCCAATAGAGTAGATGGGCGATTTAATTAGATTGTTTGTCTTTTTTCGCTTATCTGTGCTAATTCATTTGCGTTTCTTCACGTTACTCTGTATCTTTCCCCTGATCTTTCTTCCCTTTTGGAGTCCCATCAAGGCCATACACTTCATCGTAAGCATCGAAAATTTTACGTGCAATCGGAGACGCACTGACCGATCCAAAGCCACCTTCGGGCACAACAACCGCTATAGCCAGCTTCGGATTATCCCGTGGTGCAAATGCGATAAATACTCCGTTTTCCTTTTTGTTCGGTCCTGTTCCCTGCTCCGAGGTTCCTGTTTTTCTCGCATAATCATAGGGGAAACCGTTAAACGAACTTACTTTGGTGACCATACCCTTGTGCACTTCATTCCAGTATGCATCAGCAAAATCAACCTCGTTTAACACTTTTGGTTTAATTTTCTTCACCACATTACCTTCTGCGTCACGGATTTCCTTCACCAAATGAGGTTCGATCCGTTTGCCTTTATTGGCAAGCATTGTCGTATATTGTGCGAGTTGAAGCGTTGTATATTTCGCTTGCTGTCCAAATGAAGCAAACGCTAACCTCGTCAAGCCTGATTCGTCATTATCACTATTGTATTCTAGTGTACCTAGATACTCTTTCGGCAAATCCACTCCTGTAGACACGCCCAAACCGAACTTTTTCATGTATTTGTCCCACACTTCCACGCCCTCGGTCGCCCCATATTTGTTATAGAGGCCCTTTCCCACCATATCAATCATAAAGGCATTGGAAGATTTCTCAATAGCCCGTCTCGCTGTAATAGAGCCGTTAAATGCCGAGTGTGAATTTCTAACCTTTCTCCCATCTTTACCTAAAGTAGCATACCCTTGGTCATAGTAGGTTTGCCCTGTACTGAACAGACCCTCTTTCAATCCAATTAGTACACTAAGTGGCTTAATAACGGAACCCAACAAAACAACGGATTCCGTATGTTTTTTCGAATCGTCCGGCGGGAAGGAAGCCATTGTTCCGTTGCGATAAACGTACTTGATCTTGTCATAATCCCAGTCATTCGGATCATAATCAGGCATACTCGCCATAGCCACTACATTGCCTGTATCCACTTCCATGGCTACCGCATATCCCGTAACGGCGTTCGGAAGTTTACGCAATTCATCCGTTATTGCCTGCTGTGCTGCCATCTGAATTTCCTTATTGATTGTGGAGACCAGACTGTATCCCTTCTCCGGCGGAGTCTGTTGCATCGTACCCTCTGGCAAATTACGCAAATTAATATCAATGGATTGGTAGCCGCTACGCCCACGAAGCTCTTCCTGATATTGAAATTCAAGGCCATCAACTCCAACTTTTTCTTGCTGGGTATAGCGCAATCCTGGGTCGCGTTCTGTTGCTTCCGATTTGCTGATTTCTCTATACTTATCCAAGTTGTCCTGTTGGCCTTTGAACTCTCTTGTATATCCGATCACCTGAACTGCGACCCTATCCGGATCATACTTTCTTACGTTTTCCTCAAGTACCATAGCACCTGGATATTCAGACTTTTTCTCCATAAAATAAGCAATTTCCTTCATGTTGAGATCCGATTTCACCAGACGAGGAGTATACCCATGTGCCTTCTGAGATTCCAGATCCAGGCGTTTTAAGATTTCTGCTGCATCTGGTTGTTCTTTGTCCCCCGGATTAAACTGCTTAAATACAGCCGCCAGTTCATCAGCAAGTTCCTGTGCCTCCTGCTTGCGGTCATCATTTCTATAATCCTCATACAACAACACATAGAGGGATTGTACAGGCTCCGAATAAGCCAGCGCGACTTCCCCTGTCGCATCGTAGATTGGCCCACGAACAGGAGCGAGCGGAATATCTTTAGTATTTCGGCTGGTTTCCATATAGGTCAGTTCAGGTCCCTCGACAAATTGCACAAAGGCCAATCTGAAAATTAGGATACTGAATATCACAAACGCAGCGAAAAAAAACATATTCATTCTTACACTAGATGGCTTGTTGTTGACTGGTGTATCTTCATTGGACATTTTCTTTTTCCTCAATCGGTTAAACATGGGATAAGCCTCTCCGTTCTTATGTAAAAGTAGATTCATCTATCACGCATATTGCATCAATCGGTTCAAATAACATACCTTTCCTTCTACAAGTCTATCAAAGGTCAACTGCCATGTCCTCCAGATTTTGGTTACATTTTCGTGAACATTCTCTTATATAAACGTGGCATGCACGATGTTTGTTACATATTGATTTGAAGCAGCTTTTGGGAAAGTGGCCTCTCAGTCCTGGCAAACGAAAAAAGGACCCTCGAAAGGGTCCCTTCTTTTGGAATCAATGACTTACATTATTGTGTATCAGATTCTTTATTTTTATCTTTTTTCGGTACACCGTCCAGACCAAACTCCTCGTCATAGGCGTCGAAGATCGCACGTGCAACAGGGGCAGCACTACTCGAACCAAAGCCCCCTTCAGGAATAACCACGGCTACAGCCAGCTTCGGATTGTTGCGTGGAGCGTAAGCAATAAATACCCCGTTATCCACCAATTTGCCTCCGACTAACTGTGTGGATGTACCTGTTTTTCTTGCAAAGTCATAAGGGAATCCACTAAACGCTGTTACTTCGGTTGCCATGCCTCGCTGTACTTCATTCCAGTAAGCATCATTAAAATCGACTGTGCTGAGCACTTTCGGTTTCATTTTCTCAACCACATTGCCTTCCGAATCACGGAACTCACTGACTAATTGTGGCTCCATGCGTTTTCCTTTATTCGCTAGCATCGTAGCATACTGTGCCAGCTGCATTGTTGTATACTTCCCTTGTTGTCCAAAGGAGGCATATACCAGACGTGTTAAAGAACTTTCCAATTCATTCTCATATTCTTTGAGACCAGGCTTCTCATTAGGCAAGTCTACTCCTGTAGACACACCAAGACCGAATTGTTCCATGTACTTATCCCATACGCCAATACCCTCTGCACCATACTTCGAGTACAGTTTCTTCCCGATCTCGTCGATCATAAACACGTTCGAGGAATGTCGAATCGCATCACGAGGAGTTAACGAACCATACACGTGACCGGAGGAATTCTGTACTCTGCGGTTATCCCCACCAAAAGTCGTTGAACCTCTGTCTGAATATACTGTATTTGTTGTGAAAAAACCTTCCTTCAAACCAATCAATACACTAAGTGGTTTGATTGTGGAACCAAGCAATACAACAGATTCCGCCCGTTTACCTGAATCGTCTGGCGGGAATCCACGAATGGTACCATTTTGATAAATATATTTTATTCTATCGTAATCTTCAGTACTTATACCGCCAGTTCTCCATACGTTCGTGTCGTAATCCGGCATACTGGCAGCAGCAACGATTTTCCCTGTATCCACTTCCATCGCTACCGCAAAGCCTGTTTTTGCATTGGGATGAAGCTTACCGGAGACCTGATGTGTGTGCAGCCAGCTTAGTTGATCCAGTATCGCTTGTTCCGTTTTCACCTGAACATTTTTGTTAATCGTTGTAATCAGATCATACCCTTTTTCGGGTGGGGTAGAGCCTGCTACACCTTCAGGCAAGTTACGTAAGTCAACGTCCACGGAGTTATAACCGCTTTTCCCTCGCAGAACATCCTGATATTGCAGTTCCAGTCCATCAAAACCAACAAACTCATTCTCGGTATATACAAGACCTGGGTCCGTTTGCTTTTTATTGGCCTCATCGACCTCTTTGTATTTATTGAGTGTTTTAGAGCTTTTGAACTTTTTGAGATAACCAATCGTCTGAACGGCTACCGTATCCGGATCATAGTAACGCACACTTTCCTCTACAATCTGAATTCCCTTGAATTCATCCTTGTGCTGCAGGAAATAAGCCACTTCCTCATCGGACAGATCACTCTTGATCAGACGTGGCATGAACCCGTTTGCTTTACGCGAATTGAGGTCCATTGCTTCTAAGATGTTATCGACCGTAAGGGCCTCGGAATCCTTTTTCTTATACTGCTCAAAAACATCATGCAACCGAGTTGCGATGTCCTCCACTTCCGCTATATTCGGATTTGGCTTACCATCCACATCCCCATAGTTTTTGTATAAAGTCAGATACAAGGATTGAATCGGCTTGGAGTAAGCCAGCTTTACCTCGCCCGTGGAATCATAGATGGTTCCTCTCACGGGAGCGAGTGGTACATCTTTGGTAATATTACTCGCTTCCTCCTGACTGAGCTCAGGGCCTTCCACGAATTGCAAAAATGCCAGCCGTACAATAATAACGCTAAAAATAACAAAGGAAGCGAAGAAAAATACGTTCATCCGGTAACTGAAGCGCCGCTTGTCCGTAAGTTCGTCCTTCTCTTTTGAATGATTTTTCATTCATCCTACCTCTTTCATGACTTGATGCATACCGTCCAGGCTGTACAGCCTCGGCATGATAACCTGGCAACGTCGTCATCTCCCGGACCCATGTCCGGCGTAATATTAAGCTGATTGATCTTTCAGATGGGTATCGGCAAAGTTAGGAGGATTGAACCAATCACCACTAATCGCCCAAGTGGGGTCAAGCGGAATCCAGCTTTCCGAATCACTTAAATATATTTCATTCCAGGCATGTGGACCATATCCACCCTGCCCATTATAACCAAGTCCTGTAACCACTTTGACTTCCAGACCCTGTGAACGAGCCATGACTGCATATAAACGAGCGTAATCGATACATACGCCTTCACGTGTATCAAATGTATTTTGTGGCGTCTGCTCGTGCCATATGCCCTTTTGCTCATAATCATCCACTTTACCATAGTCATATTGAATGCGAGAACCTACCCAGTCATATAATGCCCTGGCTTTGGCTTCATCTGTCGTTTGACCTTTCACAATTTCTTTTGCCGCAGATTCAATATCCGCCGGAATGTTATGGTCAATGACTTCATATTTGCGTTGCAGGATCGCGCCAAGTTCCTTTTGCACGGCTTGCGTAAATACGGGCAGCTTGTCCTTAATAAATGTACCTGATAATGGCTCTATAACAGATTTGGCCCCTTGCATATAAATGGGTGAAGCCTCTACATAGCGACTAAACATGCTGCCCGGATAGAGACTTACAATCATGAACAACACGGCAATCACAATCATCCCGCGGACGGAGCCAATGACTGTACCAATCACAGCACCTGTAAAGCGGCTGAAAAATCCTTTGGGTCTGCTCTCTTGCTCTGCTGAACTGTATCTTCTGCTGAAAATAAGGGAAGAGAGCAATCCGAGAATCAATCGGATGAAGCCATAACTAAGCACAAACAACACGGCAAACCGCATCAGCGGGAAATCAGCAATGGCCGTAATCAATGTATAATACATCTGCTCCCATCGGTTCAATTCACGGTTTGGCATGTCTGCCGCATGCACAGACAACCATTGTTGAACATATGGCGCAAGCCATAATGTTAAACCGATGGATAACAAAATACCAATGACCGCCATAATGCCATCCATGAGGAACCCAAAGAGTCTTCCTGCCGAACGCGAAGCACCTCTGGACCACCCCTGAAGCAATGAAGCGGCCACAATCAGCAGCAGCATAATCGTTATGCCGTTGAATTCTTTCAGACTATCCAGCCAACTTTGCAGCACGTGTCCATTCCTCCTTTACTACGAAGACGGTGCTGTTCCGTTCTCCTGTGCCTGTTCGACAAACGTACGTATGGTGTCATTGTCGAGTTTCCATTCGCCAAGTGAGATTCCGCGGAAGGTCACATCGACTTTATCTGATTGAGTTCTGCCTTTAATCTCCACATTGGGACTTGTGATGGTGAACGCCCCATCCTGTCCTTTGACGTATTTAGCTTTGGAAGCTTCCTTAAGCATCATGCTGGTCGCTTCCTTCTTCAATGTGTCCATCGTACTTGATTGTACGTCAGTAACTGTCTGTTTGATCTGATCAATGGAGATGCCGCTGTATATCAGTAGAGCCGCAATAATGATGATGGCAATCGCCCATTTCAATACGGTTTTGACCACGTTCAGAACAAAGAACAAAATGATCAACGCAACCACGATCACCAGCCAGTTCTGCATCACAAACTCTTTGATTACTTCTATGTTCATGACTACACCTTCCGTATTAGAGTTGATTATTAACACTTCCCGAATATTATACATGATTTCCGAAGCTGCTGTCAGCTAAGCCCTCCTATGTAAAAATAAACGGTCTAAGTTCGTCCCGCCGGGCGTACAAGTAGTACCATGAGGTTCTGTCCAAGGAATGGGGAACACGTCATGACCAGTTATTGAATATGCATCGCTTAACAAGGAGGGGCTTCTGTGAAAACGGCCATCTGGCTATATCTATTTTTGTTCCTTGCTGTTTTTGATTTGCACGCCCAGTATCCAATCTTGACCCCTTTCGCTATCTCGCTCGGGGCGGCCCCGACCTTCATCGGCTGGATGATGGGCATCTATTCCTTGACTCATCTCCCAGGCAATCTGATCGCCGGAACCCAAATCGACAAACATGGCAGCCGTCGTTACATTGTATTCAGTTTGCTGGGTGCAGGCATCATTTTGCTTATTCAGGCACAAATCCATACGCCATGGCAGCTGCTCGCCCTGCGCTCCATCAGCGGGTTTGTACTTGCTTTTCTCTCTCCGGCCTGTCTCGCACTGCTTGCGCAACTGTCAAGTGATCCAATCAAGCAAGGCAAGTATATGTCAGGCCATGGCGTCGTACATACGCTGGCATCCGTGGTGTCCCCTGCCGCAGGCGCATTGATCGTCGGAGCTTTAGGATTTTCCGCCACCTTTGCGAGTCTCGGTTATCTGCTCATTCTGTCCGGCGTTATCGCATGGTTATCCATGCCCAAAGGCCTCGCTGAGGTTCAACACGAAAAAGTGACCGAGCCCGCCATGCCTAGCAACCCAGTCGGAGAAAAAAGAAAGTTCCTGCCCGTATCCTGGCGATACTTTGCTCTGCCCCTTGTCATTGCGTGTGCCCAAGGAATTCTTTTTTTTGAACTACCACTGCGCGGAGGCGGACATTCGTCCATGATGTCTACCGGGCTTTTGTTTTCCATTATCAGTATTGGAGCACTATTTACCCTGAGCTTGCTATTTCTCAACCGTTATTCCCCCAAACTGCGGTTGATTGCAGGTGTACTGCTAATGTCTTTATGTTTCTTTGCTATGGCGGCCATACCACAGATTCCGTTATCATCCGTGCTTTTCGTTCTGGGGATGTCTAAAGGCATTATTTTCCCAGCCATGGCAACACTCTTTATTCATTTAAGCGGTGGAAACAAGCTGGGTCGCATCTTCTCATTGCAATCCATTGCTACCTCCATCGGTTCTTTCATCGGCCCCATCACAGCAGGACAGCTTCGTGTGGGTTTATCGCCGTATTTCATTGCCTTTGTATTATTGATGATCGGCATTATGCTGCTCCCTTATTTCACAGCCAGACGCGAAGCTGCCCTATCTGATCCCAAAAGCATACTGGGTTAACCATATCAGAACGCTCCATATCCATACCCTTTGACAACAGAAAGGCTTGTATTTTTCTTGGCTTTGCATCATTCCCCCATTTACAGCTAAACTATATAAAATGGACTGATGTTTTACACACAAACGGAACGGACAGACACTCACCTCAGAATGTGGAAAAGAAGTTGAAAATCAAAGATGTTTCTGTCAGCGTAGTCGCACGTGTAAAAATTAGAAGGTCCATTTTATATAATCCAGTCGATTTTCGCTGCAACATTTCCCGGGGAATGTCGACATAAGCTCTCGATCAAGAGGTGAATATGATGCCTATTCATGTCATTGTGGAAGGTAAAAACGACCGCAGCAAACTAAAACGTCTTGTAAGACCCGAAATCAACATTTTGTGCACGTTTGGAACACTGAATTCCCTCAAGCTTGAGTCGCTGCGCAAACAGGTTGGTTATGACGAGGTCTACTTATTTATGGATAATGACAGTTCGGGCAAAAAAATCAGGGGTGTGCTGCGAGATGCCTTCCCAGATGCAGTACAGATGTATACACGACGCGGTTACGCTGGTGTAGAGGGAACTCCCGATGAATACATCATCGCCCAGCTGGAGAAAGCCGGATTGGAATCGTATATCCAATATCCTGAACTCCCATCGTTTTAAACCGTAAGAGGCTGCTCGCCGGGGTATTCATTCATCCCAGGAAGCAGCCTCTTTATTGGCTTGTTATTATGAACGCTTTTTTATTCCTTGATCAGATTGCGAATGTCTTCCGCAATGACTGCTGGTTCAACATCCTCTGTATTAAACGCATTGTATACCTTGCGCAACTGGTTATTCCGATCCACCAATCCAATCATGTTCATATGGGCAAAATCGTCCTTGTTCTCACCCTGAATGAGGATCTGGAATGAATCCTTGGCGAGCTGCTTCGTTTGATCCATATCCCCCCGCAGGAAGTACCAGCCATTATAATCCGCATGGAATCGATCTGCAAATTCCTTAATCTTCTCCTTAGTATCCACTTTCGGATCAAACGAGATGGATACAAAGGAGACATCCTTACCAAAGGTATCGTCCTCTTTTAACAGATCCTGCACCTGGGATAACGTAAACGTCGTAATTGGGCACACATCCGGACAACTGGTGAAATAAAAGTAGAACAAACGCACCTTGCCTTTGGTATCATCCAGAGATACTGTGCTTCCATCCACATTTTCCATCGAAAAGGATTGAATCTCCCGAATTTCGGGTAACTTTTCCTTGCTGGCAAATACGGTGCCCCACATTAAATACACCGCCATAATTAGTGCAAGCCCTAACAGCATCCATGTCCATTTATACTTTTTTAGCATCATTATCGTCCCTTCCGACTACCAGATCATATGAATACGCATACATAAAGTTTTAACGGTTATCTATAAATTCATGGTCTTGGATCGTGTTTTTAATGACTTTTCCTCATTCCCATACCACTTTGATGCATATGTATACCAAGAACCCAACCGACAATGGGCCCCTTGTTATTGTAACTGTTCCACGGACCCGTGCCCATCTAATGTTTATTAAAGCATTTCATGCTGCTCATTTGTGCACTGTATCCAGAATCATCAATATAAAACTCAAAGAAAGATAATTAATGGAGTAAAGGAATACCTTTTTGGCCCAGGCATCTGTATTTTGTGCACGAAAGCCTTTAAGTGCGTAGTACAGCCACAGTACGGAAAGTATCAGTGAGACGGTAAGATAGAAGATTCCTGCATACCCGTAAGCATACATGAGGACCGGGACAAAGATTTGCAAAACCAGATAAGGAATCATCTGAATCTTGGTCCGTTCAATACCCTTTACAACCGGTAGTAGTGGAAATCCACCAGCCCGATAATCTTCCACCCTGCGGATCGCGAGCGCCCAGAAGTGTGGAGGTTGCCATAAAAACAACATGGCCAGAAGCAGCCATGCACCAAGATCCATACGCCCGGTTACTGCGACATACCCGATGACTGGCGGCATTGCACCAGACAGACCACCAATGGAGGTGCTCCATGTCGACGAACGTTTTAACCAAAGGGTGTACATAATCACATAGACAAACATGCCAAAAATGCCGCATAATCCGGCAAGTACCCCGGAGAAGGAAAAGAGTACGGATAATCCAATCACACCCAAAATAATGGCATAGGATAGAACGACTTTGGGTGTTAAACGTCCTGTTGGCAAGGACCTGTTGCGGGTACGTTCCATTTTGAGATCAAGTTCACGGTCAAAGTAATTGTTAAATACACAAGAAGAAGCCATAATCAGCACCGTTCCAAGCAGGGTCAGCACCATCTTGCCATAGTTGACGTCCCACTGGGATGCAAGCCAAAAGCCACCAAAAACCGCAATAAGGTTGGTTCGAAGAATGCCCGGTTTCGTAATATGGATAAAATCTTTCCACGTCCCTGATTTCATCGGAGGCGCAGATCGTGTTGCCGAATCGGAAGAAGCCTGGTATCTCAATGGATTGTCCACGCTTGTGAATCCTCCTTCTTCTTGATCTCATGGAGGTTTCTCTCTCTGCCTCCGATATAAAGTTTATCACAGGAAAAGGAAAAAGAGTTTGACAATGCTCGTACAATTGCTGTCAATTGAGCAGGTTCTTGTCATATCTTTGGAAATTAGGGTGTTTTGCTTCCCGGTAGGCGGATAATATACACTATATATGGGTATCACCTAGATAGAGAAGCAACTCGCATTAACGATACACCACACAAAGGAGACGTTTATGGATACTTCTACACATTTTGTCATGGGGATTGGTTTGGCCGGTCTGGCTTATGTCGATCCTGTTGTCGCGACGAGTCCCATGCTCGCAGCTGCGGTCATGGTTGGTACCATTGCAGGCTCGCAGGCTCCTGACATCGACACTGCGTTACGTCTCAAAAGTAACTCGCTCTACATTCGGAATCACCGGGGTATGTCTCATTCATTGCCATTTCTACTGTTATGGGTTCTGCTCATCACCGGAGTCATTGCACTGATCTTCCCGGGTGTCGCTGTTGGACACGTCGCGGCCTGGACTGCTGTCGCCGTAGGCGTGCACGTTTTTACCGATTTATTCAATACCTATGGAACCCAGGCAGCACGACCTTTTACAGAACGCTGGATTGCCTGGAACATCATTCATATTTTTGATCCGTTTCTGTTTACCACACATGTGCTGGCCATTTTGTTATGGGCTTTCGATCTGATCGCCCCTGCTCCACTCTTTGTTTCACTGTATATTTTGATTGGCTTGTATTATGTATGGCGGACAATAGCACGTGCTATGGCTGTTAGACAGGTGAAACGACTCGACAAAAATAATTCTGAGGCTCATTATATGGTCATCCCAACGATATCCTGGAACCGCTGGCATGTGGTGAAAAGATTTGTAGACGGCAGTTATGAGATTGGCAAAATGGATCATTCCGTCCTAACCTGGAATCTCCATGCTTCATCGTCCACTCACGCGGCTGTCGCCGCCTCACGCAAATCTCCTGAAGTCACTGCGTTTCTGTACTTCACCTCCTATGCTGTTGCAGAGGTGGAAGAATTACCAGCAGGATACAAGGTTCGCTGGGCAGATGTGCGTTATCGACACCGCAAACAATATCCATTTGTCGCTGTAGTAGTTATGGATCGAAATTTCGAAACGATTGATACGTATGTCGGCTGGTTAAGTGACGAGAAAATGGATAAAAAACTTTTATCCGCACGCTCTTGACGAAAGGTGCATGGAAGGGCACAATCAGACATAGGAACGAATGCGCGCGAGAAAGCCCGGAGCGTTTCCGCTCCGGGCTTCTGCTTGTTGCTTTTTGGTTATAATAATTATTTGCCAGACCCAGCCAGAGACTGCTCAGCGATTTGTACCAGACGTTTGGTGATATACCCGCCCAGAGATCCTGTCTCACGGGAAGTGTAGTTACCGTAGTAACCGTCTTGTGGGATAGTTACACCCAGTTCTTGTGCAGCTTCGATTTTCAATTGTTGCAGTGCTGAGTTTGCTTGAGGTACCACCAAGTTGTTAGAACGAGATCCTTGAGCCATATTTAAAATCTCCCTTCAATCTGTGTCTGTAATGTAATTGCAAGCTTGCAAGATTATTATGGCTCGTGCGCTTCAGGTTATACGGAATTTCATCAAATTTCTATATGGAGGTTTTTCCCAATGAGCAAAGGTTTATCGCTATGGTTTGCATTCTCTTCGATTATGTTGTTAGCGGTTACGGCGATTATGATCTCTTACTCCGGCTGGTTGGCTACGCTGCTGTTTGTCGTGTCCGTTGCCAACATCGGCTGGGGATTCGTTATTCGTGCAAAAAAAGAGCGTCGTGAAGCACGTACCACCTCGGAAACCGCCTCTTGACCGGTAAACTTCATAGGTATAGTACGAAACGATAATAAAGAGGAGCCCCATCAGGGCTCCTCTTTATTATGTGAACGATTCATCTACTTTAAGTTACTTGCCTCGTCCAACTACAACGTACGTCTAGGAACAAACCCCATACGTTCTTTAACCGCATTAAGTGTCTGAGAAGCCACCGCTTCTGCCCGACGAGCTGAAGTTTCTAGGATGTCTGCTAATTCGCCAGACTCACGAATCTCACGATACCGTTCCTGTAAAGGTTCAATAACGGATACGACCACTTCAGCCAGTTCTTTTTTGAACGGACCATACATTTTGCCTTCATAGCGCTCCGCTACTTCTTTCAATGACAGACCTGCGCATTCAGCGTAGATACTCATCAGGTTGCTGACCTCAGGTTTGTTTGCCGGATCATATACAACTTCACGACCGGAATCGGTTGTGGCACGACTGATTTTTTTGCGGATGACATCTGGCGGATCAAGCAAGGCAATGTAGCTGCCTGCATTGGGATTACTTTTGCTCATTTTGGAAGATGCATCATCCAGTGACATTACACGAGCACCCACCTGTGGAATATAAGGGTCTGGAATCGTGAAATACTCACCATAACGGTGGTTAAAGCGTCCCGCCAGATCGCGTGTCAGTTCCAGATGCTGCTTCTGATCCTCTCCTACAGGTACAAGATCAGCATTATACAGCAAAATATCAGCAGCCATTAATGAAGGATAGACAAACAGCCCGGCGCCAACGGAATCTTTACCGGATGATTTGTCCTTGAACTGAGTCATGCGTTCGAGCTCGCCCATCGATGTCAGTGTAGTCATCAACCAGCCCAATTCCGCGTGCTGCGGTACATGGGATTGCAGAAACACATTGGATTTCGTAGGATCGATTCCTGCTGCGATGAATAAGGCAGCTACCGCCTCAGATTGCTCACGCAGCGCTGCTGGCTCTTGAGCTACCGTTACAGCGTGAAGATCAACCACCATGAAGTGACATTGGTAGTCATGCTGCAATTTCACAAAGTTTTTAATTGCTCCGATGTAGTTGCCCAATGTGAGCTTGCCACTCGGCTGAATTCCCGAAAGTACTGTTTTCATTTCACATAACGCCTCCTATTTGTTTTGTTCCTATTCTCCGCGAACGCAAAAAGGCCCCACATCCGCAAGGGACGTGAGACCGTGGTGCCACCCTTATTCGCATTTCTCCATTCCTCTAGACCTGATTAAATCATGTAGAAGAAATGCCTTCATTTCTCCGTAACGTGGAGTATACGTCCAATTCTACTAAGGATAGCCCAAGATCAGACTTCGCCTGTTCAAACCAGCACTCAAGGGTCCATTCGGTAAAGAGTTCACACCGGTTCACATCACCCACCGGCTTTCTGAAGAGAGTTCTCTTGGCTTACTTGTCCCTGTCATCGCTTTGCTTATCATTCATTGGATAAAACGCATCGTTCAGAATACCATCTTAATCCGCACGAAGCAGAATGTCAAAATGGGAATAGCTTTTTTTACCCACTTAACAGAAATCTGTTATGATGGAATTGCTTATCCTAATCACCAGCATTCATTCGGTATGCTAATGGGATAAGTGGCATGTACACAATGACACGCCTGCAACGGCAGATAGGAATGGTCGTTTGCAGACAGATTTCAAGTGGGAAAAGGAGCATCGATATGAAAAAAGTGACCAAAGGCCAATGGAATGGTTACGACACGTATATCCTACATAGCCGTGAATTGGAGATTACCCTGCTGCCACGTCTTGGAAATAATATTATTTCGATTCGCGATTTAGTGCAGGGCCGCGATGTCGTTCGCAGTCCGGAAGAAGACGAACTTGCCTTTTATTTGCAGAAGCCGTATCACTTCGGCGTTCCGCTTCTTGTTCCGCCAGGCCGCATTCATCGAGGACAATTCGAATATGAGGGAGTTCATTACCAATTCGATCAGA
Organism: Paenibacillus sp. OK060; assembly: GCF_900101205.1. Classification (NCBI taxonomy): domain Bacteria; kingdom Bacillati; phylum Bacillota; class Bacilli; order Caryophanales; family Paenibacillaceae; genus Paenibacillus; species Paenibacillus sp. OK060. The sequence continues at coordinate 265,004 of NZ_FNFR01000008.1, forward strand.
ATACGGCCAATGACAACCATATTCACGGCCTCCACCGCAGCCAGTCCTGGTGTGTCAGCGACATCGAAGAAGATGAAGATGGCTGTGCAATTACAACGGAATTATTAACTGAAAATGAAAAGCATTGGATGGCTCAATTTCCAATTCCTTTGAAGCTTGAGATGACGTTCAGACTACAAAACGCGGTGTTAAGCCAGCGTCTGCGTGTGACCAATCTGAGCTCTACTCCTGCTCCTTTTGGAATGGGATATCATACATGGTTTCTGCTTGACGGCAAACCTGCCGAATGGTCACTTCAACTTCCTGTGTCCGGAATTTACGCTCAGAATGAAGAACAACTGCCTACTGGTGAGATTGAATCTCTCGGAGAATGGTCTTCTTTGAACGAAGGCATGAACATGCAAGGACGAAACTGGGATACCATTTTGAAAGCTGCCGAAGGTCAACCAGCAGTAGCTCACTTGCGCAGACAGGATGGATATACGCTGAAATATTCAGCGGATGAGGCATATTTCAAACATTGGGTCCTCTTTACAAAGGGCGAATCCGATCAATTTCTATGCATTGAACCTTATACCTGGCTTCCTGATGCACCCAATTTGAATTTAACAGACGAGCAAACGGGACTGATTCGTCTAGAACCTGAACAGCCCGTTGAGCTATTTACACGTATTGAGATTGTTCCGCCAACCGAGTAGTAATCTTGTACTCTCAGGGATCTTCTAGGGACCATAACCCCTATTTTTCCCTTTTATTCTACGTAGCCGATCCATACTGGGTCGGCTTTTTTCATGTTATATCTCATTTCTATTATCCAAATTTTCCCTTACGCCATATCATGCATATTTCCTCATTCTCTAACCATACTAACATCACCAAGCCATAAGGAGGTGACACACATGTACGGAGGTCAAAACCAAGGTAGCGGAAGCCGCTCCAACAATCTGGTTGTTCCCCAAGCAAACGCAGCATTGCAACAATTGAAAATTGAAGCTGCACAAGAGCTGGGTGTAACTATTCCCCAAGACGGTTACTACGGTAACTACACTTCCCGTGAGACAGGTTCTCTGGGTGGTTACATCACTAAACGTCTGGTCCAAATCGCTGAGCAGCAATTATCGGGTCGTTCGTAAGCTCGTAATTTGTGCTCGTATATGCAACAACAAAAAGCGGCCTTCCTCGGAAGTGCCGCTTTCCTGTGCTCATCACAATTATGAAGACGACTCCATGCCTGAATCCATGTATGTATTGGTTCTTGGATAACGAATCATCAGGTTCGCCATATTATAGTTGGACTCCATCGTGGCATCAACCAGAATCATGCCTTGTCTTACTGTAAAATCATATGCAATTTCTCCATGAGTCCAATTTCGCTTGAATTTCAAAGTCTCCAGTGCCATTGCGCGGAAAGAAGAGCGCTGGGTTTCGTTTAATCCACCGTCCTCCACTTCCATTTGACCGTCACGTCCGGTTATCGGATTATGTCGAATCCCAAACTTCCCAATTACATTATTTCGTATTTGCACAAAAACCACACCTGAATCTAACCCTGATAATTCATGATCAAGCTCTTTGAACACCAAATCCAACTGTCGTGCTAATGAAAGCTGGTCAATTTTTACCATAACGCTCCTCCTTTATGCACTTCATCCTACAAAACAAGGACTTACGACTCATTATATGACAACAAATGTGGTCATTCAACAAAGTCAAACAAACTTGGGTAATTATAACTATAATTTGCACAATTAATTGCCATTTTGCGTCCTTTTAGCGAGTTATTTCTCTCAATTGCGACAAAATATTTAGTCGGACCTTAACTTTAAAAAACACAAAAAGGGCCGCAACCCCGTATGCATTTACACAGGATTGCAGCCTCATTTCATATATAGGAATACTATTTTGCGGATTCTGTCATCTCAAGAAATTGATCAATATCGGCAATGACCAGGTTCGCTGCATTTTGCCAGAAACCAGGTTGTGTGAGATCTGTACCCAGATGTTTCTGAGCCAGTTCTTCTACCGTCATTCGGCCTGTATCTCGCAACAAATCATCGTATTTATCGGCAAATGCCGTGCCTTCCTCCTGTGCTCTGGCGTAGATGCCTGCACTGAACATATATCCGAACGTATACGGGAAATTGTAGAATGGTACACCTGTCAGATAGAAATGCAGCTTGGAAGCCCAGAAATGCGGATGATCCGATGCAAGCGCACCACAGAACGCTTCTTGTTGTGCTTCCACCATCAGTTTGGACAACTCATCTGCATTTACCAAACCTTGTTTGCGTTGCTCATAGAAGCGATTTTCGAACAGGAAACGAGCGTGAATATTCATGAAGAACGCAACGCTTCGTTGAATCTTGTCTTCGAGCAGAGCAAGCTTCTCTTGCTCATCCGTTGCTGCCTGAACCAGTGCATCAGCTACAATCAACTCAGCAAAGGTAGATGCCGTTTCTGCCACATTCATGGCGTAGCGTTGATTCAAAGCTGGCAGTTCTTCCATAATGTGCTGATGATATCCGTGACCAAGTTCATGGGCAAGTGTCGACACATTCGACGGCGTCCCAGAGAAGGTCATGAAAATACGTGTTGCTTTGCTGAGTGGCAAGGACGTACAGAATCCCCCTGGACGCTTGCCAGGACGGTCCTCTGCTTCGATCCAACGTTTCTCAAACGCCATCTCTGCAAATTTGGAAAGTTTGGGACTGAACTTGGCGAATTGATCAACAATATTGATGGCTGCCTCGTCATATGTGACTTTTCCACCCGACTTGCCTACGGGTGCATCAACGTCACTCCAACTGAGTTTCTCTACTCCAAGCAGTTTCGCCTTGCGCTCCAAATATCGAACCAACGCAGGTTTGGCACCGTTAATTACGTCCCACATCGTATCAAGCGTCTGACGCGACATCCGGTTGATCGCCAAAGGTTCCTTGAGAATATCATCCCAGCCGCGCTTCTCATACAATTTGAGACGGAAGCCTGCGAGATGGTTTAATGTATCTGCACAGAAGTCTTCGACATCGGTCCAGGCTAGTTCCCAATTGGCGAATACAGTCTCGCGTACATTCCGGTCACTGTCGCTCAGCTTGTTGGAAGCCTGGCCTGCGGACAGCATAACCGTTTCACCATTTTGCTCAAAGGGAATGTTAACCTTGCTCACAATGGTGTTATAGAATTTGCCCCAGCCATGGTAACCATCGACGCCCAAATCAAGCGCAAGGCCTTCAAGCTCAGGAGACAGTTTCTCACGAGCTTGCGTGCGGCTCTCATTCAATGCAAAGGCAAGCGGCTGAATATCCTCCCGAGCAATCCATGCTTCCCATACAGAGTCTGTAGTTTGGCTAAGCGTATTATCGAATTGGGACTTGGTACTGTTCAACATCGCGCCAAGAGAACTCATGGTTCCCTGAAGCTGAACTGCTTTTTTATCATTTTGGTTTTGTGAAGAAAGACAGGACACAAATGCGGACCCTTCCGAAATTCGGATATAACAGCTCTGAAGCAGTTCAAGGATCGGATCAAATGCATTCGTTTCTTCCAGCGACTTGGGTGCAGGTGTTTCTTTCAAAAGAGCTTGCAGCTTGCGTACATCCTGCTCCAGCTCAATCAAATACGCAGCGAACGACTCGGAGGCAGAACCTCCACTAAAAATGGATTCCAGATCCCAGACGGGTTGTAATGGTGTTTTCATTTAAATAAGGCACCTCTCTCAGTAGAATGGATAATTAACCTTGAATTAGAACTGGTTTTATAAGCGCTATATCTCTATACTAGAGAAATAGTTTAAGCTATTTTCAGGAGGTAATCGTATGAAACCTTTACAAGTCTCGGCTGACACAGCCGTCAAATTAGCAGAATCCCTGGGTGTTCCCCTCGAACATCTGATGCATATGCCGCAGCATATTCTGATGCAGAAAATCGCCGAGTTGGCCAAAGAAGAAGCGGCTAAACCTGCCTCTACGGAAGGCGAGCAAGAATGATCCCCTTTGAGAACAGCTGGCCTTACGATATTGTAATGGGGGACATTTATGTACAGCAATGTCCGTACTGCCATGCAAACAATGTACTCCTGCCGCTCAAACCGAAGGAGCTTGTACGCATTCGCGAAGGCAAAAAGAAATTGCTGGTCTTTCCTTGTTGTAATGCCAGCATGACTGTGATCGACAATGATAGTGATTACCTGCTGTCCAGTCGTCCTGTCCGCAATTAGAGAACAACTGTCACTTATCAAATGGGGCTGCGTTTCGCAGCCTCTTTGTCTGCTTCAATCATTTCATCTGGCAATTCCAGCTTGCTCGAAATCATCTGTTCCCGCAGTAATGCCCACTGCTCTCGCGAAGCCCGAATCATGGCAGCATCGGTAATGCGCTTGTCATGAATAACCCTGCCGAACCATTTTACAGCCTCATGGAATCGACCTACTCTGCGGTTCAACTCTCCCAATAGATAAAGAAGCTTGGCTTCATTCCCGCCAGTACCTTCCCGTTCATAAACCTTTACATAAGCCTCAAGGCTAAATTCAAGAAAACGGTTTTCCTGGGTATGATCCTCCATGTACCGATACAGCCAGGCAATATGATGCAGCAGACCCGCAACGACACGATCTTTCTCCTGAATAACCTGCGCAACCAACAGTCCAAGCTTGTACGAATCCATCGCCTGTTCCAGTGTCCGTGCTCCGCTATAGTCTCGTTTCACCCAACGATTGCCGATCTGCTCTTTAAAAGCCTTTCGCTGTTTATCGTTTAATTGTTCTGTCGAATTCTCTGTCGAAGCAAATCCACACTCAGGACAAATTCGAACAACATAGAAATCCGGATTTTCCCGCTTGTAGTACGCACAAAAATCGGAATCCGTCCGATATGGCCGTTTTAAGCTTGGTCTTACGCGTGAGGTATCATACTCAGTCTCGCAATAATGACACTTCACCTTTACCTTATACAGAGGCTCTAATTCCACTCATTCCATCCCTCTCCCACAAGCTTGTAATCGGAACTAAGGTGTATTCACAAAATGATGTGCTGGCCCCGACAATCGCTGCAGGACGAAAGAATGCAACGGCTCTTCCACACCAACTTGTGTCAACGCCTGATCCATACATGCAAGCCAAGCTTCTGCCCGTTCAACTGTCACTTCAAAGTGCATATGGCGGGCACGCATCATCGGATGACCAAAAGCCTCGGAAAACAATGCAGGACCACCGAAGAACTGAGACAAAAACATGTATTGCTTGTCGATTACCGGCTGAATATTCTCCGGAAAAAGAGGTGCCAGCTTCTCATTCTGCTGAACAATCGGATAAAAAGCTTCGACCAGTGCACGAACGCCTGCCTCTCCACCAAGATTGTCGTAGATGCTTAAACTAGGATTCATTCCGCTTTTCCCTCCTTTCAGGTGTCGAATTTTGACATATATTACACTCCCATGCTTAATTATGAAAGGAGATTGAAGAACAAGGCCACGAACGCCTTTATCTTCATTCTATCAAAAAAATCCCAAAAGTCCTATATAACATGAAAGGATTATGGTCCCACATAGCCATGACTCATACAGGTCTATCTCGTGCTGAAGGCACAAAAAAAGCGCCAAACAAGAGGTTTGGCGCACCAGATATTTCATTAATAACTTCGCCAGTCCTCTTCTTCAGAGCGCACAAGCGAGGCACGTATAACATAAACAAAAGCACAAACCAGGATTCCGGTGACAAGACTCATAATCATCACTCCATCCGATTTAATTCCACCTTCAAGGTAATTAGGTGACGTTCAGGCGTTTTTATCATTTTAGCATACATCTCCTAAAAACACAGCCACTTTTGCAAGCGCTTTCTAAACATTAATTTGTACTGTTTGTCCGCTTTGTCTCATATATTGATGGCAAAAGCACCTGCGTTCTGCTGCACACTGACCATTCCAAAAATAAAGGAGAAGAATTCATGGCCGCTTCACAACGAATCACCCATGTCCTGATCCCACTAGCTCTCCTGATCCTGTGTGTGTTGATGGTGCTGTTTCCTGCGGAAACCTGGCATGCAGGTGTACGTGGACTATCCATTTGGTGGGACGTGCTGTTTCCCTCCCTTTTTCCCTTTCTGGTGCTCTCCGAGCTGCTTCTTGGCTTCGGCATTGTTCATTTTTTGGGTACACTCTTAAATCCATTGATGCGTCCGCTATTTCGCGTTCCCGGAAGCGGCGGCTTTGTGTTTGCCGTCAGTTGCGCCTCCGGTTATCCCACTGGAGCCAAATTGACTGCACAATTGTGGGAACAAAAATTGCTTACTCGGGAAGAAGGTGAACGCCTCGTTGCTTTCACCACATCATCCGATCCCATCTTCATGATTGGAGCCGTATCGGTCGGTTTTTTTCATAATGTAGCTATTGCTCCCATACTGGTCACATCACATTATGGTGCTGCATTTCTTGTGGGCCTGCTCATGCGGTTCCATGGCGGCATCTCCGCAAAGGATAAACAGCCGAACAACAACTCTCCCTCCGACTCTGAGGAGGTACACAAAAACAGACTGCTCCGAGCCATTTATGCCATGCACGAGGCAAGAAAGGCTGATGGACGGGCATTTGGTGAATTGCTGCGCCAGGCAGTCTCCTCATCCCTTCGCCTTATTATTATCGTAGGAGGGTTAGTTGTATTCTTCTCCGTTATGATGGAATTACTCGTTCAAACTGGATGGCTAGGCGGGTTATACGCCATTACGGAACAACTGCTTTTATATACAGGATTCCCCCCTGCCTTATCCCACAGCCTCGTAGGCGGATTATTTGAAGTCACTTTGGGAGCTAAAGAAGCAGGAGGGGCGGGCATATCCATTCCGCTCGTGTACAAAGCTGCTGCTGTTGCATTTGTCCTCTCCTGGGGAGGATTATCCGTTCATGCCCAGATCATGAGTGTCCTGAGCAACACACCCATGAGATATGGCCCCTTTCTGTTTGCCAGAGCAATCCATGCTCTCATTGCACCCATACTTGTACTTTTGTTATGGATGCCGATGATGGGTGATTCGGAATGGCCTGTTTTGTTCCAAACCGGTGCCAAATCAGAATTATTTTCGTATACACCAGACTGGGGACAGATCTTTTTTTCGGGAGTAGGTGTACTTGGAGGCGTATTACTTTTCCTGCTGATACTTTCTCTACTAAGTCCCTTTTTCTTACCTCGACGTATAAAAAAATAAGCCCTCCTGTGCGTTTATATACAACTGAATATCAATCCAACGTTGTGTTCTTCCCTGGAATTGATTATCATCGGTAGTATAATGACCACAAAGGAGCTTTCATCTTGAGATACTATGTTCAAGACCGCGGAGACCAGTTATCGATTGATCTCAGTCAGCAGTTTCATGCGCTGGCAAAAGAGGAAGGGTTTAAGCTGGATGCAGAATCGCCGGAGATTGTCATCTCCATCGGAGGCGATGGTACGATGCTGCAAGCATTTCACAATTTCATCGACCGCATCCCGGACATTGCTTTTGTTGGGGTTCATACAGGCCATCTCGGCTTTTATGCCGATTGGAAGAAGGAAGAATTACGTGAATTGGTTCGATTGATGAGCGGCAAAGGCGACCCGGAACGACTCAAACCACGAATTGTGGAGTATCCACTGCTGGAGCTTGAGATTCGTAAAAAGTCGGGCAATACCTCTTATATCGCACTGAACGAATTTACGTTAAAAGGTGTAGACGGTACAGTCGTTGCTCAGGTCGACATTAATGACGTGACGTTTGAGATGTTCCGGGGAGACGGTATCTGTGTATCAACACCTTCAGGCAGTACGGCATACAACAAGGCGCTTGGCGGCGCTATGGTGCATCCCACAATCGAGGCTATTCAGATCGCCGAGATTGCTTCAATTAATAACCGCGTCTATCGGACGCTGGGTTCACCGGTTATTTTGCCCAAGCATCATCACTGTGATATCTTCTCACGCAAGGATCAGCGGTTGCTGCTTACCATTGACCACGTAAACGTTATGGTGGAAGATCTCATATCCGTACGCTGCCAGGTGGCCCGTCACAAGGTCAGTTTTGCCCGTTTCCGGCCCTATCCGTTTTGGAACAGAGTTCGCACAGCTTTTTTGGACTAAAATATACGCAACAAAAAAAGCGGTCCTTCTCAGGAACCGCTTTTTGCTTTGGCTTGAGGCTGATCTTTGCTCTTCTGAAGCACAAAGTACGCACATCCAAAGTTGCAATATTCATTGATATAGTCCACCATGCTGGAGATCGTGGAATCCTTCGTTGCTTTGGGATGGTTGTCCCGGTAAAAACCTTTCAACCGCAGCTGGCTGTAACCCCAGTCCCCAATAATGTAATCGTACCGCTCCAGCACTTCGCTGTAACGGTCACGGAAGACTTCAGGATTCCAGCCTTCTTTGTGGTTTTGTACGATTTCATAATTCTTTCCGCCGATTTGAACAATAACCGGTTCTTGGGGTTTGTCCTGAGCCGATTCTTGGGCTAATTCCTGAACCTGTTCTGTGCTATTATCTTCTTCCAATCCGGTATCCTCCATCATGCGTGTGTTGCCGCCTGTTCAGCATGTTTTGTAGCAGATTTTACCTGTTCGTGCGCACGGTAGGAACTACGTACCATCGGTGCAGATTCAACGTGGCTGAATCCACGCTTTAGTCCTTCCTGCTTCAATGCTGCGAACTCTTCTGGCGGATAGTACTTCTCCACAAACAGATGTTTCTCTGATGGCTGCAGGTATTGACCAATCGTCATAATATCACAATCCACAGCTCGCAAATCATCCATCGTTTGCAGAATTTCATGATATTCTTCCCCTACACCAAGCATGATGCTCGATTTCGTCGGGATATTTGGCTGCATTTCCTTGGCACGAGCAAGCAGTTCGAGTGAACGCTTGTATTTCGCCTTGGCACGGACTCTGTCCGATAGCCGCTCTACTGTCTCAATGTTATGATTCAAGATGTCCGGTTTGACATCCATCACAATCTGCAAGGAATCCCGGTCACCCAAAAAGTCCGGAATCAGCACTTCTACGCTACATAAAGGCAAACGACGACGAACGGCCTTCACCGTCTCCGCAAAAATCGTCGCTCCTCCATCCTTCAGGTCGTCACGCGCCACGCTCGTAATTACGCAGTGCTGCAGATTCATCTGTTCTGCCGCTTCTGCCACGCGTTCTGGTTCCTGCAAATCAAGTTCCGTTGGCAAGCCGGTATTTACCGCGCAAAAACGGCATGCCCGTGTGCAAATGTCGCCCAAAATCATAAAAGTAGCCGTCCGATTAGCCCAACATTCGTAAATATTCGGGCACCGTGCTTCCTCACATACTGTATGCAGCGTTTTGGAACGCATCATCGTTTTCATTTCCTGATAGTTATCGCCGGTTGTCAATTTGATCCGAATCCAGTCCGGTTTCGGTTCTTTAACACGTTTAGCCAATGCATAAACCTTCTTTCTACTGAAGTTAGGCTGTTGCTCGGAACATATTATACCATGAAAGCGCTGGAAAAACCCCCATTTGTCACATCTTGTGCATTCATGTCTTACATGGATAAAATGAAGACTTTTGAAGAACGCTAGGTTATAGCTTGGTTCATCGGGCACCATGTGCATCATCTCATTGGAAAGGGGGCTGCTTCCCTGTGCAAGATCGCTTTACATCGCGGTTAACTTATTCCTTTTGGATCAAAACATTACTTGCAGGCACACTGCTTCTCCCATTCTTGCCTGTTGATGTTTACGGTGAACCCACCGCCGCTGATTCCAAACCTCAGGCTGTAGAGCAAAAACCAGCGGACATTTTCGCATCGCGCCGACATCTATATGAAAGCATTGGTCAGATGACCCAAATTCCCTGGTACAGGCTCGCAGCGATTGATCAATATGAACGAACCATCTCGCGTGCTCATCCGAAAGATCGTAAACATCCGGAACGGCTGACCGGCATATTCATGACCTCCCCAGCCTGGAGAGGCTGGCTAAATCCGAATGAAACGGATCAACAACCGGGTTCCATTGTTTTTTTCAATGGATATGGTCGTGACGGTTCTGGTGATGGCGTAGCAGATGCCAATAATGACCTGGACGTACTTTACAGCATGGCTTCCATTGTTCAGAATTATGGGAACAAGCCGGAGGACTTCAACATCGCTCTGTGGGAATATTATCATAACTCCCGGGCTGTGCAGCGCATTCAGCAATTCGCGAAATTATATGAGCATTTTGACAGCCTCGATCTCTTTGGTCACGCCTTTCCCGTCCCTCTCGGAACCAACTATTCATATCGCAGCACCTGGGGAACCAAACGCAGTTGGGGCGGGTACCGTATTCATGAGGGCACAGATATTTTTGCACCGCATGGCCTGCCTGTGCGCAGTACCTGTTACGGTGTCGTGGAAATCAAAGGCTGGAATCCGTTTGGCGGCTGGCGTATCGGTATTCGTGATCTGAACAACCATTACCACTATTACGCTCATCTATCCGGCTTCGACAAAAACGCCCATATCGGCGAAGTGGTTACCCCTGGTCAGGTTTTGGGCTGGGTGGGCAGTTCAGGGTATGGAAAACCAGGTACACAAGGTAAGTTTCCTCCTCATCTGCACTATGGCATCTATCGTGATAGCGGGTTGAATGAATGGTCGTTCGACCCTTACCCGAATCTGAAGCATTGGGAGCAGGAAGAACGCAAACAGAAGAAAGCCAAAAGCAAATGAGGCAAAATGAGGTTGGAATAAAGGATAAAAAGTATCTACTTAGTATTCAAATGAATTTTAATACAAAGCGGGACCTCTATCTTAGGGGCCCCGTTTTGTATTCGATATTTACCTTTGACTCATTAGTGGTTTACATCCACGTCAAGCTGCAATCCCTCATTGGGATCAGACAAATCCGGCTCAACCTCCAGTCCATTTCCGTTCAGACCGTTTGCTGGAGCCTGCTGCTGATTGGGAGAGGGTGAATTAGGCGTTCCTCCATGACCACTTGAAACACCCGTCTGACCCGATGGCAGTGCAATCGCGGGTGCATTGCTGCCGTTGCTGCCTACCGGTTTGCCCTGATTATCGTAGTAGTACATCGGCACATCCCCGACCACCAACAGGTAAGATATCGGAATTTCCGTATCAACGGTCTCAGGTTCCATGTCAAAGGGCACCACTACCGCGACTTCGGCAATGATGTGAATGTACACTTCCACCAGAATCATGTTTATACCGGCGTTCTGCTGACGGGTGTTCAGATCCACCTTGACGGCTCCCTGAGGCTCAATACGAACCGGTATACTTGGACCAAAGGATGCCAGTACCGGGCTGCCCAACGCCTGCCCCAGCGGAATTTTTTCTTTTAACATATGCACATTCTGCAAAGTGGATTGCACGATGTTCATCGTACTCGCAGTGATCCGCATATGCTCATCGTAATTCAGCATGAATCCGGACACTTTCCCAGCCGTATCGGTTTTCCAGTCAATCAATCCTTCGGTGGATTTGCCTTCGGAAACCTGCGCTGTAATCGCCTTGTTGATCGCTTCCGTTGCAATCTGCTTTACTCTGATTTTGGCCAGATGCATGATGGGTGGTTTCATTTTCTTATCCACATAGGCAAAACCCTGCATCAAACAAAACGCTGTTACCAATAAAATAATCAACCACATTTTGCGCCTGCCACTTGGCGGCTTGCGGCGTCTTCGGCTTCGCCATCGTCTTCTCATCATCGGGCGTCCCTCCCCTGCGGGATGAGCTATAGGCTATATACTATCCTTATGCATTGTTGTCCCGAAAAAGAAGGACAGCACCTGCTCGTACGGGGATATCATCACTTACAACTAAAAAAGCCTTCCGCCAGCAGATTTTGTCTGCAAGACGGAAGGCTTTTTAATGGATCTGAGGAATCAGATCCCTGTCCACATTTTATTATTTCGGAACGGACTCCCAATCTTTCAGGAAGCGCTCAATGCCGCTGTCTGTCAGCGGGTGTTTCCACAATGTTGGCAGGAGCGAACCCGGAATGGTCGCGATATGCGCACCAGAAAGAGCTGCATCCTCGACATGTTTGATATTACGGATGCTTGCTGCAATAATTTCGGAAGGCAAATCATACGTATCCAAAATGAGACGCAGATCGCGAATCAGCTTCATGCCATCCACCGCAATATCATCCAGACGGCCAACAAATGGACTGATGTATGTTGCGCCAGCTTTTGCCGCCATCAGACCCTGTGCTGCAGAGAAGATCAGCGTTACATTGGTTTTAATTCCTTTTTGGGTCAGTTCATGACAAGCATAGAGTCCATCTTCGGTCATCGGTAGTTTAATCACTACATTCGGTGCCCATTCTGCAATTTCATAAGCTTCCTTCAACATATCCTCGGCTTTAAGTCCGATCACTTCAGCACTGACCGGGCCTTTAACAACGCCACAGATCTCCTGAATCACTTCTTTAAATACGCGACCTTCTTTGGCAATCAAAGACGGGTTGGTCGTGACTCCATCCACCAGACCCAGACGTTCGATCCGTTTGATTTCTTCAACATTACCTGTATCTAAGAAAAATTTCATGATATGTTCCCTCCACTTGATGAATTTTATAAACAACTATACTCATCATTACCCGATTATCCGTATATGTTAACAGTTATATATGAATTAATTTTTTTCTACAGCGTGACCGCCAAATTCATTACGCAATGCTGCAACAACTTTACCTGTGAACGTGTCTGTTTCCAGGGAGCGGTAACGCATCAACAGGGACAACGCGATAACTGGCGTAGCAGTTTGCAGATCAAATGCTGTTTCAACTGTCCAACGTCCTTCACCGGAAGAATGCATAACCCCTTTAATTTCGTCCAGGTTAGCATCTTTGGAGAATGCACGCTCTGTCAATTCCATCAACCAAGAACGAATAACGGAACCGTTGTTCCATACGCGAGCAACTTGTTCGAAGTCGAAATCGAAGCCGCTTTTCTCCAATACGTCGAAGCCTTCACCGATGGAAGCCATCATACCGTACTCGATACCGTTGTGAACCATTTTCAGGAAGTGACCGCTACCTGCTTTACCTGCATACAGGTAACCATTTTCAACGGAAGTATCCTTGAACGCAGGCTCAACTACTGCCCAAGCTTCAGGATCGCCACCGATCATGTAACATGCGCCATTACGTGCGCCTTCCATACCGCCGGATGTACCAGCATCCATGTAGTGAATGCCTTTAGGTTTCATTTCTTCGTAACGACGGATGGACTCTTTGTAGTGCGAGTTACCCGCTTCGATGATGATGTCGCCTTTGGACAACAGTGGGCTTACTTCAGCCAGTACAGCGTCAACCACGTTGTGAGGAACCATGATCCACAATACACGTGGGGATTCAAGAGAAGCGACCATTTCTGCATAAGAAGATACGCCTGCTGCGCCGTATTCTTTCATTTCATTAACAGCTTCAGCGTTCAGGTCAAAAGCAACCACTTCATGTTTGTGGTCAATCAGGTTTCTACCCAGGTTCAATCCCATTTTACCTAATCCAATAAGTCCAAGTTTCATTGCTAAGTTCCTCCTGTTATGAACATTTCTAATTTTTATCTGGCCAATTCCAAAATAGTGCTTAACCATGTGGCGCAGTAACCGTTCCGGTTACGAATCGTTCTTTCGATCGCTGTTGTCTCCAAATTTCCTTGATTAATAATGTTTATGGTTAAAATATGGAGACAAAGGCGAGGCATATGCTTCCGAAGTAGCTTTCTTTCAGAAAGCTTTTAGCTTCGCTTCTTCAGAATCGATCTCGTCCCCTACACTACTCGCGCGTAATTGTTACGAACTGATTTAGATTGAGCCAACTAATCTATATCAAAAATTTTCACAGCCTTCCGGGTATTACCGGAAGGACTTATGCAAAATTGGAACGGTGTAATTCATAAAAATTTGTATATTATCGAGCAAATAGATAGTAGTGTTCTCTTCTCTGATGCTGCTCTTACAATACTTTTACCACCAACGGTAGCCGTTCTCTGCAATCAGACGCTCTGCTGACTCCGGTCCTTGCGAACCTGCGCTGTACGTATCAAGTGGCACACTGCCCTCCTGGAATGCTTCCAAGATCGGCTGTACCCATTGCCAAGCCAGTTCAACTTCGTTCCAGTGAGCAAAGAATGTAGAATCGCCACGCATCGCGTCAAAGATCAGGTTTTCATAAGCTTCCGGAATGTTGCGTTCACCTGAGTTGAAGCTCATATGCATAGGTTCCACTTCGCCTTGGTTGAGTGGGTTTTTCGCATTTAATTGAAGCGAGATGCTTTCTTTCGGACCAATTTCAATCGTCAGCAAGTTAGGCTCTGTTGTATTTTCGGATTCATGACCTGTTTTAAGTGGAGCCTTGAATTCAACAACAATTCTGGTTGATTTCTCAGCCAGGCGTTTGCCTGTACGAATATAAAATGGAACTTCACTCCAGAATGGATCATCGATCCACAGTCTCGCCGCAACATATGTTTCATTCTGAGAAGCAGCTGGAATGTCAGGCTCGTCCAGATATCCAACAACAGAAGTACCTTGCAGTTCGCCTGCTCCATATTGGGCACGAACGACTTCGGAAGCGATATTCTCTTTCGTCAATGGACGAAGAGCTTCAGCGATCTTCTGCTTTTTGAATTGAATTTCTTCTGGTGTGCAGCGTTTTGGCAAATGCAAACCAATCATCATCAGCAACTGAAGCATATGGTTTTGGAACATGTCACGAAGGGCACCGCTTTGGTCATAATACGCGGCACGCTCTTCGACACCAACCGTTTCACTTGCTGTAATCTGTACATTTGCAATGTAACGATTGGACCACAAAGCCTGAATAACCGGATTCGCGTAAGTGAGGGTTTCAATATTTTGAACCATCGGTTTACCAAGGAAATGGTCAATACGGTAAATTTCTTCTTCCGCAAAAGTATTGCTCAATTTTTCGTTCAGATCACGAGCAGATTGCAAATCGTGTCCGAATGGTTTTTCGATGATGAGTTTCTTCCAGCCTTTGGTGTTACCCAAGCCGCTTTCTTGAATGTTCAGTGCGATTGGCTCAAAGAATTCCGGTGCAACCGACATGTAGAACATGCGATTCTCGGGAATATTGAGCTCTTGTTCACGTTTCTGAACCAGTTCCAGCAATTTGGTGTAATCTTCAAGCTTCGTATTATTTAAAGAACAATAACGGAAAGCACCAATAAAGTCGCGAACCTGAGCTTCTTCTTCCGGTGTTTGACGGGAGAAGGTATGCAATGACTTTTCGACATTCGCCTGGAAGTCAGCATCCGACAATTCACGCCGTCCAAGACCAATAACGGAGAAGGATTTCGGCATTTTCGAATCAATGTACAAATTATATAATGCAGGGTAAATCTTACGTTTGGCTAAATCGCCTGTTGCCCCGAAGAGGACAAATGTCATTGCGTCCATTGGAGTGCCTCCTGTGATCTGTGCAGTATAGTATATGATGATACAAAATGTTCAAATCCAAGCATGACAAAAGACGGAATTAGTGGGGGAGTTCCCCGCCTTACCTCCGCTTGTGTATCTGACCTGAATTAAACATGGAACATTCCTTCTCTCCACAACCTTAATCAAGGTTATAAATTGTAACCAATTGAATTGACGTTACCCATCTTACACCTGTCGTCACAATTCGTCAACAATCGTGTCCAACCTGTGAACACCAGTGTTTATAGGGTTTTTATTTAATGTTAACGCTTTATGTGGTAACATTAAGAACAATTGGTATGTGACATTTTACACATAGGGCTTGTGGACACTCAGGTTACAATAAGTATACTAATGCTATAATAAGCATAACTAAATCAAAGGAGTACTATTATGAGCGATGATGAGAATGCCAAGCAAATATGCGAAAAGGTGGAACAGTCTTATCAGATCATTGGCCGGAAATGGGTAGCCCTCATTATTCATACTTTGATGGAAGAACCCAAACGATTCAGTGAAATTCACGCTTATATCCCGGACCTGAGCAAACGGGTACTTAATGAACGGATGAAGGAACTGGAGGAAGAGGGACTTGTCGTGCGTCATGTGGTTACGGAACGCCCTGTTCGGACAGAATATATGTTGTCCCGCAAAGGCACAGAGCTGGGGCGCGCATTAAGCTCCGTAGAACGATGGGCCGATAAGTGGCTGTAGCACGTACTTTTGAGGAAAGTATAGGTGTCTCATTCTATTTTAGAGAAGGAACTTATTTCACTTTTACTTACGACATATTGAGAATTTTAAAATAACGCTTTAAATTTCATTACGATAATGTGCTGACGCTACTTTTAATAACATCAGCAGTTACACTCATGTAATTTAATGTCTGCTGCTGCGTTCAAAATGCTGCCGATACTGTAGCGGAGTGGTTCCTGCCGACTTGCGAAATAATTGAATGAAATAAGATCCATTGGGAAATCCAACTCGTCTGCCAATCTCTTCAACGGAAAGAGTTGTCGTTTCCAGCAGAAGATATGCCTGCTTGAGTCTTCGGGCGGTGACGTAGTCCGTAATACTGCTTCCTGTTTCTTGCTGAAAGATACGGGAAGCATAAGACTTGGATAAATGAATATCATTCGCCATATGATCCAGTCTGATTTCATCTATGTAGTGCTCTTCAATCCAATGCATCATCTTCTCCGCATGCCTTAATTGACGTGATTCGACCAAGTGTGGTTGACTCGCCTGTTCCCCGTCATTTTGTTGATCCAAAATATTCAATAGTTGTAGCAAAAACAGCACCGATTCCTCCCATTCTCCCCCAACCCGACTGCGTGACTGGTGATAACTTTTGTATATCCAATCCACCTGATCCATAGATGAACTTAGATCAAAAACCTGCTGTTGATTTCTTCCTTTCCATAACCTCGAAAAAAAAGCACGGCGATGTGGGAACGCTCCCAAATATCGGTCCATTACAATGGGCTCTACATAGAAAATGTTCCTTTCATATGGTGTATCTGGATGAACCTCGGCATAGACGTGATGCAGCTGATATGGCTGAAAAAAGAAGAACATGCCTTTATGAATGGGATAGGTATGATTATTCAATACCACAATGCCTTGCCCTTCATGGACATAGAGAATTTCCCCGCATTGATGCCAATGATAATATCCTTTGAATTCGTTTACCGATTTAATTTGATAATCCCATACCAAAGTATTTCCCTCAAAGTTCACAGGTTCAAACACTCTCGTTCCCCCTTCTTCACAAATGACAACAGAGCAACATTTCTTCATATCCTAACACAACTTTTAAGGTTTTTAAAAAGATATAATCTCCTTATAGGAAAGCGTTATCTTTATTTCTAATTAACCCTAAGGAGGTTATCTCATGGCCAAGGTAGAATCCGCCGTAACTACGACTTATTGGCAGGAAGTCATGCAGAAGCTCGAAAATAAATTGCCAGAGATGAAAAAAAACATTGGGGATAAATGTCCTCATTTTGTCGGTGATGATGGGAAGTATGATAACATCAATACCGATTGGTGGGTTTCAGGTTTCTGGCCGGGTATGCTGTGGATTATGTATGATATGACAGGAGAGGAAAGCTACCGGGATGCGGCATGGTCGTGGGATGAAACTTTGGAGCAATGGTTTATAAGACCAACAGGAGAGCTTCATCACGATGTTGGCTTCCAGTTTCTCTCTACTGCTGTTATCAAACATAAAATTACAGGTGATGAAGACGCTCTCAGACGTGGTCTGGAGGCAGCCAATTTCCTTGCAGGACGCTATAACCCGGCAGGCAAATTCATTCGTGCGTGGAATGAAGACAAATATGGCTGGGCCATCATTGATTGCATGCTGAATATCTCTTTGTTGTTCTGGGCTTCAGAAGTGACGGGAGATCCCCGCTACAAACATATTGCCATTAGCCATGCCGAGACGACCATGCAGTATGGTGTTCGTGAAGACGGATCGACCAAACATATCCTTTCCTTTGACCCGGAGGATGGTCGTTATATTGAATGTTTTGGCGGACAGGGATATGCTCCTGAATCCTCATGGAGTCGTGGTACCTCATGGGGATTATATGGGTTTGCCAATACGTATCGTTATACCCAGGATGAGCGTTTCCTGAACACAGCGAAACGAATCGCCCATTACTTTATTGCTGCACTTCCAGAGGATCATGTACCTTACTGGGATTTCAGACTTCCTACCCTGGATGATCAATCCCGGGACAGCTCTGCCGCAGCAATCGCTGCATCCGGTCTGCTGGAACTGGCCGCCACCGTTCCTGAAGGTGAGAAACGACTCTATGCCGATGCAGCTGAACGAATCCTACGTTCCTTAACAGAGAACTATGCGGTCTGGGATCAGCCAGAGCATGAATCGATTCTGCTGCATGCCACAGGCAGCGGCAATTCCTTCATCGATGTCTCCCTGATCTATGGAGATTATTATTATCTGGAGGCCATCGCGAAGTTGAATGGATGGAAACATCGGGTGTATTGATTTTGTTTTGTGAGTAGGACTCCAATAAAATGAAGCCAGATCTCACAATATCTGTGGGACTGGCCTCTTTTCCATGTTTATTTAACTACGACTCCAACTTTCTCCCTAACGTAATATCCACATCCTCGAAGTTCTCCACGGCTGTCTTTTTTTCATAAAAATGCACCGCATTTTCCATAATCCCTTCCCTTGTATAGAAAGCATCCTCTGCCTCTAGTGGAAAAGTAACCTTCTCTCCCGTACTAGCCGATTTATAGATACCAACAATGAGTTCCAGTGTATTCCGACCACTCTTCCCATCCACCAGAAGCGGTGATTCTGTCTCAATGGCGTTTAGCACATTCTCTACTTGCCCGGTATGCCCCACATGAGTAACATCTGGTAATTCGTCAGCGAGTTTCTGAATCTGTTGTTCCAGATCTGGATCGGATTCTGGGAATCCATTCGTTCGTGCCGTAGAAGCAACGACCTTCCAAGGCGCAGATACCCTGGCCTCTTTACCCTGAAAAATCAACTGCTGCTCCTCTCCGTGGTGTACCACGGAACTGGTGATCATACCAAGTGCTCCTTCTTGGAATCGAAGCATCGCCATGGAAATATCCTCTACTTCGGCATTATCATGCGCCGTATTCGCCATCATGGCCTGCAATTCCACCGGAGGACCCATCATCCAAAGCATCGCATCAATATGATGTACCGCATGATTAAGAGTACAGCCTCCACCTTCCTTTTCCCATGTACCACGCCACCACAGATCATAATAATTATGGCCCCGCCACCAGAACGAATCGACCTGTACGTGGACAATGGGACCCATAAGTTTGCTATCCAACACATCTTTTAGTTTCATCATCGGTGTCGTAAAACGATTCTGCGCCACAACCGATAGCAGCTTACCACTCTTTTGCGCCGCTTCCAGCATCATATCCGCCTCTTGCAAAGAAGAGGCCATTGGTTTTTCGACAAGCACATGTGTACTTGCATGCAGAAAATCACATGTGATCGGTGCATGGGTATACGGAGGGGTACATACCGAAACCAAGTCAATGTTTTGATCCAGCAATTCATGATAATCGGTAAAAGCTCGTGCTCCTTTCAATCCATATTCGTTAATTTGTTTCTGTGCTTTTTCCGTGTACATATCCACCACAGCTACGATCTGACATCGTTCAGGAAATGCCAAATACGCTGTAATATGCGCTGCACTGATCGCGCCTGCTCCAATAATGGCTACTTTTAACATGAATGCATACCTCCCTTATTCCCTTCACAATACACAATAATAAAGCGCTTTTATGCGTTCATCTTGTGATAAAATGAAACTATATTGCGCTCTTGAAGGGGAGGCATTCCTAATGGCCATCATCACTGAGGATCAATTTAATCTGGCATGCCGTCGCACCTCCACCACTGCGTTCCGAGAGGTTTTTCACGCTCATTCACAGATGGAAATCACGTATATCCATGATGGATATGGACAGCTAATAACCGAGGGTCAGGCATTCTCCCTTGAACCGGGTATGCTGATGATATTCCGCCCTTTTCAGCTGCATCAGATCCAGATTCAAGTCACGAAAGAACATCCCTTTATCCGCAGCGTACTAATGTATGAGCAGCACCTGCTGAACCCCCACTCTCGGCAATTTGCCGTATCAAATCGTTTTACAATGGACCTTCTGGGACATACATCTCCAATTCAACCGATCTGTCTTTCCACTTCATCACCACTGGTTCAAATGATTGAGCAATTTGCCGATATTCTGCCTACATTGCTTCCACATGAAGCGGAGGAGGATACACGAGTCTTTTTACTTGGACTGCTCGCACAACTTCGCTACCTTTGGAAAGACAGGCAGTATCCCAGCTCTACTACGCTCCCAACGAGTCCTCCCGCTCTGCATCCTCATGCTGAGGCTGTCATGCAGTGGATTGAAGAGCACTACAATGAACCGTTTCGTCTGGAGGATATCGCAGATACACTGCATCTCTCGCCTTATCATTTGTCCCATATATTTAAAAAAGCTACCGGTACCACCATCGTTGCTTACGCCCAAGCTACACGTATTCGTCATGCTTGTGTGTTACTCACAAGTACCACACATACTGTTCCGGAAATTGGCCACCGTGTAGGCATATCCAGCCCATCTTATTTTTGCAAAGTCTTCCGCAATGCAACAGGCACTACGCCGCATCAATATCGGCTGAATATGCAACGCAGATAAGAAGATTATCTACAAAATCATTTCTACAAAATAAAAAAGGAGAAAAAGGAATAAAATCCCTTTCGTTCCTCTGCCCCTAACACTACCTAAGCTACTCACCCGGTTTGCGTACATCCAGTCCCAACTTCTCCAAGAAGGGAAAAATCTGCTCACGTACCTGCTTCAGTTCTTCTTTCTGCTCCGCAGACAATCGTTCTTCATGCATGTTCCCATCCTGATCCATCACCATGGCTTCATATTGCTTCATCTGTTCATATAACGATTTGAACTCGGTAAACTGCTCCTTGGAAAACTTCGTCTCTGCCATTGCTAGCTGTTCCTTCCAAAATTGCTCCTGGTCCAAAGGTTCTTTTGGAGAGTCTACACTTGCTGCTTCCAGCTTTTTAAAAAATGGTTCCAGTTCTGCAGTAAGACGATTAAATTCCGTCTGTTCTGTGACACCCCATTGCTCAGGATGCATCTCTCCCTGTTGATCCGCATACTTCAAAGCCATTTGCCCCATTTGCTTCATCAGATCCATAAATTGAATGAATTCCTCTTCACTTAAATGTGCTTTGGCTGTCTGGAGCTTCTCTTCCAGTCTCATATAATCCTCCGATGTTCCACCCACCGCTGATATATTTTCCTGTGAACCATACATTTCGTTAGCCAAATAAGTATACCCCGCATAGGCTCCCGTAGGAATGATGAGCACAGCAGCCAGCAGCACAGTAACCAGCCATTTTTTCCGATGTCTTTTGAGATGTGATTCACTTCGTATAGCATTCATGATTTTATGTTTTGTTCTCTCAGGAATTGTCCAGTCTTTAGTCTCTTTCTGGTAGGCTGTTCGCAGCTGTTCATCGAGATTCATGTAAATCCTCCACCTTTCCCCGAGTACCTAGGTCCAACTTCTGATTCTGCCTCAGCTTGGTTAATGCCGCATGAATACGCGATTTCACCGTTCCTAGTGGAATTTCTAATATGCATGAAATCTCTTCTTGTGTGTACTCGTTCAAATAGTGAAGAGTGATGGCCTGCTGGAGCTTGTACGGCAATCGGTGCACTTGTTCAAGCAGAGGGCGATTTGCCAGTTTGTTGATTAAGTCACCGGAAAAATCATATTCCAGCCCCGTATCAGACTTCTCCATCCGCTTGCTAAAACGAAATTGAGTCAATCGTCTGCGCCGGTAACTTCGAACCTGCCGCATCGTCACACCCATTAACCAGGGACGAAACGCTCTCTCCGAATCGTATCCCTCTAAGGACCGGTAGGCCTGAATATAAATTTCCTGTACCAGATCTTCCGCGTCAGATGAGTCACGAATCAGAAAACGCACAGTGCGATACACATCCTTCACCGTTTGCTCATATAACTCCCCGTATGCTTCGTAATCTCCAGCCCGGGTTAATTCCACAAGTTTTATGTACTTTTCTGCCTCACTCATTATCCATCCCCTTCCTCCTTACACTATATATTGGCATACCAGCTCCATATCGTTCGATTTATTTATTTCAACTTCTCCGACTATACAAAAAAAGCCTATTCCTCACTCATCGGTCGAGTAGGAATAAGCTTATATTTCTTACTTCATATGAACATGAAGTATATTATTCATGGGCTAAACCATCCGCTGCCTCATCGCCTCGAACAACAAGATCGTCGCCGCCATCGCGGCATTAAGTGACTCTGCCTGTCCCTGCATCGGAATTGTAATTGCATCGTCCACCAGTTGTGCAGTAGACTCCGATATGCCCTTGCCTTCATTACCGATCACAAGCCACACCGATTGTGTAAAATCATAACTGTAGCACGAATACTCCGCCTGTAAAGACGTACTAACCAACTTTACACCCGCAGCCTTCGCTTCAGGCAGCAACGACTCCAGCTGACCTTCTACAATTGGCAAATGAAACAATGACCCCATCGTTGAACGGATCGTTTTCGGATTATAGACATCCGCACAACCCGCACCGAGCACAACTCCTGCCGCTCCCGCTGCATCCGCACTGCGAATGATCGTTCCCACATTACCAGGGTCCTGAACATTGTCCAATACAACGACCAGCCCCTTGGAGGAAGATAACAAGCTTTGAAGCGGCTCACGACCTTTATGTACAACGGCAAAAACAGGTTGGGGGGTCATCGTATCCGTACACTTGGCGATAACCGCAGGGGATACACTGATCCATTCCACACGCTGAAGTGGAGCCTCCTGTCCAGCCAGTTCCTTGGGTACACCCTGCTCCCCATCGTAAACGATACATTCCAGATCTGCCCCCGCACGCAGCGCTTCCTGTACGAGATGAATACCTTCAATAATATATTTATGTTGACGGGTACGGTGCTTTTTCTCCAGCAGCTGTGCCCATTCCTTCACACGTGTATTTTGCGGTGATACAATATCCATCTTTCCATCCTTCCCGTCTGCGGGATTTTTTATCAACATGTTACATGACGAATTGAAATTATCCGACCAAAGAATGTTCCATCATCCCATCATTATACTTATCACTTTGGATACGCAAGCTCCATTTTCGTCAAATGGTCTTTGTGACCAACAATGATCAGCACATCCCCGTCCGCAATCCGATCTTCCGCATACGGAGAGATATTCATCGAATTCCCACTGCGGATCGCCATCACGTTACACCCGAAACGAGCACGAATATTTAGCTCCAGCAGATTTTTACCAATCATTTGCTCGGACGCTCTCATCTCCAAAATGCTGTAATCCTCAGATAACTCGATGTAATCGAGAATGTTTGGAGATGTCAGATGATGGGCTACACGCAGTCCCATATCCCTCTCAGGATAAATTACCTTGTCCGCTCCGATCTTCTGCAATACTTTACCATGAAGCTCATTTTGTGCTTTTACAATCAGAACAGGTACACCCATATCCTTCAGAATAAGGGTCGTGAGAATACTCGACTGAATATCTTCACCAATCGCCACAACGACGACATCAAAATTCCGTATACCCAGCGCCCGCAGCGCTTCTTCATCCGTTGAATCTGCCGATACGGCATGAGTCACCACATTGGACATTTCCTGGGTCCGCTGCTCGTCCGCATCAATTGCCAATACGTCGAATCCCATGCCGCTCAGGGCATTGGCTACACTTGATCCGAACCGCCCCATGCCAATGACGGCATATTGTTTTTTTGCCATTAGGGTCTAACCTCCCGCTGCACTTCAGCATTACGCATCTATTGGTAGTCTATTTTTCAATTAAAGGGTGAATGTTTACTTAAATATCCTTCGTAGTATACCACAAAGCCCAATAAACTTGAATGCGCTCACGCTTCCCAGGGAACAGTATTAGAGCAGCCGAATATACGAGGAGGGACTTGCGATGCCAATTACATTAAGCCTGCGTGAAGCGATTGTTCATAAGGTTCATGATAAAAGTGATGATCAGCTCCGGGAGATGATCGAAGGTTCTGTAGATGGACCGGAAGCAGCATTACCCGGACTTGGTGCCATTTTCGAAATGATCTGGAAGAACACGGAACCTGCCAAGCAGGAAGAATTAATTCAAATCGCGCAGGAGCATCTGCACACCATTCCCGTTCAACCCATCAGATAATTGAAGCCTTGGAGGGAAAGGTACCATCATCACGTTGTTCTGTCTGCAAAGAAAGATTTTGGCTCATTGGTCTGGATGATGCCTTGCTCCAAGAGCAAGCCAGTTATATCCCATTAGACTAATTAGTCTCCTCAACCAAACAAGGTACAGCCACTGAGCATAACTCAGGAGGTTGTACCTTGTTTGTGTATACCAGTATTTTAGAAAAGGAGAAAGCGGTTCAATTAAATATTTTAGCGATTTTATCAAACAAAGCTGATATTTCTTCATCTCCAGCAGTGGATGTATCCGTATTCCCCCATGCATTCTTAAGTGCAGCCAGAAGATCATTCTCATCATCCTCACCCGAAGAGGCAGCCCCTGATCCCGAGCTGGTAATGAGACTTTGCAACTCACTCAGCAAGGATTTCTTTTCATCAACAGTAAGCGCGTTGTTCATTGTGTTATCTTGGTTCTGCTCGTTAGAATTTTCTTGAATATTCCATGCAAATGGCGGCATAATCCCACCCATAGCTTGCATCATTGGAGGTGTTCCATTGCGATCAGAACGCGATGAATCATTTGCTGGCGGAGGTTCAGGGCGTTGGCTTTGAATCATTTCAGCTACCTGGTCAAACAGATCGGAGATATCCTCATCCGTTGCTGATGAGAGGTCCTGACCGGATAACAAATCAGATATGGAAGCCAAAGGGGTCACCGTGCTGCCACCAATCTCATTTGTTACTGCTGAAGCATCTGAAGAAGACAGATAACTTTGCAGATCAGATAACAGAGATTTCTGTTGATCCGTCGTCAGTATAAACGCGTCCTCGCTTCGATTGTACGTTCTGCTGTAGTTTTCTGTTGGGAGTGAGGACTGTACTCCTCCAGCATATTCTGCAAATTCTTTGCTTAATTCAAGTGAATCAGCAGCCTTTCTTTGCGCAGTGTCGTATTCCAGGCTATTTAACTTGTTTTCGTTTGCCTTTACTGAATGATCATAGGACGTTGTGATCGAATGCCTGTTAATGGATAGTGACAAAATAGATCTCCTCTCTCTGTGTACATATATGAGTAGCCGTACCGTACACTTCAATTTAATCGGTTGCCAAACTGAATTTAACCTGAGAGCAGACTGAATGATGACTGAATGTTATTCTCCCTTTTTCCCTAATGCGGGGGAAAACCTTAATGAGATATAAACGCTGGGAACGACAAAAATGACCTAAACCCCTCTGATCAGGGATTAGGTCATTTGTTTCTGCTGTCTTTACTAGTTTAGGAAGAAACGGCTCATGGAGCTGTCTCCAGGAATTTCGCCGTCGGGTTTTTGTCCATTGCGGTTCTCATCGCGTATTCATTTTCGAACAGGACAACATAATTACCCTTTTTATCTTTTACCAGAGTGGAGTTGATCCGGAATTTACTTGGGTCCAAGTTCTCGTCCACGATCCAGCGCGCGAATTGATAAGGCATGCGCTGCAATTGCACGTCTACCCCATACTCGCCCTTCATCCGGTATTCGAATACTTCGAACTGGAGTTGACCAATTACGCCGAGAATGGTCTCGTCGAAACTTACGGTCTGGAACACCTGAATGGTTCCTTCCTCCGTCAACTGGTCAATCCCTTTTTGGTACTGTTTATGTTTCAACGCATTTTTCACGGTAACTTTGGCGAAAATCTCTGGTGAGAATGTTGGCAATTCCTCAAATATAACTTCGCTGCCTTGGCTCAGTGAATCTCCAATCCGGAAGATACCTGGGTCGAACAAACCGATAATATCGCCTGCATACGCCTCTTCCACAATATCCCGGTCTTGTGCCAGGAACTGCTGTGGTTGGGACAACTTGATCTCTTTGCCCACACGGTTATGCTTCACACTCATCCCACGTTGGAACTTGCCTGACACAATACGCAGGAACGCAATACGATCGCGGTGTGCAGGGTTCATGTTCGCCTGGATTTTGAAGACATAACCGCTGAATTTCTCATTCGTCGGCTGAATCTCTCCTGCTGTACTACGACGAGGTTCAGGCTTCGGTGCGAGTTGCAGGAAATTCTCCAAAAACGTCTGCACGCCGAAATTATTGATGGCACTACCGAAGAATATAGGTGTCAGTTCCCCACGCTG
Organism: Paenibacillus sp. OK060; assembly: GCF_900101205.1. Classification (NCBI taxonomy): domain Bacteria; kingdom Bacillati; phylum Bacillota; class Bacilli; order Caryophanales; family Paenibacillaceae; genus Paenibacillus; species Paenibacillus sp. OK060. The sequence goes on from NZ_FNFR01000008.1 coordinate 291,376, forward strand.
TACTTTCTCCATGTCGAACTGGTCTCCCGCTACATCAAGCAGTTCCAGGTCCTGACACAGTTGATCATGCAGATACTCCCCTGCCATCTCGCGGATAATCGGATCTTTGTAGCCATCTACTTTTTGTACTCTAATGGTCGAATGATCGTCCCCTTGGAACAATTCCACCTGATTTTTCATTCGGTCATATACACCGCACAGCTCGCGACCTGTACCAATTGGCCAGTTCATCGGTACAGAGCGGATACCCAGTACATTTTCGAGTTCTTCCATCAGATCAAACGGGCTTTGTCCTTCACGATCCAGCTTGTTGATGAACGTAAAGATGGGAATACCACGCTTCGCACAAACCTGGAACAATTTGATCGTCTGTGCCTCGACGCCTTTCGCCACGTCAATCAACATCACCGCGCTATCCGCAGCTGTCAGTGTACGATACGTATCTTCACTGAAGTCCTGGTGACCTGGTGTATCCAGAATATTGACACGATGATCCAGATAATCAAACTGCATGACGGAAGATGTAACCGAGATCCCCCGTTGCTTCTCAATTTCCATCCAGTCACTTGTTGCATGTTTGCTTGCTTTCCGAGCTTTAACTGTACCGGCAAGACGAATCGCGCCCCCGAACAGCAATAGCTTCTCGGTCAATGTCGTTTTACCCGCATCCGGGTGAGAGATAATGGCAAACGTCCGGCGTTTGTCCACTTCCTGTTGAAGAATGTTATCTGCAGCTTTGCTCATAGATTCTATCCCTTTCGTCCGTTCATTCACGTTAATCCGGCGAGGCCGGTCTACCATTCAATCTTTATGCAATCCGGCTATGCCGGTTGATTGTACATTCGCATTTCGCATATGAGGCAATTAAGCATCCTATGTTAATTTTACACATTTACAACGGAGTTCATCCTCCCTAAGCATTGTGCTTCCAATCATGCCGTAGACCTGATTTAGTATCCAACTTTCCTATTGTACCATAATCTTTACCGAAAATAACCGATTACGTACAGCAGATTCTTCTCTTTTCCGATTGCAAAAAAAGAGCACCCTTCCGCCATCATTATGGCATCCAGGTACTCATTATTCATTTCGCTTGCCGCTCTTAGAAAATTAATGCGTCCAGTGCGTATTGTCCTCCACCTGTCAAAGCTAGTGCTACACCAACCACCAGGATCGCAAGGTTATATTCAAATCCGTTTTGCGTGGACCAATATCCGTTCGCACCATGAACCTTCACAATCGCAATAACCATAGTCAGAGCAATCAGAATGCCGCCTACCGGTGTGAGCAAACCCAGAGCCAGCAGCAATCCGCCACCGAATTCAGCCAGCCCTGCCAGTAACGCAACCAATGCGCCGGGTTTCATCCCCATCGATTCAAACCAGCCGCCCGTTCCCTTGATTCCATATCCCCCGAACCATCCAAACAATTTCTGAGCCCCGTGCGCCATAAACGACAATCCAATCACCAAACGAATCAACAACAATCCTACATCCAACATTTTCTTTTCCTCCATTCAATATATACAAAATAGTATTCTTAGATTAAAGATATTATGCTAAATTTTTTTCTTCATGAATGTATTTCGTAACCCCTTCACGTGGTTCACATTTTATCTCATGAATAATGTACGTTTCCGATTCGTCATCGGGTTTCGTATGTCTTTGCGTAATCTCTTTATCTCTTGAGTTGAGTATAAGTTATATACTTACTTTTTGTCAATAACTTATTTTATTATATGTAAAGTTTTACACCCCTCACTTCTCCATCGTAAAAAAGACCTGACAAGAGCGCATCTCTGCGTTCTTCCCAAGCCTTCTTTATAACAGTGTTAGTCTTATCACCAATAAAATGACTTCTCTCTAATCAAAATCTAAGCCACTCGTGAGTGTTACTCCCACGATTAATTGTTCACTTGCCAGACGACACTGTCTTCGTCCTGACCGTTCACCGGCCACCAGTGGAAGCCGTCCTGTTCCAGCAGTTTGCCTGTTGCTTCAGGACCCCACGTACCTGCCGGATACGTGTGCAGCTCACCATGATTCTCCGCCCAAGCCGCCGCAATCCGGTCAACGAAGGACCATGCTGTAGCAACTTCATCCCAACGGGTAAAGTAGGTGGAGTCTCCTTCTGCTGCATCATGCAGCAGACGTTCATACGCCTCCGGCGAGTTGATTCCAATCATACAGCTCTGACAGAAGTCCATCGCCAGCGGCTGAATCTCGGAGTCGGACCCCGGCTTCTTGGCATTGATTTTAATATAAATACCTTCCATCGGATTTACCCGAATGACGAGCAAATTCGGCTCCAGTTTATACTTTTTGCCCAGATAGACGTTACTCGGCATGGATTTGAATTCAACCACGATTTCGGTCGTTTTCACCGGAAGGCGCTTGCCTGTCCGTATATAGAACGGCACACCCGCCCAGCGGAAATTATCCACAAATACACGTGCCGCAAAGTAAGTCTCCGTATTGGATTCCGGATCAACCTTGTCCTCCTGGCGATAACCGGGAAGCTGCTTGCCACGATACTCCCCTTCGGTATACTGCCCGCGCACAACATTAGTACTCACTTCTTCATTCGAGGTGAACGCACGCAGAGAACGCAGTACCTTAACCTTCTCATCGCGGATGTCCTCTGGGAATAGGCGGCTTGGCGGCTCCATGGCAATCATCGTCAACATCTGCAGCATATGGTTCTGTCCCATATCGCGCAATGCTCCCGAATGATCGTAGTATCCACCACGTTCTTCCACACCAACCGTCTCTCCCAGAGTAATCTGAACGTTGGCAATATGTTTATTGTTCCAAAGCGGCTCGAAAAAGGCATTACCAAAGCGAATCACTTCGATATTCTGTACCATTTCCTTGCCCAGATAGTGGTCAATGCGATAAATCTCTTCCTCACGGAACACTTCACGAATCTGCTCATTCAGATGCTCCGCAGATTGCAGATCATATCCAAATGGTTTCTCAATTACAAGTCGATTCCACCCGCGGCTCTCCAACATTCCACCATCACGCAAACTATATGACACGCTGCCGAAGAGCTCAGGTGCCAGCGCCAGATAGAACAGACGGTTACCCGGTGTGTTAAACTTCGCTTCCAAACTCTCTGTCTGCTCACGTAATTCTTTGAAACCGTCCACGTTATTGATATCTAGTGATTTATACTCAAAATGTTCGACAAAAGCGTTCCACTCATCGGGTTCCCCCGCTGGATAGCGGCAGAACTCCTTAATGGATTCATAGATGTCTTCCCGGAATTCTTCTGGTGACCTCGGACGACGCGCTACACCAATAACCGCAAAGTCTTCGGCTAATTTACCTTCGCGGTAGAGACTGTAGATAGCCGGAAACAGCTTCCGGCGGGCCAAATCACCCGTTGCTCCAAAAATGAAAAATACTGCACCTGGTGTCTGCACTTCATCTTGCATTTGTTTTTCGACCATGGGCTCCTCTTTCTTTCCGGGAAGACATCTCCACACTCTCCCCGAGCTATGTAATGGTGTTATATACGCAACATACAACCGTCAATTACCAGCAAATTCCCTTCTTGGATGTGATGCCATTTTAGCATAAAGCCCCATGGGTTGCACTAATTTTCCTGAGAAATGTTATCAATATTTTTCCACAATTCATGGAAATTTCATCTATAAAAATTCATGATCAAACTTATAAATCTGCTTTAATATTGCATTAATATTCAATCGTGATCACCGGGAAACCTACTGTAACTCGATTGGTCCCCTTTTCATCATCCTGATGGACCGCCAGCTGCATGTTCAAGAGATGCGTACCGCTTTTAATCACTATGGGCAAATCCGATGCCTCATATGACACGCTGGCAGTGCTGTTATCCGTATAACGTTCTATCGCTTGCATATTCATATCTCCAGACAGCTGTTGCTCGATTTGCTGCAATTGATTGCTGGCGCCACTTTCCATTGCTCCTGTGCCCTGCACAGCGAAATTCCAAGCCGCCTTCATTCCGGAGTCTGTGAGCAACTGGGATACTTGTTCATGCAATGTGATCAATAAACGTTGGTCCGTATGTTCATTGCCTGATAACTGGACGATCGCGTAGTATTTATTTTCCCCCGTAACGACAACATTGACCAGAATGCCTGCGTGCTGAGCATCAGCAGCCATCTCACTGCGATACACATCATGCCCCGTCTGAACACCGTGTTCAGGCTGTTGCAATCCTAGCCGATGAGCAAGCAGCTCCGCCTGGTCTTTTGCATCTCCACGGCCTTCCCCTTGCCATTTGATGACTAGACGCTCCACATGATCGATTGCTGTATCGGCAGTCTTCATCAATTGTTCCAGCTTGCCTGCTTCGGATTCCGTCTTCTCAGCGTACACATGAGTCATGCCTACAAGTATAATGATTGCTAATGCGAGTGTGCCTACTGTCATCCATCGATTTAACATTCGAATTCCTCCGCTCTTTCTTACATTCTATGAATCTATCAACAGCATGCCCCCATTACTCATTTGCTAAACTTCTTTTTGGCACACAAAAAAGCCCTATCCACCATCTTCATGGCTGAACGGACCTTATATCATCTTATGGCAGAACAGACTTTCGAATCGTGCTCCACCGATTGCTTAACTTCACTTGGGCACTCAACAAACCAATAGTGCATGCCTCAACCTTCACACGCTTCTTTTTCTATTCCGCAAGTCCATTCTTATAAGCATAGATGGCTGCCTGTGTACGGTCATCCACGCCCAATTTTGCTAGTATGTTCGTGACATGGAATTTGACTGTCTTGATCCCAATAATCAGATCATCTGCGATGTCCTGGTTCGATTTGCCTTTAGCGACTAACCGGAGTACATCCATCTCCCGATCCGTCAATTCATCATGAGCTGGTGCCACTGCCTGCGGCTGTCGGAAACGATTCATCATTTTGGACGCCACTTGTGACTCCAAAACCGATTGCCCCCGAGCTGCAGCGCGAATCGCATCTGCGACCTCATTGGCTCTCGATGTTTTTAGCAGATAACTGAAGGCTCCTGCCTCGATAACCGGATACATTTTTTCATCATCCAGATAACTGGTCAGTACAATGACCTTGCATTCCGGATACATTTTGAGCAGCTGACGGGTGGCTTCAATGCCGTCCATCCCTTCCATGACGAGATCCATCAGGACAACATCAGGCTTATACTCCTGTGCCAAGCGAATACCTTCCTCACCGCTACCTGCTTCCCCCACCACTTCAATGCCATCTTCGGTATCCAGCACCGCAGCGAGGCCAATACGTACCATTTCATGATCATCCACGAGCAACACTTTGATCGACGTTTCCACTTCCGTCTCCGTTTCTATTCCCGTCTCCATTGACATGTTCTTCCCCGCTTTCATCGTTCATCAAAGGTATTGTAATCTCAATTCGTGTTCCTTTGCCCGGCGCCGTTACAAATTGAATGGCTCCGCCAATTTCAGTCACACGTTCACGCATATTAGTCAAACCATAGGAGGCCTGTTTCTGATCGTCGAGATCAAATCCCTGACCATCATCGCGAATCAGTACCCGAATGGCATCTACCCGGCGCTGAAGTCGAATTTCCATCTTTTCTGCCTTCGCATGACGTAATGTATTGGACATCGCTTCCTGAACAATACGGAACAGATGATTCTCAATGCCTTTGATCAAATGAATGTCTTCATCCATTTCGAGCACAATGTCCATAGGTACTTTTGTTTTCAACTCCATCACAAGATCACGCAAACCTTGTTCGAGATGTTTACCCTCCAGGTAGACAGGTCGCAAATGTAATAGCAACGCCCGCATCTCAGATTGAGCTACCGACGCCATCTCTTCAATCAGGGCCACCTGCCGCTGGGCACGTGCAAAATCCTTTTCCATTCTTCGTCCAACCGCTGTTGCGGTCATGGAAATGGCGAACAACTGCTGCGATACCGCATCATGCAATTCTCGTGCCAACCGCTGCCGTTCCTCCACAATGGCCGTTATTCTTGCCTGTTCAGCCAACTGCGCGTTATTCGTAGACAACCTTTGTAAAGAAGAGACCTGATCTTCCCACTTTTTGCCGATACGTCCAAGCTGCTCACTTAATCGCCCGACATCATCAATGCCGAGGTCCGGCACAGTACGTGAGAGTGACCCCTTTTCCCATTGCAGCAGCGTCTCTCGCAATAGTTCAAGCCTGCGTTTGACCCGGTAACTCTGATAGAAGCCGAAGGCCGCACCCATACCGACCAAGAGCAATAGTAACGCAAGACCCGATTGAATCAGATGCCTCCACCCTGCAAACGGAGCAAGATAACCATATGTATACAATACATACAAGATTACTATGAGCACAATGAAAACAAGGAGGATCCCTTCACCCATACTTCGGGTTACCATGTCGGTATGTCGTTTTGTCTTCATCCGGGTCTCCTCCTTCTTCACCTATTTAACTTATTACGGATTACTGATGTTTAGGTCGCCAACAATATAAGAAATGACAAATTTTGCTTTATGTTCACTGGACTCATATCCAGGAGTTCTCCATACCAATTTGTTCATCATGCCACTATCCTGCTCTCCATTCAGGCTAATCCGTCCAAAGAGTACAGATGCCTCAATTTCAACACCATAATCTTCAGGCAGTATCAGACGAACATTCCCCATAACTCCCTGCAAAAGTACAATCGTTTGTTTCTCTTCCGGGAGGGAAAGTGACAGATCTGCATTAATCTCACCCATGGCATGCCATAGGCTCATACTCCGCAATGTCCATGGTGCTTGATCCCAATAGTACCGGGCCATGAAGTTTTGCTTGCGCATGATATTCCCATCTAGATGAATCTTTTTGTTTTTGGAATAAAAATAGGCCAGCGAAGCCAATACAATCAAAAATACAATCATTAGATTATCAAGCAACAACAGAGCGGCACCGATACCGAGGTATCGATAACCTTTATGTGTATCGCCCTTACGAACTTGTACCATACCTATCGTTAACAGAATCAGTGCGGCGACGGTCAGCAGGTTAATATTTCGGTTCAGTAACATCAGCATGCCGATCACAATGATTACTACAGCAAGCCATTGACCCTTCTTATTCATCTCTGCCGCACCTCCTCTGTAAGTTAATCTTCCCAATTCGACGGAAAAGCCATATCAGGCTTTGAACACCTGTATGGCTTAACCTTTGTTCTAGAAACCGTTCTTTATTCACGATTTATAGAATATCATATTGTCTGCTGAGCGAACAGTTATTCTTTTGAAGTACCGCCCGTTTCATTTTTGGCACCATTGCCAATTTTGTTTTTCAGAGCTTGCAGCTGTTGATCCACTTTGAATTGCTTTTCGGTATCTACAGGGTTAGTGTACGTAGATTGTGTATTACGATAAGGTGCACGGCTCACATCAGCTTCAGCTTCCATTTGCATGATTTTCTCTTCCATGCGGTGGAATCCAAGGGATGCACCACCACTCTCGATCGAGTGCAAGCTGTTGATTTGAGACATTTGTTTTTTGGCTTTCGCCATCTGTGCACGGGATACGAGTTCATTACGTTTGTTACGCATTTTGTAGAACTCATCTTTCATGTCATGCAGCTGTTGCAGCAAATCTTTGGCTTGAGCTTCGGATTGAGCATGAAGTTCTCTGTATTCTGTAATTTTTTGATCGAAGTAGATTTTCTCTTCCAGCAATTTACGAGCCACTTCTTCCTGACCATTAGCCAGTGCAGCCTCTGCCTGAGACTCACGTTGTACCGATGTACGTTCTGCTTCGTCCAGACGCTGTTTCATGCGACGCTCGTTCGCCATTTGTTTGGCGACTGTTACCTCTGCCTCATGAATTTCAGCCTCCATGTCACGCAAGTACTGGTTCAACATTACAATCGGGTCTTCCACTTTATCCAACATATCATTTACCGACGCTTTAGTCATATCCTTAATCCGTTTAAATACTCCCATTTTACTTTTCTCCCTTCTCGTAACGAGATAATTTTTGGCGAAGCTCTTCAACTTCTTTTTTCAATGCTTTTTTCTCAATATCTTTCATCATGGAATCAAGTTCACTTTCTTGCTGTGACCCTGCTCCGTAAGCGTTATTGTCGTAAGAACGTGGACCAGACTGAGGTCTGCTGTTGTATCCTGGGCCAGGACCAAAGTTTCCAGGGCCTTGATTATGATTGTTTTGGAAAGGACCTCTTGGCGGCTCGTGATCAAAGTTGTTGTATCCTCTACCAGCGCCAGGACCAGGGCCCGGACCATAGCCGTATGGATCATAAGGTGGATATGGCTCTTTTGGCACCACCAGTGCTGCGATGAAGTAGATTAACAACGACGTGCCGCCAGTTACGAAGATACTGATGACGAAGATGATACGCAGCAAGGTTGAATCCATGCCGATCGACTCGGATATCCCACCACATAATCCTGTCAGCATCCGGTCACGTGTTGAGCGATATAATTTGCTCATGTGCTTACTCCTTTCGTTTACTTGTATCCTCTTACGTGATCAGCACCATAAGTGTATGGATCAGCGTGATAGGGTTCTTTTGGCACTACCAATGCAGCGATGAAGTAGATCAACAATGATGTACCCCCCGTAGCGAAAATACTGATGAAGAAAATGATACGCAGCAGCGTGGAACTAAATCCAAGATTTTCAGATATGCCGCCAATCAAACCTGTCAGCATACGATTACGCGATGAGCGGTAAAGTTTATTCATGTGTCTACTCCTTTCTGTCATTGTTCAGCTTTTGTTTCAGCCGTTCCAGTTCTTTGTCCAGCGTAGAGGATGACATGGTGCCAGACGTACCTGACCCATCCTGACTCATCCGCCGCAAATCCCGGAGACTTTGTGCCTCATATTCGAGATCAGAAACTTGATCGTCCAGCCGGTTGAACATACGGGGTACATTCTGACCGTTGTAGTGACCTCTCTGATTCATTCGTTGCTGCAATTGAATCGTCTGCATACGAGCGTAGTAATATTGGCGTTTGCTGTATACATTTTGATACTCCACTTTCAGTTGGTCGATCTGTTCGTCCAGTTCCTGTAAAGCCGCGTTGCTTTGTGCGTATAATTCATTGTATTGCTCCATTTTTTCCTCGTGGAGGATTTTCTCCTGTAAAGCAAGTTTAGCTAAATGCTCCTCGCCTGCTTTCAGAGCCATGGAAGCTTGTTCTTCCCGTTTGTGTACCATACCTGCTGCCTGATCCGCTTGTTGTTTCATTTGTCTGGTATGGCTTGCATATTGATGACGAAGCTTCTCGGCTTCACCGATGTCTTGGCGGGTCGAGACCAGAAACTGATCAATCAGTTTGACTGGATCCTGACTTTGCTCCAGATGTTCGTTTAAATTAGCTACGGTAATATCCCGCATTCGACGAAATACACTCATTTTGTCTGTCCTCCTTATCATAATCGTGAAAGCTTAGTAACGGCCACGACGACTGCGATTATTACTCAACATGGAGAATCCGAAGATGATTAACCCAATCGCGATGATCGGTCCGATCAGCCAGGCTAGTTTACCCAGCAATGAGAGGATACCGATGAAGAGAACAATCCATCCAAGCAGTACATTTCCTCGTTTAACTCCGTAGTAGCCAAGTGCAATCATCAGGATCGGAATTAGATAACCCATTAAATGTCCCAGTAGAGGAGTTAACTTCCCGAAGAGGAGGAGTGCACCCAATGCAATCAGTACAACCGCCCAGCCATTTCCTTTATTCCATCTCATAATTATTGTTCACCACCCTTTCGGTTCGTTAATTTTGGTTTGTGTGTTTGTTCGTTTGTTTCTTGTTTAACCTTATGTCCTTATTCTAGGGGAAACTGCGACTTTTCAAAACAGACCGTGGACGGTTTTTCATCCTAGACTCAGGTCGGGGATCGGGTTGGACCTTTGACTGTCCCTGGATCAGACCATTGGCCACTATACCGAATAAAGGCCTTAAATATCCCTTATTAACCTTCTTCAAAGCCGTTTCACCCCGTATGAATACGACGTCCATACCTCTTATCTACGTTCTCCCTCGACTGACGTTTCCCATTATGCCTTCCATTAAAGATAAAACGACCTCAATTATAATTTGAACGATTTCATGATCATCATTTCCACTTGAATTTTTATTACTTTTTTATCCAAATAAACAAAATTTAGATTGTTCTATATGTAAGCGTTTACTAAAATAGAAAGTGTTACTAATCCAAAAGTCAGGAGTGGACCTGTGCGATCATTCAGCTATCTACATAAAATGATAGTCTTCGGAATCTTGTTAAGTACCCTGCCCATTCTGTTGACGGGAATCGCCGCTTTTATCTATTCTTCAAAACAATCAGAGCTGCATCGTGCTCAAGCCAATAAACAACTGTTAATCCAAATGCAAACCAACGTGGAGCACAAACTTGCAACCGTAAGCTATATGCTCGATCAGGCCGTTCGGTCACCGGACACGCTCCATTCGCTAACTTCATCATCATCGGTTCAGGGCACCGGGCCTTTGTTTGCTGAGAAGTTACAGACCGAATTCAAGAATATGAGATCATGGGAGCCTCTAATGGATATTACACTCGTAAATCAGACCCAGGATTGGCTTATCGATCATGCTGGCCTGTACCTGAATACTGATTTTCCAATGGCTCTGCCCATGAAAGACTTATTATCGAACACACTCACATCCGGTTGGCAGCTTACACCATCATCCGTGTTTAACAATAATGAACGCCCGATGGATTCAGGCTGCATTTACCATATTGCACTCGCCAGATCGATACCCGATGTAAATGTTTCTTCTGACGCTGCCCTGATTGCGGGAATTCCCGCATGTTCACTGCAAAAACCACTGGAAGAGGATTCACCAGACAGCTCTAAGGCCGGACTAATCATTTTGAATCGTGAACAACGCATCATGGTCCACCCCGATCCCGAATATATTGGTCAGCCATTGGCTGCAGCAAGAATAAAAGATAGCGCGTCCGGTACCAATCTTAGCGAGCTGTTATCTATCCGTGGATTCGCTGCCTCTTCAGGCCAACGGGAGGTACGTATTGCAGATACACGTTACTCTCTGTCCTATACGCATTCTTCTCTAAAAGGGTGGACATATATTCTCATTTCGCCTACGAATATTCTTACTCACGAGTATGTTCAAATTGGGTTGCACACCATGTATATCAGTGTCGCTATGCTACTGCTTTCACTGTTGCTCTCATGGGCAGGCTCGAGAAGAATGGTTATACCCATACGCAAGCTTCTCGTACAACTTGGTGATAAACGCTTATCCAAGGGTAACTTGGAAACCAATTCTACCCTTCATATGGATGAATTTGAGCAAATCAGAGCTGGCGTTTCACAGCTGTCTGCTTCTCGATCCCAACTTGAAAGCAAATTGAATCAGTATAAGTTGCAGATCCGCACTCATTTTCTAATCAACCTGCTTCTGGGAAAAAATGCTCCATCCACTCTTCATGACACACTCAGAGAGAATGGTTATGGTACACAGCTTCAAGAGTGGCAACAAATAGCCGTCATTGCAGTCCAGGCTGATCTTATGAATCACACCAAATATCATGCCAAGGATCGTGATCTGTTGCTGTTTGCCGTTCAGAATATACTGGAGGAGAGTGTTTATGCAGAACAACAGTTACTTCCTGTCGTATATGAACAAGCCGTCATTACAATTATCGGTACCCCTGAGCAAGATCGTGTTCGCTTTTCACAGCATCTGTATACGTTAACGGAACAGCTACAACATCAAATCAGTGGGATCCTTAGTCTCCAGGTAAGCATTGGCTTTAGTCAGCCCCACGCCTCCCTATTTCAGATACCGCAAGCTTATACGGAGGCCCTTGAAGCGCTCAAGCATCGAATGAAACTGGGAGCAGGCATCATCTTTCAATTTGAGGCGATCGATAATCGTACCTCCCATTGGGCACTGCCATATCCAGAATCACTGGAGTATACGCTGATTCAGGCTATCCAAAATGCCGATGAAGCCCAGGCCTCCTCTCACCTCCATCAGTTGCTTGAAGTGCTGTTCGGCATGGAATGTACACCGGAAGAATATCAGGTAGCACTTACCCGATTGTTAACACATATTTTGCAGATGATGCAGGAATCCGGTATACGATTGGGACAGATCTCCAAAGGCCATGGGTCTATCTTCAATGAACTTCATGCTCTACAGTACGCAGCTGAGGTTGAGCAATGGTTTAACAATCATATCATCACACCGATCATTCTCATTTTGAAAGAAAGACAGTACGCCCAATATCAGCACATATCCGAGAAAATAATTGCCATCATCCAGCAAGAATACGATAAGGATCTGACGTTGGAGGAATGCGCATCCAGACTTCACTACAATGCCAACTACCTAAGTAGTGTGTTCCGCAAAGAGACAGGCTGTGCTTTCAGTGAGTATCTGACGAAGTACCGCTTCAGTATAGCTAAAAAGTGGCTTGACGAAAGCGAGCTAGCGGTCAAGGATATTGCCGCACGGCTTCGTTATAACAACCCGCAGAACTTTATCCGGTCTTTTCGAAAATGGGAAGGGATCACTCCTGGACAGTATAGGGAACGAAAGCAGAAGCCTGATCTATCCATAAAGCAATAATTGGCTCTTTTGGTGATGAAGTACGACGGTTATAACTATTTCTATCTATAGAAGAAGAACGTTTGTTATTTAGTCGAAGAATAAGTTGTTTTATATATAAACATCAAAAGGGAGCAGTATAACTGCTCCCTTTTCTCCCTTAAAATTTCATCTAAATTGATTATTGCTGAAATGGGGCTACTGTTACTTGGGCCGTACCACTTTCATATTCGGTTGCTCCAATTGAATCAGAATTTTACCGAACTTCCCTCCACGTGAGAATGTAACCTTACCATCCTTGTAAGTGTCTCTAATATATTGCTCAGCCAGGGCAAGTGAACCTTCATCCGTTGGCAGTTCGTGCATGTTAAGCCACTCCTGAAGCTTATCAACAGCTTCCTCAACAGGCATCTCCATATAACTTGTTTCTTTAGTGATCAAGGTGGTGTAAGAATAATCTTTCAGGTATAGCAGCTGTTGTATATATCCCATATCTCCAGCGTTGAATGATGGATAGACACCTAGTACCTCTTTAAGCTCATTTATTAGTGTGTGTTCTCTCGGTCCAGCCATCGTGCTGATATAAACATACTTTCGGGCAGTGCTGATCACCTGTTCAATCGTTTCCCAATTCGACATTGCCGGGCACATGGATGCAAATGCAAAATCATATTTCTTCTCCCAACCCTTGTCCTGAATCGATATATCCTCGAACCGCTCTGAAACGATATCAATACTGGATGTAAGGGATGCAGAGATTGTCTCCTTCATTAATGAAACTAACAGTTCAGAGGGCTCTACAGCTGTAACGGTCGCTCCTTTGGTTGCAAAAGGAATCGTAAATATGCCCGACGCTGCTCCAATGTCTAATATCGATAACCCGTCAAAACTCACTCCCTGATTTTCAATCCAGCCTATGATGCGTCCGGATCGCTGCTTTCCTTCTTCTGTAAACGATTGTTGATGATATTCTCTAGCCCATCGTTCAAACGCTCCTGTCGCGTCAAACGCTGCGCTCTTCATATTGTATGTTGAAGCTGTGGACTGATTCTTCCACGCTTCTTCCCACATAGATAGATCGAATAAAATTTCAGAATGCTTGGATACATGTTTTTCCTCAGACACGTTGCTTCACTCCATTTCTTTTATAAAATATAAAATTCGCTCGCAAAAAGGATATTATCTTGTTTTGATAAGCATCCTTTATATGAATTTAAAAGAGCTATAATATCCATAATTATCAAAAATAATATCAAAGACTTTATATATCTACAATATACTTATTGAAGTTATGCGTCAATACATAAACCACAATAATTCAATCTCCTTCTACAAACTATCCAAGTGCAGAAATTAGAAAGGAAATTGACGCAGTAGCACAGCAATTGAAAGGTCGCCAATTTACAGGTAAAGCGCTACTTTGAATCTAGAGATACCAGAATGTCGCGTATTTGCCCAAGCACATCATGCTGAATTCCCCTGCAGTAATAGTGTTGTCGTGACCTACAAGAATCCATTCAGGATCCCCTCTTTGCTTAACTGCCGCACGTTCATCTTCAATTCCACCAAATAAAAAAAGCTCATTAGATTTTTCATCTAATGAACTTTTCCTTACTTACTTGAATACCGGCGAGAGGACTCGAACCTCCACGGTTTCCCACTCGATTTTGAGTCGAGCGCGTCTGCCATTCCGCCACGCCGGCATATGATGTTTTTATGAAAATATACTGGAGGCGCCACCCAGATTCGAACTGGGGATAAAGCTTTTGCAGAGCTGTGCCTTACCACTTGGCTATGGCGCCATATTTTGGAGCGGACGACGGGAATCGAACCCGCGACCCTCGCCTTGGCAAGGCGATGCTCTACCGCTGAGCCACGTCCGCATAATGGCTGGGGATATAGGATTTGAACCTATGCATGACGGAGTCAAAGTCCGTTGCCTTACCGCTTGGCTAATCCCCAAAAAAAACAAAGGGGCGATCGAGGGGAATTGAACCCCCGAATGCCGGATCCACAAACCGGTGCGTTAACCACTTCGCCACGATCGCCATAATACAATATGTTCTTAAAGTTAATTGGCAGGGGCAGCAGGAATTGAACCCACACCAACGGTTTTGGAGACCGTTGTTCTACCTTTAAACTATGCCCCTAAAAACTGGTGGAGGATGATGGATTCGAACCACCGAACCCGTACGGGAGCAGATTTACAGTCTGATGCGTTTGGCCACTTCGCTAATCCTCCAGGATTACATGGTGCCGGCGAGAGGACTTGAACCCCCAACCTACTGATTACAAGTCAGTTGCTCTACCAGTTGAGCTACA
>NZ_FNFR01000016.1:0-64041 GCF_900101205.1 Paenibacillus sp. OK060
TTCCACACGTACCCATCCCGAACACGACCGTTAAGCCCTCTAGCGCCGATGGTACTTGGACCGCAGGGTCCTGGGAGAGTAGGACGCCGCCAAGCGAAGAACCACTGCCGATGTTATTCGGTGGTGGTTTTTATTTGTGTTTTTTAATATAGATCGTTATCCCCGAGAGATGCCCGCGCATCTCTTGTTTGACTTTGTCCCGTTCCTCTGACACACTCATAAATGGATACATACATCACGTATCAGGCCATGATTTGAAAGATATCATAACTTAGAGAACGGGGTGCAGGACGACATGGAAATTCAGAAATTAACCGTAGATGATTTTGAGCCAGCTATGGCACTCTCCGAGTATGCTTTTCAAGTGGTAATGAGTGAAGAGCAAACGGAGAAGAGACGGAGTCAATTTGATTCACAGGATATATGGGGTGTATTTGAGGAAGGACAATTGGGTGCCAAACTTCATATTATTCCTTTTCAAACCTATATTCATGGGAGATCGTTCGAGATGGGCGGTATTGCGGGAGTAGCGACATGGCCAGAATATAGACGTAAAGGCTGGGTAGCTGGGCTGTTGAAGCATGCGCTGGAGGAAATGAACCGTAACAAACAAAGTATATCGTTTTTGCATCCGTTTTCTTTTGCATTTTATCGGAGATATGGATGGGAGACGTATGTTGAGTTTAAACGATATAAAGTGCCTACAGCTCATCTGCCTGCGAAAAAGGCAACCCCTGGAACAATTCGCCGTGGCGATCCGGGACTCAGTATATTAAAGGAAGTATACAGTGCGTACGCTGAACGCTATAACGGAACCTTGATTCGGGATGATGCGAGATGGGAGAATTCAGTTCTATCTAATGGCGCCAGCCAGAAGGCTGTATATTATGATGAAGCTGGTAAAGCACAAGGCTATGTTTTATATGAGGTTAAGGAAAGAAAGTTTACCATTAAAGAGATCATTTATCTGAATGAAGAGACAAGACAAGGTTTGTGGACCTTTATTGCCAACCATGATTCTATGATTGAGGAAGTCACTTTACAGGCACCAGCCAGTGATATGCTTGCTTTTCAATTAGATAATCCGCGGATTCAGCAGGAAATTGTACCTTTCTTCATGGCACGTATTGTGAGTGTAGAACAATTTATTTCACAGTATCCTTTTGCGAGCCCAGACTCACCAGTACAGATTAATCTCCAGGTAGAGGATGCCCATGCACCATGGAATGAAGGGGTATGGCAGTTGAATGTGGCGATGAATGGTACAGCTTCGATATGGAAAACATCTGAGTCGGCACCTAAGGATCAGACTGTTAAAGTAGACATACAGGCGCTCACCGCAATGCTGATGGGGTATCGTAGGCCCGCAGAGATGGCTCAAATAGGTAGAATTGAAGGACCGAATGGAGCGATTAAGGCTTTGGAGCAAGCGATTCCTGAACGGGAAACGTATTTACTTGATTTTTTCTGATCCTCATAGAGTAACGAGTATTTTAGGATCAATTTCATAGACTTAACTTGTATAGCATTACGATGCTAGTGTGAGACAAATGGACTTCTCCAGCTATTTTGGAGAGGTTTTTTTGTGTCAGCCGAATATTTCGTGTAAAATCGTAAAAAATGAATAGTGCTCCCTCTTGGCAAAACCACAAAATATGCTATAATGTATATAAAGTCAAAGAAAGTCAAAGTCAACTAAAGGTTAAATACTTACGTAACTTTCTTTCTGCAATCCGGTGGTGGGAGCCATATTGAAGGTAGTACACATCAGCGGATAAAAGCAATATTAAAGGACCTTCGAGCGTCCTTCGCTCTCCTGTTAAAGACCGTTGAAGATCAGTTTCGCTGTTTCCTTGATTGGTTAAATGGGTTGAGAAGGTGTACTCTGTAGGGGCGTGTGGGTCCTTATTGACTTAACGTTTCAGACAGTGGAGGATGAGTGGATGCGTAATATCTCTGATATTATCGAACAATATCTGAAGAGTATTTTGCATGAAAGTCCCGAAGGATTGGTCGAAATTCAACGTAATGATCTGGCTGATCAATTTTCATGTGTGCCTTCCCAGATCAATTATGTCATCAGCACCCGATTTACACTCGAAAAAGGTTATCTTGTAGAGAGTAAACGTGGCGGCGGCGGTTATGTTCGCATACAGCGGATTGAATTGCCGGCTCACTCGGCTCTGCATAACCATTTGCACCATAGTATTGGAGATGAGATCGGGCAGACAGCTGCCGAAGGTCTGATCTACCAACTGGAAGAAGCACGTTTCTTGAGCAAAAGGGAAGCCGGGTTGATGCGGGCAGCTGTATCGAGAGAGATTATATTGGTCAAACTTCCTTACCGGGATCAAATTCGTGCCAGAATGTTAAAGGCGATGTTAATATCTTTGCTCGGTAAATGAAAACTATCGGGATCAAGGGGGTACATCATTGTGCTGTGCCAAGAATGCAACAACCGTCCGGCAACACTCCATTTCACGAAGATCGTGAACGGAGAGAAGACGGAATTCCATATTTGTGAGTCATGTGCTCGTGAAAAAGGGGAAATGATTCCCGGAACATCCAACGGATTTTCCATTCATAACTTATTGTCCGGGTTGCTTGATTTTGAACCCTCAGGCAAGAATGGCAGTGCGGGAGCAACACCCGCGCAATCCCTTCGTTGTGAAGAATGCGGCATGACCTATTCACAGTTTAGTAAAATCGGCCGTTTTGGCTGTAGTTCTTGTTATAAATATTTTGACAGTCGTTTGGACCCCCTATTCAAACGGGTTCACGGTAGCACTTCCCACGTGGGTAAAGTGCCTGCACGGGCTGGTGGTCGCATCAAGGTCAAAAGACAGATTGCTGATCTGAAACGGGATCTTCAGGAGAGCATAACGCAAGAGGAGTTTGAAGAAGCCGCTCAAATTCGTGATCAGATCAGGGAACTTGAAAAAGAAATAGCTCAGGAGTAAAGTTTGTGATGAGTAGGAGGGATGCGTAATGCCTAATCTGCGTTTTACAGAGAAGGCGCTCAGCGACTGGATGCGTAGTGATGCGGCTGATTCCGAAATCGTCATTAGCAGCCGAGTCCGGATCGCACGCAACCTGCAGCATTATCCGTTTCCGATGCTGGCTTCCAATGAGCAATCGGAAGAAGTGCTGAATAAGCTGAGCGAAGTACTTCAATATGATGACGTTCATGCCTTTGGAGATTTTCATACCCTAGATCTGATTGATATTGATGACCTTGACAAACGGGTGCTGGTGGAGAAGCATTTAATCAGTCCCAGTCTTGCGAACGAATCCAGAAATGGTGCTGTTATTCTCAGTGAGGATGAATCTGTCAGTATTATGATTAATGAAGAGGATCATCTTCGTATCCAGTGCCTCTATCCGGGGTTCCAGGTGAAAGAAGCCTGGGAGAAAGCTTCCGCCATAGATGATGCTTTTGAAGCGCATGTGGATTACGCTTTTGATGACCGCAGAGGATATTTAACCAGCTGTCCTACGAATGTAGGTACAGGTGTAAGAGCATCTGTCATGATGCATCTACCCGCTCTGGTGATGACACAGCAGATTGGCCGCATTCTAAGTGCAGTCTCCCAAGTCGGACTGACTGTACGGGGAATTTACGGTGAAGGCAGTGAGGCGATGGGTAACCTGTTCCAGATCTCGAACCAGATCACACTGGGGCAGACGGAACAAGAAGTCATCGATAACCTGCATAGTGTTGTGTTACAGATGATTGGGCATGAGCGTACCGCCAGAGAACGGTTAATTACGGACTCCAGATTGCGGATTACCGACAGGGTTATGCGTTCTTACGGCATTTTGTCCCATGCAGCCATCGTCGATTCGAAGGAAGCTGCACAGCGTCTGTCTGATGTTCGACTTGGTGTTGATCTCGGATTGTTGGACGGCTTGTCCATTACCGTGATGAACGAGTTGAATGTGATGACGCAGCCGGGCTTTTTGCAGAAAACATTTGGGGAAGACATGCGGACAGATGAGCGTGACATATATCGGGCTCAGTTGATCCGTGATACGATCAGTGCAGCCAATCAATCCTAGGTTGTTCAAGAGTTGTTTATAAAGGTTTCACGCCGCAGATGCGGCTTTTATATAATAGAGCATTTCTATAAATGAATGCTGAATGATTTTATTCGCAGCACGGCTGCAAACAAAAATGATATGAAGAATACGGTGGGATCCTTTCAACAGCCCCCGTTTTATCCAAAACCATGGAGGTGCAGGAGATATGATGTTTGGAAGATTTACGGAACGGGCCCAAAAGGTGCTCGCATTGGCGCAGGAAGAAGCTGTCCGTCTTGGTCATAATAACATCGGTACAGAGCACATTTTGCTCGGCCTCATTCGTGAAGGCGAAGGCATCGCAGCCAAAGCGCTGATCGGCCTGGGACTCGGATTGGAAAAAATTCAAGATGAAGTAGAGACGCTAATTGGCCGTGGCCAAGAGCAACCTACGAACATTGCATATACGCCTCGTGCGAAAAAAGTGATTGAATTGTCTATGGATGAAGCTCGCAAATTGGGCCATACCTATGTAGGCACAGAGCATATCCTGCTTGGATTGATTCGTGAAGGCGAAGGGGTTGCAGCACGTGTGCTGAACAACCTGGGTATTAGTTTGAACAAGGCACGTCAACAAGTGCTGCAACTGCTTGGCAGCAGTGAAGCTGTATCCAGTCATAATGGTACGCCTTCCAATGTCAGCACACCAACACTGGACAGTCTGGCACGTGATCTTACGGCGTATGCCAAGGAGAACAACCTGGACCCAGTGATTGGACGTAGTAAAGAAATCGAACGTGTTATCCAGGTGCTGAGCCGTCGTACCAAGAACAACCCAGTACTGATCGGTGAGCCAGGTGTAGGTAAAACAGCTATCGCTGAAGGACTTGCACAAAAAATCATCGCCAACGAAATTCCAGAGACTTTGCGTGACAAACGTGTCATGACATTGGATATGGGTTCAGTTGTTGCAGGTACAAAATATCGCGGTGAATTCGAAGATCGTCTGAAAAAAATTATGGATGAAATTCGTCAAGCGGGTAACATTGTCTTGTTCATCGACGAATTGCATACCCTGATTGGTGCAGGCGGAGCGGAAGGTGCAATTGATGCTTCGAACATTTTGAAACCGGCTTTGGCCCGTGGAGAATTGCAGTGCATCGGTGCTACAACGTTGGATGAATATCGCAAATATATCGAGAAGGATGCTGCGCTAGAGCGTCGTTTCCAACCGATTACGGTCGATCAGCCTTCTCCAGAAGAAGCGGTTCAAATTTTGCATGGTTTACGTGATCGTTACGAAGCGCATCACCGGGTAAAAATTACGGATGAAGCGATTGTGCAGGCGGTTAAACTGTCTGATCGGTACATTACAGACCGTTTCCTGCCGGACAAAGCGATTGACCTGATTGATGAGGCGGGTTCCAAAGTAAGACTGAACTCTTACACGATCCCACCTAACCTCAAACAACTGGAGAGCCGTCTCGAGGATATCCGGAAGGAAAAAGACGCAGCGGTTCAAAGCCAGGAGTTCGAAAAGGCAGCAGCTCTGCGTGACACGGAACAAAAAATCCGTGAAGAGCTGGATGTAACGAAGAACCAATGGAAAGAAAAACAAGGTCGCACGGATTCCGAGGTAACTCCTGAGGATATCGCACAAGTAGTAGCCAGCTGGACTGGTATTCCGGTGAATCAGCTGAAAGAAGAAGAGACACAACGCTTGATGAATCTGGAATCAATTCTGCATGAACGTGTCATTGGTCAGGATGAGGCTGTGAAGTCCGTCAGTCGTGCAGTTCGTCGTGCTCGTGCTGGATTGAAAGATCCGAAACGTCCAATGGGTTCATTTATCTTCCTTGGTCCTACAGGGGTAGGTAAAACCGAGCTGGCTCGTGCTCTTGCAGAAGCCATGTTCGGGGATGAAAATGCAGTCATCCGGATTGATATGTCCGAGTATGGCGAGAAGCATTCCACTTCAAGACTCGTCGGAGCTCCTCCGGGATATGTGGGATATGAAGAAGGTGGACAGCTGACAGAGAAAGTTCGTCGCAAACCTTACTCTGTCGTCCTGCTCGATGAAATCGAGAAAGCACATCCTGAAGTATTCAACATCTTGCTGCAAGTGCTTGAGGATGGTCGTCTGACCGACTCCAAAGGTCGCGTCGTAGACTTCCGGAATACGTTGATTATTTTGACATCCAATGTGGGTGCAGAAGCGATCAAACGCAACTCTACACTGGGCTTTACGGCAGTAGTGGATGCAGGTGCGGATTACGATAACATGAAGGGTAAAGTGATGGATGAGCTGAAGAAAAGCTTCCGTCCTGAGTTCCTTAACCGGATTGATGAAATTATCGTGTTCCATTCTCTTGAAGAAAAACACATTGCTGAGATTGTTACACTGATGAGTGAAGAGCTTCGTAAACGTCTGAATGAATACGAGGTCGACTTCGAGCTCACAGACAATGCCAAGGCTTTCCTTGCCAAAGCAGGCTTCGATCCAGCCTATGGTGCTCGTCCGCTTCGTCGGGCGATCCAGAAGCATATTGAAGACAAATTGTCGGAAGAATTGCTCACGGGTAATGTGACTAAAGGTGATTCGTTGCTCATCGATGAAGAGAATGGAGCATTGTCTGTAACTAAAAAAGACGTTGTTGTTCCTTCCACTGAGGAAATCGAAACGAAATAAGTAACACTCAACTAGTGACATAACTACTGAGTCTGATGTATAAAACAAAAATCCTTCCTGGCTTTAGTCGGGAAGGATTTTTTTGTGTTTTTGTGCCAGTCAGAGACCCAGAGCTGTTGTTTATCAGAAAATAAACTTTGAAGCGCTACGAACATGTGTAAAGTTTGCGATAATCCTTTACGAAAAATCTCAAACAATGGTAAACTTTTATTAACCCTGCACGTCAGGGAATTAAGGCAAAATTCGTCGAAAAATGCAAAATGCTGTTATAAAATAAATCCTAGGAGTGCTGAAGTGGCCAAAGTTAAAACCAAGTTTCAGTGTACGGAATGCGGCTATGAAGCCCCCAAATGGTACGGCAAATGTCCGGGTTGTCAGTCTTGGAATTCAATGGTGGAAGAAACCGAAACGGTGGTCAAAACACAAGGGAGAAATTCCCCTCTCTTTGAGAGTAAAGATAAGCCACTTCCCATCATAGATATAGATAGCGGTCAGGAACCGCGTGTACAGACTGGAATTGAAGAACTGAACCGGGTTTTGGGCGGCGGAATTGTTCCAGGATCTCTCGTTCTGGTGGGCGGAGACCCCGGAATCGGAAAATCAACATTGATGTTGCAAACATCTCATGCTTTGACTCACTCAGGTTTGCGTGTGTTATATGTCTCAGGTGAGGAATCAGTTAAGCAAACGAAATTGCGGGCTGACCGTCTGGGTGCGCTGTCTCCTGAGTTATATGTACTATGTGAGACCAATATGGAGCGGGTAGAGGAAGCGGTAGAGCAGATCCAGCCGCATTTTCTAGTCATCGACTCTATTCAGACCGTATATCTGCCAGAAGTCACCAGTGCACCCGGCAGTGTAGCTCAGGTAAGGGAATGTACCTCACGGTTCATGCGAATCGCCAAAGGGCGAGGCATTGCAACCGTACTTGTGGGGCATGTTACGAAAGAAGGCGCCATTGCAGGTCCACGTATGTTGGAACATATGGTGGACTGTGTTCTTTATTTTGAAGGAGAACGGCATCATACGTATCGCCTTTTACGTGCGGTAAAGAACCGTTTTGGTTCGACCAATGAGATCGGCATTTTTGAAATGGGCGAAGATGGACTTCGTGAAGTAGGCAACCCTTCTGAGCTCTTTTTGTCAGAACGTCCTCTGGGTGTGGCTGGTTCTACCGTAGTTGCCAGCATGGAGGGCACACGTCCTCTGCTTGTGGAATTGCAGGCATTGATTTCAACCACACATTTCCCTTCTCCGCGGCGTATGGCAACAGGGGTAGATCTCCATCGATTAAACCTGATTATTGCGGTACTGGAGAAACGGATGGGCATGTTCTTGCAAACGCAGGATGCTTATCTGAACGTAGCTGGTGGTGTGAGATTAGATGAGCCGGCAGTAGATTTGGCGGTTGCTGTAAGTATCGCATCCAGCTTGAGAGATGTACCGACCAAGCCAGATGACGTCATCTTTGGGGAAATCGGTTTAACGGGTGAAGTTCGGGCCGTTTCAAGGGCTGAACAACGTGTGAAAGAAGCTCAGAAATTGGGCTTTAAGCGTGTCATTTTACCAGAAAAAAGCTTAAAGGGCTGGAAACATCCTCGCGGGATACAACTGATCGGTGTGAATACCGTGGCAGATGCACTAGCGGTTGCTTTAGATTAGGGGGCATAACAAGATGAAAGATTCGAGCCAACTGGATAATATGAACGAATTGTTAAGGCTGATTGCACCAGGTACACCTTTCCGCGAAGGTCTGGAGAACGTGCTGCGCGCCAAGACGGGTGCACTGCTGGTTGTAGGATACAGCCCTGAAGTAATGGAAGTGGTGGATGGAGGATTCTCGATTAACTGTGATTTCTCCCCGAACTATTTGTATGAACTCGCCAAGATGGACGGTGCCATTATCCTTAGCGAGGATTTAAAACGTATTCTATACGCCAATACTCAACTTATTCCTGACTCATCCATCTCTTCATCTGAGACGGGGATCCGTCACCGGACGGCTGAGCGTGTCGCGAAACAAACAGGCAAATTAGTCGTATCTATATCGCAGCGGCGGAATATTATCACCTTATACCAAGGAACACTACGGTATTCCCTCAAGGAAATCGGGGTTATTTTGACCAAGGCGAATCAAGCGATTCAAACCTTGGAGAAATACAAGGCTGTATTGACACAGTCCCTTACGAATCTGAGCGCCGCCGAGTTCGAGGAACTGGTAACGATTCCTGAGGTAGTCAATGTCATTCAGCGTACGGAAATGGTTATGCGCATCAAAACGGAAATCAAGCGTTACATTCATGAACTCGGCAACGAGGGACGTCTGATCTCCATGCAGATGGAGGAGCTCGTCGGTACAACAGAAGAGGAAGCCTGGTTGCTGTATAAGGACTATGCCCGTGATGACAGTGATGACAAAATCCGTGAGATTATCGTTGGTCTGAAAAGATTGTCGGACGATGAATTGCTGGATGCACATCATATTGTACGTCTTCTGGGATACCCTTCGTCAGCGGCTACGTCTGAAGATTCGGTTGCACCTCGGGGATATCGGGTATTAAATAAGATACCCCGCCTGCCGAATGTCATCATCCATAACCTGGTGGATCAATTCGAACAATTGCCTCATGTCATTATGGCTACAATAGAAGAGCTGGACGAAGTGGACGGGATTGGAGAGGTACGGGCCCGAACCATTAAGGAAGGTCTCAAGCGTTTGCAGGAGCAGATGTTTATTGACAGACAAATGTAAGGGTTTGCCTATAACGGCTTGAAAATAATGAGGTGAAACAACGATGTTAACCAGATTCATTCCGAATCTCTTTACCTTGGGTAATCTGTTTCTTGGAATGATGGCAATCCTGCTTGCAATTGATGGGAAGTATAGTTTGGCTGCCATTTTGGTCATTATTGCGATGTTACTGGATGGCCTGGATGGCCGTGTCGCACGTGCACTTAATGCCCAGAGTGAGTTTGGCAAAGAGCTGGATTCTTTGTCTGACATGGTTTCATTTGGTGCAGCTCCAGCTCTAATTATATTCATGGTCTCGTTTCAGGACGCAACTCCGGTTCTCGCCTGGATCGCAACCGCAAGCTTTCCAATCTGTGGGGCTATCCGGTTAGCCCGGTTTAACGTTCGCCCCGGTATTCCCGGGTACTTCACAGGTTTGCCGATCCCAGCGGCTGGAGGGGTACTGGCAACACTATCCCTGTTTAATAAGGATATCGGTCCCGTGAGTATGATGATTGCGACCTTGCTGTTATCGTATCTGATGGTAAGTTCGCTGAAATATCCCAATTTCAAAAAGGTTGGTCTACCGCGTAAAGCGATCTGGATTGCACCTTGGGTCATCGTCTTCGCGGTAGTGGTGGCTGTTATGTTTCCAGAACAATTGTCCAAATTGATCTTTATTCCACTTGTGTTATACGCTCTATATGGGATGAAGCATAATATGCGGACGGCAGCCTCGCGGAACCGAGCCAAAAAGCGTAAAGAAGAGAAGTCTTCCCGTCCTTCCGATCGCTAGGCATTCCATCATTTCGGGAAATAAAAAGAAAGCACGTATGCTCCTCAACAGGAGAATACGTGCTTATTTTTGTTTTTAAAATCTATACGTTAACTTAACCATTTGCAATGAAATACGTATTGTTTACGACAAATTGAACATCCCTAACGTCGAACATTTCTGTGACTCGTGATTTACGACCTCTTCCATGTTGATGTCTAGCAGATTGCAGAGAGCCGACATATAAAACAGGTTCCGCCCTAGTTCAGAGCTGATCACCTCTTTACAATTCTCGCACAATTCACCTTCCACATGCGTTTCCAGCAGGCCTTTTGATTGAGCAATGTCGCTCTCTGGGGCATATTTCTGCTTGGTGGCGTGCAGCTCAATGCAGCCGCATTCGGTAATGGCCTTGGACACGGCACGGTTGACAGAGGCGCCGGCTTGTCCTGTTTTGGACAGTACATCAATCAGGCTGCGATGACGCAGCAACAGCTCGGAAACTTGATCCTGAAAAGCCTGTAAACTTAGCGTACTCATTTTGCTACTCACCTCGGGATATGAATTGAATTCATTATATGCCAATAATTTACCTTCTTTCAACTGACGATTGCAACATTTCCAAAAAGTTCTTCAAAAGCGGGATTAGCAATCTGAGAATTGGATCATACTGGATATAAAGATGAAGTTATATTGAAGGAGGTGCAGGGACTTATGTGGAAAAAAGGCATTTTAACTTTTACAGGATTGTGCGGTGCATGGTTCGGCTACACGGCATATCATCTGGCAGGAAAATCCGTCCCTTGGATGGCTGAATGGATTCAATCAGCAGGATTATTGGGGGCTGGGGTATCAACCCTACTAGGTGCTGTATTGTTTATGTCCGTGTGTAACATTGGTGGAACATTAATGGCAACCAGACTACATAATAGTATTGATTCGTTGGCCAAAGTACCGATGAATGAATTGGCTGCGGGTGCGGCGGGTACAGTTGCAGGACTGCTGGTGGCCTTGCTGTTATATCCTTGTGTAGCATGGCTGGGGACGGCCGGAGAAGTGCTGCAAGTGGCACTGACGGTCGTAAGTAGCTATATAGGCTATATGCTTGCAATGGCGAAGAAAGACGATCTGGCGGCCTTCTGGATGTCAGGACGCTGGGGTCATCCTGAGGTGGATGAGGAAAGACGGCTAGAAGAGCACAAAATTTTGGATACCAGTGTAATTATCGATGGTCGCATCGCGGATATATGCAAAACCGGATTTATCGAGGGCACGATTGTAATCCCGGAATTCGTTCTGGAGGAATTGCAGCACATTGCAGATTCATCGGACTTGCTCAAACGGAACAGAGGACGGCGTGGGCTTGATATTCTGAATAAAATTCAGAAGGAATTGGACGTTAAAGTGCTCATCTATGAAGGTGATTTCGAGGAGATTTCGGAAGTGGACAGCAAGCTGGTCAAGCTCGCCAAGGTGCTTCAGGGTAAAGTTGTCACCAACGACTTCAACTTGAACAAGGTCTGTGAATTGCAAGGTGTATCCGTGCTAAATATCAATGATCTCGCCAATGCGGTTAAGCCCGTGGTATTGCCAGGTGAGGAGATTATGGTGCAGATTATCAAAGATGGTAAGGAACACGGTCAAGGTGTAGCCTATCTGGATGATGGCACGATGATTGTTGTGGAAGGCGGACGCGAGTATATCGGCATGATGATGGAAGTGCTGGTGACCAGTGTGCTGCAGACGTCAGCAGGACGAATGATTTTTGCCAAGCCGAAACTGTTGGAAAAAGCCCAATAAAGCGGTATGATGGGTAGTGTATCGTTAGAGTTTATAATATAACTGTATTATATCTCCGAACGGTAAACTGACAGACAAGGCAGGGATTGCGGCATGGATAAAGGGTGGGGTATTGTCATTGTGGCGGCAGGTCGGGGAACCCGGATGGGAACAACCGAGAGTAAGCAGTTTCTGCTGCTGCAGGACAAGCCCGTTTTCATACATACGCTTGAAGTGTTTGCGGCTATGGACGAGGTCAGCGAAATGGTGCTGGTCACGGGAGCTACCGATGTTGAACGCTGCCAGGAATGGGTAAAAGAATACCGACTGGAATCACATGTCCGTGTCATCCCCGGAGGGAAAGAGAGACAGCATTCGGTCCACGAAGGCCTTAAGGCACTAGGGACAGACTGGGTCCTCGTTCACGACGGGGTACGTCCTTTTATAAACCGTGAGCAGATTATGGGATGTATGAAGGCCGCCATGTCGGGTGGAGCAGCTGTATTGGCCGTTCCAGTGAAGGACACGATCAAACAAGTAAATGCGGATGGAATCGTTACGGCGACGCCGGACCGCAGCAGTCTGTGGAGCATTCAAACCCCGCAGGCTTTTCGTCTTTCTTCCCTGCTGATTGCGTACGAATCGGCGGACCGGGACGGATTTCTAGGAACGGATGACGCAATGCTGGCTGAACGCCAGGGAATGTCGGTCAAGGTTGTGGAAGGCAGTTATAAGAACATCAAATTAACGACGCCGGAAGATTTGGAATACGCCGCGTTTTTGCTCAAGGGAGAGAAGAAGCGATGATACGTGTAGGACAGGGATTCGATGTACATCAACTGGTAGAGGGACGCCCATGCATTATTGGCGGGGTAACGATCCCTTATGAAAAAGGACTGCTGGGTCACTCGGACGCAGACGTGCTGCTGCATGCCATCAGTGATGCCATTCTTGGTGCGCTTGCACTTGGGGATATTGGCAAACACTTCCCGGATACGGATCCGGAGTTCAAAGATGCTGATAGCCTGAAACTGCTGGAGCATGTCTGGCAGTTGGTGAAGGATCGTGGATACCGTCTGGGGAACATTGATTCAACCATTATTGCACAGAAACCGAAGATGGCACCTTATGTTCCGCAGATGGCCGAAGTTATTGCCAAGGCACTTGAAGCGGATGTAACTCAGGTGAATGTCAAAGCGACAACAACAGAGCAACTCGGATTCCCTGGACGGGGAGAGGGTATAGCTGCCCAATCGGTTGTTTGCCTTGTTCGCGTGTGATATTATCAACCAATTAGAGACGGAGGGGATATTATGAGCACCGAAGTTCGCGTGCGCTACGCGCCGAGTCCAACGGGACACCTGCATATCGGGAACGCCCGTACGGCGCTGTTTAACTATTTGTATGCCAAACATAATAACGGCAAATTCATTATTCGTATTGAGGATACGGACGTGAAACGCAACATTGCCGGTGGTGAGGAAAGCCAGCTGAAATACCTGAAATGGCTCGGAATCGAGTGGGACGAAAGTATTGATGTCGGCGGCGAGTACGGACCATACCGTCAGACGGAACGTTTGGACATCTATCGTAAATATACGCAGGAGCTGCTGGATAAAGGTCTGGCTTACCGCTGTTATTGCACGGAAGAAGAGCTGGAGCAAGAACGTGAGGAACAGACAGCACGTGGAGAAACTCCGCGTTATTCGGGTAAACACCGTGATCTGACACCGGAGCAACAGAGCGCATTTGAAGCGGAAGGCCGTGTGGCGAGTATTCGTTTCCGTGTACCGGAAGAACGCATCTATACGTTTGATGACATGGTCAAAGGAACAATCTCATTCAACAGCAAGGAATCCGGCGACTTCGTTATTGTGAAAAAAGACGGCATTCCTACGTACAACTATGCAGTTGCTGTCGATGATCATTTGATGAAAATCTCCCACGTCCTGCGTGGGGAAGATCACATCTCTAACACACCGCGTCAACTGATGATTTATGAAGCGCTTGGCTGGGAGCCGCCGCAATTCGGTCATATGACGTTGATCGTGAATGAAAACCACAAAAAGCTGAGTAAACGTGACGAATCCGTTATTCAGTTTATTGAACAATATGATCAGCTCGGCTATCTGCCTGAGGCGATGTTTAACTTCATCTCCCTGCTTGGCTGGTCGCCTGAAGGAGAAGAAGAGATCTTCTCGCAGGAGCAGTTAATCTCCATTTTTGATACGAAGCGTCTGTCCAAGAGCCCGGCGGTATTTGATACACACAAGCTGGCTCACTTGAACAACCACTACATCAAAAATGCTGAACCAGATCGCATTGCCGAAATGGCGATTCCACATCTGCAAAAAGCGGGACGTATTGCAGCTGAGCTCTCACCTGAACAAAAAGAATGGGCATATACGCTTGTTCATCTCTACCAAGAGCAAATGAATTCTGCCTCCGATATCGTGGAGTTGTCGGAAGTGTTCTTCCGTTCCCACCTGGAGCTGGAAAGTGAAGGGGCTGCTGTACTGGCTGAGGAGCATGTACCAACCGTTCTGAAGGCATTTGCTGATAAAGTACAGGCTAGCGACGAATTTACACCAAGCAAGATGGCTGCGCTGATCAAAGAAGTTCAGAAAGAGACCGGATTTAAGGGTAAACAGCTGTTTATGCCGATCCGTGTAGCTCTGACAGGACAGACTCATGGACGCGATCTGAACCAAACAATTGTACTGCTTGGCCGCGATACGGTCATTGATCGATTGCATGCTCAGGTAAAAGGCGCGTAAGTAACGCCCTTGTTTAGTCTACTTTGACTTAAGGATGGAACTTCGTTCCCACCGATATGAAGGAAGATTGTTGTCAGTCCATAACCTTTTCGCTATAATAGCAACACAAAGGTTAAATGGTATGATTTTATCATTCATCATAAAAACAGCAAAGACCGGGAGAAGTAGGCTGAACCGGACAGATTCAGAGAGGATGGTCCCGCAGTAAAGAACAAGATTCTTTGCTGAGGTGGCTGTGAGTCATCCGCTGTCCGTCAGTCGAAATGCACCCGTGAGCTGCATAGCCGAATCCGGCCCCGCCTCTCGTTATGTAGGAGAGAGGAAAACGTCAGGATAGGTTGTGACGGTTGGTTCCCGTTACGGAACTGTTGAGGGTTCATTCTTGTGCAAGGATATGAGGCAGCTATAACAGGTAGCCTAGTTCTTGTATGTTAAGGCATGAACCGAGCAGAGTGGGACCGCGATAAACGCCTCTGCAGCTTAATAGCTGCAGAGGCGTTTTCTATTTAGGTCGAGTCAGAAGAACACTACCATGAGGGCCGCGCCATCCGGAAAGCCGGAGGACGAAGACCTGAACAAGAGGGGAACGAGCATGTTCAAGAAGATCAGATCAGATATCCAGGCGGTGTTTGAAAACGATCCGGCGGCCCGGGGATGGTTTGAGGTTGTATTTACCTACTCGGGGCTGCATGCGATATGGGCGCACCGGGTGGCACACTTTTTATACAAGCGGAGATGGTTTTCTTTCGCGCGGTTCATTTCACAGGTCAGCCGCTTTATGACAGGCATCGAAATCCATCCAGGCGCTACGATTGGCAATCGGTTGTTTATTGACCATGGCATGGGCGTGGTGATTGGGGAAACGTGTGAAATTGGCGACGATGTTGTCATCTATCAGGGGGTCACACTTGGCGGAACGGGTAAAGAAAAAGGGAAGAGACATCCGACAATTGGCAATAATGTGGTTATCTCATCCGGAGCGAAGGTGCTAGGTTCCTTCAGCGTGGGGGATCAATGTAATATTGGTGCGAACTCGGTTGTGCTGAAGGAAGTCCCTTCGAATAGCACCGTTGTAGGCATACCGGGCAGAATCGTGAAGCAGGATGGCCGCCGGGTGGACCGTCTGAATCAGCAGCTTCCCGATCCGGTCATCGATTCCCTGCGCACTATGCAGCAAGAAATCGAACGATTACGTGAAGAAGTGCGTACTTTGCAGAGTACACGTGAAAGTGAGTTTTCCCGTGGTACAATAGAATAATGATGGAAACGGATGAAAGGAAAGTGACTATGACGCTTCAAATTTACAATACGATGAGTCGTACCAAAAAGAATTTTGTTCCTCAAGAGCCGGGGAAAGTGAAAATGTATGTGTGCGGGCCGACGGTATATGATTACATTCATATCGGGAATGCACGTCCAGTTATCTTTTTCGACACAGTTCGCGGATATTTGGAACAGACCGGACATGAGGTGAACTATGTCGTAAACTTCACGGATGTCGATGATAAGCTCATTCGTAAAGCTGAGCAGCTTGGCACGGATGTTCCTCATGTCGCAGAGAAGTTTATTGCAGCGTACTACGAGGATCTCGAAGGGCTGGGTATTCCGAAGGCAAGCAGTAATCCAAGAGTGACCGAAAACATGCCGCTTATTATTGATTTTATCCGTGAGCTGGTTGAAAAGGACTTCGCCTATGAAAATGGGGGTGACGTATATTATCGCACAGGCAAATTTGCGGAGTACGGCAAACTATCGAAGCAAAACCTTCAGGAATTACAGTTTGGAATTCGTATTGGTGTAGATGAGCGCAAAGAGCATCCAGAAGACTTTGTCCTCTGGAAAGCTGCGAAGCCGGGTGAGATTTTCTGGTCCAGTCCATGGGGCGATGGTCGTCCGGGCTGGCATATCGAGTGCTCTGCCATGGCACGGGAATACCTGGGGGATACGTTGGATATTCACGGCGGAGGACAGGATTTGCAGTTCCCTCACCATGAGTGCGAATGCGCTCAATCCGAGGTGTTGACTGGTAAACCACTGGCAAACTACTGGATGCATAACGGATTCATCCGTATTGATAACGAAAAAATGTCGAAATCACTCGGCAACGGTGTGCTTGTCAAAGACCTTCGCAATCAATATAAACGCGAAGCCATTCGTTATTTCATGTTGTCTACTCACTATCGCAATCCGTTGAACTTCACGGAAGATACGATGGAACAGGCACAGAATAGTGTGGACCGGATCGCAAATGCCGTAGGTAACCTTAATCATCGCTTGCAGGCTGTGAGCGTGGATCAGGCTGTGTCAGCTGAGTT
This sequence comes from Paenibacillus sp. OK060, assembly GCF_900101205.1. Taxonomy (NCBI): domain Bacteria; kingdom Bacillati; phylum Bacillota; class Bacilli; order Caryophanales; family Paenibacillaceae; genus Paenibacillus; species Paenibacillus sp. OK060. The sequence continues at coordinate 17,087 of NZ_FNFR01000016.1, forward strand.
TGCAGCGAGACTGGAGCAGATTCGTCAGCAGTATCATGAGAAAATGCAGGACGACTTCAATACGCCTGATGCGATTACGGCAATGTTTGAGTGGGCTGGGGAAGCTAACCAACTGTTGCAGCAAGATGTGGTAAACGCTGCGGACATTCGTGCTCTGCTGGAATTGTTCAATGAGTTGAATGCAGTGCTTCGTATCTATACCGAGGCTGAACCGGAGCTTTTGGACGAAGAAATCGAACGTCTAATTGTAGAACGTAACGAAGCACGCAAAACCAAAAACTGGGCGCGGGCTGATGAAATTCGGGATGAACTGTCTGCGCAGGGCATCTTGCTTGAGGATACGGCTCAAGGAATGAGATGGCGGCGCAAATGAGCGAGGAACAACTGAAAAAGTTGTCAGAATCCGTCGAGCATACCGAGCAACGAGATGAACAGCAGACAGATGAACAGTCTCTGAGCGTTGACCAGGGAGGATGGTTTCCTTATCCCCCCTCCCGGCCTGCACGGTTGATTCCTCCCATCGCTCTCGCCTACATTGGTGATGCGGTATATGAGGTAGCAGTACGGCAGTATCTGTTATCCAAAGCCAACATGCGTCCTAACCATCTGCACCGTAGTGCGACCGGTTTGGTATCGGCGAAGGCACAAAGCCGTATTCTCACAGGTATTGAGGCTGAGCTGACCGAGGAAGAGCGTGACATTGTCAGACAAGGTCGTAATGCCAAGTCTGGCAGTATTCCCAAAAACGCAGACGTTTTGGAGTATAGACATGCCACGGCTCTGGAGTGTCTGATCGGTTACCTGTATAGCAGTGGTCGGCATGATCGCATGATTGAACTGATTCGCCGGGGTATCGAGCATGCGGAACAACATTCGCAATCACCGACAAAATAATATAAATTACAACAAAGCCGCTTCTGTAGGGTGCGCCGATTAGGGTGCAGTAAATCACAGGGCGTTATAGAGAGGATCGAACAAAGATGGAAGAAGAATGGATCGCCGGTAAGCACTCCGTAACGGAGGCGCTGCGTTCAGGCCGGACCATTAATAAAATATGGATTGCAGATACAGCGCAAAAACATTTGACTCAGCCTATTATCGCTGAAGCAAAAAAATTAGGTGTTGTCATTCAGCACGTAGACAAGCGTAAACTGGATCAAACAGTTCCGGGCATTCAACACCAGGGTGTGATGGCGCAAGCGGCTCCTTACGCTTATGTAGAGGTTGAAGACATTCTTGCTGCAGCGGCTGCTAAAAATGAACATCCATTTTTGATTTTGCTGGATGAGATCGAAGATCCACATAATCTTGGATCAATTTTGCGGACGGCAGACTGCACGGGTGCGCATGGTGTCATTGTGCCCAAACGGCGCTCAGCTGCAGTTACAGTGACTGTATCCAAAACTTCAGCAGGTGCGGTGGAGTATGTGCCAGTGGCTCGTGTAAGCAATCTGGGTCAAACCATTGACCGTCTCAAGGAAGAGGGCGTATGGGTCGTAGGCACAGATGTGGCTGCTCAGGAGAGCGTGTTTGGTAACGGCGTCTTTACAGGCCCGGTAGCCCTCGTGATCGGAAACGAAAACAAGGGAATGGGACGACTCATTCGTGAGAAATGCGATGTGTTGATCAAATTGCCGATGCAAGGTCAGATTAATTCCCTGAATGCTTCCGTGGCAGCGGGTGTTGTCATGTATGAGGTGCTCCGCTCGCGCCAAGCGCAGGACTAGAAGATATGGCTGATTCCCGTGATGTGCTTCTTGTAGACGGGTACAACATGATTGGTGACTGGCCGGAGCTATCCAGATTGGCGGAGAGTGGATTGGAGGAGGCCCGCAACAGGCTTCTATCTCGACTAGCCGACTATCAGGCATTCTCCGGCCTGAGAGTCATTGTTGTTTTTGACGCCTACCTCGTGCCTGGACTCGGTAAATCCTTTACACAGAGCAAAGTGCAGATCTTTTTTACAAAGGAAAAAGAGACGGCAGACGAATGCATTGAGAGACTCGTTCGGGAACTAAGCACGCGAAGACGCCAAATCTATGTGGCTACAAGCGATATGGTAGAGCAGCATGTCATTTTTGGACAGGGAGCTCTGCGTGTATCCGCAAGGGAATTGCTGATCGAAGTAGAGCAGAACGAAAAAGAGTTACAGAAACGTTTGGAAGAAGATCAAGCTAAAGCAACGCGAAATACACTCGGCGGGAAGTTAAGTCCGGATGTTTTGAAGCAGTTTGAGCGGTGGCGCCGGGAATAACAGCACGGTTTTACAAAAATTAGAATTTTGAAACTCTTGACAATTATGTTATTGATGTTCTTTTTTAGGCATAGCGTGGTTGACGGTGTGAGGTACCATCATATATACTGATCCTATATTTCATAGAGTAGAGTAACGGGGTACCTTGCGTTGCAGCCGGAGGGATTGTCTGTGAGTGTCGACCTCAAAGATATCATGTTATCCAAGTATGATTACCAAAGTGACGAAGACATTGTCGAAGCGGTCCGTGAAGGTGAAAGCGAAGCGCTGGAGTTTTTGATTAACAAATATCGTAACTTTGTACGCGCCAAGGCAAGATCTTATTTTCTGATTGGGGCTGACCGGGAAGATATCATTCAAGAAGGAATGATTGGACTCTATAAATCCATTAGGGATTTCAAAGGGGACAAGCTCGCTTCTTTCAAAGCCTTCGCCGAGTTGTGTATTACACGACAGATTATTACGGCAATCAAGACAGCAACACGTCAGAAGCATATTCCGCTTAATTCTTATGTATCACTGGACAAACCTATTTATGACGAAGAGTCCGATCGTACGTTACTCGATGTGATTTGTGGAACACAGGTCAGCGATCCGGAAGAACTTATCATCAATCAGGAAGAGTTTGTGGGCCTGGAAGATAAGATGTCTGAGATTCTGAGTGATCTGGAACGTAAAGTATTGATGTTGTATCTGGACGGGAGATCTTATCAAGAGATTGCAGTGGATTTGGACAGGCATGTAAAGTCCATTGATAATGCACTTCAGCGCGTGAAGCGTAAACTTGAAAAGTACCTGGAAGTTCGAGATAATTGAACACATGTTGTCGTTGACGGAAAAGGCTCGGGGTTTGAGTCTTTTTTTGCTGCCTCAAGTTTATAAAGTTAAAGAATGATTATACTAGTAATCGCTTGGTCCATGCAGGAGAAGAGAAAAACAGAGATGAGAAACTGAATGTGTTTGATAGGAACTTTTTACCCATTGATGAAAGGCTATTCTTTCATTGACATGGTTATACCCTTATGATAAAGTGTTTTAGGTAGGCCTAAATTCGCGGCTTTTTTTTAGGATTAATTTAGAGACTCCGCTTGAATGTGGAAGTCTTCGGGAGGTGTACATCATGCGGGTAATTATTACTTTGGCTTGTACAAACTGCAAACAAAGAAATTACACTACGACAAAAAACAAGCGTAATCACCCCGACCGCATGGAGATGAAGAAATTTTGCAAGTTTTGTAACGAGCAGACTTCTCATCGCGAAACCAGATAGTTTTTTGGAGGTGTAGTCGGCGTGAAACGTAGTTTCAAATCTCTGATTTCCTTTTTCTCTGAAAGCTGGGCTGAACTTAAAAAAGTTCGCTGGCCTAATCGTAAAGAGCTGACCAACTACACATTGATCGTTCTTGGTACTGTTGTGGTTATGACGCTGTTTTTTTGGGTCATTGATATCGGCATCTCCGCTGTGATCGAAGCGATTATTTAAGAAGGGTCCCAGGTGGCTTGATATGGAAAAAAGATGGTACGTCGTTCATACCTATTCAGGGTATGAGAATAAGGTCAAAGCCAATTTGGAAAAACGCGTAGAGTCCATGGGCATGGAAGACAAGATTTTCCGCGTTCTTGTTCCTATGGAAGAAGAAGTGGTAAACAAAGACGGAAAGAAAAAAACCGTTATGCGTAAAGTTTACCCCGGATATGTCTTGGTGGAAATGGTCCAGACGGATGACTCTTGGTATGTTGTTCGCAACACACCAGGTGTTACGGGATTTGTCGGTTCGACAGGTTCCGGGTCCAAACCAACAGCCTTGCTGCCTGAAGAAGTGGAACAAATTCTGAAGCACATGGGCATGGTTGAGCCGAAGCCTAAAATTGAATTCGATATTAAGGAATCCGTACGTATTAAAGTTGGTCCTTTTGCGAATTTTGTGGGCTCCGTGGAAGAAATCTTGGTAGACAAAAGCAAGTTGAAAGTGCACGTGAACATGTTTGGACGGGAAACACCGCTTGAGTTGGAATACACGCAAGTGGAGAAGATATAGTCTCTTCAAGTTTCTTGTGGGAGGGCTGAGAGGCCCGTTAACCACTATTTTGCAAGGAGGTGTCAATCATGGCAAAAAAGGTAATCAAAATGGTAAAACTGCAAATTCCAGCAGGTAAAGCGAATCCAGCGCCGCCGGTAGGTCCAGCTTTGGGTCAAGCAGGTGTCAACATCATGGCATTCTGTAAAGAGTTCAACGCTCGTACAGCCGATCAAGCGGGATTGATTATTCCTGTTGAAATCACAGTATTCGAAGACCGTTCCTTTACTTTCATTACTAAAACTCCACCAGCAGCAGTTCTGTTGAAAGTGGCAGCTAAAGTAGAAAAAGGATCCGGCGAACCGAACAAGAAAAAAGTCGCTACCGTTAAACGTGATGCGGTACGTCAAATCGCGGAACAAAAAATGCCTGACCTGAATGCTGCTGACGTTGAGTCTGCAATGCGTATGGTCGAAGGTACTGCCCGCAGCATGGGTATCACCATCGAAGACTAATTTTTCATCTGAAACATGGCTTCGTAAAGCCGGCCGATTCGCGGCCGGTTGATGTGGGAGGTATATCCGCTAACACCACAAAGGAGGAATATAACATGGCTAAACACGGTAAAAAATACCTGGAAGCTGCTAAGCTGATTGACAGCGAAGCAACTTACGAGCCTTCAGAAGCTGTAGAGCTTGTGAAAAAGGCAGCCACTGCAAAATTTGATGAAACTATCGAAGCAGCAGTACGCTTGGGCGTTGACCCACGTAAACAAGACCAGGCAGTACGTGGTGTTGTTGTCTTGCCACACGGCACAGGTAAAACACAACGCGTATTGGTATTTGCAAAAGGTGACAAAGCGAAAGAAGCGGAAGCGGCTGGCGCGGACTATGTTGGTGATGCAGACATGATCAACAAAATCCAACAAGGCTGGTTCGAATTCGACGTCTGCGTAGCGACACCAGACATGATGAGTGAAGTAGGTAAATTGGGCCGACTGCTCGGCGGTAAAGGTCTGATGCCTAACCCTAAAGCCGGAACGGTAACTTTCGATGTATCTAAGGCTGTTCAAGAAATTAAAGCCGGTAAAATCGAATATCGTCTGGATCGTGCAGGTCAAATTCATGCACCGATCGGTAAAGCTTCTTTCTCGACAGAGCAATTGAATGAGAACCTTAAAGCTCTCATGGACGCTTTGACTCGTGCTAAACCGGCGGCAGCAAAAGGTGTTTATCTGAAGAATGTAAGTCTTTCTTCTACGATGGGCCCTGGCGCACGCGTGAACGCAGCATCTTTTAGATAATATCGCTTGACAGGCTTGTCCTGTTCTGATATTCTATAAAAGTTGTGAGTCCGAGTGACTGACCGTTGACATTTGAATATGCTTGCCGTAGACAGTAGGTGCCATTTTGGCTTAATTTCCTGCCGAGGTGTGATTATAGAACTTAGAACGATGAAAATCGGTTATGAGTATATATCAAGCCTTCGTGATTCTACGGAGGCTTTTCTTAATGGGATAAATTTGATCAGGAGGTGTACAGTTTGGCAAACGCAAAAGTGATTCAAGCAAAACAAGAGTCCGTTGATGCAGTAACAGCAAAATTGCGCGAGAGCGTTACTAGTGTTGTTGTTGACTATCGCGGTTTGAACGTTGCCCAAGTAACTGAGCTGCGTAAGCAGCTTCGTGAAGCCGGAATCGAATTCCAAGTGCTGAAAAACTCGTTGCTTCGCCGCGCAGCAGCTGCAGCAGAACTGACAGAACTTAACGAAGTACTGACAGGTCCTAGTGCAATTGCATTCAGCGTAGACGACGTAGTGGCTCCAGCCAAAATTCTGAACGACTTCGCGAAAAAGAACGATGCACTGGAATTGAAAGGTGCAGTTGTAGAAGGTCGCGTAATTGGAGTACAAGAAGTCAAAGCGTTGGCAGAATTGCCATCACGCGAAGGTCTCCTTTCCATGCTCCTCAGCGTGCTTCAAGCGCCAGTGCGCAACTTCGCGCTTGCGGTTAAAGCTGTTGCTGAAAAAGAAGAACAAGGCGCGTAAGCAACTTGATCTGAATGCTGCTTAGGCAGTGATGAAATACAAAAAAATAATATTATATATGGAGGTTCAATCATGAGTAAAGAGCAAATCTTGGAAGCAATCAAAGGCATGACTGTACTGGAATTGAATGATCTCGTTAAAGCAATCGAAGAAGAATTCGGCGTAACTGCTGCAGCTCCAGTAGCTGTTGCAGGTGGCGGAGCTGCTGCAGCTGAAGCTGAGCAATCCGAGTTCGACGTAATCTTGACTAGCGCTGGTGCTTCCAAAATCAACGTTATCAAAGCAGTTCGCGAAATCACAGGTCTTGGCCTGAAAGAAGCGAAAGAAGTAGTTGACAATGCTCCAAAAGCATTGAAAGAAAAAGTTAGCAAAGAAGAAGCAGAAACGGTTAAAGCTAAGCTTGAAGAAGCAGGCGCTTCAATCGAAGTTAAATAATTTAGCTTTCATTAGCTAGATGAACAAAACAACAAACCCCTTGACTTATATCAAGGGGTTTGTTGCTGTAATTGTAAAAGGAAAGTGAGTGAGGACATGTCCAATCATTATTATTCGGACAAACCGCAGGTGGCACATGACAGACGGGCTACAGAAGCGGAGCTACGCGGATGGAAATTACGACTCGTTACGGATGCAGGGGTATTTTCCAAAAACGGAATCGATTACGGCAGCAGAGTGTTAATTGATGCTATAGAGTTGCCTGCTGGAGCTCATGTACTGGATGTGGGCTGCGGGTATGGACCTATTGGTCTTACAGCAGCTAAACTTGTACCGGATGGACATGTCACCATGATCGATATCAATGAGAGAGCGGTTGAGCTTTCCAGGGAAAATGCAAAAGCGAACGGCATAACGAATGTAACGGTTATGCAAAGCAATCTTCTGGCTGAGGTTAAAAAGGAAGACTTTGACGCGATTCTGACCAATCCTCCGATCCGTGCGGGTAAGGAAACCGTGCATACGATCTTTGAACAGGCATATCGTCATTTGAAGATGGGCGGAGCGTTATGGATTGTCATTCAGAAAAAGCAGGGGGCACCTTCGGCAAAAGCGAAGCTGGAATCTCTCTTTGGACGAGTGGAGGAAGTAACGAAGGATAAAGGCTACCGAATTTTCAAAGCGGTAAAATTGGAAGAGGCGCCTTTAGGCTAAATCCTAATTTGTAAAGTAAGCAGGGTGGCATTTTTTTTGCAATAGGACTATTGACTTGAAATTCAGGTCGTGGTATTATTGTAAAATGTCAGTATTAAGATGCCCTATTTGGCTTTAGCTAACTAAAAATGTCAACCTTTTTTACGCCGAACGGGCTTATTATGCCTACGTTTGGCGTATAATATGTACATTTTGGGCAAACTGGGGATAAGTATGATTTGGAAAGACATCCGCCGATCAAAGTTGCTCTTTTTTCGAACGACATTCGAGTAAGGGCTTTTCTTTATTTGTGGATGCATTGCTTTGCTCTGTATGTGTACCATTATAAGGTTACAAACAGAGGTTCGCAACGAAATTTTTAAAGTGAGTAGACATTGAGGGGTGAGTTTAAGTTGGCAGGACATCTTGTTCAATATGGTCGACGCACTCGGCGCAGTTATGCACGAATTAACGAGATACTCGAAGTTCCGAACCTGATTGAGATCCAACAAAAATCTTACGATTGGTTTTTGGAGGAAGGGTTGCGCGAAATGTTCCAGGATATCTCGCCGATCCAGGATTTTACAGGTAACTTAATTTTGGAATTTATCGATTACAGTCTCGGTGAACCGAAGTATACAGTAGACGACGCGAAAGAGCGTGACGTTACTTATGCAGCACCGCTTCGGGTCAAAGTCCGGCTCATTAATAAGGAAACCGGCGAAGTCAAAGAGCAGGAAGTATTCATGGGAGATTTCCCGCTGATGACCGACACCGGCACATTTATTATTAATGGTGCGGAACGGGTTATTGTCAGCCAGTTGGTTCGCTCTCCTAGCGTTTACTTCAGTACCAAAGTAGATAAAAACGCCAAAAAAACGTATACCGCTACAGTTATTCCTAACCGCGGCGCTTGGCTCGAACTGGAGATGGACGCGAAGGATGTTGTTTACGTCCGGATCGACCGCACACGTAAAATACCGGTGACGGTTCTCCTGCGTGCACTTGGTTTTGGCACAGACGCTGAGATTCTGGATCTGCTCGGTAATGACGAATATATTCGCAATACGCTGGACAAAGACAATACGGATTCCACGGAGAAAGCGCTGATTGAAATTTATGAGCGTCTTCGTCCGGGCGAGCCACCAACGCTGGATAATGCGAAAAGCTTGCTCGTAGCGCGTTTCTTTGATCCAAAACGTTATGACCTGGCTAATGTGGGTCGTTACAAAATCAACAAAAAGCTTCACATTAAGAACCGTTTATTCAACCAACGTTTGGCTGAGTCTCTTGTGGACACCGAAACTGGTGAAATCATCGCTGAAGCAGGTCAAATGATAGACCGTCGTCTGTTGGATGAAATCATGCCGCAACTGGAGAAGAGCGTTGGTTTCCGCACATATCACGTCGCTAATGGCGTTTTGGATGCCAATGATATCCCGATGCAAACAATTGATGTATTTTCACCGATTGAGGATGGTAAGGTCGTTAAACTGATTGCCAATGCTAACATTGATAAATCAGTGAAGAACGTTACACCAGCTGATATCATTTCCTCTATTAGTTACTTCATTAACCTTCTGCATGGCATCGGAAGCACAGATGATATCGATCACCTGGGTAACCGTCGTCTCCGCTCGGTTGGTGAACTCTTGCAAAACCAATTCCGTATCGGTTTATCCCGTATGGAACGTGTGGTTCGTGAGAGAATGTCCATTCAGGATGCTAACGTAATCACGCCTCAGGCTTTGATTAACATACGTCCTGTTATCGCATCCATTAAAGAGTTCTTCGGTAGCTCCCAATTGTCGCAGTTTATGGATCAAACAAACCCACTGGGTGAGTTGACACATAAACGCCGTCTGTCCGCACTCGGACCGGGTGGTTTGACACGTGAGCGTGCCGGCATGGAAGTCCGTGACGTGCATCCATCCCACTATGGCCGGATGTGTCCAATCGAGACACCAGAGGGACCAAACATTGGTTTGATCAACTCCTTGTCGACATTTGCCCGTGTGAACGAATATGGATTCATTGAAGCACCTTATCGCTGGGTAGATCCGAAGACTGGTGTCGTAACCGAGCAAATCGATTACCTGACAGCAGACGAAGAGGACAACTATGTAATTGCTCAAGCGAATGCGAAGCTGAATGAAGACAGTACTTTTGCTGAAGAAGCGATCATTGTACGTTACAACAAACAGTCGGATAACATCCTTACGATGCCGAGTGAACGTGTTGACTACATGGACGTATCTCCTAAGCAAGTTGTATCTGTCGCTACAGCGCTCATTCCGTTCCTTGAGAACGATGACTCCAACCGTGCGCTCATGGGATCGAACATGCAGCGGCAAGCCGTTCCACTCTTGATTCCTAAAGCTCCGCTGGTCGGAACAGGTATGGAACATAAAGCCGCGAAAGATTCCGGTGTATGTATTGTCTCCAAATATGACGGGATTATTGAACGTTCTTCTGCGAATGAGATTTGGTTGCGTCGTATTGAAGAAGTTGATGGTCAAGAAGTCAAAGGCGATATCGTTAAATATAAATTACACAAATTTATGCGTTCGAACCAAGGAACATGCATTAACCAACGTCCGATTGTCAAAAGAGGTGCTGTTGTCAAAGCTGGCGACATCCTTGCAGACGGTCCTTCGACGGAAATGGGTGAATTGGCACTGGGACGCAACGTAGTGGTTGCCTTCATGACTTGGGAAGGTTACAACTACGAGGATGCGATCTTGCTCAGCGAAAAACTCGTTAAAGAAGATGTGTATACATCCATTCATATCGAGGAATATGAGTCTGAAGCACGTGATACTAAGCTCGGACCTGAAGAGATCACACGTGATATCCCGAACGTAGGGGAAGAAGCGCTGCGTAATCTGGATGAGCGTGGTATTATCCGTATCGGTGCTGAAATCAGTGCTGGTGACATTCTGGTTGGTAAAGTAACACCAAAAGGTGTAACTGAACTGACTGCAGAAGAACGTCTCCTGCATGCGATCTTTGGTGAGAAAGCGCGTGAAGTACGTGATACTTCCCTGCGTGTACCTCACGGTACTGACGGTATCGTAGTTGATGTAAAAGTCTTTACCCGTGAAAACGGTGATGAACTGCCTCCAGGTGTTAACCAACTCGTTCGTGTCTATATCGCTCAAAAACGGAAAATTTCCGAGGGTGATAAAATGGCCGGACGTCACGGTAACAAAGGGGTCGTAGCCCGTATCCTACCGGAAGAAGATATGCCTTTCCTGCCGGACGGAACACCAGTTCAAATCGTTCTTAACCCACTGGGCGTACCTTCCCGGATGAATATCGGTCAAGTACTCGAGGTTCACTTGGGTATGGCGGCGATGCAACTGGGTATTCACGTAGCAACTCCTGTATTCGACGGAGCGAAGGAGTATGACGTCTTCGATACGATGGAAGAAGCAGGTATGCAACGTAATGGTAAAACTGTCCTGTATGATGGTCGTACAGGTGAAGAGTTTGAACGTGAAGTTACCGTAGGTGTCATGCACATGATCAAATTGGCACACATGGTTGATGATAAAATCCATGCCCGTTCCACGGGTCCTTACTCACTTGTTACGCAACAGCCATTGGGTGGTAAAGCCCAATTTGGTGGACAGCGTTTCGGGGAGATGGAAGTATGGGCGCTTGAGGCATACGGTGCTGCTTATACACTGCAAGAAATCTTGACTGTTAAGTCCGATGATGTTGTAGGTCGGGTGAAAACGTATGAATCCATCGTCAAAGGCGAGAATGTTCCTGAACCAGGTGTTCCTGAATCATTCAAAGTATTGATCAAAGAGCTGCAAAGCTTGGGTATGGACGTTAAGATTTTGAGCGAAGATGAGCAAGAGATTGAAATGAAAGAAATGGACGATGAAGATGACGCTGCGAGCGATAAGCTCAGCCTCAACCTTGAGGGTACAGAGGTCGGAGCGGAGTAACCGCTTCGGGCGCATGATGACCGGCGTTTTTCATCAGGCTCGCGTCTTGCTCCGGCTTCGGCCGGAGGGGGCGTAACCTAGAATACAGGACTTGGTTAAGGAGGGTTGCTCCTTGTTGGACGTCAACAATTTCGAATACATGAAGATCGGGCTTGCTTCCCCAGAAAAAATTCGTTCTTGGTCCCGCGGAGAAGTGAAAAAACCGGAAACGATCAACTATCGTACGTTGAAACCGGAAAAAGAAGGGCTGTTCTGCGAAAAGATTTTTGGCCCTACAAAAGACTGGGAATGTCATTGCGGTAAATACAAACGCGTGCGTTATAAAGGCGTTGTCTGTGATCGTTGTGGCGTTGAAGTCACACGTGCGAAAGTACGCCGCGAACGGATGGGCCATATTGAGCTCGCTGCTCCGGTATCGCATATCTGGTACTTCAAAGGTATTCCGAGCCGCATGGGTCTCGCTCTGGATATGTCTCCAAGATCTCTCGAGGAGATTATTTATTTTGCATCATATGTAGTAACTGATCCAGGAGAAACTCCACTGGAGAAAAAACAGCTGTTGTCCGAGAAAGAATACCGCAGCTACCGTGAGAAATACGGATATGGATTCCACGCTGGCATGGGTGCAGAAGCGGTTAAAAAACTGCTTCAAGACATTGATGTGGATAAAGAGCTTGAATTCCTGAAGGAAGAGCTCCGCACTGCACAAGGACAACGTCGTAACCGTGCAATCAAACGTCTGGAAGTTATTGAAGCTTTCCGCAACTCGGGTAATAAACCTGAGTGGATGATCATGGATGTACTTCCTGTTATCCCACCGGAACTTCGTCCAATGGTACAGCTGGATGGTGGACGTTTTGCAACGTCTGACCTGAATGACCTGTATCGCCGTGTAATCAACCGGAACAATCGTCTGAAACGTTTGCTTGACTTGGGCGCACCAGACATTATCGTGCAAAATGAAAAACGGATGCTGCAGGAAGCTGTTGACGCATTGATCGACAACGGCCGTCGTGGACGCCCTGTAACGGGGCCTGGTAACCGTCCTTTGAAATCCCTCAGCCACATGCTGAAAGGTAAACAAGGACGTTTCCGTCAGAACTTGCTCGGTAAACGGGTTGACTATTCCGGTCGTTCCGTTATCGTAGTTGGACCTTACCTGAAAATGTATCAGTGTGGTCTGCCTAAAGATATGGCACTTGAACTGTTCAAGCCTTTTGTTATGAAAGAGCTTGTAAATAAAGGGCTTGCCCACAACATCAAGAGCGCTAAACGTAAAGTTGAGCGTGTAAGTCCTGAAGTATGGGATGTTCTTGAAGAAGTAATTAAGGAGCACCCGGTTCTGCTGAACCGTGCCCCTACACTTCACAGACTCGGTATTCAAGCGTTTGAACCGATTCTCGTTGAAGGTAAAGCGATCCGTCTTCACCCGCTCGTATGTACGGCATACAATGCCGACTTTGACGGTGACCAAATGGCCGTGCACGTTCCATTGTCTGCTGAAGCTCAAGCAGAAGCACGTATCCTGATGCTTGCATCAGGTAACATTTTGAACCCGAAAGACGGTAAACCGGTTGTTACCCCTTCCCAGGATATGGTGCTTGGTTCTTACTACCTGACCATGGACAACAAGGAAGAAAAGGGAACAGGTATGATCTTGCGCACGGTTAACGAAGCTGTATCCGCGTACCAACGTGGTACTGCAGGTTTACATGCACGTGTAGCGATTCCGGTTAGAGCGCTTGGCAAAACAGTCTTCACCGATAAGCAACAAGATGCAATGATGTTGACTACGGTCGGCAAAATCATCTTTAATGAAATCTTCCCGGCAAGCTTCCCTTACATCAATGATGCAACTCGTGCGAACCTCTACCAGGGTACCGCTGAGCATTCATTTGTTTATGAGAAGGGTGCTGACCTTAGAGAAGCGATTATGAACGCTCCTTTGGCTGGTGGTGTCGGTAAAGAATATCTCGGTTCTATCATCGCACGTTGTTTTGAAATTTATCATACAACGGAAACAGCCGTTATTTTGGATAAAATCAAACAACTCGGATTCACATACTCCACTCGCGCTGGTATCACTGTAGCGGTGTCGGATGTTATCGTTCCACCTGAGAAATTTGAAATTCTTAGACAGTCTGAGGAAAAAGCACAAATCGTTACGAACCAATACCGTCGTGGTCTGATTACGAACGAAGAGCGCTATGACCGCATCATTGATATCTGGTCGAAATCGAAAGATGATATCACCGAGATTCTGATGAAATCGATGGATCGCTACAATTCCATCATGATGATGGTTGACTCCAAAGCACGGGGTAACAAATCGCAAATCACCCAATTGGGCGGTATGCGTGGTCTGATGGCCAACCCATCCGGTCGAATCATTGAACTCCCAATCAAATCGAACTTCCGTGAAGGTCTGACGGTACTCGAGTACTTTATCTCGACTCACGGTGCCCGTAAAGGTTTGGCCGATACGGCCCTGCGTACAGCGGATTCAGGTTACCTGACCCGTCGTCTCGTAGACGTGGCACAAGACGTGATCGTGCGTGAAGATGATTGTGGTACAGATAAAGGCTTTACCGTAAGTCGTATCCAGGATGGTAAAGAGGTTATTGAGGATCTCTACGACCGTATTGAAGGCAGATACTGCTTCGAGACTGTTCGTCATCCGGAAACAAAAGAAATTATTGCACACCGTAATGAACTGATTGACTCTGATAAAGCTGAGGCAATCATCGAAGCTGGCGTAACCAAACTACAAATCCGCTCCGTACTTAGCTGCCGTGCACGTCACGGTGTCTGCAAGAAGTGTTATGGTCGCAACTTGGCGACTGGTAAACACGTGGAGATCGGTGAAGCAGTTGGTATTATCGCAGCACAATCCATTGGTGAGCCAGGAACACAGCTGACAATGCGTACATTCCACACCGGTGGTGTAGCCGGAGACGATATTACGCAAGGTTTGCCGCGTATCCAGGAGTTGTTTGAGGCTCGTAATCCTAAGGGTCAAGCAACAATCAGTGAGATCGACGGTGTTGTTAAAGAAATTCGCGAAGCGAAAGATCGTCGCGAAATTGAAATTCAAGGTGAAGCAGAATCCAAAGTTTACTCTGTTACCTACGGTTCTCGTGTACGCGTTAGCGAAGGCATGGAAATTGAAGCAGGCGACGAGTTGACAGATGGTTCTATCGATCCAAAAGAAATGCTGCGCATTAAAGGCGTACGTGGCGTACAGAACTACATTTTGCAGGAAGTACAACGCGTATACCGTAACCAAGGCGTAGAAATCAATGACAAACACGTTGAAGTTATGATCCGTCAAATGTTGCGTAAAATCCGTATCGTCGATGCAGGGGACACTACATTGTTGCCAGGATCGTTCGTGGATACGCATGAGTACGAAAGAGCTAACAAGACAGCGATTCTGAGTGATAAAGAGCCAGCGGTTGCAAAACCAATTCTGCTCGGTATTACGAAAGCATCCCTGGAAACAGACTCCTTCCTCTCGGCGGCTTCGTTCCAAGAGACTACACGTGTACTGACAGATGCAGCGATCAAAGGTAAAGTCGATCAGTTGCTCGGTCTGAAAGAGAATGTAATCATCGGTAAACTGATTCCTGCAGGTACAGGCATGCACCGTTACCGCAGCATCAAATTTGCTGAGCCGGAAGATGGCCAATCTTCGGTAGAAGAACTTGAGCCAGTTTCGGTTGATTAAGATATTTCACTAGATTCATCCTTATTATTAGGGTGAACTAAAGTTTTGTACGCCGGGAGGCGACGGCTGTTTCATACAGAAGAACGTTCCCGGCGAGGCAAAACTTTAAATGAAATATTTTAGGATTAGCATTGACATTGCTTGCGCTAGATGCTAATATATCAAAGGTGCGTGAGTAGCTGATTGTATTTGGTCCTATTCGGAGGAATGAACAATGTCTAATGAAAAAGGTCTGCAAGATGCTCATGTCAAAATAGGTACCAAACAGACCACGCGGATGGTTCAGACAGGTATGGCTTCTGAAGTTTATGTGGCTGAAGATTGTGATCCGCAGCTTACTTCCAAAATCATTGCTTTGTGTGAACAACACAATGTGAAGTGCACGAAAGTGGACACAATGAAAAATCTCGGCAAAGCTTGCGGGATTGGAGTAGGGGCAGCAATGGCTGCTGTCGTAAAATGATACGGTAAGGAACGTTTTTGTCCGAGAACTTTTAGGGATTCTCCAAGGCAAAAACTTTTCATTTGTCTTTTTATGAACCGCCTGGGTCTGTGGACTTAGCGTAAGAGGTTTATAAAGAAACATGAAAAATTGAGGAAGGGGGTGGCAATCACATGCCAACTATTAACCAACTGGTACGTAAAGGACGTCAAGCTAAAGTTGATAAGTCCAAATCACCAGCTTTGCAAAAAGGGTTCAATGCTTTGAAACGTGAATCAACTAACATCAGTGCCCCACAAAAACGTGGTGTCTGCACTCGTGTAGGTACAATGACTCCACGTAAACCAAACTCTGCACTTCGTAAGTATGCCCGTGTTCGTTTGACGAACCGTCTCGAGGTAACTGCTTATATCCCGGGTATCGGACATAACCTTCAAGAGCACAGTGTTGTGTTGATCCGTGGAGGTAAAGTTAAAGACCTTGCAGGGGTTCGTTATCACATCGTTCGCGGAGCTCTTGATACTGCAGGCGTGAACAACCGTATGCAAGCTCGTTCGAAATACGGTGCTAAACGTCCAAAAGCTAAAAAAGCCTAATATATTATAAGTAGCAGTCCTGAATATCTTCTGGGTTAATCCCAGGAGGTGTAGGATGTGCTCATGAAGAAAGAAAGGGGGATATCCATGCCACGCAAAGGTCCAGTTACGAAAAGAGACGTGTTGCCAGATCCGGTATACAGCAGCAAGCTGGTTACTCGTTTGATCAATCGCATCATGCTCGACGGAAAACGCGGTGTTGCTCAAAGCATTCTGTATAATGCGTTTAAGTTGATTCAAGAACGTACGGGTAATGACCCTATGGAAGTATTTGAAGCAGCAATCAAAAATATCATGCCAGTCCTGGAAGTTAAAGCTCGCCGTGTCGGCGGTGCCAACTACCAAGTACCAATCGAGGTAAAACCAGAGAGACGTACTGCTTTGGGATTACGTTGGCTCGTGAACTACTCCCGCAACCGCGGTGAGAAAACAATGGAAGAGCGTTTGGCGGCTGAGATCATCGACGCTTCCAACAACACAGGCGCTTCCGTTAAAAAACGTGAAGATACGCATAAAATGGCTGAAGCGAACAAAGCGTTTGCTCACTACCGTTGGTAGGATTCGGTTCACAATAATAACTTCAATTTTGAAGGGAGACCCATTTCATGGCAAGAGAGTTCTCCTTGAAAAATACACGTAATATCGGGATCATGGCTCATATTGATGCGGGTAAAACCACGACAACTGAGCGGATCTTGTTCTACACAGGACGTACGCACAAAATCGGTGAAGTACACGAAGGCGCTGCGACAATGGACTGGATGGAACAGGAACAGGAGCGCGGAATTACAATTACTTCCGCTGCGACTACCGCTGCTTGGAAAGGCCACCGCGTTAACATCATTGATACCCCGGGACACGTTGACTTCACTGTTGAAGTTGAACGTTCCCTTCGTGTATTGGACGGAGCAGTTGGTGTATTCAGTGCGAAAGAAGGCGTTGAGCCTCAGTCCGAAACCGTATGGAGACAGGCTGACAAGTACGGCGTACCTCGTATCGCTTATGTAAACAAAATGGATATCATCGGTGCTGACTTCCTGAACGTTGTATCTGACATGCGTGATCGCCTTCAAGCGAACGCAGTTGCGATTCAACTTCCTATCGGCGCTGAAAATGATTTTAAAGGTATCATTGATATCGTTGCACAAAAGGCTCATATGTACAAAGATGACCTTGGACAAGATATCGAAGAAACCGAAATTCCTGCGGAATTTGTTGAGCAAGTTGCAGAACTCCGTAACGAATTGGTTGAGCGTGTTGCAGAACTCGACGAAGATTTGACAATGAAATACCTGGAAGGCGAAGAGATCACTATTGATGAGATCAAAGCGGCCCTCCGTAAAGGTGTTGTTGATGTTAAGATCTTCCCGGTTATCTGTGGATCCTCGTATCGTAACAAAGGTGTTCAACTGATGTTGGATGCTGTTATCGACTACTTGCCGGCTCCAACAGACGTTCCATCTATCACTGGTCATCTTGAAGATGGAACTGAAGCAATTCGTAAGTCATCCGATGAAGAGCCTTTCTCCGCATTGGCATTCAAAATCATGACTGACCCTTACGTTGGTAAATTGACATTCTTCCGCGTATACTCCGGTGTTCTTCAATCCGGATCTTACGTATTGAACGCAACTAAAAACAAACGTGAGCGTATCGGTCGTATCCTTCAAATGCATGCAAACAGCCGTCAAGAAATCACTGAAGTTTACTCCGGTGACATTGCAGCTGCTGTAGGTTTGAAAGATACGGGTACAGGTGATACACTGTGTGATGAGAAAAATCCGGTTATCCTGGAGTCAATGAACTTCCCTGATCCGGTTATCGAAATCGCCGTTGAACCTAAAACCAAAGCTGACCAAGATAAAATGGGTGTTGCTCTCGGTAAGTTGACTGAAGAGGATCCTACTCTTCGTGCTCATACTGATGAAGAAACAGGCCAAACGATCTTGGCAGGTATGGGGGAGCTTCACCTTGATATCATCATTGACCGTATGCGTCGTGAGTTCAAGGTTGAAACTACTGTGGGTAAACCACAAGTAGCTTACCGTGAAACTTTCCGTGCACCAGCGCGTGTTGAAGGTAAATTCGTTCGTCAATCCGGTGGTCGTGGTCAATACGGTCACGTATGGGTTGAGTTCGAACCTCTCGAAGCAGGTACAGGCAGCCAGTTCGAAAGTAAGGTTGTCGGTGGTTCTGTTCCAAGAGAATACATTCAACCAGCTCTTGCAGGTATCGAAGAGCAAATGAAAAACGGCGTTATCGCAGGCTTCCCGCTTGTTGACGTTAAGGCTACAATCGTAGACGGATCTTACCATGATGTCGATTCCAACGAGATGGCATTTAAAATTGCCGGATCGATGGCGCTAAAAGCTGCGAAAGACAAATGTAAGCCGGTTCTGCTTGAGCCAATCATGAAAGTAGAAGTAACCGTTCCAGAAGAGTATATGGGTGACGTTATGGGTATGCTTAACTCCCGTCGTGGCCGCATCGAAGGTATGGATTCCCGTAGTGGAGCCCAAATCATCCGTGCTAAAGTACCTTTGTCTGAAATGTTCGGATACTCTACAACTCTTCGTTCCGGTACTCAAGGACGCGGCGTATTCTCCATGGAGCTTTCTCACTATGAAGAAGTTCCTAAGAGCATCGCTGAAGAGATTGTTGCCAAAACAAAAGGAACCGAGTAGTTTTCTCTCATTGAATGAAAGTGCATAAGAGTCATGTATTCTTTGCACTTCATTTAGTGAAAACATAAAATTATAATTTTAAGGAGGCCACGTTCAAATGGCAAAGGCTAAATACGAACGTAATAAACCCCACGTTAACATTGGTACTATTGGTCACGTCGACCATGGTAAAACAACTCTGACTGCTGCAATCACTACTGTATTGTCTAAAACTTACGGTGGCGCAGCAATTGCATTCGATCAAATCGATAAAGCTCCAGAAGAGCGCGAGCGCGGTATCACAATCTCAACATCACACGTTGAGTATGAAACTGACACTCGTCACTACGCTCACGTAGACTGCCCAGGTCACGCCGACTATGTTAAAAACATGATCACTGGCGCAGCACAAATGGACGGAGCTATCTTGGTAGTATCCGCAGCTGACGGCCCAATGCCACAAACTCGTGAGCACATCTTGCTCTCCCGTCAAGTAGGCGTACCTTACATTGTTGTTTTCTTGAACAAATGTGACATGGTTGAAGACGAAGAGTTGTTGGAATTGGTTGAGATGGAAGTTCGCGACCTTCTTAACGAATATGAGTTCCCAGGTGATGATACTCCAATCACTCGTGGATCCGCTCGTGAAGCTCTGCAAAACCCTGATGGTGAGTGGGCTCAAAAAATCGTTGAGATGTTCAAAGAGATCGATACGTACATCCCATTGCCTGAGCGTCAAACTGACAAACCTTTCTTGATGCCTGTCGAGGACGTATTCTCCATCACTGGTCGTGGTACTGTTGCTACTGGCCGTGTAGAGCGTGGTACTGTTAAAGTCGGCGAAGAGATCGAAATCGTTGGTATTACTGAAGAAACTAAAAAATCCGTAGTTACGGGCGTAGAAATGTTCCGTAAATTGTTGGACTCCGCTCAAGCGGGCGACAACATCGGTGCATTGTTGCGTGGTGTTGATCGTACTCAAATCGAGCGCGGTCAAGTACTTGCAAAACCAGGTTCTGTTAAGCCACACACAGAATTCACTGCACAAATCTACGTTTTGACTAAAGAAGAGGGTGGCCGTCACAAGCCTTTCTTCACTGGATACCGTCCACAGTTCTACTTCCGTACAACTGACGTAACAGGCATCATCAACTTGCCTGAAGGTACTGAAATGGTAATGCCTGGTGATAACATCACGGTTACTGTTTCCTTGATCTCCCCAATCGCGATTGAAGAAGGAACTAAGTTCTCCATTCGTGAAGGCGGACGTACAGTAGGTGCAGGTTCCGTAGCATCGATCCAAAAATAATTCGGCTTAACGCTGAATAAAGCATATGCAACAGTGTACTGGAACGAGTAACATTGTATTGTAACGAAGCTTCGGAAGAGTTCTTTATCCGACATCGGATAAAGAACTCTTTTATTATGTAATAGTTTCGGAACCTGCGTCATACGAAATGAACATCATTTACGAATGTAGATGGATTGGTAAGGCAGCATGAATATTGAAGATAAACACTGCACTAAACGAAGTCATTTCAGCAGAAAAGATAAGTTTAAATGTTTTTCTTAAATATGCTTGCAATACGCCCATCTTTTCTATATAATAATGAATGTTGTTCTGTGACGTTGCGATGATGTGAGAGGTTACTGGCACACCCGGCCCCTTTGCCATGGGACAGTGGCTAGAAAATTTTCACGGAGTATGTCCGATAAAAAATTGGGCGATAGAAGGAGGGACTAAAATGGCAAAGCAAAAAATTCGTATTCGTTTGAAAGCTTACGACCACAGAATTCTTGATCAATCCGCGGAGAAAATTGTTGAAACAGCAAAACGTTCGGGTGCAGGTGTATCCGGTCCGATTCCGCTTCCTACTGAAAAACAAATCATTACTATTCTTCGTGCGGTGCACAAGTACAAGGATTCTCGGGAACAATTCGAACAACGCACACATAAGCGTTTGATCGACATCGTTAACCCGACTCCACAAACTGTGGATGCCTTGATGCGCTTGGATCTGCCGTCCGGTGTAGATATCGAAATTAAATTGTAATACAAGCTACAACAAAGACCATGTATAAAGGAAAAGAGGTGTCAACATGAAAGCAATCTTAGGAAAAAAACTCGGAATGACTCAAGTATTTACACCTGAGGGTAACGTTGTACCAGTAACGGTTATCGAAGCAGGCCCTTGTGTTGTTTTGCAAAAGAAAGACATTGAGAATGATGGCTACGAAGCAATTCAAATCGGTTACTCCGATAAGAAAGAGAAAAATGCTAACAAGCCAGAAGCAGGTCACGCTAAAAAAGCGAACACTGCCCCTAAGCGCTACGTTCGTGAAGTTCGCGGTATCAACATCGCAGAATATGAAGTTGGCCAAGAACTGAAAGCTGACATTTTCGCTGAAGGCGAATTCGTTGACGTAACGGGTATTTCTAAAGGTAAAGGTTTTGCCGGCGTTATCAAACGTTGGGGACAAAGCACTGGACCTATGTCGCACGGTTCGCGTTACCACCGTGGCCCTGGTTCAATGGGTTCGATCCAAGCTAACCGCGTTCCTAAAGGCAAACGCCTGCCAGGACACATGGGACATGATACTGTTACAATCCAACGTCTTGAAGTAGTTAAAGTAGACGCTGAACGTAATGTGTTGCTCGTGAAAGGTTCCATTCCTGGACCGAAAAACAGTCTCATTAAAGTTAAAGAAACAGTGAAAAAATAACCACTGAAGAAAGGAGGAACACAAAATGCCAAAAGTATCAGTTTACAATGTAGATGGTAGCCAAGTAGGCGAAGTTGAATTGAACGATGCGGTTTTCGGAATTGAGCCGAACCAACACGTTCTGTACGATGCAGTTCTTATGCAACGCGCTTCCCTTCGTCAAGGTACCCACAAAGTAAAAGGACGTTCTGAAGTACGTGGCGGTGGACGTAAGCCTTGGAAACAAAAAGGTACAGGTCGCGCTCGTCAAGGTTCAATTCGTTCACCACAATGGAAAGGCGGCGGTATCGTATTTGGTCCAACACCACGGAGCTATGCGTATAAACTGCCTAAGAAAGTTCGCCGTTTGGCGATCAAATCAGCTCTTTCATCCAAAGTGATCGACAATGACATTATCGTTCTGGACGCTCTCACGCTGAGCTCACCTAAAACGAAAGAATTTGCAGCCATCTTGAATAACTTGAAAGTTGGACGCAAAGCTTTGATCGTAGCTCCTAGCTATGATGATAATGTGGCTCTTTCCGCACGGAATATTCCAGGCGTGAAATTCGTAGCTGCTGACGGCATTAATGTTCTTGACGTGCTTTCGCACGACAAACTGATCATTACGAAAGAAGCAGTTCAGAAGGTAGAGGAGGTGCTCGCGTAATGAAGGATCCTCGTGATATTGTAAAACGTCCGATTATTACGGAACGTACTGCTGACATGATGAATGACTTGAAATATGTATTTGAAGTCGATATCCGTGCAAACAAAACCGAGATCAAGAAAGCCGTGGAAGCTATTTTCAACGTAAAAGTGAAAAACGTGAACACGCTTCGTGTTCCAGCTAAGCCAAAACGGTACGGACGTTATTCCGGATATACTAGCGAATGGAAAAAAGCGTTTGTAACGCTGACACAAGACAGCAAAACGCTTGAGTTCTTTGAAACTGTATAATTGAATTTTTGAAGTAAGGAGGGAAACCCAGTGCCAATCAAAAAGTATAAACCAACATCCCCGGCAAGACGGAACATGTCCGTTTCTACATTTGAGGAAATCACCACAGATCAGCCGGAGAAATCGTTGTTGGCCCCATTGAGCAAACAAGCAGGCCGCAACAACCAAGGTAAAATTACAGTTCGTCACCATGGTGGTGGACACAAACGTAAATACCGTATCATCGACTTCAAACGTACTAAAGATGGAATACCGGGCCGCGTTGCTACGATTGAGTATGACCCGAACCGTACATCTAACATCGCTCTGATTCACTATGCTGATGGTGAAAAACGTTATATCATCGCTCCTAAAGGTTTGAAAGTTGGAGATCAAGTATTCTCCGGACCTGAATCAGACATCAAAATCGGAAACGCATTGCCACTCGAAAATATTCCAGTAGGTACTGTTATCCACAACATCGAGTTGAAACCAGGTAAAGGCGGACAATTGGTTCGTGCTGCTGGTACAGAAGCTCAATTGCTTGGTAAAGAAGAAAAATACGTTTCTGTTCGTCTCTCTTCCGGAGAAGTTCGTCGTATTTTGAAAGTTTGCCGCGCAACAATTGGAGCTGTTGGTAACCAAGACCACGAGCTCATCAAAATCGGTAAAGCCGGTCGTAGCCGTTGGTTGGGTAAACGTCCTGAAGTTCGTGGTGTAGTAATGAACCCTAACGATCACCCACACGGTGGTGGTGAAGGTCGTGCTCCAATCGGACGTAAATCGCCAATGTCACCATGGGGTAAACCTACTCTTGGTTACAAAACGCGTAAGAAAAATAAAGCTTCTGATAAATACATCATTCGCCGCCGCACGAAGTAATACACATTGTGCATAACTTCGTGAGGCATCTGCGGATGCATAATAGCTACGTTTGAAGGGAGGATCTCCACATGGGTCGCAGTTTGAAAAAAGGGCCATTCATTGATGGCTACATGCTGAAAAAAGTAGAAGACATGGAAGCATCCGGTAAAAAGCTTGTTATTAAAACCTGGTCCCGTCGTTCTACAATTTTCCCGCAATTCATCGGACACACATTTGGCGTATATGACGGTCGTAAACACGTACCAGTATACGTAACTGAGGACATGGTCGGACACAAATTGGGTGAGTTCGCTCCAACCCGTACGTACAAAGGCCATACTGATGATGATAAGAAAACAAGAAGATAAATGAATATCTTTAATGTTTGAGAGGAGGTTACACAATGGAAGCAAAAGCACATGCTAAGTTTATCCGGATTGCTCCTCGTAAAGTTCAACTCGTTGTTGACTTGATTCGCGGCAAGCAAGTAGGTGAGGCGGTTGCCATTCTCCGTCACACTCCGAAATCCGCTTCTCCTATCGTTGAGAAGTTGCTTAATTCCGCTATTGCGAATGCGGAACATAACTATTCTTTGGATGTTAATAACTTGGTTATCTCGCAAGCTTACGTGAACCAAGGACCGACAATGAAACGTTTCCGCCCTCGTGCAATGGGACGTGCAAGTCGTATTAACAAACGTACTAGCCACATCACTTTGGTGGTATCTGAAAAGTAGAAGGAGGGGAAATGTGTGGGCCAAAAGGTAAATCCAGTCGGACTCCGTGTCGGAATTATCCGTGACTGGGAATCTAAGTGGTATGCAGGTAAAGACTTCGGCGATCTTTTGATGGAAGACGTGAAAATTCGTGAATTCCTGAAAAATAAATTGAAAGACTCCGCTATGTCTCGTGTTGAAATCGAGAGAGCGGCTAACCGCGTAAACGTAACGATTCACACTGCGAAACCAGGTATGGTTATCGGTAAGGGTGGTTCGGAAGTTGAAAATCTGCGTAATCAAATTACGAAAATCGCAGGCGGTAAAAAAGTACACATCAACATTTCTGAAATTAAGAACCAAGACCTGGACGCAATCCTGGTAGCTGAAAGCATCGCACAACAATTGGAACGTCGTGTTTCTTTCCGTCGTGCTCTGAAACAAGCTATTCAAAGAACAATGCGCTCTGGTGCAAAAGGTATTAAAACTCAAGTGGGCGGACGTCTTGGCGGTGCTGAGATTGCTCGTTCGGAAGGCTACAGCGAAGGAACTGTTCCACTGCACACGCTTCGTGCCGACATCGACTACGGTACAGCAGAGGCTCATACTACTTACGGCCGTATCGGCGTGAAAGTATGGATCTATCGTGGAGAGGTTCTTCCTACGGCTAAGAAACAAGCTGCTAAGGAAGGAGGCAACTAATCATGTTGGTACCAAAACGTGTAAAACACCGTAAGCAACAACGTGGACATATGAAGGGCCAAGCTAAAGGCGGAACTACGCTGAACTTTGGTGAATATGGTCTGCAAGCTACGGAACCGGCTTGGATTACGAACCGTCAAATCGAAGCGGCTCGTATTGCGATGACTCGTTACATCAAACGTGGTGGTAAAGTTTGGATCAAGATCTTCCCAGACAAACCAATCACTCAAAAGCCTCTCGAGGTTCGGATGGGTAGCGGTAAAGGTAACGTAGAAAAATGGGTTGCAGTTGTGAAACCAGGTAAGATCATGTTTGAACTTGCTGGTGTACCGGAGGATGTTGCTCGTGAAGCAATGCGTCTTGCCGCTCATAAACTGCCAATCAAAACGAAGTTTGTGAAACGTGAAGAATTGGGTGGTGAAGCAAATGAAAGCTAGTGAATTTCGCAACCTAACCTCTGCTGAAATCGAGCAAAAGATTGCCGGATTTAAAGAAGAACTCTTTAACCTCCGCTTTCAACTCGCTACCGGTCAGCTGGATAACCCGACTCGAATCCGTGATGTGCGGAAAGAAATAGCTCGTGCTAAAACCATTATCCGTGAAAGAGAATTGGGAATCGGTTAATTAGGGATCGGATGTATAATCCGTCCGTAATCAGGAAGGAGGCCAACAATGAGCGAAGAACGTAACGCACGTAAAGTGCAAACCGGTAAAGTGGTCAGCGATAAAATGGACAAAACGATTGTTGTTGCTGTAGAAACTTACAAAAAACACAACTTGTACCATAAACGCATTAAGGTTACTAAAAAATTCAAAGCGCATGACGAAGAAAACACTGCGAAAATCGGTGACACGGTGAAAATCATGGAGACTCGTCCGCTTTCGAAAGATAAACGCTGGAGACTTACTGAAATCGTAGAAAAAGCGGTTATCATCTAATGCATCAGCAGCATAGCTGAAAGGAGGAATACTAAATGATTCAACCATTTACACGTTTGACTGTGGCTGACAACTCCGGTGCGAAGGAACTGATGTGTATCCGCGTACTCGGCGGTACGGGACGTCGTACAGCTCAAATCGGTGATCTGATCGTTTGTTCTGTAAAACAAGCAACACCAGGCGGCGTTGTCAAAAAAGGTGATGTAGTTAGAGCGGTTGTCGTTCGTACGAAGCGTTCTGTACGTCGTAAAGACGGTTCCTACATCGGTTTTGATGAAAATGCAGCGGTTGTTGTAAAAGACGACAGAAGCCCGCGTGGAACACGTATTTTCGGACCTGTTGCTCGTGAACTTCGCGAGAAAGACTTCATGAAAATCGTTTCCTTGGCCCCAGAAGTTATCTAAAGCTTAATCTCGTGATGTTAGAAACAGGAGGTGTACGAAATGCCAAGAGTGAAAAAAGTTCTGGAATCCCATAACAATAAACTTCATGTTAAAAAAGAAGATACAGTTATGGTGATCAGCGGTAAAGACAAAGGTAAAAAAGGCCGTGTCATCGCTGCTTATCCTCGTGAGAACCGCGTCCTTGTGGAAGGTGTTAACATGATTAAAAAACACCAGAAGCCTAACCAGCAAAATCCGCAAGGCGGCATTATCGAGAAGGAAGCTCCG
This sequence comes from Paenibacillus sp. OK060, assembly GCF_900101205.1. Classification (NCBI taxonomy): domain Bacteria; kingdom Bacillati; phylum Bacillota; class Bacilli; order Caryophanales; family Paenibacillaceae; genus Paenibacillus; species Paenibacillus sp. OK060. The sequence continues at coordinate 43,453 of NZ_FNFR01000016.1, forward strand.
ATTCACGTTTCCAACGTAATGCACATCGATCCAAAGAGCGGAAAAGTAACCCGTGTAGGTTACAAAGTGTTGGATAACGGAAAGAAAGTGCGCGTTGCTAAACGTTCCGGAGAAATTATCGACTAATTGAACCGAATGAGAAAGGAGGTCTATGATTCATGGCAGCAAGAATGAAAGAACGTTACCTGAACGAAATTGCTCCTGCTTTGATGCAGAAGTTTAACTATACAACGGTAATGCAAGTGCCGAAAATCGAGAAAATCGTTATCAACATGGGTGTGGGCGACGCTGTCCAAAACTCCAAAGTGTTGGATTCCGCAGTAAACGATTTGCAATTGATCGCAGGTCAAAAACCTGTAATCACTCGTGCTAAAAAATCTATCGCAGGTTTCAAACTGCGTGAGAACATGCCTATCGGTGTGAAAGTAACATTGCGCGGCGAGCGCATGTACTTCTTCCTCGATAAACTGCTCAACGTTACGCTTCCTCGTGTCCGCGACTTCCGCGGTGTATCGAGCAAAGCTTTCGACGGACGTGGTAACTACACACTGGGTCTGAAAGAACAATTGATCTTCCCAGAGATCGAGTATGATAAAGTAGACAAAGTCCGCGGTATGGATATTGTCATCGTAACAACGGCGAAAACAGACGAAGAATCCCGTGAATTGCTCACGCAACTCGGAATGCCTTTCGTAAAATAATGTTGCTATAACGTTTCCGGGTGTCTGGAAAGACTCCCTTTTCTCCGAAATTATTTAGGAGGTGTCAGGCTAAGTGGCAAAAACTTCGATGAAAGTTAAACAACAACGTACACCAAAGTTTAAAGTACGTGCTTATACACGCTGTGAGCGTTGCGGACGTCCACATTCGGTCCTGCAAAAGTTCAAAATTTGCAGAATTTGCTTCCGTGAATTAGCTTATAAAGGCCAGATCCCTGGCGTGAAAAAAGCAAGCTGGTAAAAAGTCCTGAACGGGAAGGAGGTTAACTCACAATGACTATGTCTGATCCAATTGCAGATATGCTTACTCGTATTCGTAACGCGAACACAGTTCGTCACGAAACGGTAGAAATGCCTGCTTCGACAATGAAAAAACAAATCGCCGATATCCTGAAGCGTGAAGGTTTCATCCGTGACGCTGAAGTTATCGATGATAACAAACAAGGGATTATCCGTGTTTTCCTGAAATACGGTCAAAATAACGAGCGTGTTATTACTGGTCTGAAAAGAATCAGTAAACCTGGTCTTCGTGTTTACACGAAAAGCAACGAAGTACCTCGTGTACTTGGTGGTCTGGGTATCGCTATCATCTCGACATCCAAAGGTATCATGACGGACAAAGAAGCTCGTCAATCAAAATCCGGCGGAGAAGTCGTCTGCTACGTATGGTAATATAACGTCACAAGATAGGAGGTGCAACATATGTCTCGTATTGGTCGCAAACCAATTACAGTACCAAGTGGTGTGGACATCACACTGGACAACACCGTTATTACGGTAAAAGGACCAAAAGGATCTTTGACTCGTGAACTTCATAAAGATATGAAGGTAACAGTTGAAAACAACGAAATTACAGTTGTGCGTCCTTCCGATAACAAAACTCACCGTTCTTTGCACGGCACAACGCGTAGCGTTGTAAACAACATGGTGAGTGGTGTTACTGAAGGATTCGCAAAATCTCTGGAGCTGGTTGGGGTCGGATATCGTGCAAGCAAATCCGGAGATAAAATCGTTCTGAACGTTGGCTACTCTCACCCGGTTGAAATTACACCGGAAGCGGGAATCGAATTCGAAGTTCCTTCGAATACGAAAATCATCGTTCGCGGAATCGATAAAGAGCGTGTAGGTGCTTACGCTGCTAAAATCCGTTCCGTTCGTGAACCTGAGCCGTACAAAGGTAAAGGTATTAAATATGAAGGCGAGCGTATCATCCGTAAGGAAGGTAAAGCCGGTAAGAAGAAATAAGATTTTTCTTACCGCCTTTGCGCGGTTTTCGGCTTGCTTGCTTCTTGTGTTTCTAATATACCCCGTGGCTTCCGGTTTGAAGCCAGCGAGGTAACCTGAAAGGAGTGAATCCCTGAGATGATTACGAAAACAGATAAAAACAAGGCACGTCTGAAAAGACACCTGCGTGTTCGTAAGAAAATCCAAGGAACGGCAGCACGTCCTCGTTTGAACGTATTCCGTTCTGGTAAACATATGTATGCTCAAATCATCGATGATGTTGCTGGTGTAACAATCGCTTCCGCGTCTACCGTAGACAAAGAATTGAGCACTGACATCAAAAATGGTGCATCTGTTGAATCAGCTCGTAAAGTTGGCGAACTCGTTGCTAAACGTGCTAAAGACAAAGGTGTTTCCAACATCGTATTTGACCGTAGCGGTTATCTGTACCATGGTCGTATCGCAGCATTGGCTGAAGCGGCTCGTGAAGCAGGACTTGAGTTTTAAGATATTTTTCAAAAGGAGGTTAACGACTTGCGTGTAGATCCGAATACTTTGGAACTGACTGAAAGAGTTGTAAATATTAATCGCGTAGCTAAAGTAGTAAAAGGCGGACGCCGTTTCAGCTTTAGCGCACTGGTTGTAGTCGGCGACGGCAACGGCTGGGTTGGAGCTGGTATCGGTAAAGCGGGCGAAGTACCTGATGCAATTCGCAAAGGTATTGAAGACGCTAAGAAAAACCTTGTACACGTTCCACTCGTAGGAACATCGATTCCTCACTTGGTAACAGGTAAGTTCGGCGCAGGACGCGTGCTGTTGAAACCAGCATCTGAAGGTACTGGTGTTATCGCTGGTGGTCCTGTACGTGCGGTTCTCGAACTTGCTGGTGTAGGTGACATTTTGACAAAATCTCTGGGTTCTTCGAATTCCATGAACATGGTCAATGCGACTTTGGAAGGTTTGTCCCGTTTGAAGCGTGCTGAAGACGTGGCTAAACTGCGCGGAAAATCCGTCGAAGAGCTTCTGGGTTAAGGAGGGAATTCTCATGGCTAAATTAGAAATTACCCTCGTCCGCAGCTTGATCGGACGTCCGGAGACGCAAAGAACAACTGTGAAAACATTGGGTTTGCGCAAAATCAATAGCAAAGTGGTACAAAACGATAATCCTGCCATCCGTGGTATGATTAACAAAGTAAGCCACTTGGTTGCTGTTAAAGAAGTAGAAGCTTAAAAACGGGTTAATCCCACAAATCTTTAAGGAGGTGCAACGAACGATGAAGTTACATGAGCTTTCACCATCTCCTGGATCCCGCAAAGAACGTAAACGTCTTGGTCGCGGTCCAAGTAGTGGTACAGGTAAAACATCAGGTCGCGGTCACAAAGGACAAAACGCTCGTTCTGGCGGTGGAGTACGTCCAGGCTTCGAAGGTGGACAAAATCCATTGTATCGTCGCTTGCCAAAACGTGGTTTTGTAAACCCAACTCGCAAAGAATATGCAGTTGTGAATACTGAAGACCTGAACAGTTTTGCTGCGGGTACTGAAGTAACTCCAGAATTCTTGATGACGAACGGCGTAGTTAAAAACGCTAAATCCGGAATCAAAATCCTGGGTAACGGTGATGTCACTGTGAAGCTGACTGTTAAAGCTAACAAGTTTTCTCAATCTGCTATTGAGAAAATTGAAGCTGCCGGCGGTACAACTGAGGTGATTTAATGTTCAAGACCCTAAAGAATATCTGGCGGGTTGAAGATCTGCGCAAAAGGGTATTATTTACCCTTTTTGTACTGATCATTTACCGCATCGGCTCCTTTGTTCCCGTACCGGGAGTTAACAAAGATGTGTTCGAAGCGACAAATTCTGCGGGTAAAGAAGTTTTTGGACTTCTCAATACGTTCTCGGGTGGAGCGCTCTTCCAGTTCTCGATATTTGCGCTCGGGATCGTGCCTTACATCACTGCGTCTATCATAGTGCAGCTGCTTTCCATGGACGTTATTCCTAAATTAGCGGAGTGGGCAAAGCAGGGTGAACAAGGTAAGAAGAAATCTGCACAGCTGACCCGTTATTTAACGGTAGGTCTGGCATTGATTCAAGCGTTTGGTACGTCGATCGGATTCAACCGCTTGTACAATACAGAAATGGTGCCTAACGCAACATTTGCAGATTATATCTTGATCGCAATTGTACTTACGGCCGGTACTTCATTCCTAATGTGGCTTGGTGAGCAGATCACCGAAAAGGGCATAGGAAACGGGATTTCGATTTTGATCTTTGCGGGTATCCTATCAACGGTACCTAATATTATCAAACAAACGATCGAATCCGACTTCATCCAAGCTGATCAACTGTTCATGAACATTCTTAAAGGGGTAATCGTCGCAATTGTTATTGTGCTGATTATCATAGGTGTCATTTACATCCAGCAGGCGATTCGGAAAATTCCTGTACAGTACGCTAAACGTGTCGTAGGTAACAAAATGTACGGTGGACAGAACACACATATCCCGCTGAAGATTAATGCAGCAGGTGTTATCCCTGTCATCTTTGCTTCATCTCTGTTGATGTTCCCATCGATCATCGCAAACTTCTGGGCTGATCGTACGTGGGCACAGTGGATCGGAGCCAATCTCACTACTCACAAACCTCTGGGTATGTTACTCTATGTAGTGATGATTTTCGGGTTCACATTCTTCTATACTTTTGTACAGATGAATCCACAGCAGATGGCTGACAACATGAAAAAGAACGGCGGTTACATCCCAGGCATTCGTCCGGGTAAAGCAACCGAGAAATATCTGACCCGTGTCATGACTCGTTTGACAACGGCAGGTGCCATCTTCTTGGCAGTAATTTCCGTTCTGCCTGTAATCTTGGGGGCACTTTCTGGTTTGCCTCAATCAGCGCAAATTGGAGGAACTTCTCTCCTGATCGTTATCGGTGTTGCGCTGGATACCATGAAGCAAATCGAAAGCCAATTGATCAAACGCCACTACAAAGGTTTTATCAATAAATAGGCAATAGGTACCGGTCAAGCTAAGATTTACTTGCCGGCACCTATTGTGCTGTTTGTTGATGTAGGGTAGTCTTGGAGGGAGTGACATAACGTGAACATCCTATTCATGGGCCCTCCGGGGGCAGGAAAAGGAACGCAAGCAGACGTCATTGTGAAAGAGTTCGGTATTCCCCACATTTCAACAGGCGATGCATTTCGTCTGGCGATTAAGCAGGGAACTCCCATTGGCCTGAAAGCCAAAGAATATATGGATCAAGGATTGCTCGTACCAGATGATGTAACCATCGGCATTGTTGAAGAACGTTTGCAGCAGCCTGATTGCAGAGAAGGATTCCTCTTGGATGGATTTCCAAGAACCCTGTCTCAAGCAGAAGCGCTCGATGGCATTCTGGATCGACTGAACTCAGGTCTCGATCATGTAATCAACCTGAAAGTGGACCGCAACAAATTGCTCGCCCGTTTGACGGGTCGTCGTATTTGTAAGAACTGTGGCGCCACATATCATGTCGTGTTCAATCCGCCCAAGCAGGAAGGTATTTGTGATAAATGCGGCGGTGACTTGTACCAGCGCTCTGATGATAATGAAGAGAGCGTAGGCACACGTCTCGACGAATATATCAACAAAACAGCACCACTCCTCACATTTTATGAGAACAAAGGCCTTCTTCGTCAAATGGACGGAGAGCAGGATATCGATCAAGTTTCTCATGAAATCGTGTCCCTGCTGCGAGGTTAATTGAATGATCATTGGTAAGTCCGAAACGGAACTGGGCTTGATGAGGGAAGCAGGGAGAATTGTTGCGGAAACGCATCGTCTCTTGGCAGAGCATATCGCTCCCGGTATTACGACTGGAGAACTTGACCATATGGCCGATCAATACATCCGCAGTCAAGGAGCTGTGCCGTCTTTCAAAGGTTATAACGGTTTCCCTGCCAGTGTGTGCGCTTCAGTGAATGAAGAGTTGGTGCATGGATTTCCCGGCAAACGAAAGTTGAACGAGGGCGATATCGTTACGTTTGACATTGGCGCGCAGTACCAGGGTTATCACGGAGATTCCGCCTGGACTTATCCAGTCGGCCGTATTTCCGAAGAAGCCCGTCGTCTTCTGGACGTTACCGAGGCTTCGTTATACGCAGGTCTGGCGCTGGTAAAACCGGACGTTCGCTTGTTTACAATATCTCATGCGATTCAGAAATATATTGAAGATGAAGGGTTCTCGGTAGTACGTGAATATGTCGGTCACGGTATAGGAGCTGATCTGCACGAAGAACCACAGATTCCGAACTATGGTCTTCCTGATCGGGGACCACGGCTTAAAGCGGGCATGGTGCTGGCCATAGAGCCGATGGTTAACGCAGGTAGACGGTATGTGAAAACGTTGGAAGATAACTGGACTGTCGTCACTGTTGATGGATCGTTATGCGCCCACTTTGAACACACCGTAGCAGTTACACATGAAGGCATGGAAATTTTCACAAAACTGAATGCGTAGGTGATAAGGCATGAACAATCAGTCTAATCCGCAGCTCGGTCAACTTGTGAAGATCCGTAAAGGCCGCAATGCGGACCAAGCCGCAGTAATTGTTGCTATAGCGGACAGTAAGTTCGTATATATTGCGGATGGGGACAAACGTAAGTTTGATCAACCCAAGAAGAAGAATATTCTTCATCTTGAACTCCAGCCGATGATTAGCAGCGAGGTTGTAAACAGTTTAAACGAGAGTGGTCGGGTGACAAACGGAAAGCTCCGCTATGCGGTTCATTCGTTTCTGGAATCCACCAACATTCAAGCTGAAGAGAAAGGAGACTGACTAATGGCCAAGGAAGATGTCATTGAAGTGGAAGGTACGGTTCTCGAACCGCTACCGAATGCAACGTTCAAGGTTGAGCTTGAGAACGGTCATCAAATTCTCGCTCACGTTTCCGGCAAGTTGCGGATGCACTTTATTCGTATCCTGACTGGAGACAAAGTAGTTGTTCAGTTATCACCTTATGATTTGACAAAAGGTCGTATAACTTACCGTAAATAGTAGTAGACAGTTGCAATGAACTGTGAAGCTTATGAAGCGGGTTTTGCCCGGCAAAACTTGCGAAAGCTTCGAAGCCGGTTTTACAATGGTAAAACAAGGTCAATGCTTACGAAGAGGGTTTTGCTTAGCAAAACTTTGAGGAGGTAATTCACATGAAGGTAAGACCTTCGGTCAAGCCGATTTGCGAAAAATGCAAAGTCATTCGCCGCAAAGGGAATGTTATGGTTATCTGTGAAAATCCGAAACACAAACAAAAACAAGGTTAAAGAAGGGGGTGTAGCGTAAAATGGCACGTATAGCTGGTGTGGATTTGCCACGTGATAAGCGCGTTGAGATCGCCTTGACTTATATTTTCGGAATCGGTAAAACGACTTCCCAGAAAATTCTGAGCACAACAGGCATCAATCGGGACACTCGTGTCCGTGATTTGACGGAAGATGAAGTCAGCAAATTGCGTGAAAGTATCGACAAAGAGGTCAAAGTAGAAGGTGACCTGCGTCGTGAAATCTCTTTGAATATTAAACGTTTGACGGAGATCGGTTGTTACCGTGGAGTTCGTCATCGTCGTGGTCTGCCTGTTCGTGGACAACGTACGAAAACGAATGCTCGTACTCGTAAAGGTCCTCGTCGTACTGTAGCGAACAAGAAGAAATAATAAGGGGGGATAAGAGAAAATGGCTAAACCGAAAAAAGTCGTACGTACTAAACGTCGTGACCGTAAAAATATTGAATCTGGCGTGGCACATATCCGCTCCACGTTCAATAACACTATCGTTACCATTACGGACCCTCACGGAAACGCAATTTCGTGGGCAAGCTCCGGCGGCCTCGGATTCAGAGGTTCCCGTAAATCGACTCCGTTTGCTGCACAAATGGCTGCTGAGACTGCTGCCAAAGCTGCAATGGAACATGGGATGAAAGCCGTTGAGGTTATGGTTAAAGGACCAGGCGCAGGCCGTGAAGCAGCGATCCGCTCTTTGCAAGCTGCTGGTCTTGAAGTTAACCTGATCAAAGACGTAACTCCAGTCCCGCATAACGGATGCCGTCCTCCAAAACGTCGTCGTGTCTAATGAGATTTGCCCCTGCGTGTGGTATATTTCCGGCACAATCTGCTAATAATGGTTGTTTAGGCATACTACTACATGTTTTCGCAAGAGAAGGTAAATGTTTCATAGAGGACCGACGTTTTGAAGGAGGGGTATTGCAGTGATTGAAATCGAAAAGCCGAAAATTGAGACGGTAGACGTCAACGATGATGGCACCTATGGGAAATTCGTAGTAGAACCGCTGGAGCGCGGATACGGTACGACGCTTGGAAACTCGCTTCGCCGAATCTTGCTCTCGTCACTGCCGGGTGCGGCAGTGTCTTCGGTTCAAATCGATGGCGTTCTGCATGAATTTGCTACAGTTCCTGGCGTAATGGAAGATGTTACGGAGGTCATTCTTAACCTGAAAGCTTTGTCGCTTAAAATTCATTCTGATGAGGAGAAAGTGCTCGAGATTGATGCTGAAGGCGAAGGAGCAATTACGGCTGGAGATATCCGTGCTGACTCCGATGTGGAAATCCTTAACCCGGATTTGCACATTGCTACGCTCGGACCAGGTTCGAGACTTCACATGCGTATTTTTGCCAATCGCGGTCGCGGCTACGTCCAGGCAGATCGGAATAAACGCGATGACCAGCCGATCGGCGTCATCCCAGTCGATTCCATCTTCACCCCGATCAGCCGCGTTAACTACGCTGTGGAAAATACGCGTGTCGGCCAAGTAACCAACTATGACAAGCTCACGTTGGAAGTTTGGACTGACGGAAGTATTCGTCCTGAAGAGGCTGTAAGCCTTGGCGCTAAAATTTTGACCGAGCATCTGATGCTCTTCGTGGGTCTTACAGACGAAGCGAAAGATGCAGAGATTATGGTCGAAAAAGAAGAAGACAAAAAAGAAAAAGTACTCGAAATGACGATCGAAGAGCTGGATCTCTCTGTTCGTTCCTACAACTGCCTCAAACGTGCCGGTATTAATACCGTACAAGAGCTGACTACGAAAACAGAAGAAGACATGATGAAAGTCCGTAACCTCGGACGCAAGTCTTTGGAAGAAGTTCAAGAGAAGCTTGAGGAACTTGGTTTGGGACTCCGTACAGAAGAATAGACAGCCGAGTGCTTGAAGTGAAGGAGGGAAAACAATGGCATACCAAAAGTTGGGCCGTAATTCCAGCGCACGTAAAGCTTTGTTCCGTGACCTGGTAACCGACCTGTTCTTATACGAACGCATTCAGACAACTGAAGCGAAAGCAAAAGAGGTTCGTTCTATTGCTGAAAAACTGATCACTAAAGCGAAAAAGGGAGATCTTCATGCCCGTCGCCAAGTGGCAGCTTATGTTCGCCGCGAAACTATCGATGGTGAGCAAGATGCAATCCAAAAACTGTTTAGCGAATTGTCCGGTCGTTACGCTGAGCGTCCAGGTGGATACACTCGTATCTTGAAACTGGGACCTCGTCGTGGTGACGCAGCGCCAATGGTTTACTTGGAACTGGTAGACCGCGCGTAAAACAGATGAGATGAGGAAAGGGGACAGAATCAACGATTCTGGATTAACCCTTTTTTTCTCTTCATTTCGGAATTCGTGCTGTAATAGAAGCTCCGTAAGGGGCTTCTTTTGCTGTTCGGGATAGGGATATGTATAGTATGGAACAAAGGTGTGGTAATAATGCGGAACTTATGTATGACGTTAACTTATGATGGCACTGCCTATTTCGGCTTCCAAGTACAGCCGGGTGGGAATACCATTCAGGATCATCTTGAAGATGCGATTCGTGCTTTAACCGGTGAGAAGGTTAAAATTACAGGTTCAGGCCGAACAGATGCAGGTGTTCACGCCCGCAGACAAATCTTCAATTTTCCTACGGAGTCCCAGATCCCGATTGAACGTTGGTGTATTGCACTCAACTCCAGATTACCCTCCGATATTGTCGTTATTGATGCGAATGAAGTTTCGGCTGATTTTCATTCTCGCTATGCAGCGAAAAAGAAAACGTATCGTTATACAGTCAATGCGAATCAATTTCCGGATGTATTCAACAGAAGACTGCAATATCATCATCATGCGAAGCTTGATATTATGGCAATGCAGGAGGGCTTACGACATTTCATAGGGACGTATGATTTTACCTCTTTTGCTTCACGCAAGTCTCAGAAAGAGAATCATGTCCGTTCGGTGTACGAAGCATGGATGGAAGTGGACCGATCAATGTGCAGAGACCATCCGCGCGATCAGGGTGTCATTCACATTTATGTGAGTGGTAACGGCTTTTTGCAGCATATGGTTCGTATCATTGTAGGTACACTGCTGGAGATCGGAGAGGGCAAACGGAAAGCCTCTGATGTACCAAATATGATTGCTGCATGTAATCGATCTGCTGCAGGACCTACTGCAGTTAGCTGCGGTTTAATGCTCTGGGATCTTGAATACAAAAAAGATTAAATTTGGTGAGTGAAAAGCTTAATTAACACTTGCGATTTAGTCGCCTATCATGTAATATAAAAGTTGTGTTTTCTTAATGGCTTTCCCACAGCCCCAATTAAGAGGTTCACATCAAATTTACAATCCATCAACACCTAAAGTTATAACTTAACGAACGAAGATAAATGAAAATGATGATTTTGAACATTTTAAGGAGGAACTTTTCATGCGTACTACGTACATGGCGAAGCCTAACGAAGTTGAGCGCCAATGGCACATCATTGATGCTGAAGGCAAAACCCTCGGACGTTTGGCGAGCGAAGCGGCAGCTTTGATTCGCGGCAAACACAAGCCACAATTCACTCCACATGTGGACACTGGCGATTTCGTTGTTATCATCAATGCTGAGAAAATCGTATTGACTGGTAAGAAAATGCAAGGTAAAAAATACTACCGTCACTCAATGCACCCAGGTGGTTTGAAAGTAACTACAGCTGAAGAGATGGTTAAAAACAAACCTGAGCGTATGTTGGAATTGGCTGTTCGCGGTATGCTTCCTAAAACTCGCATGGGCGAGAAAATGAAGTTGAGACTTAAAGCGTACAGAGGCACTGAGCATCCACATGCAGCACAAAAACCAGAAGTTTACGAACTTCGCGGTTAATTAAAAGGAGGACAGTTTCATGGCACAAGTACAATACTATGGGACAGGTCGTCGTAAACATTCGGTAGCACGTGTTCGCCTTGTACCGGGTGAAGGACGCATTGTCATCAATAAACGTGATATTAATGAATACTTCGGTTTGGAAACACTCAAACTGATCGTAAAACAACCACTGAACTTGACAGAAACGCTCAACAACTATGACGTTCTTGTTATTGCTCATGGTGGCGGAATCTCCGGTCAAGCCGGCGCAATCCGTCATGGTATCTCCCGCGCTCTGTTGAAAGCAGATCCGGAATACCGTGCTTCCCTGAAAAAAGCAGGATTCCTGACTCGTGACCCACGGATGAAAGAGCGTAAAAAATACGGTCTCAAAGCCGCACGTCGCGCACCTCAGTTCTCCAAACGTTAATATGCATTACAAGCCTTTGGCCTCGGTCAAAGGCTTTTTTGTATTTACAGATCAATAGGTGTATTAAATGTTCTTTACTTTAGAAGATGCACCAAAGTAGCTTCGGGTTCCTCTGTATCGGTTAAAGTCTCTTCCTCCAGCTAATACTCCAGTAAACGCAACCCTCCTATAGCACAAAGATCAAATTTGCAGGTTAGGAACATCATAATGGTTGTAATCATTCATTTTTCATTCTCAATTTTCATCAGTTTTTCTTATGGTTTTGATAAAGGTCCCTTACAATTGAAGAATAGGATTCCCGCTTTTATCTCATTATTAAATCCTTCTCGTTTTTCTATATTCCTTCGATTCTATAGAGTTATTCTATACATCGTTTTATCAAATTGGCACCATAAACCCAGCAGTGGCAAAGGATTTCAATGACGAAGAGATAAGGATAAAATAAAAGTCGAAGACGTTACACATGGATGCTTTTATCCACAAATCGTTTAAATGCATAATTAACACCAAATTATATTCAAAACGAACAACAAAAAAATGGGCCGAAACTGATGTTTTTTACCATATGGCAGGCATTGACATCCCCCATGAAAGATTTATACTATACATAATTCATATTAGATTAGTCGGCTTTAGTGATTGTTGAAATGCAGAATGGGGGAAATGCAGACATGAACTTGTTGGAGAAAGAAGAACTTGCACGGACGAAGGCTGAAGAATTGGAAAACGCAAGTCCAGAGGATATTATTCGTTATGCTATTGAGACGTTTCCAAATATCACTTTTGCATGCAGCTTCGGTGCGGAGGATGTTGTACTTGTAGATATGCTTCAGAAGATTAGCCCATCCACGGATATATTTTATCTAGATACTGATTTTCATTTTAAGGAGACATACGAAACTCGTGACAAAATGAAAGAGAAATACAATCTTGATTTTGTACGTGTGGCTCCGAAAATTACTCCGGAGGAGCAGGCAGCTCAACATGGAGAACAATTGTGGAAGTCGGATCCTAATGCTTGCTGTAATATTCGGAAGGTTGAGCCGCTGACACGTATTCTATCCCAGTATGATGCATGGATTACCGGTATTCGGAGAGATCAAGCACCGACACGTGCAAATTCCAAGAAGGTCGAATATGATGCTAAGTTTGGACTTATGAAGTTCAACCCGATTGCACATTGGACTACAGAGGATGTATGGGATTATATTCGTGTTAATAATGTTGTGTACAATCCGCTGCATGATCAAAATTACCCGAGTATCGGTTGTGAGTATTGCACACGTCAGGTTATGCCAGGAGAAGATCCACGTGCGGGACGCTGGTCTGGGAACGAAAAAACGGAATGTGGTCTTCATAAATAATTTATTCAGAATAAGTGATGGACTTAATAATGCACTAGAATCATTCTTGATGATATAAAAAATGGTGAAACAGGGAGCTGACAAGATGACTTCGATTCTGCCTCATGGAGGTACGCTGATACAGCGTGTCGTACAAGGAGAAGAACGGGAACAATTATTACGAGAGAGTGAGAAACTGTCCTCTTTACGTATTAACAGCTGGACAATTTCGGATTTGGATCTCATTGGTGTGGGTGCATTCTCACCGCTTCAAGGTTTCATGAATGAAGAAGACTATCTTTCAGTTATATCTCGTATGCGTCTTGCTGACGGAACAGTCTGGAGTATCCCCATTACCTTAGCTGTAGATGAGCAGCAGGCTGCATCACTCCAGATCGGTGAGACTGTGGCACTTATTGGCGATAATGACGGGGTAACCTATGGATTGCTGGAAGTGAAGAGCTTATATAAAGTAGATCAGGGTGAAGAAGCGCGTCGTGTCTTCAAGACGGATGATCCAGAGCACCCGGGTGTGAAGAAACTGCTGGAACGACCTGCAACGTATGTAGGAGGTCCAATTCAAGTGCTGAATCGTCCCAAACCGGCCAAGTTCGAACAGTTCTATTATGATCCTGCTGAGACACGGAAAACGTTCCAGGATAAGGGCTGGAAGACGGTTGTTGGTTTTCAGACGCGTAATCCGGTCCATCGTGCCCATGAGTACATTCAGAAGAGTGCAATGGAGATTGTGGACGCCCTGTTCTTAAATCCGCTTGTAGGCGAAACGAAGTCTGATGACGTGCCTGCCGATGTACGAATGAAGAGTTATCTGGTTTTGCTGGAGAACTATTATCCGGCTGATCGTGCGTTTCTAGGCGTATTTCCGGCAGCTATGCGGTATGCTGGTCCAAGAGAGGCCATTTTCCACGCGATGGTACGTAAAAATTATGGTTGTACTCACTTTATTGTAGGTCGCGACCATGCAGGTGTGGGTGACTACTACGGAACATATGAAGCGCAGGAGATCTTTACTAACTTCACACCGGAAGAACTCGGTATCACGCCTTTGTTCTTTGAACATAGTTTTTTCTGCACCAAATGTGGCAACATGGCATCAAGCAAAACCTGCCCGCATGATAAAGAACACCACATGGCTCTGTCTGGCACGAAAGTACGTGGGTTGCTACGAGATGGGCTATGCCCTCCACCTGAATTTACGCGCCCAGAGGTAGCTGAGGTGCTGATTGAAGGAATGGCTGAGCAAGTCCGCTCCTAACGGTATATTTGTCCATCTTGTCCCATATAGATGATTAGAGTCATTTATAGGGACGAGGTGGTTTTTTTATGCGTAAAAATATGGGGAAGCACTTTGTGATCTGGATTAGGTTACGCACCATGAAGAGGGTGATGTTAAGCCTTTGTTTGCTTGCGATGTTTGTGGCGGTGGTGACGTATGAGTTGCCCTCCTCCAAAATGTCCGGTTACTGGGGGCTGCCATTAGCGGGAAAAGTCATAGCTATTGATGCAGGACATGGTGGGCCAGATGGGGGAGCGGTGAGTAAGCAGGGAGTCATTGAGAAAGATATCAATTTATCCATTGCGCTGTACGTACGAGATTATCTGCAGCAAGCAGGGGCCTTGGTTGTGATGACCCGAGAAATAGACACCGATCTGGCTGCCTCTGATACCAAAGGGTACTCCAAACGCAAGACGGAGGATCTGAAACAAAGAGTAAGAAGAATCGAGGATAAGCAGGCAGATCTCTTTATCAGCATTCATATGAACAGTGTACCTTCGAACCGCTGGAGTGGCGCTCAAGTTTTTTATACACCCAATCATCCCGATAATGCAGGATTAGCCAATCTTCTTCAGCAAGAAATGATTCGTAATCTGGAAAATACAGATCGAATCGCGAAAACGGTAAATACCGTTTATTTGCTCCAGGCGTTAAAAATTCCCTCGGCACTGGTGGAGGTAGGGTTCCTTTCTCACCCGGAAGAGGCGCGTCTGCTTGCAGATGAAACCTATCAGCGTAAAGTAGCTGCATCCATCTATAACGGGATTCTCCGTTATTCGTCAGGAGAACGTCCTAAAAGTTAGTCACAATGAGAAAGGTAATGATATAATTGAATCAGCATACCTAATTACATGCCAATAGATAAAGCTGAGGTGCTGTCTGATGTTATCAAAAGAACAGATACTTGAACTATTGCAGCCGTTGCAGGAACCGCAATTGGGCGTAAGTTTGACTGAACTGCAGTGGGTCCGTGATGTCATGGTTAAAGAAGATCATGTTGCTCTTACTATGGTGACGCTGGAGAACCGCACAGAGGATACAACTGCTCTAAGCGATGCCGCGCGCAACCTGTTGTCCCAACACGGAGTGAATGATGTACATATTCGTCTGCGTGCAGCGTCAGAGCATGAGCGTGAGAGCCTGAACATAGGACAAGCGGATCATGAGGAAGACGAGGACGAAGTGCTTGTCAAAGGCCATGCAGCAGGGCTGGACGGACATGAGTTGTTAAGTCCTGAATCCGGCGTACGTTTTATTGCTGTTGCTAGTGGTAAAGGCGGCGTCGGCAAATCGACGGTAACCGTTAATTTGGCTGCAGCTCTGGCACGTCAAGGCAAGAAGGTTGGCTTGATTGATGCAGATATATATGGCTTCAGTGTACCTGACATGATGGGCATTGAGGAATATCCAGTCGTTGAGGACGGGGTTATCCAACCCGTTGAGCGTTTCGGCGTAAAAGTGATGTCGATGGGATTCTTTATTCGAGAGAATAACCCGGTGATCTGGCGTGGACCTATGTTGGGGCGGATGTTGCGCCAATTCTTTACCGATGTAAACTGGGGAGAGTTGGATTATATGCTGCTTGATCTGCCTCCGGGTACGGGGGATGTCGCACTAGACGTACACCAGATGCTGCCTCACAGCAAAGAAATCATCGTTACAACACCTCATGCAACCGCTGCCTTTGTAGCTGCACGTGCAGGTGCCATGGCCATTCAGACGGAACATGAGCTGCTTGGTGTGGTAGAGAACATGGCTTATTATGAATGTAGCAAATGCGGAGAGAAAGATTATGTATTTGGCCGGGGCGGTGGGGGTACTCTTGCCGAGAGTCTTCATACAGAGCTGCTTGCACAGATTCCACTGGGAGCGCCGGATAATCATATTTCGGAGCCGGATTTTTCACCATCCGTGTATAAAGCGGATTCAAGCATCGGTGCGATCTACGACGAGGTTGCCCAAACTGTTGATGCCAAGTTTTAAATTTTCTAATGACGTAAAATATATAAAAAGGCCCACATCCATGGATGTGGGCTTTTTTCAACATGTGATAACTTTTAACTTTGAAGTATGATCAACTTACGATCCTCCATTACTTCCGTCGCCACCACTGTTACCATCACTACTACCGTCACTACTGCCACTTCCGCCATCGCCATTGTCGTCTTTGCTTTGGCCCTCCTGTTTGCCGCCTTGTTCTGTTTTGGGTTGCAACTCATCCTGGACTACCTTTTTAAGCAAAGTCAGCACTTCCATTCGGAATAAAGGATTTTGCATGACTTCCTGCATAACGGTCATCGTTTGTTTACGATATTCGGGCGTTTTGGTCATATCCATGAACATCTTGGACACTTCAGGAGATTTCATGACATCCCCAATGGATTTTTGATACGTTGGATCTTTGATTAATTGCATATGCAGTTGCTTGCTTTGGGAGTTAATCACTTTGGCGAATTCACCTGCAAACTGTGGATCCGTCATAATTTTCTCGAATTCCTTCTGGTATTCAGGAGCCGTGATGGTATCTTTTACAGCTATACGTATTTGTTCTGAAGATTGCATAGGCATTAACATTTTCATACCCACTGTTCCAGATCCACCGCCAGAAGCTCCACTTTGGCCAGAAGCGCCGCCTTCGCCACCACCAGAAGAACTTTGTCCAGTGAGAGCTTCCTCGACCGCCTTTTTACCTTCGTCACTTTTGAGAATATCCACGACCATCGTTTTCATCTCTTTATAACCGCCCTGAGGAGGCGAATAATTCTGATCTGAGCCACAGCCGGCGAGCATGACGGATAGTCCAAGTACGACACAGCATAACTGCCACAAAGGCCGTTTCATGTGCACAACCCCTCCTTGATTAGATACTGGATGTAGTATGTGATGGGAAACCGCTAAATATGTTGAATGATGATGGTTTTTTGCTGTGAAGGTTGGTAAAATAAACTCTCGGGGGTGGAAAACATTTGAATTTACGTAAATGGTTTTTCCTATTTTGGTCAGCTTTGCTTATAGGGGCTGCAGGATCATTAGTGACGGGTCTAATTATGATGTTGGTTAATGGAGAAAAAACGAATGGAATGACCGATTTTTTAATTTATCTCCTGATCTTGTTTGGTTCCGGTATTATGATTAGCGTGTATTCGCAAATGGGTTTTTTCGCATACTTGATATTGAACTATATGGGCAAAGGTGTATTTTCGAAACGCAGTTGGCAAATTGTACAGATTGTTCTAACCGTCTTGGCGTTACTTGATGTCATGTTTTTACGTTTGTTTGTTGGTGGGGAACGAGAACGGCTATCCGATATTGTGCTTGGAATCATTATTTTGGCAGCTGGAATTGTTACCGCTTACGTAAAGGTGAAAAAGACACATATTTCGGCGATGGTGCCTACACTCTTTTTCATGGTGGCTGTTACCGTGGTGGAAACGATCGGTGTGCTGCGAATTGATGTGAATGCGGCTACCATCTTTATTGTGGTTCCACTGTTAATCTGTAATGCATACCAAATGCTGATATTGCACAGGCTGGTAGATGGGTCCATGGAGCAGCGGGTGAGTGGAAAGACCGAGGTACAAGAAAGTCATGCGTAGCGATTATCTTAAAAAAAACGCCAAAAAGAGCTAACCTGGTTAGCTCTTTTCATTTATGGCGCTTCAGCGCCTTTTTACAAGGCATGGAGTACAGAAGGGAAGTATACAGTTTGCCTCAGCAATACTGCTTTAATTCATGTTTACTGTGCACTGGCTTGGTCGCGAACTTCCGTACCTTTGACACTTGAATGGTTAAGCAGCTCAGAAACCGTCACGAATTCATACCCTTGATTTTTTAACTTGTCGATAATGACGGGTAATGCTTCATGCGTTTGTTTCGAGGAATCACTAGCGTGCAGCAGCACAATGTCTCCAGGATGCGCCTTGCTAACTACACGATCAACAATGGTCTGTACACCAGGGTTCTTCCAATCCTGCGAATCGGTGTCCCATTGGACAACCTGATAATTCAGACTGCTGGCAACCTGGAGAACACGTTTGTCAAAGTCGCCATTAGGTAGACGCAGCAATTTCGGTTCTTTTCCCGTTAAATCGGTTAAAATGCTATGAGCTGTCGAAATTTCCTTGCGGATTTCCTCTTCAGTCAGGCTGCTGTAATTATCATGCTTGTGACCATGGCTGCCGATTTCGTATCCTGCGTCTTTGATGGCTGTTACAATCTCGGGGTGTGTCTTACTCCAGGGGGAGGACAAGAAGAAAGTGGCCTTCTGAACTTTATTTTCTTGGAGGACCTTCAGAATAGGCTCTGTCCTTTTATCTCCCCAGCTAATGTCAAAGGTGAGTGCAATAACCTTCTTCTCGGTTGGAACGCTGTATACGGCGGATGGTGCATCCTCCGAGAATACAGAAATATTGCCGCTCTCCAGATAAATAATCCCGATAGCAAAGACGGCAGCAACCAGCACAATCAGGAAACGTTTGATCTTTTTGCCGCTAAATACATAGAACGAGTTCATTTCAATAAGCGCCCCTCTCCCATAAGAAATGCTTGTTTACTCTCCAATGTATGCTCGTACCTCGCAGTTATTCGTATCAGACGTTTGTTTGTCCAACATCTTGGTTCCACAGGAGGATATTATGTTAAAATTCAGTACATTTCTTAGAGCTTTAGGTTCCATTCGTGGTGCATTAATCTGGTCGATCGTATTGTTTGTTGTTGGAATAGGCACGGGATGGGTGAGTACAGGAACACTTGAGGATATATTGTTGAATCAAATCGGGGGACTAAGGGAGGTTAGTGAGCGGCTGGAGCAGGGGAACAATGTGCAATGGAACTTCTTCCTCTTTATCTTTTTCAATAACGCCATCAAAAGTGTACTCGTGATCTATGCCGGTATCTTCTTTGGCATTCTGCCTGTCGTTTTCCTGTTAATCAATGGCATGGTTATCGGTTTTCTGGTACACACTACAATGAACTATGGGGCCAGCTTCTTTGATATTGTTGTAAAAGGACTTCTTCCACATGGCATTATTGAAATTCCGGTAATTATTATCGCTTGTGCATTCGGTTTAAGGTTTGGTGGATTAGCTCTCAAAAGTCTTGGTCAATTTGGCGGGGAGAAACGAAATACGATTGGCAGCCAGTGGAGTGCTTTTATGCGCACAACGGTAACTGCATCCTTCTGGATTGTTATTTTGCTACTTGTTGCAGCGATTATCGAAAGTACACTTACCTACAGCCTGGTGCGAGGATAAATTTGTATGGGATGACATTCATAAATTTTCAGAAAGTTGACCATAACAATAAAACGGGTTTCAGTAGCAAATACCAAAGGACAAATAAAGATGATCCTGGGTTTGCTACTAAAACCGGCGCTGTCCGATATATAGCCTGAATTAAAGGGGCTCGAATATGACATACACTGGGACACGCCATTATCCATATGCAGAAAAAGGAGAACTCTAATGCTGGGTATGCTGTTTAACGAGAAGGAATGCAAGGAACTGGATTATGTATTGCGCAAAGAGCTTGATGAAATGCTGTTCGACTTAAGTGACAACCGTCTCGATCAAGAAATTAAATACGCCATAGCGAGTCGCTACAAGACTGTGTTCCGTATGTATGCGCGCTTTGCGCCACCCAAAGAGTTATCCAAATATGCTAGAGGCGGCAAACTAAAAAAATCCAAGCCATAATGATGTGGTCAGTGGGATGCTGAAGTTCACCATATAAGAGAGGTGCGGCCCGTAAAGCCAGCGCTGTACCTCAGACACCATGAATCAGTAATAGGTAGAATAGGCGGCTTTGAAAAGGGATATGAAACATTTTGTCGAAAAAGGGTTGACCTTTTTTGTTCAATATGATAAATTAATTTTCGTTCCTTTTTTAAGGAAAAGTTAACCGGAACAAGCGCTGGAATAAAGCGATTGAAAATAAATCAAAAAAAGTGCTTGCAAAGTAAACTTAAACATGATATATTATAAAAGTCGCCGCTGAAAATACGGTGACAAAGAAAACAGAAACAAATTGAATGTTTGATCTTTGAAAACTGAACAACGAGTGAGTAACGATCTTGCTTGCAAGATCGACGCTGAGAAATTGGTACACGTCTTCGGGCTGTATGATTTCGAAGCATAAATGAGATTTTTAATCTCGTCAGTTTCAAAATGAGCTTATCGCTCTTTTCAAATACTTGAGATGATTTTCATAGCGTTTAACCACGCTACTGAAATTCATCTTTATTGGAGAGTTTGATCCTGGCTCAGGACGAACGCTGGCGGCATGCCTAATACATGCAAGTCGAGCGGACTTGAAGAGGAGCTTGCTTCTCGGATGGTTAGCGGCGGACGGGTGAGTAACACGTAGGCAACCTGCCCTCAAGTTTGGGACAACTACCGGAAACGGTAGCTAATACCGAATAGTTGTT
>NZ_FNFR01000028.1:0-1284 GCF_900101205.1 Paenibacillus sp. OK060
AAGCTGACATATCGTGAATTAAATGAACAAGCAAATCAGATTGCTGTCAAACTGCAAAGTATGGGCACCGATTCGGATGAGATTGTCGCAGTGATGGCAGATCGCTCGATGGAAACGATTATCGCAGAATTGGGGATTATTAAAGCAGGAGGGGCCTATTTGCCCCTCTCCCCAGAGTATCCTGCAGAACGTATCAACTATCTTCTAGGTGATAGTAGAGCCAAGATTGTTCTCACCAAACAGGAGTATGCGCCTCTTTTCGAAGAGGAATCGGTGGAAGTACTGATCATAGACCAAATCCTTGCTGAACGAGCGGAGGCCGTGCCAGCGGTGGTGGGCAAAGCAACAGATTTGGCTTATGTGATGTATACCTCAGGAACCACAGGCAAGCCTAAAGGTGTCATGATAGAGCATCGTAATGTGGTTAGATTGGTTAAGAACACGAACTATGCAGAACTTGAAACAGGCGGCCGTATGCTACAAACAGGTGAATTAACGTTTGATGCGAGCACCTTTGAGATATGGGGAGCATTACTCAATGGCATGGAATTACACCTGGTCGACAAAAATGTTATTCTGGATCCGTCGAGATTGGAAGAAGTGCTAAAGCAGCGGGAGATTACCACTGCTTTTTTGACGTCTCCTTTGTTTAACCAACTTGCGCTCCAGAAACCAGAGATGTTCCGTTTCATGAAAGAGTTATTTATCGGAGGGGATGTGCTCCCAACGCAGCAGGTGAAACGTGTGCGCCAAACATGCCCTACTTTACAGGTAGTGCATGTGTACGGGCCGACAGAGAGCACCACGTTTGCAACTAGTTTTTTAATTTCACAAGATTATGAATCTACCATACCTATTGGAAAACCGATCAGTAATACTACAGCTTATGTGGTGGGTCGGGAAGGAACTCTCTGTCCAATTGGCGTCCCAGGTGAACTATGGATCGGTGGAGATGGGCTTGCCCGAGGATATCTACATCAAGAGGAACTGACAGGTACCAAATTTGTGACAACGTCTTTTCATGGACAGCGGGTATATCGGACAGGTGACATGGCTAAATGGCAACCCGATGGAACGCTCGTGTTTATCGGACGGGTAGATAACCAGATCAAAATACGAGGCTATCGTGTTGAAATAGACGAAATAGAGAAACAGATACTTCAACATACACAAATAAAAGAAGCCGTTGTCACAGTGTTGAATCAAGGAGATGCAGGAGTAAATCTTTGTGCTTATGTAGTCGCGCATGGCAATGCAGAGCGAACAGACATCAAGAAATATTTG
>NZ_FNFR01000014.1:0-83099 GCF_900101205.1 Paenibacillus sp. OK060
GGATCCGGAATTTCAAGATATTCTAGTACTTCCGGTCCTCCGAATTTATTAAATACAAGTGCTTTCAAATGAGTGGCCTCCTCTTATATATTTTTAAAAAGCTCTGAAAGAACGGGCTTCTTGTATTTACTCCAAAACTTGCCTCTGCTTATGATACGGTTAACCCGCTGTCTGTAACAGCAAGTTTATTTCGAAATTTAGGGAGCACAAAAGTACTCCTCGGACAGAAGTTCTGTTATTCCAATTCCAAAATTGATTCACCGCTAATTATAGTACCATTATTATTTCCTTCACAAATCTCTTTCATTGTGCCTGGCTTGTCAAAATTAAACACATGCATGGGCAGATTGTAGTCTCTTGCTAAAATGAAAGCGGATTGGTCCATTACCTTTAAGTTGTGTTTTAAGACATCGTTGTAATGAAGCGAGCGAAATTTCCTTGCATCCTTATCCAATTTAGGGTCTGCGTTAAGAACACATCAACTCCTTGCTTTGCAACTAATAAAGCGTCACAATGAACCTCGATGGCTCTTTATACTGAAGGATAGTCTGTTGTAACGTAAGGATGACCGTTCAATATAGCCTTTTTCTAGATGGTGGATTGCTCTTAGACGGATGCATGGTTCTGCAACTGAAGTAATAGGTATTGCCGTCATTACTCGTACTTCCTTTTTGGTCTTGGCTTTAAGAACTCCACGAAGCATTAAACTATTTACTACAGTCGCAAGTGTACCAATGTTATCAGCTTCTGCCCTTTCTATCCCCCAGCTTTCCGCCATATTCCCTCCGAAAATGTTACCCCCACCTATAACTAACGATACTTCAACACCTAAGTTTACCACTGACATAATTTAATCCGCAATATGGTCCAACCTTTCTGGCTCAAAACCAAATTCTGAGTTTCCTGCTACTGCTCCACCACTTAGCTTAACGAGAACCCTTTTGTACCTTGACAAAGATTATACCCCCATATACCCCCATAAAATAAAAACACTAAAGCAATAAATGCTTTAGTGCTCTACTGGAATGGAAATATGAAATTACACATGTCGACTGAATGTAAGTCTTCCCTTTCCGCCTCATACTCCCACTAATTCATGTTTTTTCCATCAAGTGATTTACATTACGTGAATGTAAATTGCAATGATGAGAATGGAAATGTTTTTGGAGTTGATCTTTGACCCACCTGTTTACCTGCTGATGATGCCGTCGATTGACCTGTTCTTTAAATGAAACTATGCTATTTAGCAAAGAAGGCGAGTAGATTGAAACAAATAAGAAGTCGCTTTTCAATGGCAGTCCATATTCTTTCCATGATCTCGCTGGGCCCCCTATATAGTACAGGCGATCGAATTGCCCGTAGCATCAATAGTAACCCTGTAGTAATTCGAAGGATCATGGCCCAGCTCAAAAAAGCAGGTTTTTTTGATACAAAACCAGGAGTTGCGGGGGCCTCTCTTCTGATCTCTCCTGAAAAATGTACCCTACTGAATATCTTCAAAGCTGTCGAATCTGTGGATGGAAATCAGCTTTTCAAAATACACAAGGATACGGACCCCAGGAATGAACATTGAATCCATTCTATTACCCCAATTCTCTAATGCACAGAAGGCTATGGAGCAAGAACTAACTTCTGTTACCCTACTCAGATTGTAGAGCAACTACGGATAAAGGCAAATGTAAAATAAAGCTACTCCTCTGATGGGTAGCTTTATTTTACATTTAATGATTTTGCACCGAGTCATATAGAAGCTTGATAATCTAAGGTTTGATGACCCGGCTCCTATCATGCAAGCAAAGAGTGTCTTTTTCAGCCTCAAATGTACTCCATAAAGCGCTGGTTCTGTTATTCCGCACAAACCTGATATTCCAGCAGAAAAGGCGACCTGTTTTAATTTTGCATCCTTTGTTTTGAATGCTACAGCCATTGCACCAGCGCCTTGTGCTATATTGGAGGCCTGGAGGCCAGCATTGCCACAAGTACTAATGTTTCATAACCTGGTGATACCATTGCATTAATGAAAACAGGATAAAAAACTTTATGAATTCCATACATGACGAACAGTGGCATCAGTATTGCCATTATGACCACTGTCAACCATCCCACTCGGTCTTGGATCCAAAAAATCAAGTTCGATATATCTGTACCGACATACATACCTAAGGGTCCAATCGCTATCAAAGTAATTGGTGCCACAACTAATATGACAATCAGTGGCTGCACCTGCTTCATCTACGAAATCCCATAAGTTCGTAATAGAACCTCCCAGGAAACCATAATTATAGCCGTACATTGTTGCATCTTTATGGAATGCCGGTTGCATAATTTCCTTCTTACCTGCTATCAATCCATCCACATACTTACTAATCACTTCAACAATTGCTTCATAATCCTCGAATAGCGACTTCAATGGGACCATGTTCTTGTCCCTCGAACAACAGCCCTATAGCTGGACAATCACTATGATGAAAAGATAATTAAGCAAGATTGGAAGTTAACCTAATTAAGCCATTCAAAATGGAATTAGGACTTCAAAGGTTACCCTTTGGTACTACAGCATGGACTAAAAAGCGCGAGTCACAGTGCTGAATTCGCCCCTGTAACCCGCGTTTTTTTTATTATGCTTCTATACATCAATCACTGTCCTATTGAGTAAAAAATCAATTTATAACATCCATTAAGTTCTCATACCCACATAATCAATGGACGATGAAACTCCGCTCACTTTAAATGATACATTCGATACTTAGACATAAACTTTACAGATGGAGCGCTGAATTAGCAATGAGGACACCTATCAGCTTACTACGGGGTAAGGTAAGAGCGGAAAATTCATGTCGGAAGGATCTTTACATACAGACTTCAATTAGTTAATTATTTCCTATAACATCGCTATTATTCCATATATCAGGATTATTGATCGTTTGATTTTCTCCACGTACAGTGAAATCATAACTATCCTTTGCATTAGTATACCAGTCAACAATGACTAACTTTCCATTCGCACTTTGCACAAGAAATTCAGTAGGTTCAGCAAAACTGCCTACATCCTTTTTAACTTGTGCATCTAATTTAAGATAGAAAAAGTTCTTACCCACTCCAACATACTTTACTTCTGCTGCATCAACATCAACGTCTGTCACCAAATTATGAGTAAGATTGTTCTTAAGGAACAAATCGTATTGAGAGGTGATTTTTTTTTGCGTATATTGTTTAAGGTTTTCGTTATCTATATAAGTATCCAATTCAATGTCAGAACCGTTCCAGATCGCCCTATAATATTCAGACAGAGCATCCGTACACATTTTGTATGCTGTTTCAAAATCTGAAGCGGTTAGACCACTTTCGTCTTTCGCCAAAAAATAGGAGGAATCTTTTGATGAATTTCCTTTTGTTACAGGCGAAACTCTTGTGTTTTCAGCATTATTAATATCTCCAACAACGGGAACATTGTTATTTTCATTGTCACTAGTACTGGTCTGTTCGCATGCACTAAGAGTTAATAAAATCAATAATAACAGGTAAGCACGTTTCATTAAGTTTCCTCCTATGAAAATATTCTCGAACTCCAGATAATTAAGGAGGAGAAATTAGTTTGATGCACAACGCTTCAAAAAAACAATGAAGTGTTGTGCATCTCCCCTCAAATTTTTCACTTGTAATAACCAGTCAATTTTATAACCCTTTTGCTATCACCAGGATAAATTTCCTCCGCCTTTTGGTTGTTATTATAACTATTTTTACCAGAGCGTCCTGTAACCAATGCTCCAAGAACTGACATCGTATTAGTTTCGTAGTATTCAGTAATAATAGTCGAATGCCGCCAATTATTGTAAGATCCGCTCAAATAAAATTGCAATACATCTCCAATTTGATATGGATAGCCTGCACTAGCATTATATTTGAACGTTGAGTATGTAGTACCCGTCCCAGCCGGACCCTTCGTTGTGTTATTCACCAAAAAATTATACAAGTTTGGTACACCTGACCAGGATGAAGCACGATTACTCAAACTTCTATAATACCAGCCTGTAGAGGCAATACCTGTTCCATTAGTATCGTAAGTAATTGCACCACCAGCGAGTAATGCATGAGATACGAAGTTTGTACAGTCCCAATTTCCAGTTATTTGTGAGAAATCGTAGTAAGAAACATTCGAACCACCACTTGCAGGCTGATCTTTTGCTTTATTATTTTTCGCATAATTTGCTATCGCTGTCTTATTTAATGAAGATAAGGTTGCAAAAGGCGTAATAACCTGATTAGATGATCCGTCATTTTCTAAACTATTGATTTGTACTGGAGCTTCGCGATCGACAGAAAAATAATCGGTGATTTTATCATTTAATTCCTCTTGTCTATTAGCGGTATAAGAGCTATCCAGCTTAGAGTTGATATTAACGAGATTACTTATATGATCCCCTTCACCTCTAACATATTCATCATAATAGTCATATGGCATATACCAATCTGAAATAGTAAGCCCTGCATCTGTATTGCGAAATAACATTTTTGACACTTCGCCAAATCCAGACTCCACTTCCATTCCCACGTAATTGAATGAGGCCTCAGTACCTATTGTCAAGAGGATGCCTTCTTCGGTAACTTCAGAGGACAGTAAATTGAATTTCAAGACGTAGTTTTCTTTTTGTGCATTTGCGGCATCTACCACAAATTGTTTTGTTTTCATTTTCTTTTCGAAGTAATCAGACAGTTCGGAATCAAGCAATTCTGTCCTGACAGTTGATTTGTTATCTAATTGCTTTGTTCCGAGATCGATATTTTCATAGTAATTCTTCAACAATTCTTTTGCAAGGGAATAACTAGTTGTCACGGCAGACAAGCTAATCGCTCTATCCTGAGTGTTCAATTCAATTTGTAATGGACTACTGGGTTCAACATACGAATCATCAAAATTATGGTCTGGTAGAATAATATCTTGAGTATCAAAATCAGGTGGGTTACTTTGAGCCTGAGCAGCTGGAATATTCATGGAAAGTACAAGTGCACCTACAATCACATTGCTCATTATTTTTTTCAAAAAAAAATCATTCCTCTCATCTCATTTGTATAAAAAAACAATACTATAAACATGAAATTAAAGTTTTCTTGCAATCACACCTCCTAGAACGATCATTAGTAATAATCCTAACAATCGTTTCAATTAGCTATTTTTACGTCCTTAAAAAGTAAAAACATTACAAATAATTGTAATAATTTCCAATATAAAATATTCCCTTAAATCTGTCAATGATAATAGAGAAAAACAATAATGTTATAGATTACAGTCCTTCAGCCTAAAGTAGAAGCCGCTGCTAAAAAGAAGAGCACTGTAGCAGAAAAAGTGGTGTATTACCAAAAGCAAATCAAGAAACTTAAACATTTGATCACTAAGGTACAAATCGAACGTAGTACAGAGGTTGAAGGTTCAAAAGGTTACATAGCAAGTCTTGAATTAGAAAGGAAATACATTAAGCAAAGTTTGTATTATTCAGAGAAAATTCTTGCCTGCGGGGTGCCTGCGTGTCTTCGTTAACTTGTATGATTCGCTTTTTTAATACCTAGCCGCCGGTGTTTAACTCCCCATCGTATCAGTTGTTCTAAACAAATGTGAACATTTTCATGTATTATGGTACTTAATAAAGCTTTAAGTACATGTTATCAATGATTAGATGTTCATCTAATCGGTAATCGGACTATGTTCTTGTCAATTCCGGCAATCGGTACAAGTTCTTGTCCTTGGCTCGGGACAAACTTGTACGATAAATTAAAAAAGCCGCTAAAATAGCGACTTCAATGGGACCATGTTCTTGTCCCTTGACATTTCTTGATCAATCATATTTCTCTTTGACATCCTGTCTATCATAGACGAGAGCTGCAAACGAGTGGTTCCAGTGTAATTTGATCCGCATATCTTTTCATGAATATGGGAAATCGTTGCCTGAAAAGCTTTAAATGCTTGATACATTGATAGTGTTATCAATCGACTCTATTAGAGATGTCTCCGTAATTTTTTGATATTCACCTGTCAGAGGATCTCTGTAACCGAAAACATTAAAAGGTTCATCTGCATTCTAATAGTTCTCACTTGTAATTCGTTTCATTTACCTACCCCACTATTCTAATAGTTTACTTGCTTTAGATTCCGTATAATAATTATATCGGCACTTCATCACTAATGGCTTAAAATCAATGATTCGAATTACTAGGAGAGTGGATATACTTTGACAGTACAACCTAAGACTTCTCTCGCCATTTCTCATAGCCATCAAGTATCCTTCTGGGTTCCGCTTCAATTATTTTACGAGCTGCAAAGGTATCACCAGCTCTGAGAGCCTCTATAATACTAAGCTAGTCCGTAAGATCAATTAACTTCACGTAATTTATACCAGCCAGCGTTTTACATGAATCTGTGAATCTGGTTGTTGCGATGACAACCGCTTTTTTAGCCTTATAGTATCTCATACAAGAGAAAACTTCTTGAACAGCACTAATGCCTACCGGATTTCTACCGAATATCTTTGGCTTGAATGACATTTTCAACTCCAACTGGATCAGTAAAAACGATATCAACTCCAAAGTCACGACTACCTATAGTCTTATAGACACCAGAATAGCCTAGTTCGATTAATAATCTGTATAAGTACATCTCAAAACCGGAGCCGTTTTCCATTCTATCAATATCAGCTAATGTAATATCTCTTAGTTCGTAGTCCTCCTTATCAAATTCAACGATAATCTTTTGTTTTCTCGACTAGATGAGAATTAATATAGACAACACAAAAACTTAAGCAATAATCAGCAGAAAAATAATATACTCCATTAGACCTACACCCCTTCTAATTTCCAGTACAATAATACCATATATTTCAAGGTGATAGATAGAATTTGTGATCACAGTATTATGCAAATCAAGATTTTGAATTTATGCAAACAAGCTATAAGCCAAGGTCTAAAACGGATGATCCGGCTAAATCGTTATCTTCAAGCAGCAGAGGGACTCTTAAAGAAGGCTCAGCGCGATGAAGATGTCTTCAAATTGGCGAATAAAACCTTTCATCGCCGGAAGCTTCACGTTTAATCTAAATCAGTATCATGTATAATCTCAAACGAAGTCGTGGATTGATGAAAATTCGGTTTGGTCTGTCCTCATCTGAAACCCAAACTATTCAAACGAGTGGCTAAGGCGACTCAGAAGCATCGAATTTAACCCATCCTTTTTATAGAGGGACTTCAAGAAAAGAATCCCTGGTCTCGCTCTTCTGACAGATATCATCTATTTACCTTATGGCCACTCCAAGATGGCCGATTTGTCCTTCAACAATATGGAAGCAAGCATTCCAGGGATTGGGGATAAGATTCGCATTGAGTAAAATTAATAAACGTTTCATAGAGGTTACTTTTCTTCTCTCTTGTTTAACTTCTGTTTGAGTATCATGATTTAGTATGTAAGCATTAGCTCAATAAGGGAAGGTTACAGTTAAAGTGGTGGTAGAGTATCTATATTCCAGTGAAGTCAGTGTTGGGGCATCATCGAACTGAGTTGCGGGCACATAAAAGATCTCGGCTATTAAATAATAAGAAAAACTTTTTGTTCTGTAAAACATGAAGTCCATCTCAAATGAGATGGACTTCATTGTTCATACTAGTTTTTATTCATCATATTCCCACTTCAGAATGTCTTTAGCTTCCTTGATCACTTTTCCTTTTTTGTTGATGTAATAGGCCTTTCCATTCTTATAAACGATAGCTTGTCCATTACTGAAGCTCGTTACACTACTGTAAATCGCGGGGATGACCATTTTACCTTTTTTGTCGATGAAGCCGACTTTTCCGTTGTGTAGAGTTACAGGAGCTAATCCTTCCGAATAAAAAAAGATACGAGCATACTTAGGCTTCACAACAACTTTTCCTTTTTCATTGATGAAACCCCAGTTTTTTCCGATTCTTACTCCAACCAATCCTTCATGAAAACCAGTATCATCAATTTCGTCAAACTGCGGCTTAATAAAGTAGGCTCCTTTTTTATTGATAAATCCATACTTTCCATTGATGCTGACTGGGGCTGCCCCTTTAGCGTTAAATGGTTTGGCTGTCTGAAATTTAGCCGGAATGATGATTTTTCTGTTTTTATCAACATAGCCGTATGTCCCTTGGCTACTCTGGTAAACATAAAGCTTTTGATTGTGAGGATCATCATTAAAGATTTTTAGAATACTAGGTTCTTCAGATTCAACGATAAATTCAATGATAAACTCGTTCCATACATAACCACCGATTTCATATACCGAGAGTTCTAGCATGTATTTCCCAGGTTTCACCTTTGGGGCGAATTTGACGGTATACGAAAACGCGCCACCTTCGCCCGGAAGCAATTTTAGCACCGCTGGCGAGCTTGTGACCGAAACCATGTTTTCTCCAGCGTGACCCCAACCCGACAAATAAGCTGTGGGTTTTAGATACATCGTTTCGTTGGTGTTATTGGTATAATGGGAGGGAATTTTGAGCTTCTTCGCTTCGCCAGGTTTTAATTTAATCGTTTGTATCGCTTTTTGACTTGCAGATACTTGCGTAGGAATGCAAAGTACAGATAATAGAATGGTAACAATAGAAAGCAGTAATGCTAATCTCAATTTCTTTCTCACGCTGAAACCTCCAGTTGATTTTTCATTAAACTCTGATATATGTAAACTTCTAACTTATAAATGAGCAATCCACTTCTAGCAAACAGTAAAATGAAAAAGATAACTGCAAGTAGCAATCCCTTATTGATGATGGCTAGTTATATACCTAATAAGGGCCAGAAGAGAAACCATGACGTCATATAAGGGTGACACACCTGAAAGTACGCCCTTTTCCAACTATTATTTTTAGAATAACCTGCCCTACTTCTTTATCCAAATGGTTATGGCGAAGTCTTATATTGTTGCTTCGACGATCAAAAGATTCTTCGGAGAAGTGGTTGGTTGGGCAGACATCTGACTTCCATTGACCATTTTTGGTAGAAGGCAAATGAGATAAACGCGCCCCAGTCCTTCCTTTCATTTCAATAAATTTAATAGTACATCGCCTTCCGCCAGGCTTACATACTGATTGACTAAGACCAATTGCAAACTTTGCATAGGAACCAAATTTAAAGTTTATTTATTTAGATTCACTTGCTCCCTCCCCAATTAAATCATAAACCTGGGCGAATTAATCCAAGCGATGAATTTTGTAAAGTCGCTGCGGTTTGAACGGTTCAAGTCTGATCATGCCCATACTGTTCTTCTCAATAGTCTCGACCCCTGATCTGTTCTTGTGTATCTCGAAGCGTTTTCGCAAGCAATTGGTCTCTAGGTACGTATGTGTCAACTAGCTCATCATAGCCCTCGGGAAGCGGGCATTCTCTATTAACGTACTTCTTATTTGTCATGAATAAACCTTTACCAAAGTGAGTGTCAATAATTCCAGCAGAGTAATCTACAAAGACTCGTTCACCGCAATATTTACATTTTGAGAATGTAGTAGTTTTTTTATATGGTGCGCAGTATGTAGCAGAACATTTGCAAGCAATTTTGAATGTAACCCTAGGTATGGGTAATGAAATATCCGTTTCAAGTAAGTTACTTTTTTCATGATTCAATTCTGTTTCTGTAATATCCTCTTTAGTTTGGGAACTGTTAAGGGTATCAAGTTCAATTTGCTGTTCGGATTGTTCGAGTTTAAAATCAGCTACCAGAGTTGCATTTAATCCGAAAATATCTTTACCAACGGAGGTTATAAATCGAGTCTCTTTGTTATAACACGTAATCCACTCTTCAGATTGCTCTTTAGAAAGCTCAACCTTACCCTTAACACCACTATTTAGTGTATAGACCATTATATTAAGCCTATTATCTTCTCTCATCCAATAGCTCCCTTCCCTTTTTTTCTTATTTTTTAATGTTCCTCTTTCATATGCTTCATATCCCTAACTGTAGTTAAATAACTTCACTAAATAGATTTCAGTATAGTATGAATTTTAATCAGTTAATTATCGACTATCCCCTACTTTACGAAGTTTAAGATTCCCGATTCTTTGTTTTCTAAATGAACATGTTGAACGATTATATTCGGTTCCCTATCCCTCCCCTATCGCCTCTTACATCCTAAGAAACAGTATAATTACAGATTGAGTATTTTGTAGTGACCCGGTTGTACCCGCTCATAGTCTTCATAAGAAGATTTGTAATGATGTGTAGTGTTAGAGCAGCACCTAGAAGTACTGTGTGTTCGCCTCTTCATATAATCTATTACTTCCTTATGTGTAAAGAAGTTAACACCTTTAGCTGAAACAATTGCTCTAGTTGCCCTCAAAAACTCTTCTCTACAATTTACCACTCCCATCGGATTACCTCCATTAGCGATTTCTTTTATCTTAACATTACTTATCTTTCAGAAGAGTATAAGTTGTGTATCATCTATGCTCTTATTTCCCCATTCAAATCCTTTGTTTTTATTACTTGGACAGACTATTATGAAAAAACGAGGTGAGACAATTGTTGAAAAAGGAACTAAAAGCCCAAGCTAAGTCACGTGGCATTGAACTTAATGATAAAAAGATTGAACGCTACGTTGGATATGGACTACTTACAGGCACAAAAACAAGTCAAGGAAATGCAAGCCGTACCGGTGTGGTGAAGCTGTTTGATGAGCGATCCATAGATGCTATATGTTTAATAAACGAACTGAATGTGAACAAGAAAATTAGACGTCAACAGGATTACATCTATGTTTTGTTCTGGCGAGGATACCCGGTTGATCTGGAGAAGCTACAAATAAGATTACTGGAGTATCAAACAAAGATGATAAAGTGGTTCGAGGATAGATCAGAGTATACTTACGATCAGAGCGAATTTATGGATATGATTCTTTCGGAGAATGTAGGTAAGCTGCCTAGGAAAGTTGGAAGACCTTCTAAACAGTTCTTAGCTAGGGAAAACGTAGAATTTCAAGAAACTGCAAATGCAATGTTTAAAACAGGGAAATTATTTAGGGAATTACTGAATGGAACGATTACTCCAGGAGTATTTCGTGAATTCATTCAAAGTAAGAGTACACTATCAGATGAACCCCATGAAGAATTACTACTTCAACATGTGAACCGCTGGATTAAAGAGAATTCTTGGATGAACGCAATTAAGACGTCGAATGTTCAGGACTACAAGGATTGCTATGAACTAATTGCTTTATTAAAGGAATATTGGTTGGTAATAGAACAACAGTATGGAGACATTTATAGCATTCCAGGAGTTGGAGATACCCTAAATATACTTGAAGAAAATTTTCATATATCAAAGCTAGCTGATCAGCCTTTCATTTATAGATTTGTAATTCTAATCTTCATTAGTGGCGGATTTAGCTGCCAACTAAGAGAATTTTTGTCCCTACCTTCAGTCTATCAAGGGTGGACGTCTATAGTATCTGATTTAGGTGCCACTTCTGGAGAGGAGGTGAGAATCAATGGATAACATCGGTGTAGCACTGGGTGGAGGTAAAGCTTTTTCAATCCCTACTTGGTTTGTCTTACTGATCATTGCGTTTGCAATATTTGGTATGTACAAATTTGTTCTTCAATTTAAAGAAGAATTGGCTTAATCGAATAACAAAAGGACTAACCTAATATAGGATTAGTCCTTTTGTTATTCGATTTTAATATTTTAAAACTTTAATAAAACATCACGGATTCACCTGTTACTCAGAACTTTAAAGAGTCACAAATCACAGTTATAACAGTTTGGACAGTTAAATCAAAGGCTAATATGTGAGCTACCTCGTCACCAGCTGGTGCTCATGTACTTTCTTTATACCCTGGAAATACATTAGAGGGTGGTTAGAATTTTGTTGTGAACGGAGAAACCTGGAACTTTAATGGTATTGAAGCAGACTATGCGATACTCTCTGCTCTGTCTGCAGACAATTAATTTCCATTGAAAATACCATTCATGATCTTTCTGCACGGTTATTATCAGTCAGAAGTAAGAAAGACATTACGAAAGTTTCACTTTATTACTTCATAGAACCTGAAACTAGGTTAACCAAGGAGCTTTGTTAAAATCCGTCATATAAAAGGAGACGTTAACATGTTGAAAAAATTGATAGCTCATTTTTTAATTTCCGCTTATGTTCTTGTCCCTCCACAATAATATATGGAATTTCTCCATGAAGCAGGTTCAAAGCTTGACTTATTTAGAATTAAAATTATTTTCATATGAGGTAACACTCTCAAATAGCATCCACAATTTTCTTGCTGAAAAAAATTCTGCCAGTTTATTAATCAAAGATGCTCAGCTATGGGCTCGTTATTGTACTAGCCGAGCAACCTCTGATTTCAAATCACGAGAAAAACTTTATGCTTTCCCCATAAAAAAACCTTCGGTAGGCAAGAGAAGTCATCTTAACAGATGTCATTTTTCTCTTGTCCACTCGAAGGGGGGAATGTCATAATAGCGACAATGAAGGGAACAAACGTTCTTGTCCATACTAGTTCGTTTCCTTCAACAATATTTTGTTATCGCTGCCCGTTAAATGGGTGGTGCATGGTGGTGGCTAAAATCACTTGGAGATTATTACTCTCAGATGCAGTATTTTCTCTATTAAGCGTCAACTATCTTCATGCTATTATTTCCCTTACATATTCAGAGCACTCTTGGACCAAGTCATGTAACTTATTCAAGTCTACACAACGTTTTTCCATCAGTGGGTTATCCCAATCATAATCTTTAATTACAACCACAGCAAACTCCTTCCTATACCAGCCAACATCAATAATAATATTCATTCCATAATTATACCTGACTTGAAAAATATCTTCTTGATCCAAGAATTCCGTTCCATTGTAAGCAATAAGTCCTGGTGAGAAATCTATATCATCAAACATTAATTATGCTCCCCTCACTTTGATTTTTTCAAATATTGCAATGCTTCTGATTCATTAATAGGATGTCCGTGTATAACTGGAGTTGAATTTCCATTTTTGCTCATTTTCACAACTACATATTTTGTTTCCTTCCCTAAGTGAGCTCCAACCACGTCATCAAACTTCATTATTTTCCACACTTGTCCCGTTTCATTTTTCACTATTGTCCCCTGGTCCCAACCTATACGTTCTAACATTTCATTATCTATACCTGGCTTATATTTAGCAGCACCAGACTTTGTTGCCTTTATAGTCTTCTTATCCCATTTCACATTCTTATTCAGAATGTGTTTATGCCCATGATTATCCCATGTC
The DNA here is from genome assembly GCF_900101205.1 of Paenibacillus sp. OK060. Classification (NCBI taxonomy): domain Bacteria; kingdom Bacillati; phylum Bacillota; class Bacilli; order Caryophanales; family Paenibacillaceae; genus Paenibacillus; species Paenibacillus sp. OK060. The sequence continues at coordinate 13,256 of NZ_FNFR01000014.1, forward strand.
AGATTTTGTGTCTTCTTAAGTTTATTGTAGTAAGAGGCAGCATCATCGCCGGTTTTAAATGTCAATTTCCCTACTTTAACTGTATATGAACCTGGAGCAAATGGAATAATAGCAGCCGCAATATCCCAAGCTAAAAAGCCAGCATTACTCCAACTAGGTTTATTCCAAAAATCAACTGCACTCCAACCGATACTTATTACATCTGCAATAGTTTCCCAGAAATGTCCCGATGGGTCTGTACGAGTTATTGGATTATTCCCTACATAAGTATATAGGTTTCTGCTCAGGGGATCATTCAGATTACCCTCGTACGTATCCTCTGTAATAAATCGTTTTGCCTCAGGATCATAATAACGAGCTCTCAGATAATAATAACCCGTTTCTTCATCGTACATTTCTCCGGCATATTTAAATGGATTATCGAATGCCTCTTTTTCCGAGGTCAAATTACCCCAAATGTCATAATCATAGGAATTCAGTGTATTACCAGCCGAATCCTTGATCTCAACTACATCCCCATGGTCGTTGTAGTAATAATATCCCCTTTGTGAACTACTCTCACGGAAAAGAAGTGAGTTCCCCCAAATATTTCTCGCTTTAGGAGTTCCTCGTTCATCTAGTTCCTCAATAATTTTATCATTCAAGTAAATGTATTGAGTACTCTTGTCTCCGACCGTTTTGGATGCACGAAGTCCGTCCCCATAATAGGTGAACTTAGTAGAAGTTTCAACATCCTGATCATCTGTTATGGTCACTTTAGTAAGCTGATTAAGACCATCATATTGTAAGTCAGTACTTCCTTCAGTAAAATCAACAAAACTATCTTCATTTGTGGTTTCAATATTACCTTTAACATCATAACTATACGTTTTGTTGTTTCCAAAAGGACTCGTTTCCTTTTGAATACGATTCAGTTGATCATATTGGAACGAAGTGATTTTAGAATTGGTCATCTTCTGAGTTAAATTACTAAACCCGTCATAATTAATCTGTTGATTGAATCCGGCAAATTGAGTAGAAACAACCTCGTCAAACGCATTGAGTTTTATCAATTGAGACTGATGATTCGGATGCTTGGTCGTAATTTGGTTTGAATCATCTCCAATACTATAGCTCATTTCAACTGTCCCCATGTCTGGGTAAGAAACAGAAGAAATTCGACTTAACTCATCATAGACATAATTGACACTTTTCCCATCTGGATATGCTAAACTTTCTAATTGATCGAAATTGTTATAAACCAGATGATAAGCACGGTTTCCGACTGTCTGAGTACTCAAACGGTTCCATTCATCGTAGGCATATTGAATGACATCTTTTTCGCTACTTGATTGAATGGAAGTAAGCAATAAATTGTTTGGATCGTACGTTTTGTTAATACTATAAGTGGTGTGGTCTTGAGCATCCTTTACAGTAATCAAATCAGGCTGATCATATCCATTATAGTTATAGGAATACGTTTCATTTAGTTCATTTGTATACTTAGCAACAAGCCCCGTAGGTGTATACGCATAGTGCTTTTCTCTAATTGTATCTTTTAGATCTGGGGTATCGCTTTTTTGTGTCTTTGTAGATGATAACTGCCATCCCAATTCATTATAGCTACTCTCCTCTTGAAGTTCCCCATTAATGTATTGTTTTGTAAGAGCACCGTTGGAATCGTATGTGTATGCATAGTCCGTTCCTTCAGCATCCGTCATAGAGACCAGTTTGTTATTCGGGTCGTAGCTATACTGTGTAACTTGCTGCCCACCGTCCGTTTTAACGGTCGTTTTTGTGTTTTGATCTAGCGAGTTAAAAGTAAATATGGTCTCTCTATTTTTACTTGCACTCTTTTCTTGATAAAAATTCGTTAATCCAGATAGAGTACTAAGTTTAACCTCTACCTTACCATTTGGAGTTACTACCTTGACCGAATTTCTTGGTAATACATTTGATCCTTCCATTGCCGTATTTCCATAGGAATAGCTCGTGACGGCTCCGCTTGGATCAATTCCCTTAGAAAGTTCACCATTTGCACCATATTGATAGCGGGTCTTCAGCTGTTCATCTCCATAAGGCAAAGTAGCAGTTAGTAACACACCACTATTATTGAATTTATTTTCAACCAATGTTCGCGTAGTTCCTTTTGAAACCGCCATCTGTGTTTCAACTTCTCCAAAAGGAGTGTATGTTGTTACAATACGAATCCCACTTGGTTCTGTCGATGTGATTTCTCGGTCAAAATTGTCATACGCATACGTATAACCCAAGATACTACTTCCATCGGATGGCAAATATTTTTCTTGGAGAATTCGGTCCTGATCATCATAATCAAACAGCACTTTACTACCATCTGGATAGCTCATGGATACTTGCCTACCGTAGGAATCATACGTATAAGCGTAACTTACAGGTTGTGGTGATGATCCATCTTTTAAAGTTAGATAAACGGTTTGTTTCGTAATATGTTGACCATCATCATATTCGAAATAATTATCATTTTCTCGGTACTTGCCAAACCCATCCCCTGAACTGGATTGTTTAATATGCGTAGGTTGATGGTCTGAATTGTAGTTCAAATATTCGGTAACTAGAGTATCTGTGGAACTTTTGCCCTGACTAGTATACACTTTTATTTCTGTACTTCTTGACAGAGTGCCATTGGCATTGTAATCAAAAGACTGTCTCGTCGAGCTATTTGCTTCTGCAGGTGTTTTTTCGATATAACTGACTTGATGAAAGGGTCCATTATAAAGATAAGTTGTTACGTTCCCTAAGACGTCGACTACTCTCTTTGGATAACCGTAATTGTCATATTGTAATGTTTGAAGAGCAGCGTAACTATCAATGGTTGAAGCACTATCCCCAAAATATAATTCATTTTTCACTTTAGCAGAGCGAGGATCGGAGGATAAACCATCCGTAAACATTTTTATGAGTGACGGATTAAATCCATCTTTATAAAATACTGATGTTACTTCTGTAGTCGCAAAATCTGTATTCGCTTGACCTACGGTTTCTTTCAACGCATTCTGTATATCCGAGTATTGTGTGGATGAATAGGTTTCTTTCAACATGCCATAGGCATTCGGGGTATAACGATTCATTACTGATGCTACATAATCGCCATAATTGTAACTTGTTTTGGTAGTAATTTCGTCCCCCGTACGGTGCTTACTGTTAGCCAATCTGAAATAAGCGATTTCCTCATCCGTTCTTGAAACATTCCATATTTCCTGAGCGTCCTTGGTATTTCCCTCTACATTTTCTTGAAGGAATTTCAAGTTATCTTTAATATCTTTAAACGTATAGTAGACAGATGTTACTGGATGATATCCAATATATGTTAATACATTTACGTCAAGATAGTTACGAATGGTTCCGCGAATTTCTGCTTGACCAGTCCATCTTCCTTGGAGTGACCATGATTTATCATACGGAGAATACCGATAATGTGTCTGAAGGCCTTGGTCATTTTCAACTTGTTTTAAGAGAAGGTATTCAACCTCGCCGTAGGTCGCTAAGTCACGATTAAAAATTTGACTCGCTTCTGCTTCTTCTTGGTCAAGAATCGGTTTGTAATTTTCGTCAAACTCATAATAGTAGTCATCTTCAAAATTAAAATCGGCGTGCGAATTCATATCTGGTGAATAATAAGAATACGATTCAATAGTACGATTGTTTAGCTTATCTTTCACTGCATTCAGTTCGTAGTAAGCAGCGGGTACCTCTTGCATTTCATACGTGTCTACTTGATCTTTTACCGCCACTCTTAAAGATGCCTTGTGATCGACCAGGGTCTTGTCATAAAACATCTTGTACAATTCTTTTCCGTTCGGTGAAGTGACCGTATACCCGTTAATTACAGCATTAGTACTCTGAATTTCGATGTGTCTTCCCACCGAATCAATAATGCTTATGCCATCACTTGAATATGAGTATGTGATTTGATCACCAAACTGATTCTTCTTGTATAATATCTCACCTTCATCATTAAACGCATACGTAAGTTGGTCATCTATGGTTAATAAGTGATCACCACTACTATCCATTTGATAAACAACATTGTCATAAGGATAATTCCTCGGATGCTTTACCACACCTTCCGAATTTAAATCAAATTCATAAGTGGTGCCATCCTCGAGAGAAAACCGGCGAACGCCGTGATCATAATTGTAACTTCTATTATAAGAATCATAAGTTACACCCGGCTGAAAAGTGATTGGAATGGACTCGTAAATATAATTCGTATGCATGACAGGCAGTGCCAGGTTCCAACCTGTCGCAATATAATAATCAGTATCCGTCAATTGATCAATCGCCTGAGTTACTGTGTTCCCCATACAATCTGAAGCTGGAGAAGTTGCATCAAAATCGCTGTTTCCTTGTTCACATATTTGCATGGCTTCATACGATGGATTAGTTGTTTTAGCATTTAAGGAATCGTACGTACGTGTAAGTGAAAAATCCAGATTGGTTTTTCCTTTTAAGTTTAAATCGACTTTACTTTGTGTTGCAGTTTTATAGATAGAGTTGACATCAGAATCAGTGTCACTTTGATACACAAAGGAACTGTTACGATCCGTAAACGAAAATCGATCTGGCAAGCTCATTAACGATTGAGTTAAGATAGAATTTGATTCAAAGGAGTCTTCTGCGTCTTCTGCATTTTCTACGTCTTCTGTATCTTTTACGTCTTCAGTATTTCCTACGTCTTCAGTATTTTCTACGTCTTCTGTATCTTTTACGTCTTCAGTATTTTCTACGTCTTCTGTATTTTCTACGTCTTCTGTATTTTCTACGTCTTCTGTATTTTTTACGTCTTCAGTATTTCCTTTGCCTTTTGTATTTCCAACGTCTTCCACATCTTCAATTTCATCTTGGTATACCGAGTCGGTCACCGAAGGCATCTCTAATGTAGGACTTTGGAGTGAGTTCCAATATGCCGTAGCCCCCTTGGCATCTTTTTCGTAGTTATATACCTGCATGGAAACTGGCGTATAACGTGATAATAATTCTCTTTCCGATTCAGATAATTCATCCATAATACGAATAACTTGTTTTTTATCTAAATCTAAAAGCCTTACTAGTAAATCGGTATTCAACAAGTAAGTTACATCAGAGTAATAATAAGCGGCCACTAAAAGCATATCAGCTGAAAATAAAGACTGCATTTCGTTTAATTGATTCTCATCAAGTTTAGAAAAAGAAGAGATACTCTTGAATGAATTGTCCTCAGCCTCTTCTTTTATTGGATTTGCGTAAATTTGGATATTTGAAAATGGGTTTAATACCAAGCTGATAATCAGCAAGAATGACAGTATAGATTGCAATCGTTTTATATTTTTCAATATTCTATCCCCTAATTATTATCAATAATCATACGATCCGTTTTTATCATGTTACCAAGCGCATCAAAAATATAGTCTATGATATAAAGCTTTTCACCTTTAGCAAATCTTTCAGAAATGATCCTATTAAACGCATCATATTCATATTTTTTTATCCCGATATCATAGGTAAAGTTGTAGATTTGTGTAATCTGTCCATTTTTAACAACGGCAGCATTTATATCTGTTGAACCCGAAATATGAATGGGTTGAGTATAGACTGTTCCATGGTTTAAAGTAGGTTTCGAGCCATCAATGGTATATAAAATCTTGTCTCCCGTTGTTGAAAGTGTTAGGTTAAATGGTTTTTCGTACAGACCTGTTGGTTTATTGACTTTGATCAAGTCTGGCAATATCCAACCATCCCGTTTTACTTGTGCATAAGCCCAAACATAAACTTCACCAAAACCTTGATTAAAACCATCATTTATAGCCTGATTAATATTGTCCCAAACATGTAAATGCTCGACGTCGTTAACAAAACCTGCAAAATAATGTATGAGTTCAACGGGGTATTTGAGATGGGATTGTACATAAGTCAACGATTTGATGTGTTTATCCTTTTGGTCATAGATCAGATAATCGTAATCTTCGAGCATAAAAAAATCTAGATTTGGATACTTCCACTGCTTATAAGGGAAATTAACGATACTCATCATTTGAGGTACTCTATCCCGGTCAACTACAGAAGGAGTAAAGAACAAGACGGTAAACTTTGCATCGGGGTAAACTTTTTTTACTGCGTCTCTCAGCATTAATGTAAACTCACCGTTTTTATTCCTCAACCAATAAAGCATATCCTCGTGACCTTTAATTGATTCCAAACTAGACTTAAATTCATACATACGTTTACCCGTCTCTTTTTGGTAAAGTTCTTTCGTCGCTTTATCATAAAATGTGGGCGGTTTATCCTTTAAACCTTCCATGAACCACCACCAAGGCTCTCCCTCCTGAATCATTGGCTCCATTCCATTTTTAACAGACATTCTTGCTAGTTCTAATACATATTTTTTATAAAATTTCTGTACGTCTGGATTTGTAAAGCTCAATAAATGAGGAACGGGCACCCATCCACTTGTAGCTGGTGTGTTGTCCCACGTGCGCTGCCACCAGTCAGCAGGCGCATCAACACTTTCCATAGAAATAGAATTGATAAGCTTGAAATCATGCTCACTCAATCTCTTAATATAGTTGTCATACCACTGTTCAAATCCTGAATTGAATGGATAATCCGTAATGACTTCCATTGCTCCATTTGAATACTTTTTGTCATAGTAATGTGAGGCACCCACATACATAGTCACATAACCATTAAAGCCCAACTTGTGATAGTCTGATACGACTCGTTCGGGGGTCAAATTGTAGATATCATCATAATCATCAGTAATGCGAAGATCTTGCCCAGGCCGAGCCGTGGGCTCTTTGCCTAAATAATCATTACCTGACACATTCCAGTTGGTCATTTTAACCATGAACTTTTCAGAATCCGATAAATAATCATCGGCTGCTGTTCCATCGTATTCTGTCGGAACATAAGCCCACATAATTTTTTTAATATCACCAACAGGGATTTTCTTCCACTCTGGATTCTTAACCCATTTTTCAATATATTCCTTTGTTCCATCTTCATGAGTGATGACATTATATTCTTTCTGGTAAGGCTGCCAGCCTGCATAAAGATTATTAAAATCAATAGTTATATTTCCTTGTGTGCCACTAGCAGCACCAGCTACTCTACGTGCAGGAAATATAATATTATTCTCTTGTTCCCAATCATCTTGGGGTCGATTGGTCACATAGTTCCACAATCGAGCATAATAAATTTCACCAGTGTTCGTCTCAATCGTAAGCGCAGGCGCAAGGACGGAATTCATTTCTGGTAAGTTTCCGTAAAGATAGTAACTGTAACTTAAAGTGACGTTTGAAAAGTCACTATCCGTTGGATATTTTAAATCTGGATGACTATAGTGATCTATAGATTCCCAACTCATCCCGCTGAGATCTGAAGGCTTTCGAAAGTTCCCCATGGTTGTAACTGTATTTCCATTAGTAATGGTTGAAGCCATCATTGAAAATGAAAAATTATTGGTTAAATATTTGGGCTGGAGTTTATAAACCTCATTTTCATGTGAGGATTTAATCATGGAAGGCACTGCTAATTTTGACTGAAGAAGTGATTTGTTCTGTGGCGTTTTCTGAGGCTCATAATCAGGGAATTCTTGCTTCCATTTATTTAATTGAGCTGTGTATGAATCTGATATCTCTTGTATATCCGAATTATCATGGGCTGTTTCTTTTGCCCTCAAGATCTCCTCATTTTCCTTTGGTTCTTGTTCTTCTTGAACTTCTTGTTCGTTGGATACAATGCCTTTTGCCTCGCTTACATATATACTAGATAAGACCAGCTGTAAACATAGTATAAAGACCATACATAAAGCTACTTTTTTTGAAATCACTTTCTCGCTCCCCTATAAGTAATTTTTAATATATAACAATTTACTATTATATTTATTTTTCAAAATTTTACAATAAAAAAATTAGTTCTATCTAAACTTAGAGGTTAAATTAGTATTCATCCGAAGGCTACAAATTGTAATTTCCCACCGATTCTTATATAAGAAAAATTGCCTGTGACTCTGTAAATCCAGGCCATCGCCTCCAATTTAGATGGCCTTTTTCACGGGACTTCGATCTTAGAACCTCTCCTTTTTAATAATTACCTAATCGGTAATAGGAACAAATTCTTGTTCTTGGCTCAGGACACAAACTTGTACCGATAAAATAAAAAAGCCGCTAAATTAGCGACATCAATGGGAACGTATTCTTATCACTCGACTCTTTAAGAAAACTTAGCAAAGAGGAACATTCCTTTTCCTCGCTTTCCTTCCTAGTTTATACCGATCCAAGTTAAGCTTTCCGAGCAAAGATTTCACTGTTTATTCGGAGTACTCTGGGACGTGCCTACTGAAATAAGCATGTTCATTGTAGCCACATTAGAATAGACCTTATTCCTAATGGACCAATCATGGAAGTACGGTTGCTGTTGCTATCATAATTGAACGTTGTTTGCTTCCGCCGGGATAAATCATCCGTTTTAAATTTTCTTCTACCAGATGACGAATATCTTAATATTCATTAGTTTTTTCAACATATGTAAGGTCTAACTTACCTTAAAGTATTCATGTTGTCCGGAGTTCAGACCTCAGAAATAAAGTCTGTGGAAGTTACCAGACGGTTCCATATGAAGTAATCAAACACTTTTTTATTTAGGAGGTTCAGATTTTTGACCTTTTATCCAATAACACATATCGTTCTACATCGAGGTCGATCTCAGAAGAAACTAAACCACAGTTCCCCAGTAGAACACAGGATAAGGTGGTAGTTTAGCCCTGTCTTTTTTGTTCTATCTATCTTCACGTCTATGATTCAATTTTCTACCATTTCTCCCGATAATACGGAAAAATTCAATGCCTCTCAGCGTTCTAAATAGAAAAAGTCGCTAATTAGCGACTTGATTTGATTACATTTTTTTGTTTCACCTCATTTTTCTTTATCTCTTCAATTGTATAATCTCCTGTTCAGATAAACCAGTCACCTTCGCAATCGTAGCTAAATCCAAATTAAGTTTCAGCATATTTTTGGCCACTTCTGTAATACCTGCTTTTCGAGCCCCTTCAAGCATCGAGGCTTCGTCATGCAAATACTTCTGACGAGCCTCGTACAAACGACGAGCTTCTGAATCCTGGCTCAAAAATTGTAAGGTATCCATAGCCTTCTCTAATCCTGGTTCGTTCATCTTCAGCACCTCCCAATGTGTAGTATCCACACCCTTCAAAAACAACAACCAATTCTCAAGTCCACCTTGTAAAGGGATCACGTCATCTAATTTAGGTAATTCATAAGCGTTAAACCCGTTCGATCTTCCCTGAGATGGAATGTATTATGATATTCACGATTTTCTAAAAAAGCATAGTTTAAAATATTGATGGTGACACATTTTTTCAACTCCTGATACTTTTCACCCTCATGAAGTTGACTGGAATATCGTTTGCTCCAATAAAATAATGTCCGTTTCTCAATATCGTATTTATTAAATAATTGCATTTCAATGTCAATTAGTTTTCCCTCTGACGTTTTGGCATAAACATCAAAAATGGATTGCTTCTCGGTTTAAAAATGCCAACAATACGTCTTTGTTATTTTCACTGCCAAAAATACGTTTGAAAACAAAATCTACTCTGGGATCCAGTAAATCCATAACAGACAACTCCATTCTTTCTTCAGTTCCATTATACCAAAATCAAGCCGTCACAAGTATAATTTTAAGCAAATCACTCTCACCCAAAATTCATGAGTCTGAGTGAGAAAAACTGAATTGCTCGAGAGTCTTCTTGTCCTTGGCTCGGGACACAAACTTGTACCGATAAAACAAAAAAGCCGCTAAATAAATAGTGACTTTCAACGGAATATGTTATTTCCCCTAGAGAATCATCAAAATACACTAGTCACGATAATATGGTTCCATAACTCCTTTATTGTTTTTCCCTCAATTTTTGGATTTTGATATTAACTGTTCCACAGAGTCATATCTAAGTTGAACTTCTTCATTTTGTTTAACGCAATACCATCCATCTTCATTATAACTGATTAAAAAGTGGAAATCGTTTAAGTCAAACTCCACTTCATGTCCAAGATTTAAATCCTCAATAAACTCTTCATAACTGTACATACTGTCTCTCCTTTCATTGTCTCCAAGAGCTTCTAGGTTCTGTTTATTCGGGACTTTCGGATGTTCTTTAGGATTCCCATGATTCGTATAGTCAATATCTTTTTTTCATTTCCATTTTTGTCATAAAATCTTCTTTGAACAAGTTTACCTTCTTCGTCTATTCTATCTGCATATGAGTAAGGTTTTTGTTCCTTAGATGGGAGCTTGTTCGTTGCTTTCTTACCAGAATGAGATACTTTCTTAGCTGTTCCACTAGTCCCTTTTTTAAGGGATTTAAATATTGCTTTTTTAGCAGTTTTCTTAACTACTGCTTTTACAGTCTTTTTAGCAATTACTTTAACTACGAATACAATAAGAAAAATAATGAATGGATTATTTCCATCATCATCAACGAATGTAACTGGATTATTCAATCCATAGCTGTACCCATTTCGATTCAGCGGATTATCCAGATCTAAATCTTGTTCCGCGTCTAATGAAATAAAGGAACCTAGTTCCGGATTGTAGTTTCTGGACATCAGATAATATAATACAGACTCAGTATTATATCTATAACTAGCATAACGGTACGGGTTTTCATCCGCAATTGAACCACTTTGATTTAAAATATTCCCCCATGCGTCATATTCATACTGAGCTACTTCGTTTCCATTCTGATCCGTTAAACTAACGACATCTCCATGACCGCTCAAGTGGTAATAATAGGTATTACCATAATGGTAGCGGGACTGTATCTATCGAGTATACTTTGAGAGCTTCTGAGAAAAATAGCATACCAATCGCTGGTAACTATTCAAGTGCTACTAAAACAATAACTTTTTCCAATGTTCAAGCGGGTACTTATGCTTTGCAAATAAAAAATATTGGAACTACAACTGCTAGTGGATATGGATCAATCAATGATTAAGTAAAACAAGAAGGCCAAGAAGGCCAAGAAGGAGCCATTGTCGAAAACAATGGCTCCTTCTTTATGAAGTGAAATTACTATTTTGATGAACTTGATGGAACATCAGTATCAGTCAGGTTTTCATCATTTAAGGTTTTATTTAAGAGCAACGAATTGGGATAATTTTTAAGAAATTCAGCTTCATCTACTTTTAAAAAAAACTCGCCTTCAAAAATTAGTTGATTCGTATTAGGCCCGATTTGATCTAAATTTCTTGCTATCTCCGATTCCTTAAAGATACTTTGTTCATCTGCTCGTACGAACATGCCATGAGGTGTATATAGTTGACTATAATACCCTTTTGCGATTTTTGATTCTACGGATTCTACAGATTTCACGTTATTTGTTGAAAAATTAGTGTTAACAGGATTTTCATCTGTCTTATTTACGGTTTCCATTTCTGAATAGGTGTCTGCTTTCGAATTCGATATTAATGCCACTCCTGAAATAATAATCACTGCAAAGGCTATTAAATATATTTTTTTAAACATATTATCCTCGCCCTTCCTATAAAAACAATTATTTCCTACTTTAAAACATTATATTCACCCAAATGTTGAACGAATCGATAAGGTCTGTTAAGGAAAAGATTCAACTATAAAATGTTTTATTTTCCTAATTTTATTATACTAGCATTTAAAGTGCATGTGAACATCAGTTTACGATAAAATGCATTTCCTTACGCATTAAATCTCCAATTCTCCTCTAGGTATTATTATTTTCCATCCAACATGGACAACACGCCGGATAGCGATCGGGAGAATCAGAAGGTAAACCGTTCCATTTTGTTTCACCTGGAGGATATAAGAACTTGTTATCAAAGAAGGGCGTTGTTTGCTGAAGAGATACTGAAAAATGGTGAACGTGTAGCTGCCCCATTACATAGATATGAAGTAGAGTTATCTCACGGATGGTTCCCGGTCATTGACCTATCGTATATCTGAGTTCCGTTGAGTCTGTTGTGCCGAATAGCTGTACAATAATAAAGCCCGCCGGGAGTGAATCGGCGGGCTAACCTTTTCCTGCAGAAGTAGACCCAATGTCTACAATAATATGATATGTACCTCTTGAGAATAAGTGCAAATTTTAACTTGAATAAAAAATAATCTTCCTGTTAGTTTGAAATAAAGCAGCCGATCATTTTGGTCAGCTGCTTTATTTGTTGTATGAACTATCGTTTCCCGTTAGTTTAATGAGCCTCTATTATGCATTTGAATAATTAATCCAGACCACTCCTGGTTAACCACGGAACGAAGGAGTACCCCAAGTACCCGAACAAGAACTTCGGCTCGTGCTCCTAGTTTGTATCCTCCCATAGTTGAAAGGAAAAGAAGTATCTTTATATACTAAAAGTGAGACCTTTACATCTAAAGTAATCTTCTTCTTGTTTAACAAAAAGTTCATAACGTCTCTTTAACCATTTAAATGACCTACTCATGATGTTTGTAATTATACGTGTATGATTGATCCGGTAGGACGTCCAAATTTTTTTTAAAATAATCCCAACCTTTATTTCGCCTGGCACACTATATAATTGTCAGGAATTACAGATGCAACTATGGAGGCAAAAGATGGATTCAATTGGTAAAAACGGGAAAGAAGCGGCGGAAGCGATTCGAAGCTATGTCAAACCGATTTTCGGTTTTGCCTTAAATCGGGTCAAGCAGCGGGCCGAGGCGGAGGATCTGGCTCAGGAGATAATGCTGCAGTTGTTGAAATCCTTCTCTGGGGTGCGGGACATTAGAAACCTTGACGCTTACGTCTGGACGGTTGCCCGATACACTTGGGTGAATTGGTTGAAAAAGCGTGCGCACGCTCCCCAAGCGTTCGAAATCAACGGCATGTCCGAACTGTCTGCTGCCCCTTCCCGGGAGCCGCTTGACCGGCTGCTGGTAACCGAAGCTTACCGCGAGCTCCGCCGAGAAGTCGCGTTTCTGTCCGATATCCATCGCCGGATCGTGGTCATGCATTACTACGACGAGCTTAAAATCGGCGATATCGCGATTGCTCTGAACATTCCTGTCAACACAGTGAAGTGGCATTTGAGCGAGGCTAGAAAGAAGTTACGGAAAGGGATGAAACGTATGCGTGCAACAGGAACTTTAAGTGTCAATCCGGTCAGCATGGGGGAAATGGGCCATTCCGGTTCGGCCGGCAGACTGGGCGAAACCAACGATTTTCTTGGACGCGCCTTGGCGCAAAATATCGTTTACGCGGCTTATCACAAGGCGCGTACCGTACATCAAATCGCGGAGGAGCTCGGAATGCCGCCGTCTTTGCTGGAAGGCGAAGTCCGGCACCTGGCAGATTACAATTTTCTCATCCAAACCTCTCCCGGCAAATATCAAAGCAATACCATCGTCTGGGACCTCTTCGAGTTGGCCGTAGCCGGTCATCAATTTTGGCAAGATTGCGCCGCCGAAGTGGCCGATGTTCATTTTGACTCGTTAATGGAAGTTCGCCGGCAAGTCGAGGATAGCGGAGTGTACGTTCCGGACGGCGACTATAACTTCCTGCTCTGGACCTTGCTGCCCAAGAACGTCGAGGAGCAATCTTGGCGGAGCATGCCGGCGGGCGAAAACTTCGATGCGGTCGCACCAATGCGAAAGGACGGAGGTCAGTATATTGCCTATGCGGCGTTAAACCGGAGCCACAATGCCGATCCGGGTTTTGATTTGAGTAGTTACGTCACCTTCGGTCCGTCGCTCCGCTACGTCGAAGACACTCCCTTATACTTGTGGCAATTCAATACGTACTGGAGCGACCGCCAGATGGATTGGCGTTTCCTGGAATACCGGAATGTCGAGATTTGTCATGCGTTCCAACAAGGGGAACTGCCCGAAAACGAAGAGAACGCCGAGCAATACTCGTTCCTGCTGGAGAAGGGGTACATCCGCAAGACGGAGGAGGGGTACAAGTTCAATGCGGTTTGGATCGACTCTCCGCAAACGTTGGATCGGTTGAACAAGGCAATGCCGGATTTGTCCGCTCTGTATGCGCCTGCTGTCGGCAAGCTCTACGACAAAATGCTCAACCTGTTCCTGCAAAATCAGCCGAAGCATTTGGAGCCGCAGCTTGCTTACATGGTGAGAGGCAACACCGGCGGAGGCCGGCTTGTCGCTTATATTTTGAAGCATTTGATCGATAACGGGAAGTTGAAACCGCCGTTGCCGCACCAGCAGAAGACGATTTCAACCTGGATGGGGCCGGTCAAGTAAGTCGGTTCGGAAATGTATACGAAGAATGGCCGTTCCCGGGCGGTGGCCATTTTTACACAAAACTCTGTCTGTCCAACGAAGTAAGTAGGACATCGCTATTTCACCACGGCCCCCTCCTGAACGTATGAAAATGATTAAAAACTACCCATGACGCATGTGCGTCATGGGTAGTTTTTAATCGCAATCGTATCTGCCGGATTTCTCCTTTACCTTACGATTTTTAATCTTTCTTGTGCGCAACCAACCGTGAGAGGCCAGATGCTCCACTACTCGGCAGATCTATTCAGCAAAACTGCCCGTTAGTTGAATGAATTTACGGGCAATATTGAATTTACATGGTTCCAATGTTATTGTTCTTCAAATCCATTAAAGCAACAATTGTGCAACCTTATTTAAATATACCGCTATAGTTATCATCATTGGAACAATCACATTTCTCTAACCAACACCAATATTCCTTACCTAGGATAGGACGGTATGCTTTAACTGAATAACTGAACTTCTTAGTTCTTTCTCTTGTTCTAGGTAAGCACACAACGCTTGAATAACCGACCTCTTTGGATTAGTCTGAGCAATTTCACTATTCAACAATTGAAAAATCTCCTGCAATTCCTTACGGCGTTCAGCCCCCCCCTTCCAGGCCTCAATGATAGCAATCACTCTGCTGAGCAACTCTTCGGTGATCCGTTTTTTTTCTCCATTCCAGTCATTTGAGCCTGAATGAATAAATGTATCATATGCGCTTTGCCCGAGCAGCCCATTCGAACCTAACTTGGACATGTGGTTGACTAACGCATCCATTTTATCAACGATAAACCAAGCTGTATCCTCAATGGACAATAGATTCTCTTCGGAGATGACGCGCTGCAGATAATCTTTAATAAAAGACCGGTAAATAAAGATTAAATCCCAGAGAAACGGCTTAATTATAGGGCCGTAGACTTCTAAAAGCCATGATCTGTGCCACTCCATCATTCGCTCGCGAACGTGATTTCTCAATTTGCGGAATGTTTCGTACTGCGTAATTGGTAGATCAATGAAATCCACCATAATATGACGATATTCCATGAAATACTGAAAACGAAATACAATCTGATCCACTAGTCTCTCCTGAGAGCTTCCCTTTCCGATATCTTTCAAACGTTCAGCCCGATCAAAATAAGCCATTTGGCAATGGTCGAAAACCTCACACAACAAATCCTCTTTAGAAGGGAAATATTTGTAAACGGAGCCCTTTGCTATGGAACAGTCCTGGGCGATTTCCTGAATGGATGTTCCCAGGTAACCTTTTTCTTTAAACATTTTAGAAGCCGAATAAATAATATCTTGCTTCGTTACGCTCATGCTCAAGCATCCCCTCTTGACAACTTTGAACCTATAGTACAAAATTATGAACACCAAGTCAATAAATAAAAGTTCAATTTTATGAACTAACTATTAAGGATAAACAAGTTGGAATTGGAGTGTGATTAACATGAAAGAGCATTTATATCAATTTTCTAAAACGGCATTAATCGTAATCGACTTGCAGAAATGGATCGGAAACCAGTACGCCCCTCATTCAGCAGAACAAGTTGTCGAACGTGCCGCTGTTATGGTTCAAACTTTCCGCGAGGTTGGTGCCTTCGTTGGACTCGTACGTGTTTCTTCGAAAGATTTCAAAGATATGCCCCATCCGCTGCTGGATCAAGAACCTCCAGCAATCAATCTGGTACCTGGATGGGATGAAATTGTACCTGAAATTGGAGTCACTACTAACGACCATCTAATTACTAAGCGTCAGTGGGGTGCATTTTACGGGACGGATCTGGATCAGCAGTTACGCCGGAGAGGCATTACTACGATCATACTCTGCGGAATTGCTTCAGGGATTGGGGTTGATACAACTGCGCGAGAAGCATTTGCTCATGGGTATCAAGTGATTTTTGCAATAGACGCAATGACCGGATTCAGTGAGGCAGAACATGAGCACGTAAGCAAAGTCATCTTTCCACGTATCGGACGAATCCGCACTACCGACGAGATTCTCGCTTGTGCAGCGCTTCAATCTAGATCCACATAAAAGAACTTAATAGATGAGAGGTCCGACAACAAGCACGCATCGGTAATGATACCATGTAAATTTTTACGACAACACCCTTCATTCTAAGTTAAAGCAAAGGCACGCAACCAGGTACCTTTGCTTTGTTTTGCGTTACTTTTCTAATCTGTTGGCACTTAGATCACTACCTAATTTTAGTTGGTCCACTATTCTATGTAACCCTATCTAGAGTTTAATAATTGTTCCATGTACAGAGCTATCTTCGTCTGCTAAAAACACGGATTATTTAAGCCATTAAATAAATTGGACGTCCGTCGATTTTCTGGAGCAGAAAGCTTTTGGTCCTCTCATTAGTCTAGCATTAAGTACAATAAGCTCTAGATCGTTGATGATTGGTTAGCCGCGCTATAAAATCAATAAGCCCAAATTCATACCATAAATAAAAATGGTGTCGAGGATAATGTTCACAACAGCAGCAACAAATACCCTGAATGGCTGTTTTAGAATATCCTTGTGATGCAATTAACCTATCTAATCCCAGAGAAATGAGTACACCTAAAGTTCCAAAAAGGTAAATGTTTAAAATTACATGAGCGAATGATAAAATCTCATGACTGGCACCAAATAGTTTTAAAAATGATGCATTAAATAGTAGAAACACAGTTATTATTAGCATCGATGCCATGAGTAGCATAGAGAAACGAAACCAAGCAAGTCTTCCTCTTTATTATGTTCCCTTTCTCCAATTTTTATAGAAGCTAACGGAGCACCACCGATTCCAAATAAAACTGCTCAGGAAGATCCTATCAAATACGCTCACAATATAAGGTGAAAATATCGTCTCTGGCAATGCCAACAAAGCAAAAATTTTAACGAATAAATGTACAATTATCAATTAGCCCATTTCAAATGTCTTGTTATGAACTATACCTTAATAAAAGAACCTTGAAGGCAATTGGCCCATCAAGGTTAAAAAAACATAAACTAACCTGTATAAATTAACTCATTTATACGGGTCCCATTCTCCAGTTACAAACCTACTATTGACTGCTTGTCTTGCGCCACAAAAATTCTAGTTAAGGTCCATACTGGCGAGCACGCGTGCGACTGCGGCTACTGTCGCATGCACATCGGCGTCCGACGTGCGCCAGTTGACAACGCTGATTCGCATTGCACTCCGCCCTCTCCAAACTGTGCCGCTGAAAAATGCCGTTCCTTCCGCGTTGATAGCGGCAATCACTGAGGTGGTGCGAGCGTCATGATCTTCTTCTGAAGCATTGATTTTTGGCGAGAGGAACCTGACCAGTGCTTGGTTCAGCGTGGGTGCAAAAACCAACTCGGCGCCCTGCAACGCTGAGATACCGCTCGCAAGAGCTGCGGCATGATCACAACTCCGTTCAATGAGCTCGGCCACGCCAACTCTGCCAAGCTCACGCAACGCTGCATAAACCGCAAAGCCTCGTGCGCGTCGAGTCCAATCAGGCGTCCAGTTAATTTGGTCGCGTGTTTCCGCATCATGGGTCAGATAGACTGCACTAATCCCCATTGCTGCGCGATGTGCATCGGAATCAGTAATTAGGGCTATTCCATTGTCCTTCGGTGTATTAAGCCACTTATGCGCATCCGTCGCCCATGAATGCGCCAGTTCGATTCCTGCCAGTTTGCTTCGATGTTTTCCACTTGCTCGCGCCCAAAGTCCAAATGCACCGTCGATATGCACCCATGCCCCAGCTGCTCGCGCGATAGGGATAAGTTCACTGAAAGGATCGATTGCGGCTACGTTAAGATCCGCTGCGTCAAGAATAACAATCGTTGGGCTGTCAGAAGCTTTAAGTGCTGTGGACAGCACATCTGCTGTGACACGCGCGTCATCGTCGGTTGTGAGAGGAACCAAGGCAGCTGTTCCGATACCGAGGAAGCGCAGAGCGCGTTCGATACTTCCATGACGCTGTTCAGACGCCAGAATACGGATTGAGGGAGCTCCGTTCAACCCGTCCAGCTCCACATTCCACCCCCTATCTCGAAGGAGCGCATGACGTGCTGCGGCGAGACAAGTGAAGTGCGCCATCTGGCAGCCGGTGGTAAATGCGAACGAAGCTGTGCTAGGCAAATCAAGTACCTCCTTGACCCATGCTCCGGCTATCTCTTCCACTACAGAAGCGGCAGGCCCGCAAGCATATAGAGCTGCGTTATTGTCCCAAGTGGAAGTAAGCCAATCGGCTGCAAGTGCTGAAGGTAGTGCACCGCCAATCACCCATGCAAAAAAACGGCCCCCTGCAGAGCCCAAATGTCCTCCTTCGGTGGCAGCCACCAACTCGTCAATCACCCGTTCGGCGGGAATGCCATCATCGCCAAGTGGAATGCCCAATCGACGACGTAATGTATCTGTGTCTGTAGTTGCGCCGACAGACTGGCTGTCCAATTTGTTGAGAAAATCTACAGCATGAACCTGGGTACGCTCAAGAAGAGAGCGGAAATTTTCATTCAGGTCATTACTATCCGTTTGTGTTTTTTTTATCAAAATAAAAACCCCCAGTACAGTAAGAATTTAAGACAAAGTTATTTTAACACTACCATCCTTTTGATATCTTGCTCATCAATTCGCTCTCCTCACACTATGCTTATATCTCTCAATAGCAGCTTAAGCTAGCTACAAATTTCTGCAATATGACAATAAAATCATGGCAACTATTACTTTAGCCGAATTTCACCATTTCAATTCGTACTGATTTCCCCTTATTCGCTGAATAACATTTATTTTATCGACCGGGACCCTACACGTTAAGCTAAATTAAGAGATTAAAACCGATTAGATATATTCCAAATCGGTAATGGGAACATGTTCTTGTCCATTTCGGCAATCGGTACAAGTTCTTGTCCTATGCTCGGGACACGAGCTTGTACCGATAAAATAAAAAAAGCCGCTAAATTAGCGACTTCAATGGAAATATGTTCTTGTCCCTCGACAGATGCTGTCAATAATGTAATATCGTAGTAGATTTTAGTAAGTTGCTTGGTTACTCTATAATTTTATATACTTCATTCATAAAACTTGGGTTCTTATCAATCAATTATTACCACTTTCTGCGGGTCATCTAAAAATTGAAACATCGTTTGGATCTGGTTAGAAGTATTTCTCTCAAGTGACAGTGTAGGGATCTCCTTTTTATCAAAGAAACCGACCTCAAGAGTTTCAAGACCCCCTTTGGGATCGCCCGAAACAATCTCACACTGAATAAAAATTTTATATACATGATACTGTTCTGGTGGATGATCATGAAATTTTTTATCAAGTACAGCCAGTATTCGTTTCGAGGTAGTAATGAACCCTGATTCTTCCTCTATTTCTTTAACTACTACTTCGGAAGGAGAATAGCCAATGTCAGCCCAACCACCTGGTAACGCCCATGCGTTATCAGCCTTTTCTCTTACTAAGAGTATTTTACCTTCTTGAAAAACAACACCACGTATATCTACCTTAGGGGTAGCATAACCCGTTTCACTTCCAAAGTGTAGTTTAATCTTCTCCATTCCTACATTAGTATAATTCTCAAGAATTTCAATACTAAGGGCTCTTAATTCTTCATATCGCTCAAGATCATATACATCTTTCGAATAAGTCAAACCTGTTTGTGCGATGGCTTGAATCCTCTTAACCCAATCAAGCCATTCACTACCTGAACTCATGGTCTTCTCCTACCTTTCGCAATTTGACAACATGTCATTATATTCGGATATGAGTAGACTCAAGATTTCTTCAACAGGCATGCCGGCTGAAATATGAGTTCTATTCCAATTGATTCTTGAGAAAACCTCTGAATAGCAATTATTTAAAATTTCTAGATTATCTAAACTTTCTAGATGATGAATCGGGGGGGAAGGTCTTTCTGTTAACCTTTGATAAGCTTTTATGGGCTCGATATCAATAAAATAACTTATGGTAGGGTGGGGAAAATGGGAAATCAAACTTATCATAGGCTCAATATTGGCATTGTAATGAAGACCTTGAGCAAGTATATCATATACATATCTATCCAGCACAATTATCTTATTAGACTGATTTTGAAGTTTTTTATTCAATGTATCCAACCAATCAATTAAAATACCGTAAATATACACATTACCATTCATATTTGGGATATATGAGAACGGATCACCAAACTCA
Source organism: Paenibacillus sp. OK060 (assembly GCF_900101205.1). NCBI lineage: Bacteria > Bacillati > Bacillota > Bacilli > Caryophanales > Paenibacillaceae > Paenibacillus > Paenibacillus sp. OK060. The sequence continues at coordinate 33,727 of NZ_FNFR01000014.1, forward strand.
TTTTCGCAATATTTTTTCATTATCTCATTAACAACATAATCCGGCTTGCAGTATTCGGAGTTATATCCTCTTTCAAAAAGAGCTGCGGCTAATTTTTGAGCATACGTTGTTTTTCCTGAACCATCAATCCCAGAAAAAGAAATAATAATTGCATCCACCACCTTATAAGATTAAAGCCCCTTGAATAACTCGATTATTTTCAGTATCCGTAATAAGCAGATCGCCGTTGATAGCGATTTCAATCCAACGAGCAGCACATAGCTTCTTAAGGGGAAGCTTATCGGGAAATATCATTTTTACTACTTTACCATACCAGTTATCATCTTTTATTAGATATACTAACCTCTGGTTTGCTGTATCCATAACTAAAAAACCTTTTAAATAAGGCATCACAAACCTAGGTCTATTAAACGTGTGCCACTTTCTATCTTCCATTGAATAAAAACCGTTTATTTCTTCACGTTTTTGATCAACCGTTATCAAAATGATTTCGCTTTTGCCAGAATTCGCTATCACTATTCCTTTTGAAAAGTACTTAGCAGAATGGGGGTCGTCTAGATTTGCCCAGATTCTTAACAGTTTTCCGTTTTGATTAAGTTCGACAATCTCGTTATTGCTTGTCAAGGTAATAAGTAGGTTCCCAGTCTTACGTTCAACTTCAATATGGTGGGGATCACCCAAACTATTAAGCTGGCCATCATGATTATAGTCATTAAATGAACCTGTAGTAGTATATGTAGATAAATTTACTACAAGGACTCTATTATTCAAACCATCTCCGATAACTATTTCATTAGAGTTTTGAGGGTTAACTACTCCACATCTAGGCCAATATAACTTTGAACCTGCAAGTGAAGAACAGAAGTTTGAAGTACCAGATTGTTTGTTGTAAAAACAAAAATTATTTTTGTGAGTGTTTGCAATAATCCAATAATTATTAACTTCCTGGATACTTCTTGGATAAGTAAGAAGGTGCTTTTCGACAGGTGAGTGCCCTATTTCATTTACTATCTTACCTGAAAAGTCTACGGTTATAATTCTTTGATTTTTTGAATCTGCGATGACTGTCCTGCCATCGGCCAACCGTCTTGCACATGTCGGCTTCCACAACAAACCGTCAATTGATCCAAGTTCTCCGGCATTACCGTATTGCCACACTATATTGCCTTCTAAATCAATTTCAATGACCCTAGAATTTATTGAATCACAAATTAATATGGTTCGGCTTTGATGAATATAGACGGAAAACATAGGAACGTTTAATTGTTCTTTGTCTCCAGGTCTGTTTTTGATTCCGAAAGATGTGACTAACTTGCCGCTATTACTCAACAAGAATACTTGTTGAGTTTTCCTCATGGTAAGAAGAACACCATCTTCTAGTAATTGTATAGTTTCTGGATCGATATCAAGGATAACTGGATAATGATAGGTCTCTGTTTTAGTGGTAATCTTTAAATTCTCTCTCCATTCAACCTTTAAAATATCAACCCCATACTCTAATGCTACCCCATTATTATTCATGATTATAGGGTTCTTCAATCCAGGTCTACCAATATTCCGATGGGCAACTCGTTTTAGAGAACCACTTAATTCGTAATCTCCATTGATATCAACAACATAGCTTATTTTATCATTGCTTGTTTCAAAATAGATAGGTTCTTCAAAAACTGATTCTTCATTGTACACTCTAGGATATAAAGGTCCAAAATCAAACTTATATTCAAACTTCAAAATGCCCATTCCTTTTCATAATCATATTTTGGATAATACTAATTTCCCCATTCCAATAAGACCATGATCATCATCTTCTTCTCCTATCACAACAGACAAATTCTCAGGAGTCATGAATGTAGTGACTTTGTGAATTTCATTTTGAAGTTTGTCGGTATACAACTCTCCCAATGAGGTAGCAAATCCACCAATAATAATATATTTCTTGATTCCAATAGAATAAAATATGTTCGATAATGAATTAGCTAAAGGTTTAATTGATTCATCAAGAACGTAATTGGCGAACAAATCACCTTTTTTAATTGCTTCAGCTAAAATTTGATTGTTGATATAATCCTCAGAATTTAATGAGGAATTATTAAAAAGTTCAGTATTCTTCACACGGAAAATATTAGCTAGTTTTTCAATTCCTCTTCCAGAGGATACACTAGCTAAGTGTCCAGGTTGTCCACATTCACAAATGAAATCTCGAAATGTATCACCGATGTATGAATGACCCAATTCCCCACCCGAACCGTCTAATCCACTAAGAGGACCCACGTTTTTCAAGAATACTTTGTTTCCCAGTCCCGAACTTACAGTGACAATGCAGTAATCTTCAGATGAAGTATCAAAATATCGATAACCCGCTGCTGTCATATCATTTACCACATAAATGTGTTCCATATCTAACTTTTTCTTTAATATTTCAGCTAAAGGGATTTGTTTAGTATTTATTCCGCTCCAAAGTGTAGGTGCTGAAGAAACCGCACCTACACTATTTACTGGACCAGGGAATGAAACTCCTACACCTAATATATTGTAATTAGCAATATATGACTCATACGTTCCCACAAAGTATTCAATCAGCAAATCCACTAAATTTTCAATAGAAGACTCTGGATTATTCAGATAGCTTGGACTTCCTTGTTTTACTACTTCAAGCAAAACACCGTTAGTCAAGTATATTCCAGCCCTAGAAGTAGTCCCGCCTATATCAAACACAAGTATTACGTTCTGTTTCAAATGGAAGCCTCCCTTTGGAGAGAGACCTGAAAAATATATACTTTCATAGTAGAATTGGAATTGTTCACTAACCCATGCGTCCCGTGGAGAGGATTTGAGATAACATCGCCTGCAACTACCTCATATTCTTTTTCCCCCAGCGTCATTAAACCAGTTCCCTCTATAATAAAGTATATTTCCTCATTTTCATTGTGTGTATGAACACCAATAGAAACGCCAGGAGGAATTTCAACAAAGTCTATAAAATCAATTCCTGAATGAAAATCTTTAGATTCATAAGGTCTAACTTTTGATAAGAATCCCTGTCCCCCATGACTCTTCTCAGGTTCATAGGCAGTATTAAATACATTCACAATTTTATATCCCATTTTCATACCTCATTCTATTCAAATAAAATTGGTTCAAGAAATTGCTTTGCTTTGGATATTGCCTCTTCTGATGACATTGATATATCGTCGATCTCTAAAGAAATCACACCATTATAACCTGATAATTTCACTGCGGTTAAAAACTTTTTCCAGTTAGTATCGCCCCAACCAGGGATACGGGATCTGAAACCTCTTCCCTTCCTATTTAGGTCTCCATGTGGCATCCATCCAGATGTATTTAAATGATTAGTGAATTCTGTATCTTTTCCATGTACGTTGAAGATTTTCTTTCCTAAGACTTCTGCATAAATGGAAGGATCTACTCCAGTAATCAATAAATTCGAAGGATCCAAACAATAACCGAAACTATCTATATTTAATAGTTCACTCATTTCTAAAGCCGTCTCAAGGTTATAAGCCATTTGTTGCGGACTAATCTCATGTGCAAATTTAATTCCTAATCTTTCATATTCCTCTAAAATAGGCATCCAGGTGCTTTTAGCATTCTCTTTCTGTTTCTCCCATCCGTCTTTAGAAGGCCAAGGATGATACTGTGAGAATTCCAAACATCCAAGATGGCCAATAACCAATGGGATGTTATACTCTTTTGCTGCCTTTGCAGCTTGAATAGTTCTTCGAATTCCGTAAGCTTTTTGTTCTTCTTTAGATCCGGAATAAAACTGCTGCGTTGCTTCTCCATAGGGACCTAGTACTAGCTGAGTATCTCTATGAATTGCTAAGCCTGAAATTGTTAGTCCAGATTCAGAAAAAATTTGATTGAGTTTATTTTTGTAACTTGGATCTGATGCACGTTCAATATCAAAATGTAAACTCCCGTTATTTGCAGTTAACTCTACGCTGTTAATACCAAGGGTTTTAATCTTTTCTAAGGCTACCTCTAATGTTTCGTTCTGATAGATGCGAGTAAATAATCCTAAATGCATAAGGTTTCCATCTCCTTCATCACATCGCCTAGTATCTCAAACATTTCGCTAATTTGATCTAATGTGACGATTACCGGAGGCTTAATAACAATTTTGTTGTTATATCGTCTTAAGAACAGACCTCTTTCTAAAGAACGATTAAAGACTTCTTCAGCGATTTCATCTCCATTGTTATCCGTATTGTCAAACTCAATGCAATGGATTAATCCAACTCCCCTATGAGAAAAAGATAAATTATTTGCTTCTTTTAAAGTCATAATTTGGCTGACCATAGCATCATACTTTAACTCAATTTCAAAATCAGTCGTTTCCAACTCATTTAAACAAGCAAATGCTGCCGCACAAGATAGAGCATGTCCTCCATGAGTAAAATCTGCTTCATTGTAATCAAGAACGGCAGAAAGTTCTTCTTTCACCAGCACTCCAGCTAATGGATGACCTCCCGATAGTCCTTTTCCTAAGGTAATAATATCTGGAGAAAGACCATAATAGTTTGTAGCAAATAAACCTGGTAACCAACCAAAACTTTGATTCTCATCTAATATAAGAAGAATACCGTTTTCTTTCGCTAGGCTATTCACACTCTGTAAATACAATTTTGTTTTGGAATTAACTAAGACTCCTGCGTTCACCATCATTGGGTCTAACAAAATGGCAGCAATACTCTTTGTCTTAATAACTTCAATTAATTCATTTAATGTTTCTTTATAGTCTCCCTCTTCTTTACAATTTGGAGGATTTACAAACACAATATCATCCGTATTGCCGGCCAACGTCCTAGGGTCCCTTCCATAACCTCTTAATTGAATGGTTTGTGTCGTTTGACCTGTGTGGCCCTGATTAAATGAAATAATGCCAGTCTTACCTGTATATTTCCTAGCAATTTTCACACCGGTTTCATTAGCATCAGACCCGTCACACATTTTAATATTCACTTTGGTAAATCCGTCTGGTGCTATTTGAACAAGTTTCTCAGCAGTCTTAAAATAAGACATAGAGCTGAAACGACTCGAAGCATAGGTCAATGTTTTAGCTTGTTCCGTAATTGCATCCACTAATGCAGGATGACACTGACCCAAAAGTAAATTCAACGTCTGACTGGAAAAATCCATAAATCGTTTTCCATCATAATCCCAAAAGTAAATTCCCTCACCACGGCATGCTGGCGATGTGCCTTCCACGGGCCATGTATTTCTAGTCAAGTATTTCAAATACACACTGTTTGTAATTTTCATAATATTTTCCTCCTAGTTTCTTATCAATAAAGTATCTTTTACGATAACCTCTTCGAAATATTTACTTATACTCATTACTTCGTTTAAATCGTGGGCTTCAACTAATATCCTCACTAAATGTTCTGTACCAGATTTTCTTATAAATACTCTCCCTCGATCTCCGAGTTGGGTTTGCACTTTCTCTATCTTCGCTTGGATATATCTAGGCATATCCCATGAGGCATTACATGGTATATTGATTAATTTATTGGGGTACATAAATGATGCTTTTCGCAACATGCTAATTGGCTGCTTTAAAGTCTGTATCATTTGTATGAAGAGCAAGGCAGTTAGTAATCCATCAGAAGTGGTACTATACTTTGAGAACATGAGATGCCCCGAAGACTCTCCCCCGAGCACAATTTGATTCTCTTTCATACACATGGTTACGTTTTTATCCCCCACTGGGGTGATTTCTATTTCAATTCCGTAGTGAATGATATGATTGATCAAGCCTAAGTTTGTCATAATAGTAGTAGCAATAGTGTTATTAAATAGCTCCCCATTATCTTTGTAGTACAAGGCAATCATCGTGAGCATTTCATCCCCAGTGAGTCTATGACCTTGATCGTCAACTAGGATACAGCGGTCTGCATCTCCATCGAATGCTATTCCCATAATAGCTTTTGAACTTTTAACCTGATGTTCTAGTAAACTGGTGTCCATGGACCCACAAGCTTTATTAATATTTTTCCCATCTGGACGATCGTTAATTGAGACAATCTCAAAACCTAAATCCTTAAAGTACTTTGGTGCGATGTTGCTTGCTGCTCCATTAGCACAGTCTATAACTAACTTTGAACCTTCATTCGTAATGGGTACACTAACTGAAAGGTAATCCAGATAATCAGAACTTCCTTTCGCTTCCCAAAATAACACTTCTCCTATAGTTTCATTTCCAAACTTATTGTTATTTTGATTGTAGTGTTGTTCAATCTTCTTCTCTTCTTCTTTGGTTATTTTATAGCCATATCTATCAAATATTTTTATTCCATTATAGTAATAGGGGTTGTGTGAAGCAGACACTACAATACCTAAATCACAATCGTATTTCTTCGTTAAGAATGCGATCGCTGGAGTCGGGAGTATACCCACTTTTATCACGTCAATCCCGCAAGAAGTAAATCCGGCAATTAAAGCATGCTCAATCATCAAATTGGACTGTCTAGTATCATATCCAATGATAACTTTGTGATTGCTCTCAGAATCCCCAGCGTATTGAATAATATAATTTCCGATACCTCTAGCAATTCTCAAAATTCTCTCTGGCGATAGTTCTTCGTTTGAAAATCCTCGTATTCCGTCCGTTCCAAAAAGATCATTCATCATACTTCAATGCTCCTTTTGGCGTTAAATGCAGATTGATAGATTTGAAGATTATTCATTGCTGAAGCAAGTAATTGTAAAGGAAGTTGTTCAGGCTTTTTGACAAAACTTGCTTCTCCTATAGATAGAGGAATTACAAGGTTTAAATCATTTCCTCGATGTTGAATCACTATATCTAACGATTTATACATAAGTTCTGGAATGAACGTTTCCGCATTGAAAATTTCATATCCAATTGACAACAACGTGGATAAGATATTATTCCTATCAGTTTCATTAATTCTACCCATTAGGTAGGATATTTCAGTTGAAATCGCAATATCCATTACAACCGCTTTACCGTGATTAATTCTATAATTCGAATACTCTTCTATAAAAGGACTAAACGTATGTCCGAAGTCTACCAGCCTTTCAAGATTATCCTCATAAAAGTTTCCATTGAGATGGTCGAGCATTTGTTGGACAGATATATAATTAATCTTATTTGAAACAAACAAATTATTTTGGTATTTGCCCTCTAGAAGTTCCACATGATTCTTTTTTACAAGATCGAAGAGGTATTGATCACAAATGATTGCCATTTTAATAATTTCCCCTATCCCGCACAAGAATTGATCTTCGGGAAGCGTTTTCAACAGATTGATATCATTGAAAGTAGCAATTGCGGGGTGAAATGATCCTATATAATTTTTTGTGCCTGCAAAATTTACACCTGTTTTTATACCTACACCTGCATCAACCTGCCCTAATAATGTAGTCGGTATTCGCAAATAATCTAAGCGTCGTTTAAACATGGATGCTGCAAAACCAACGATATCAAGTAATATACCTCCTCCTATAGCAACAAACAGTGATTTTCTGTCTAGTCCAAATTCTTTCCCTTTACTGCAAATCTCCAAAACATTATCCATATTTTTATTAAGTTCCGTCGTCTTAATTACAATAATTTTGAAGTTAGTTATATGAGAACTAAAATATCCTTCAATTTCATTTCTAAAAAGCTTATTTACCGTTTCACTTATGACCACACAGCATTTTTTTTGCTTACAGTAATCCTTAATCAAAGAATTTTCTAAATTAAATATTCCTTCTGAGAAATATACTTTGAAAGAAGTACTTTGATTTACATCAGCTATAATTTCACTCATACTATTTACTTTCATTTCTGATCTCCTTGCATTCTATAAAGTTTAATGTGGTATATTCTCATGAATGTCGACTTAACACTTTGTTTTCTAGCCTATTTTATTTAATAACTCCTCTAAGCAACTTTTTTCTTGACGTAGGATCTTTTCTAACTCCGCTTCTATCTTATTTAGAAGAGAACTAGACTTCGTAACGTTGTACTTAATAACGGTATTCCTTAAAATCATAGATTGTTTCTCTAAATCTACATACTTCACAATGGCTTCATCTGTATGTTTTAGATAACCTAAATTAGCCATGTATTGTAGACGAAGCATCATAATTTTTTTGTGCTCCCAAATTAGGTGAAATGGCCTTATATCTAGATTTTCAATCTTGTGCTTGTGATGTCTAAATCTAGTTAACAAGTACTTGTAAACTTCCAGGCCATAGAGACTCATGACGTTATAATTGATAGGATCAAACGAACGCTTTGAGTATAAATGTCGACGCATACCATCTATGATTTGATCAATGTTCAACTCATAAATATCTTCATTTTTCTTTTTTAGCAAAATAACCCGAGATATATGATCATAAGGACTGCAAATATTATTAAAAGCATCATTTATCTCTTCATACGTGCATTTTGTTTCTTGATATTTTCCATTTGCCAGATTATCAGCAATATAAATTGACTCATCATCGTACCCTAATATCAGGGTTTCATGAAACTGACTTTGTTTCTTATAAACAGCATGCGCAGGAATATAGAAACGGTCTAAATGGCACCAAACATATGAATCAGAGTCAATAGAATGCTTTATAAAATCAACGAATGTATCCCATTTAGAATTCACTATTTCCCGTGACAGGACATTCTTTCTAATAAACGGACAAGTTTCAACAATTATGTCTTGATTATCATAACAATATAGTTCCCAATCAATTACATATCTTAACTGTATAAAATTATTGCAAACCCAAGGCATCAAGTTCTCTTCATCAGCGAGAATGGAAAATAAAGTCCCTTGGTAATTCATTGTGTCCATTATTGGTTGTCCCAAAAAAAGTTTTTTCATAATTTAATGACCCCATATATTAAGATATTTAGAAGTAGAATAAGAGAACAACTTAGTCTATAAAACAATATCAATCCATTTAGCTCCGATTACTCATTGCGATTTCCTCATTGAGCTTAATTATTCGATTTGGATCAAAAAACCTTTCTGCAAAAGACATATCCCATCTTCCTGCAATTTCGTTACTATTGTAGTGGTATACTTCATCCAAATAGGATAAATCCTGAGGTTTCAAACGGATCAGAATATCATCTGATACTACATCAATATACAGACTGTTAAGGTTTGATAATGCGTAGTAAACTCCTTTGTGAGACTGCGTTGCCTCAACACTTTCGTGAAATTTATTCCAATCGATACAAATTTCTTTATGAACGAGTAGATAAAAGATATCGCATAACTTATATAAGGTAAGATCGTTATAGGCTTTTACATCTCTAATTGTGGTAGCTTCTTTGTAATAATGAATACATAAGAATATTAAAAAATCTTCCCAGTTCAATGTCTTTATACGAGTGTTATCTATGTTCACACTAATGGAATTGTCTAATAAATTTGTGACTGAAACATCAGTTCTATTTGCAGTATTTAGATCAATAGAGAACTGAAGATCTACTTCGTGAGAATGGATAATTAATGAATTGGGTGTCTTTATAATAAAAGGATGTACTTCATGAGATACTAGAGACCAAAACATCGTGTCTTTTCTAGATGCAGCAACAATATCACTCCGGTCTAAATTAATGACACCTTGGATATATCCTACATCTTTGAGACATTGAGTTGCTAAATTTATCTGGCTAGGATGGATAAGGATATCTGTATCACCGAAATTCCGTGCTCCCCAATCTTTATACACACAAGCTGATAGGGCTATGCCCTTAAGCAGTGCATAGTTTATCCCATTTTCATCAAACTTTTGGCATACTCGTTTTGTATGTTCCCACTGTTCTTTTGCCTTATTTAATTGAAGATTGTAACTTTGGGAGACGTTTGAAAAGAGCTTTTCATATGAAAGCTGAACATCAAGTTTTTTCAAATATTTTTGAATATTGCTCCAAACCATCCCGGTAACACGATGATATTGTAATAATCCCAGCACTCGACTCCAATCCATGTGCGAATTCACCAAGTCCATTACCTGCGTAGTTTCCGTCTCTGTCCATGTTGGTTTCACTAACAATAGGACTAGCCTCTCTTCAGTCTTTAAAGAATCTAAATTAGTAACCATTTAATCACCCTTTCACTTCTACTTTATTCGCTATCAATGGATCTTGAGCCAAACTGTAGCAAATGTCGGCATTTTCTACAGTAGATAATCGATGTGCGATAATAATAGTCGTTTTCTCTTTTCGTATAAGATCAATATTGGCTTGAACACGCCTTTCCGTCTCTAAATCCAAGGCAGAAGTCGCTTCATCCAGTATTAGAACTTCGGGATTTCCTATTATAGCCCTTGCCAGGGCTATTCTTTGTCGCTGACCGCCTGATAAGTTCACTCCCCGTTCACCTAATAAGGTATCGAAACCATCTGGAAGACTCACGATATTCTCGTAAATCTCAGCATGCCTACAAGCCTCAGCAAGTTCTGCTTCTGTAAAATCACGGCCTAAAGTTATGTTAGAACGTATGCTATCAGGCAGAAGATAGGGATCTTGAAAAACAGCATTCACTTTTTGAGCCCAAGTTTCCCTTTTTAACTTTTGTATTGGAATATCATTAATCTCGATATGTCCCGAAGTAGGTGAATATAGTCTAAGAAGAAGTTGAGCAATTGTTGATTTACCTGATCCGCTTTCTCCAACGATTGCTACCTTTTTACCAAATGGAATTTCTATCGTAAGGCCATTAAGAACTTGCTTTTCTCCTTCAGCATAAGAGAAACTTACCTTCTTAAAAGAGATCCTTTTGACAGGCTGCGTCAAGCTGACTTCTCCTGGATCCATTTGTTTACTACTCATTAATTGTTGTGCCTTATATATTCCTCCGTAATCATTTGAAAATTGCATAATTGAATTGTACGTCCCTTGAAAAGCATCTAATAATTGGATGGAAAATTGATAGAACACTACAAAGGTACCGATGGTTAAGTTACCTTCCAAAACCATATATCCGCCATAACCTAAAATTAATAGGTTGGAGCCCCATCGCATAGGTTCGGAAATGACTAATTGCTTTCTCTGTATACGAGCAATTTCAAAAACTTTATGAATGTAATTTTGTGCGCTTTGTTTTATCTTATTGATTTCCCAATGAATTCGATGAAAAGCAATGACTTCTCTTGAAGCAGATATACCTTCCTCAATATTCACATTGTGTTCTGCCTTCAGGTTACTACGTTGAATTGATAATTTACTTATACGTGAACCAAAGTATTTTCCCTGAATAATGTATAGGACCGAAAGTGGCACAATAATAAATAAGAGCTGTGGTACAGTAAAGCCTACAATGCATAAGAGCAGTATAAGATTTAGAATTCTTTCTATAAGATCTGGAAACCCCCAGATATACGTATTCTTGGAGTTTAACAAGTCATTGAGATAAGATAGCAAACTACCCACTCGTTCTTTTTGGTAATGATCTGCAGGCATTTGATATAGAAATTCCATATACTCTTTTCGCATCATCAACCTCAATCTATCCGAGGCTCTTTCAAACAAGATATCTTTGAAACACCAAGAGGCAATGTAACTAAAAGCCAAGAAAACAAATAAACCTAGTAAATACGGAAACAAACTATAGTTTTTTTCTAAAAATACATCATCAATAATATATTTTTGAGTAAATGTAATCATCAAGTTGGTAACAACGGATATCACGAGCAAAAGCATTGCCAAGAGATATATACGTTTAACCTTTGCAATATAGCTAACGACCCAACGAAGCGACTGAAGCATCTTTTTTCTCTCCCATCAGTAACTCATGAAAAGCTCCCTTTTTCACGAGCAAATTCTCATAAGTTCCAACTTCAGATATCCTACCATCTTTTATCATAACTATTTTGTCATAGTCCTGTATCGTTGAAATCCTATGAGCTACTGCGAGAATGGTACGTCCTTTAAAAAGATGGTCAAGCGCATCTTTTACTTTCTTTTCGTTGACGTGGTCCAAAGCGGATGTTGCCTCATCTAAGACAATTATTGGAGGGTTCTTCAGGATCATACGCGCAATCGCAATTCGCTGTCTCTGTCCGCCCGAGAGCCTACTTCCTCTTTCGCCTACGAGGGTTTCATATGAATCTGGAAGTTCACTAATAAAGCTATGAGCAGATGCTGCCTTCGAAGCGGCGATTATGTCCTCATCTGATGCATCTGGATTACCAAATCGTATATTTTCTTTGATACTATTGCCATACAAATACGTCTCTTGGAATACGTACCCTACATTTTCCCTAAGCTGGGACAACGAAAGTTCGGATAATATGACATCATCCAAAGAAATAGATCCTTCTGTAGGATCATAAAACCGTGAGATCATCTTTATTAAGCTAGACTTCCCGTGTCCGCTCATGCCAACAAAAGCCACCTTTTCTCCTGCTTCTATTGTTAGATCAATATTTTTTAAGATCATTGAGGAAGGACTATACCCGAAACTTACATTATCGAATTCGATCCTACCTCTCACTACAGGAAGCTGCACTGGATTATCCGCTTCTATGACATCAGACTCCAACTCCATGAAGTAATGTAATCTTACAGTTTGAATTAATAATTCCTTTTGTTCGGTTAAATTTGTTATTAAGACCGTGAGATCAAACATTACCTTATAATAAAGAATCGTAAATGCTATAAACTCTCCTAGTGTCAGAAGATCTTGGGAAACAAAAAAATAGCCAAAGATGAACATTAAAACACCACTGAAATACACCATAACCCTTCGAAATGCACCACGATAATTAATAAGTTTAAAGAAAATCACATTAATCGCAGCAGTTTGTTTGTCTTTTTCTAAAAGACGTTCCAGATCCCATCCCTCTTGCCCATATGACCTTAATTCAATCAAGGAAGATATGCTGTCATATTGTCTTTTGTTGAGTTCTGAATGAGCATTTTCCAATTGTTGCGCATACAAAGCTGATTTTCTTTCAAAGTATGGTCCACACAAGTAGTAAATGATTATTCCTGGAATAAACACTAATGAAAGTTGCCAACTTAAATAAAACATAAATGTAAAAGTTACTATAAACGTTATCGTAAACTGCAAAATGGTTGGAAAGTACAGACGAATGATTTTCTGTAACGCTTCAACTTCAATTTGGAATAATGAGAATACCTCTCCAACAGGATATTTCTCATAAAACGAGTAACCTAAGCTTCTTATTTTATGAAAGACTCCTATCTGCATATCCCTTGACACCCATTCTTGGACTTTCTGATCAATCATATATTTTAGTATTGTAGAAATGACGACGATTGTAATGATAAAAACTATAATTTCAAGGGAATTCCGATATTTAGATAAGTCATTTGCAGGAAGAATTTCATCTACCAAGAATTGTACAAATTTAGGTATTGAGATTTGTGCTAAAGAAAGAATTAGTCCAAGTAGTATGCTAACTGAAAACAACTTTTTGTATGGACTAAGAAAAGAAAGAGTCCATGTATATATCTTGAGAAGATTAACTTTACCTGTTGTTACACGTTTTTCTCCTATTCTAAGACTAGTCTGTCCCAAGATAATTCCACCCCTTAATTTAAATCTAGACCTCCCTCAAGGATTCTAGAATACTTTCTTCTAAAACATGAAACCCATCATTTAGTTCAACTTGATTTATTGTTAATGGTGGAAGTAATTTAATAACTGAATCTTTTCGTCCAACACATTCTACAAGCAATCCTTTTTCAAAGCATTTGTCTCTTATTTTTTCAGCTATATATGAAGATTGAATTCGACTTAAATCTACTCCCCAAATCATTCCCTTGCCTCTGATTTCAATTTGAGGATGGATCGATGAGATCCTTACAAGTACAGATTTCATTTGAGCAGATTTTATAGCAATATCATTTTCAATTTCTCCCCATATATCTAGAGCGGCGGCAGCTGTTATTAACGCCAGTTGATTGCCTCTGAACGTGCCATTGTGCTCACCTGGAGACCAAATATCCAAATGATTTTTTATTAAGAGTAGTGCCATAGGTAAACCATACCCACTTATCGATTTTGAAAGAACTACAAGATCTGGTACTATGCCAGCATCCTCGAATGAAAAGAAGGTACCTGTGCGTCCACAACCAACCTGTATATCATCACAAATGAGCAAAACCTCATGTTTTCTACACAGCTCTTCCAAGGATCTCAACCACTCGACTGAAGCAACATTAATACCACCTTCAGCCTGGATTGTTTCTAATATTATAGCTGCCGGTTTATCAATTCCTGAATGATCATCTGCTAAAACCTGTTCAATATATGATAGGGTGTCCATATTGTATGTATCACCTGCATATGGAAAGAACGTTGTATTATTCAGTGGAATACCGGCAGCTTGCCGGTGATAGTGGTTACTAGTTACGGATAAACTACCTAGCGACATACCATGGAAACCTCCCATGAATGCAAATATACCTGTCCTTTGGGTAACCTTTCTAGCTAATTTTATGGCAGCTTCAACAGCATTTGTCCCAGTAGGTCCACAAAATTGTAATTTATAAGAGTACCCTTTTCTTTTTAATATGGAGTTATCAAATTTAAGTAAAAATTGTTCCTTTGCTTCAGTATACATATCCAAAGAGTGAACAATTCCATCTGTCTCAATATATTCTACAAGCTTACTTTTTAGATATTCATGATTATGACCATAATTAAGTGCGCCTGCTCCAGCAAAAAAATCAATATATTTTTTTCCTGTGTTTGAATAAACAAAAGCTCCCTTAGCTTTAGTGAATTTGTCAGGGAATGACCTACAATACGATCTTACGTTAGATTCTAGTTCTTCAAAAACCATGTGCTAATCATTCCTTTTTCTACATTAAATTATCTACTGTTTATTCGTAAAAGAGATCACTTTGGGTTGTATTTTCATCTCTAATTCCGTATTTTCATATATTTCCATTGCTAAATTTTGCGCGATTTCAATTGAATCCGATACTGTAAGTATTCTTGCAATGATATCTGTGTTTGAAGACGCCCCAGTAACATACTGATTTACTTCTTTAAGAAAAATGATATTTACATCACTGTGATTTATATATGATTGATCAATTTTTATTCCACAGAGATTTCCTGCAATGGGGCTTGTTACTTCAAGACATACCGAATATTTTGGCTTACTTAAATTCATTTTCGCAAGTTCCCCTGTAACAAACAATGCACATACTTGGTCAAAAACAGATATGTTCAGTGCTCGATCAATCATCCACGGATTGGGTGGACCTATAAGTCGGGGATTCACTTCCAGAATATAAACCTCGTCTTCTTCGGTAACAATAAATTCGATGTGACATGGGCCAAAATTGTACTGAAACTCATCTACAAAACGCTTAGTTTCTTCAACAATTTTATCCACTATCGGTTCATTAACAGGAAATGTGTATCCTAGCTCGATAAAGTATGGTAATTGACTCATTAGACGGTTAGTAACACCTAGAATTTGAATTTGACCGTTAGCAACGATAAATTCACAACTATAAATGTTCCCCTGAATGTATTCTTCCAACAGGAAAGTAGGTTTATATAGGTTCCCTGTAAACCGAGAAATGTATTTTAATTTCTTAAAACTTTCGGTTAACTCTTGTTCATTATTTATCAGTTTTACACCTACTGATTCGTTACCATTTACTGGTTTAAAGACCCATTGTTTGTTCTGAGAAGTACGATAAAAATCTATTGCTTCCTTGATCTCACTAAATGAATAGAATTTCGGATGAGCAAAACTTAATTGATTTTGTTTCCTTCGAAATTCATCTTTAAAATGAAAGACAAAAGATGATTCTGAACTTAGAAACGAATAATTATACTTTTCACAAATTAAACTGACTGGATATATAAAAAAGTCACTTGTAGAAACAATTGTTTTTACCATGTGCTCGCTTTTAATCTCGTTTATTAATGAAGATAAAAAGTTAAACTGCACTATTCTCTTATCAGTTATTACTTTTGTTGCACGTTTAATATTTTCACTATCGTACGGTACAATACCTGAAGTAATTAAAATCACTTCATATCCTAATGTTTGAAAAGACAGTATTTCAGCGCCTCTGTTACCTGATTCAACAATGATTACATATTGTATCATTGTTGCAACCCATATGTATTAGTAAGGAGTTCGGATATTTTGTATATACTTGAAAAATTCTCAATTAATAGGTCTTGATCATCGATCTGAATATCAAATTCGATTTCTAAATTTACAATTAACTCAATTGTCTTTATAGAATCTAGACCCTCATTTCGAAGTTCAGTATGTAATTCAATACCTCCTTCACGATGTAACACTTCTAAAACTTTTGATAATATTATTTGTTCCAAAGAAGAAACTTGCTGAACCATTATAAAAACAACTCCATTTCTATATTCAAATCAGGCCAATTTTCTGTCTTGTATCCATATAAATCAATGATAGCTTCTTTCCAACGATCCGTACCAAAAGCAATACATCCAGAATGTAGAGGCTGCCCATTAACATCTTTGATGTTATATTTTGAGCAAAGCATATCATTGCAATAGTTAAATGAAGCGATAGATACCTCTTTTCCAGTTGATGTGGTAACAATAAGTTCGTATTTCGCGTTACTCATCATTTGGTATGTTCCTTTGGTTTTCAAATCTTGGCTGAAGAAAAATGGATCTGTTGCCGTAGCAATTCTCCCTTTCAAACCAATGGATTCAAATAAGTTCCAAACGACATTCATAATATCATTTCGCATATTGATTACGTGTTCTTCATCGCCAATAAATACAATTTCTCTCATAGTAAACTGACTTTTTCTGAATTTATCTTCCCTCCACTTCACTTCATGACGATAACATTCTCCTCTTCCAGTAAGCGCTTTCTCTTTAGTCAATATTTGGCCTTGTAATTCTTCATAGCAGTGATAGCATATACATGGTTGTAAAACTTCCCCTTTAAACTCTAGTGCATCGTTATATCTTTCTTCCTTTGCTTTAAGTCGGAAAGTCTTTATTGCGTCGATATTATGAGGAACAGATGCTACCCCAAAGATATTCTGAGGAAAATGAACATGGTACTGATTTTTCAACATGTTGTCTTTGGTAAGTATAGATGGGTACTCCCTCATTTGGGCACCGTTCTTTTTTGCAATCTTAAGGAATGTCTGATCCAACTTCTCTTTTAACAGAATTCCACTTTCATGCATAGTTGAATCATTCACAGTATTACCATTAGGCTTACGAGAATGATCTTTGGACTGAGGAAGATTTGTTTTTACAACTCTTTCCTTAATACTTCGAACGTTCTCTAACTCAATACATAGTGTTTGAAACGAATCTCTCAATGACGATATTCTATCACCATCAATTTCAGAATCTAAATGAAGTTCAATAACTTTTTTATCGCTATCGTAAGTTAAACCTGATACAGATTCAGATAAATAAAGAATTCTGTCAATCAAGATATCAACTTTATCAAACAATTTTCCAGGGACCTCTAACGAAATATACATTGTCAATCTCCTCTCTATAACCATCGTGTCCGATGGGTTAAAACACCCAGCTCGTATTTAGCAATCATTTCATACGCAACATCTGATTGTGGAGGATGAAAGCCACCTGCTTTTACATCCTGATATAATTTAGATAAAATGTTGCTTTTCCCAATACTGCTTATTCCTGAAATTTTCATTGCAATATTCACGATCTGCTCAGCATTTCTAGTAACAAGCTCTTTCGTAATTAAGCTAATGTTGCTAATATTGTCGGAAACCAGTTTGCCTGAAAGGACATCATCAAGTAAATTTGAATATCTTGTAATTTGCGAAAAGCTTGTTTCCAATAATATGGACATCTCAGCCACTGAAAATTGCACACCAGGAAAAAAAGAAAGGGCACGATTAGTGTGTGGTACTTGTTTGCTTCTACAATACTCTTTTACAAAATCATAGGCTCTTTTGGCAATTCCATAGTAAACCGAAACAATACTTAAACGGAATAAGTATCCAAATACATTGGTCTTTTGTAGAGCATCCTTTGCAGTGAATAAAGCATCTATGTACGGAACAGACACATTATCGAATAACAAACTGTTGCTATTGCTCTCAGACATCGAAATAGTATCCCAGTCAGGTTTTACAGAGATCCCTTCAGAACTTCTCCTAATTAAAAGCACCGCTATTCGTCCCTCCTGTTCAGAGGGGTTATCAACGTAGCAATAAACTGGAAGGAAGTGAACATATGGCTCCAAAGAAACAAATTTTTTTACTCCATTTATTACGTAGCCTTGTTCTGTCTTTCTGGCATGGACAGAAAACTGTTCGGGGTTTAGTTGATCTTCTCTTAAGAAATAAAATCCTGGTTCATTAAGCGAGGCAAACAGTCTCCCTGAAGCAGATTCCTTCAAAACTGAATGAATTAGTTTCTCATCAACGCCAATTTTCTGAAGTCCCCACTGAGTATATAAGTGCATTGCGAAACTTAGTGCGGTTGAAGGACAAGTTTCCGACAAACCAGAAATAAGTCGAACGTAGGCTTGCGGTTTTATATGAACATCTTGAGTAAAATGGTGTGCATCCATATTCAATAAGAAGTCGATTTTTTCTGACAAACTATGTTCACAATCTCTTGAATATTTAGTGAACTCTTCTACATAATGATACAAATTATTCATAAAAGTATCTCCATATGATGAATTTTTACAACAGATTTAATTTACCATTTTACTAATATGTAAAACAATACTATCTGTATAATGTTATATAAGGTAAAATATGAATATAATTAAATGGAGGATGGGAACTTGCAAATTCAAGGTATTATCTCTCAGCTATTATTGTTTCCCGGAGCGCTTGAAAAATGGTCCTTAACGAAGTATGACTTTCTTTATATCAAAACCGATAATAACCTCGAAATACAAATAAACCGCTGCAACATTAGTTTAACTTCAGGAAACAGTGCAATATTTCAATATACTCACAGTCAGTTTTGCTTGTTTAACCCTGGTAATCAAACCATCAGTCTTCAGATAGTTAGATTCAGTTGTAGGACAGTTATACTCAAAGAGCCTTATCTAACTGGATTCGATCCTTCTCCTTTTGATTTAATTTTAGAAAATAAGCATTCCATTGATACCAATACTATAGCCGTTATGTCTTTCTTAGAGAACCTCCAGAAACCCAGTACTTTGGAGAAAAAGGACCAAATAGATGCGAGACTTATTCAGTTAAATAGATTCATTAGAAAAAACTATCAGTCGAACATAACATTACAAGACTTAGCTGAATATGCTGGCGTCCATCCAACGTATCTATGTAACACTTATTCCAAAGTGTTTAAAACATCCCCTATTTACTTTGTGAACCAATTGAGAATTAACAAAGCAAAAGAACTACTAGCAGAAACCGATTTATCCATTAAAGTCATAGCATCAAATGTTGGATATAATAGTTTGTCTCAGTTTAGTTCTATTTTCAAAAGATACTGTTTGAAATCTCCAAGCCAATATAGAGAGGGATTGGCCAGCAATCATTCCATACTGCAATAATTACGCAAATCTATTCAAGTATACTTGAACACATTTTTTCTTTTTCTAAATTAGGTTTCGCATTGTACATAACGATTCAACAAGCTTTACCTTAAAACGTTAAAGACCTAATTTCAACATTACAGGCCTCCTTGGATTTTTATGCAATAAAAAAACGCACAACTTCGCGAAAGCGATATCATGCGTTTTGGATGCATAAAAGTTTAAATTCGTTGTTAGTTTAAGACTGTAACCCGTTGATTGAACAATGGCTTTAAAAAGGAACGATACCCCTGTGTTTCGCCAAGTTCTTATTGTCTTCACATACTAAAAGTGTTCACAATGTTCTTCTTCATCCTGATAAATACAACTTACCAGTCCAATCATGTCGCTGTAATTTTATCATCTCATTTGTTGAGTACATAAACACAGATACATTGAAGAGTATAGATTTCATAAATTACGTTCATTTTATCTTAAGATCTTCCAAAATAAAGCTTTATGATGTTTTAGGTGCTTTTATAATGTAATTTTCGTATAGAATACCAAAAACCAAAAGCGGTAATAGTGCTGATACTCCCAAAACCACATTTGTCTGAAAGAACGACTGATGGATGAAATAAAATACAACACTGATTACGATAGCAATCAACAAATACATAAGATTTAAGCCAATGGCATTTATTTTCCCCTTAAACAATCTATCTCTCATCCACACGATGATCGATGTACTGACTATGGAAAGCAGAAAAACCGGAATGCTAATTAAGAATATATAGAAAATACCTGTTGTGAATGCATTATCTATCCCACCATCACTTTGTGGCCCTGCAAAAATCAGAATGGTGTACAAGACAGCAGCTGTTAAAGCAGTAATTACATTTGAGAGGATAAACCGTCCTAGATGTTGTAATCCTGGGCTAGTACCGTTCAAAATGAAGCACCTACCTTATATTTTTTCAATTCACTTCATTATATATGATTATTTGGAATCAGTCATACTTTTACTGGAAAAAACCTCTACATTTTGTATATGAACCACAATTTTTTAAGTAGAACTGATCAAACGAACCATATTATAAATATATCGATCCCCACCAATAAAGCTGTTGCTCCACGAACCGTTAGTTTGTACACGAATTGCGGATGAACCCGAACCATCAAGAACAATGGTATTAGTAGGATCTAAGCCAATGTGCTCAATAGAGGCTTTTAGATCATTGATGGTGATAGCGTCTGGTGTTGCAATAAGATATACATCATCGCCTTTCCATGCGATCGCTGTTCTTGGCAGTGGTACATTGAATTGAGCAACACCCCAGTCAGAAGAAGTAAAACTGTTACCTCCAATAATTGTTTTAACATTGCTATACTGGGCAAAAACCTCTGCTGTGTTTGTAGCATACATATATGCTGCCTTGGTTGTCCCTCCACTTGTATAGATGACCAACGTCTTACGAGCAAAGAGTTGATTGGATGATCCGTTCCGTAAATAATTTTTTGGCAGTGTTCGGGTTTTAAGTGGTGAACCGTAGTTTACAGAGACATTACCGGTATCTGTAGAAGAGTATGCGATAGATCTTCCCTCAAGCGGAGGAATATTGTAGTTATCATTCTCTGGGAGGAAGAAACCACCGTTGATACCCATAAAAGAAGTCTGCGACATCGGTTTTAAGATCGTTTCACTTTTGATGTTGGAAAGTTTCGTTTTGATATACTTCATACGTGGACCGTATGGAGAAAAAATCGACAGTGGTGCTCCTTCAACTTGTTTGTATTCATAGTTAGTAGCCATATAATAATTCCCCTATTCAGATTAGATTAGAGAAATGTAATTAAAGAATGGGACTTGTTCTATAGCGTCATTCCTCCGCCTAGATAAGTCTTAATTACCTTCTCATATATAAGGGTAATTTAATTGTTTATTTAACAACCTCTAATCATAAAAAGTTGTGATAACAGGCTAAAATTATCGAATCTAGATAACATAGTGTCCACAGTTTGTATGAGGCCAAATGCTGGCATTACCAAAGTAGCGAATGTGTTCGTCATTAACAAATTAGCTGATCTGTCTACGCCTACTAGTTGGATTGAATGGGCTATCGGAGGCATTAGCCTCAAACTTCAAGAAACTGTTACTAGCGAAACGGCATTCAACACCCTGCTGAAAGATGAAAAAGGCAATGTTGATTTCGGAAACAACAAACGTGCTGCGATCGGCTATAAAGCTGATAAAATTGTCCTGGCTGTAATGAGTAAAGCAAACGATTGTACGCCATTAGAAGCAAGAGGTATCATGAAGTCTCTTGGATGTACAGATGCTATTATGCTGGATGGCAATACAGCCGCACAAATTCGTGCCAAAAAATCAGATGGTACAAACTACACTTCTGGTGGACCTCGTCTTGTATACAGTATCATTACTGTCAACGGGGCAACTTGGTCTTAATCCTTCGGTTTTTCAAAGGGAAATCGCTTTATGATTTCCCTTTTTCCTATTCCTTTTGAACAATAAATTGTAACTTTTTCCATCATCGTAGCGACTTTATCTATATAAGTTTTTTAAAGGTGGGATATCATACTAAAATCATTTGCCTTAACAGCGCTGTTAACTTCATTTATTCTTCTTACGGCGTGTGGTGTTACAAACTCACCAACCGAAGAACCAACGAATACGATGAATACAACACAGAATTCAGTACCTGATACATCTAAAACTCCTGAGGCTGAAACGGAGTCTTCAACAAATTTTAAACCTGGTATTAATATTGATTTTAAAGAGGCGGAATCCTCCCTAACGGAAGACGAATCCCCTCTTCTCGATGTACTTAAATTGAACTTAAAAGGACTTGTTGAGCATGACCACAATTTGTACCGATCCGGATTCGTCACCGAAAAATTGGCCGATGCTATGGATGGGTATTATAGTGAAGAATTCCAATATAATTTTTCAACAATTGAAAGCATTGAAAAAGTGAATCGATCAAAAACCAAGTGCATATTACAGTCCTTGGGGAACGTTTGGATTCCAATACAGATACGATTGAAGAAGTGAAAATGATGTACGCGGTCCGGAAGAACAATGAAAGTATATGGTCCATCTATACAATTGATTAATTCATGAGTGCTGAATTCCGCTAAACGGGTACCTTTGAACATATGGTGAATTTATGATAAAGATGATGTTTTAGGCTAGAACGTGTCGGTCATTAAGCTTGAGAAGTTGACCGCTATCGTAAGACGACAAGAACAAGTCGCAAAAACACAAAGAATCTGCATGATTGGTCGTTTTATCAGTTGCAAATGTTCATCCCATACAAGGCGGCACACGCTGGAATCCAAATCGCGGAAATTGATCCAGCCTACACTTCGCAAATCTGCCCAGTATGCAGTAGGCGGAACAAATCCAATGATCGAACGTATCGTTGCATCTGTGGGTATACAGCACACCGTGATCGAGTAGGTGCGATCAACATCATGCGTCAACCTGTGGCAGATGGTAACAGTCTGATTTGGGACGGGATATTGAACGAGCCCTTAACTTAGCAGCTGGGCAAAGCAGAAACGGATGCGCCCTAGAATTAGCTAGGAATCCCACCTTTCAAGGGTGAGAGGCTCAAAATAGTGGAAATGCCCTTAGTACAGGCGTTGTAAGAAAATTCATATACTGAATCTAGTTTGAGCAACATCACATGGGACATCGGTGGATACAGTCTATTCCCGAATGTGTCATAACCTATTGATGCAGCAGTTTATACTGTAATTAATGGTACAGGCGACGCAAACGCATGTGCTGACGGTAAATCCAAAACTTAAAACGCTTATCGCTTTAGCCCTAGCAGTACTGCAATTGGTTGATATGGATCTCTGGTTAGCTGTGTTCCAATCAGAGAATGCCTAAGAAGTACGTCGTTTCATGATTAGCCGCGGCTGCAAACCTGGCTATTATGCTGGACGGTGGAGATTCATCACAGATGAAGTATGCCATTGTCCATAACGGTTATCCTATGATCCAGGGTAATATTCACGATGGTCGCTGTAGAAGCAACTGGATGGGTATAAGGCTCGACACAAAGAAGCAGTCCCCTATGTCGGGACTGCTTCTTCTTTAATCTGTTCTTTAGTCTGTGCCAGAGATAATCCACTTGTCATCCGTTTTATCAAACACAAATAAAGCTATTCCAGGCTCTTGTTTAGTGTCATATTTTATCGTAGTTCTCACACTACCAACGTTTTCAGACATAAAGTTAATAGACTCAAGTTGAATACTCTCTACTTTCATCGGAGTTAAAGTCTTCATATGGTTAGGATTAAACAGTTTTAAGAATTCATCTTCGTTCCCTTCATTTCTATATTTTGTTGATAGATTTACTACTTTAATCATCTCTAGCTCGTCACCCTCATAACCAGCTTCATCGATGTATACATTTTTCTCCTCTTTCACTTTATCCTTTTCCTCTGTATGATTAGGCTCTTGATCTGTTGATTGAACCGGTTCTGGAGCCTTCGCTTCATCAGATCCACAACCTGCCATTAGAAGTACACTTAAAATAAGGCTACTAGCCACCAGTCCTTTTATTGTAAGCATCTGAATACTCCCCTATCTAAAGTATCTTCATTACAATAGACGCAAATAAACCCAATTAGTTACAATTTTTATTTTGTTTAGACTCTCAAAGCATAGAAGCGCAAGTCTTATTCCTGTATTTGAGGTGGATAAATTGATTTTAATACGATTAAACAAGTTTATATATTTAATTTCATTCAACGGTTGTTAGATCACTTTGGTATTTACCTTTATATATGAGAGAGAAAATAGTGGCCGCTAAATTTGATCTTACAATATTCTAAACATGGAGGTTTTATTTATGACAGTAGCTCAACATATTGCATACACCCATAACGGTAACACCGTGCACACAATTAAGACAGATTTAGCAGCTATTTCTGTGGTTGATGTTGGTTATAAATCAGTGAATGACCAAGCGTATTTCGGTGTTAATGGTACCTTTTTCAATGGTGCAACTTTAGTCGGAATTGCTATTCAAAATGGTAGTGCAGTTCGATCTGGAGGTTCACGTACAGGTCAGGCATGTGGCACTTTAACTAAGCGAGGTACTATGTTCTGTTACAACGGAGGATCTTCAATCACAACAGGTGTAGTTGACTATGCTAGCGAAGCAAATTTGAGCAATGTAAAATGGGCAATTGGTGGATACAGTTTGTTTCCGAATGTATCATATGCAAACTCTGATGCGTTCTACATAGCAATTCATGGCAAGGATGCTTCAGATGACTGCTCTAAGGCCAAAGCAGGAAGTCAAAATGCATATCGTTTTGGCCCGACGTTAAAGACCAAAAGAACAGCAATTGGTTGGGATGGATCAAAGATTTGGCTCGCTGCCTTTGCAAGTGAAAATGCTTGGGAAGTTAGACAATTCATGATTAATCGTGGTTGTAGCCTAGCCGTTATGTTGGATGGTGGAGGATCAACACAAATGAAATACGCTAACGTTCGAAACGGGAACCCAGTTCCAGCTAACTTTGACCCTAGTAACGAAAATAGACCAATTTATACGATGGTTAGAGTTGCTGCAACTGATTGGGTTTAAAATCTAAAAGCGAGCTTACTCTGAGTTTAGTGTAAGCTCGCTTTTTTAAACTTATATCCGTGAATTAATCAATATCGTAGATCTTCCATACTCCTTTGGTTTTATGAAAAATGTACATTGTTGAACCTGGTGTAGAGCCTTCTGTTGTAACTGTCGCAATAATTGTCCCCTGAGATTCTGAAATCTCACCGATACTGTCAATTTGCATATCCGCAATCTTTTTAGAGTTCATCTGATTTATAGGCGTGTTTGGTTCATCACTGACAAGATCCATATAAGCTGCTTGGTCGCCTTCATTTCTGTACTTAGTAGATAAATTCAATAACTTTACTAGCTCTTGTTCTTCGCCCTCAAATTTCGATTCATCAACAAATACTTGCTGGTCTTCTTTGACTTGCTCCTTTTCCTGTGTTTGAGCTGGCTCTTGTTCTGTTGATTGAACTGAGTGTGGAGCCTTGGCATCATCAGATCCACAACCGGACATTAAAAGTACACTTAATACAAGGCTGCTAGCCAATAATGCATTTTTTATATTCATCACAAAATCCCCCTATCTTAAATAACCTTCATCACAATAGACGTAAATACATCCAATAAGTTACATTCCTTTTCTTTAGACTTCCAAGTATAGAACGCAAGTTCCAATTCTAAGTAAAGGTTAATTTTCAAAACTCTTTCAAGACATGAAAAAAGGATATTTTTTCACTTTCACAGAAATAAATTGTGAGGTAAAAAACATGAACCATACATATAGGGTGCTGAAGGAAGATATGGATTTCTTTGTAATGCAATGAGGCAGAATCAGGTAATTGGTAACCAAAGCGATTCTGGCCAAATTGCCACAGTTTACTGAAAGTCTGCTCGATGACGTTCTCCTTTTTTGAACCTGCAAGCGCATATGCCATATAACCAACTGCCATCTGAGCCCATGCTGTCGTGCGGTTTGGAAAATATAGTGTTCAAACGCGTGCTGGAGTGGTCAAACGGCAGCGTTACCGTTGTAAATCCTGTTTACAGACGTTTAACGACCTCACGAATACCCCTCTCCAACGCACACGAAGACCTCATCTTTGGGTTCGATTCATTGAATGTATGATTGATGGCTTTTCCCTTCGTAAGTGTGCTGAAATACTGCACGGAGAAGTTACGCACGTGACCTTATTCTACTGGCGACATAAAATCCTTTCCGCTTTGAAACAAATTCCAACCGAAGCTTTCCAGGGTATCGTCGAAATGGACGAGACTTATTTCTTGTTCTCTGAAAAAGGTAAACGGAACATAGCTGACCGTAAACCTCGTAAACGTGGCGGTAAAGCCAAATATCGTGGCATCAGCAACGACCAAGTATGTGTACTGGTAGCCCGTGACCGTCAGAAAATGACTTACTCTGGCGTTCTTGGACGTGGGCGTATTCGGACAACGAAATTGGATGAGGCAATTGGTGGTCGTTTATCTGACTCAAACGTGCTTTGCACGGATTCGTGGAGGGCATTTAGCTCTTATGCGAACTCAAAAGGTTTAGCTCATTACCGATTCAAATCCGATGGAAAACAGCGAGTTAAAGGCGTATATCATATCCAAAATGTAAACAGTTATCACAGCCGTCTGAAAAAATGGATGGACCACTTTAACGGGGTTGCGACAAAGTATTTGCAACATTATCTTGCTTGGTTTCGCTACTTAGACAGCAAGGATTATGAAAATACAACATCAAACAAGAAAAATATGCTTGTTGCTTCATGTCTGTTTAAAGTAAATGAGACGAATGCAAATCTTCGCACAGCATCTTCTGTTTCTTAAACAAACAGAAATTTATGAATCACAATAAAAAAGATTACACGGAGGATATAAGATGGAAATCAGAAAGTTTCATGTTTCGGATATTAGTCAGATTGTCATGTTGTTCTATGAAACAGTTCATTCTGTAAACAAGAAAGATTATACACAAGAGCAACTTGATGCATGGGCATCCAAAGATGATGAGGAGCTTAGATTGGAGTCTTGGAAAGATTCTATGAGTAACAATATTACATATGTTGCCTTAATCGACGGCAGAGTTGTCGGCTTTTCTGATATGACCCATAAAGGACACTTGGATAGACTGTATGTCCACAAAGATTTTCAAGGGCAAGGGATTGCTTCATCGTTAGTGAGCGTTCTTGAATCTGAGGCAAATAGATTGGGTCTTACTGAACTGGATACTGATGCAAGTATCACAGCAAAACCATTTTTTGAACATCACGGATACCAATTAGTTCAGTCACAGTGTGTGGAACGAAAGGGTATTAAGTTAGTTAACTTTAAAATGATTAAAGAGTTACATTAAACGCCTGTTTATATGCTGGGCGTTATTCTTTGGTCGTAAATCAACAATGAAAGAAAACAAAGCCAAAACTAAAAAGCCGCTATATTAGCGACTTTGAATGGAACCTCGTTATTGTTTCGCGATTATTTACGCATTTTTTTCAACCACCTTTTGAATGAAGGTAGAGCGGTGTTCATGAATTGTGGAAGCGTGACACTGAGCATCCTTTTTATTACTTTCCTCCAACATGAAACACAGCAATAACAGTTTCACCATCAACATCAAACATCGGAATATCACGACCATCTGGTGATCTACTGTTCTGTATTGCAATGGCTTCCTCAGGTGATTTTGGTAGCTCACCGTCTAAGTCTTTTTTTAGCACATATCCTGCAGTGCCACCCTCACCTATAGCACTTATTAATTCAGGTTCCGTTTCTAAAGAAGTAGCATCTGCGCTTGAACCGTATGTTTGTCCGTTTTTATTTTTAGGATAGTTCATATTCTTAGCGCTAATATGAAAAGAGCCAATTATGGTTTTCCCATTAACATCATACAGTGGGACATCACCAGGTTCACCGAGATAATCTTTTTTCAGCAAAAACCCCTTAA
This sequence comes from Paenibacillus sp. OK060, assembly GCF_900101205.1. Taxonomy (NCBI): domain Bacteria; kingdom Bacillati; phylum Bacillota; class Bacilli; order Caryophanales; family Paenibacillaceae; genus Paenibacillus; species Paenibacillus sp. OK060. Next base: position 61,744 of record NZ_FNFR01000014.1, read on the forward strand.
TACCATTCACACTTCCTGCATAGATTAAATTAGGTAGCATTTCAACGGAGGTGTCTTCTGCAGCATAACCGTATGTCTGTCCGCGTTCATTTTCAGGATAATTAGCAGAATTGGTGTAGCTTTGATTAGTCGTACCTTTAGCATATGTGTTTTGGAACACCATTACGCCTCCCACTCCACAAACTATAAAAATCACACTTATCAATATTCTATTGCTTTTATAATACATCCTCACATTTTTGCTCCTTTCACACTCTTCAATCTATAACCGTTCATCCCAATCTTTTCACTTCACATACTACACCAAATAATGGAAGTTGAGCAAATCTGCCCGGTAGCTTAAAAAAGAGCTAGATACCAAAGCGTTTTACTTCTCAACAAGTTAGTTGTCTCATAACGATGTGAAAAATGGCATGAATCATGGTACATATTGAGGTTTTAACTGCATAAGTTCAATGTTTAGATACATCTAATCGGTAATCGGTACAAGTTAGTAGATCATTACACAAGTCCATATAATTAAATAACCGCTCTCCAATGCAATACTTGGAGAACGGCTACTACGTAAAGGTATCTTTTGAATTTATCTACTTAACATTGCTGTGAGCAAAAATTATGTTTGTAAACTTTACAAGTCAAGAAGCACTCGGAGTTCATGTTCGGTTATCCCAGTAGCAGATGCAATTTGTTCAATGGTCATTCCCATCTTCAGCAAATTCTTAGCTGTTTCAATTTTCCCTTCAATCTTACCTTGTTCGGCAGCATGCTCTTCTCGAGCAATTTGATCAGCGACTCCTTTTTCACGTAGTTCTGCCATCCGACGAATTTCTTCGTCAGCACTTAAGAACATCAGCTTTTCGTCGGCACGTTTAAGGATCTGGTCCATGGTGGTGACCTCCTTTAATTTTTCTTCCGAAAGATCTCCCTGTAAGAATAATAGCCATCGATGTAAAGGGTTATTCATTTCTTGCTCTATTTCCTTAAATTTTGGATACTCAATAAAATGAATCTCCATAAGATCAGTCAACTTTACTCTTGATTCATCCTCAAAAAGATGATATTGGGAATGATAAGGAACCTTTTTAATCAAATTAAACCCAAGAATATTAATTACTATGGTCTTACGCAAACTGGAGTACTGAGCTCTTCGTAAAATTTTCAATGTATAACTTCGACCAGTAAAACAAGGTACGCGGAATCATATTATTTTGGTTACGTAATTGGACCTCAATATTAATCTTATCTCCGTTTTTACATTCAGCTTTAATATCAAGGAAACCTTGCTTATCATTTATTTTTTCAGGAGTCAGTTTTTCTTCTTGTATTTGAACATCAACAATATCAGAACTCAGAATAGCATTAAGAAGAGCAATTAACATATCTTTATCATGATTCTCACCAAATAGTCGTTTGAAAACTATATCATTTAAGGGTTTTAGTCTATTAATCATTAGATTCCTCCTAATATGATTTTACCACATTGACCCGCTCAAATCATCTAGCCCATCTGTCGCCTGAATCGGGGTAATTCGTTATTTGACAAACTCAGTTTTGGCTCTGTTGGAGCAATCTTGTCAATCTTCACGACCACCTGAGCAGACTCACCAATATTCCCTGCAAAATCTGTAGTACGAACTTGATATGTCCATAAACCGGATTCCGTTATTTTCAATGAATCTACATATTTGATCCAATTTGTTCCCTCTTTTGTGTACTCATTATGAGCAGGGGCACTTTCCAAATCCGCGCCTAAAGTCGCTGTTAAAGTAACATCTTAATTCGTCCATTCCCAGTTAGATAGAGACACATCTGGTAGTTCTGGAGCTGTCATGTCGATCTTGATCGTCTGTTTCAGTTCCGTCCCGACATTACCGAACTTGTAAGTTGAAACAACTATTAACTCATATACTCCTGCATCAGTTAGTTCAAATGGGTCTATATAGTCTATCCATGATTCTGAGTTCAGTTTATATTGAGTCTTTTCGGTTCCAACCCCTGAATTGATACCAGGAGTAATAGAGACAGTGATCGTTTCGTTGGCCCATTCTTTATTTGGCGTAACAGATACTGCTGCTTTTCCTGGCCCAGTCTTATCGACCATAATCGTTCCGCTGAACGTTACACTATCTACCCCGCCCTCACCATCGCTGGCGGTAATTTTTATATCTCTGTAGATTCCTTCTGGTAGATTAGCCCAAGTTAATTCCCAGGGCTTGGCTACACTCGTATTCGTTTTAACTATTTGCTTCTCTATACCACCAATAGTAGCCTTAATGGTAATTGCATCACCGTCTGCATCATATATGCTTCCAATAAGCTTAAGAGTTGAATTAACTTTACTTACTGAAATATCTGAATTCTCTACAGATAATACGGAAAACATATTACTGGTAACTTTCTTTATATACCAGAAACCATCACTATGTAGCCCATCGTCAGGATAAGTCTTAGCGACATCTAGGATATTACTTTGTTGTAAAGTGTCTTTCACCTTGACGGTACCATTTGGCACTGCAGTATACGAAGTAGATTGAACGCCGTCCAGATTTGTAACAACATTCTCTGTCATTCCGAACGAACCTACATTGTACAAACGAGTTCCAGCCCATGTTGGGTAGGTTGGAGCTGTTTCATATTGGCCAACACCTGAGAAACGTCCTGTTGTGGTATCAAACGTATAATTACGATATCCGTGAATGTTATCAGGATTTGTTTTATATGTTGTACCCCTAGACTCCTTGTAGCCTGATACATAGTCTTTTGTGCTGTACTTGTCCCAATAATAAAGTGGGGTCAAATCTACAGTCAGTGCGGGGCTGTATAGGGCCCTAACGTTTCCACCTCTGCCATCCTCTACATAAACTCTAACTGTAGAATAAGTTCCGCTACTGTTAAACTCAGAAGTCCTCCAAACCAAACTCCAAGCTCTAGGCGTTGTTGTCTCATTTACTACTATTTGTTTCGTCACGCTACCTATAGTAGCGTAGACTGTTAGTGTGTCATTATCTGCATCTAATACTGTGCCTGAAATAGAGAAAGTATCATTTCCTGGCTTTAAATTTATTCTTTTTTCCACAGACGCTGGAACACTTAAAACTGGTATAGTATTGGGAACTACCCCTGACTTGGTGTACCAAGTATCCATCGGTATGTACCCCATCATCCGAGTACGTACCTTGTTTAGCTTTTATATTGGATTGTAAAAGAGTACCTTTCGTTTGCTTTTGAGGTGATGCACGCCAATATAGATGTTCCTCTTTATAAGAGTTGTCACCTGTCTTAGTGAATCGTATAACAGTGGGATCAGACCAATGAGGGTAATACCCAACTTGGTAATTGAAGTTAAGTTATTAAATGTAGTCCCTGTGACGGATGAGGTTTTAGCCGCTTCATTAGCACTAAACCCTGTATAAAAAAGAGGTACATTCGGATAACCAGTTGTTTCTCCACTCCCACTCCAAGAATAAGGCAATGGGGTTTCTACTCTATATTTATTCCAATAGTAATAAATGTCGTAATTACTTTGGCGTTCATCTGATGCATAAGTTTTTGTTGTCGAAATGATGAGCGTAATCAATGTCAAACATAAAAATATGATTACCGACTTGTATAGATATTTCCGTATCATAGTATCCTCCTTGGCAAAATCCTTATGTTTTAGCTGATATATGCTTCGTTTTAATTGATAAAAGGAAAGAAAGTTACCTTACCAGGAATCATGTCATCAAAACTATTAGGACAGAACCTGGTATATCCTTAATAGTAGGTATCCGATTACCAATGTGTACAAGATTGCTATCGGGTTCAACAAAAGTAGTACCGAATTCCATACTCATAATTCCTTGAGTATTTTCGTAAAGTAATCCCTTTTCCTTTGTAGTACTGCCATTCCCGCCTACCGATACAGATAGACTACTTACCAATAAAAATGTTGCTAAAAATACAGATATACCCTTCTTAAACTTTCCCATACTCACGATCCCCTACCTCTGACGTATTGATAAAGCATGACTAACGATCGCTGAGCACTATAAATATAAAAACAAAAAAGCACACAATTATCCCTATGTAAGGATAATTGCGTGCTTCGCAATTTATAGTTATTCATTTATTACAACTTTAACATTAATGAAAATATCTATCAGCATATTATCACTTACCCAAAAAAGATCTACGCGCTACATGAATAAGTAAGTTGATCGAATGAAAGGCCTGAACAATAAATGTACACGTGACAATCAAATAAATCCCGTTGTTAATTCCTGTTCAAGTCAATTGGTGTGTTATTTCTGCTGTCGAACTCAACATTAGCCTGTTCGAGAAGTTTAGATCTGCCTTAAATACTGATCGTTAACAGTTTTTGGGCTGATATAATGGTCGAAAACCTATTTGTACTGTTTGATGAATTCAATTCTCCAGCTACAACGACTCTGCAGCCCTTGTTTGCGTATAAACAGTTTTGAATCTCTTCATTTAACGTTGTATCAGTAAACTTTAAAATGAATGAATATTTATTTTTTGCTATAGGAGCAATTAAGTAGATTTTCATATTATCTGAATCATAGAATTTTTGCTTGTTCCGTTTGGCTTAATAAACTCCTAGTCATACACTCCACTTGTATACATGAATGCACTTCGTCAGAAAGCAATATTTGGCCGACAGTTAGACTGTTATATGTATCACAACAACTATAGATTTACACATATCATAGATTTGTCGAGCTGCAACCATTGAATATGTTGCCAAACTTTAGAAGTGCTGTCATTTGGCTTCACCTCCTTCTGAAGGCAACGCCGTAACCAACATCCCGATTTGAATCTCTATTCCGATGATACCGTTAATGTACGATTCCCCACCAAAAAATTTCCATTTATTCACTCAGGATAGATAAATCAAAGTTATTTATTGATTCTTAAGAACTATAATGTGGTATAATATTCCTAATTCTACTACTGTTAGATGGATATCATTAATGAATTGATGAAAGCTAAACATTTTCTAAATTGTGAGGTGAATTCTCAGAGTAATAAGTTAGTTACTAAACATAGTGAGTACATAGAGTATGTTTTTGGGAGGCCGCTCTCAAAAATTAGCGGTAATTAAGTATGAATAGAACATACTGTGTAAGGCTTTTGTAGAACTTGAAGAATGAATTGATTTGAGGAGGAAATATGAAAAAGATTTTAAAGGTTCAAGGTATTCTATTGACTATTCTGTTGGTTATTGTAGTTCCTGGAAATGCATTGGCTTCAGGTTCTTCTTCTATTGCAACAAATGCTCAAACATATCTGGAGTACATGGGTGAACACCTTAAAGACAGTTCAGCCTCTCCTACAGATAATTCTATAGGAAATGGTAAAGTTCATGGACAGACTAAACGATGGATTAAGGACACGCTAAAAGAAATTGGCGTAGATTATCGAAATATTTATGAGCAGACTTTCAACACACAAACAGATACTACTGGCACTATTACAGGGACATACAGACAAAACATCTACTATAAAGGCTCCAATATTGAAGTCACACTGAAGGGGAAAGATCCTAGCAAACAAATCATTGTTGGTGCCCATTATGACGGATCAGGCTATTCCAATAACGCTTCAGGGGTAGCATTAATGCTCGCTCAAATCAAGGAGCTTGTGGATAAGGAATTTCCTAACGCAGTTAAATTGCCGTACACCGTAAAATTTGTTTTTTTTGACATTGAGCAATTCGATAAAGGATCACAGTACTATGTAAAGAAAATGACTGATGCGCAAAAGAAGAATACTCTTTTCATGCTCAATATCGACAATATAGCGCGTGGTGATTACCCCAATGTTTATGGAGGCATAACCGATCGAAATAATAACTCCGTTGTACAAACGGAAGCTTATAAATTAGCCGTTTCCAAAGCCTTAGAATTGGGCATTAATGTATTCGATACAGAGGCACTAGATGGCTATTACAATACACATGGCAAAGGTCCCGAAATTAGCAACAATACGATTTATACCAATCCATGGACAAGCTCAAACCCTTCTCCAAACAAAAAATATTATGAACTCTCTCCTTCTGCAAGAGAAATAGATGGCACCCATACGCTTTTTGCTAAAATAGGAATTCCTTACGCATACTTCGAAGCAACAAACTGGTTTTATGCAAGAGATGATGGTTCTCTGATTACAGCTGAAAACGATGGATTCATAAATGACAGGATGCATGATTTCTACATGGCAGGAGGGAAAGAGTTCGACACGATGAAAAATCTGGAATATTATTATCCAGGTCGTTCGTTGGCACATTACAATGTTTATGGTCCATTGTTGAACAAGATGCTGTTGGAGCCTGACATTAAAATACTCCGGCCAAGTCAATAAAAGCACTCAAAATCTAAAACAGTTACAGATGGCTGAGGTTCCGATTTGTTTGGAGCTTAGGTCACCTGTAACTGTTTTTGTTTGATCGTTTCTCGACACTAAGGTGTACATTTCCCCTCCCCCTCTTCTCAATTCTAACTTTGTCTTACACAAAAACTCTGCAAAAACTTGTAAATGAGGAATATCCAAGTCAAAAATGTAGTTAGTAAATGACTATAGATTACATATGTGTTACTGGTTGAAATATATAAAGCAGTTGAATAAGCTAGGCGATGTGATGAGGATTGGTCAAGTTAACAACACCTCTCATCTTGAGCAGATATGCTGTACGTAAATTTATTCTTACTGGGTAATCTCTAATGCGGCAGGCGAGTCATTTGATGAGGTTTAGATTTGCATCAAATAGGCAATGACACTTTATGCTTGTGCTATTGGGTAAAGAAAAAACCGCTCCTGAGTATGAGATCTGGCTTCTTATGGTTTAGTTCTTAGAGAGCAGACTTAAAGTCTTAGGAACCTTCAAATAACTTATCCTCAACGATTGGTGCTGGAATTTCTTTGATCTCAATTGGTTCTTCTAGAGCAAAGTCCTGGATCTTCCTCGGCATAGAATCCATATATTTGTACTCCTCAGTCTTGGTTGAACTACCAACAATGTTACCGTTTTTGTCTTTCTCATAAATCACTCGTTGTATAGGTAAACCAGTGTTCATATCAATAGTTACGATTTCTTTATGATAATCGTTTTCTGATACAGCCTGTAGTTTGTTACTGGTTTTAGCAGTCAAGGATTGTACGTCATTGGTCTTGAGGACTGTCCAGTCCTTGCTTTTCATTTCTTCTTTTGCACTTTCCAACAGGGAAAACTGAAGCAACTTTTCATTTTCAGCAGCAATATTCTCCGGCATAGTCCATGTATTACCAACCAACTTTCCTGATTCAAAATCGCGACCATATGAAGTGATTTTCTTTCCACGACCTTGAATAATTAGTTTGTTCTGAAGCTTGTTATCACGGTATTCTTCAGTAACTTCATTCAGGTTCTCACGGTCCCGGTAACGTACCGTGTAAGAACCGTCTTCGAATGTTTCTTTTATAAATTCCACTTGACTTTGAGTCGCCTTGTTTGCTGCACTTAGAACATCACTTTGAATACTAACTAAAGTTGTTTTGTTTATGTACATATAACCACTTGCGATTACAGCTACCAACAGGGTTGCCATTAGAGAAACTATTGTTTTTTTCCTCATAGGGTAAGCCCTCCTCTTTTTGCTATATACTCTTAACGCTTCATTCAGCTAGTAAGTTCCATGCACATTCACTAGTTCAATTTTGAACGAATGCGGAATTTAATTTTATGTTCGGTGTAAGACCATCTTTCTATAGCTTCATAGAATTAAGACTTTCATAAAAGTACTTGAAAACATAACTTTATAACAGTTTTCGTAAACTACCTTTATTTTTAGATGTTCTTCTAAACACTTAATAAAAATTTTGAGCCTTGTGTAGGAAATATAGGGTCTTTTTTAATTTTTTTTGGACTTATTACAAATATTACAAAATTGACATTTCCTTTTTGTGATATTATATGGTATATTATGTATGTTCTCTTATTTACATATATAAGATGAATAGTAAATAGAAAGGAGAATACTAAGATTTTACATATCTAATCCCAACTAAAAAGGAGACTTTAAAATGTTGAAAAAATTAATTGCTGTTTCATTAGTCGCTGCAATGGCACTTCCGGTAACTGGAGCTTTTGCATCGGATAATCCAACCGATAGAGTTAGACCTAATACCCAAAATGCTATTGACTCAACTATCACAGTCGCACCAGGACAAGACGAAATTTCCATTTTGTCTTATACATGGACAGTCAAAACTGTAGCAAATATTAGAAAAACTGCATCACCAACAGGAGAACATGTGCTCACTGTATATCCAGGCTATACATTACACGGTCAGCATGGTGGTGAAGTTATTGTTGTGAACGGACAAGAATGGGTCTACGTTTGGAACAATGCTGGTGTAGCCGGCTATATCTTGCTCTCAGCTCTTGAAGAGACTGGTTAATAATGAAAGATGTAAGACTTTATATAAGATAATTTCCCCATAACAAATGGCAATACTAAAAAAAGATCTTTTCGCGATGTAATTGAGCGATTGGATCTTTTTTTTGCAAAAATAATTGACCGCGCTTCTCTTATTTTTAATCTTGAATAGTAGCCGATCTCCCCTATGTTAAACCATCAGTCTGGGCAACCTTTTTGAGAAACCGATAGAGTATAGTTAGCTTTTCATCTTATTACTTGTTCAACTTTTGTTTGAACATCATGATTTTAGACATAGTCAGGAAGCTTATTTTTGCTTAACCTTCCTTAGAAAACAGAAAATGAAAAATCAACCTCACTTTATAGAGAAAAGACTCTCTCGTGAAGCACAGATTATATGTACTTAAAATGTATCTAGTCGGTTGGCGGACCGAGGTCCGCGAAAACAAAAAAATCGTTAATTTAGTGACTTATACTCATCAGTTTGCTTACTGCTCATCTTTAGATGGTAACCGCTTGAGGTGATTGATAAAATGTTGGTTTTATACACTCATTTGATTTTTCATTTATATTACTACCAATGATCCTTATTCGTATTTTTTAGTGATCAGTCAGTCTGTTTCAATACAATTTCCTTGTCATAATTTAAAGAAATGATTAGAAATATAGTTAATTTACTGAACTAGGTTCATGAACTCAATATAGAACAATATCAGATAGAAATCTGAATAGTTAAAAAAATTTAGGTCTTTGAGCCAAAACAAGAGCATTGAGTTGAACCAAATTTCAATTAAAGATTATCTAATCCCTGGGTGCACTTTATAATTGTTCCTCATGACTTTTTCCTTTTGGTCTACATAATATATTGAATAAACTTTAAATAATATATTGCGTTACGTTACGCAGTATGATATTATATAAATCAGGAAGTGATACTTTCTCTTTAAGCATTGTGAGAGTTTCTCCTAAAACTATTGAATGAGAGGATTGATTATTTATGGCAACAGTTAGCGGCATTTTTGAGAAAACAGGTGGGATTGGAATCCATCTCAGCGGTCTACAATATCCGTCCAAAGATTACAGTAGCTTCAAAACACAAATTACTTACCGTGGAGCAGTACGTTCTGTTCGAAACTGGTCTTATTATTCCACTGGAAACTCTGCTTACTTTTTGGACAACGGAAGCACTTCTTGGCACAATGATGATGGGAACCCAGTTACTGTTCAAGCTTGGGGAACTATTAATGGTACGGAATACTACATTGGCTCAGGTAATATAAGTTAAAAAATATCATTCATTTATTTCCGATTGATTATATTCACAATCTAGAAAGAAAGTATCCTTCCTACTTCCAGTGTACAATCTTTTTCAAAGCCTAGTCACGATATAGCAAGAAGGGGAACATAGTCAGTGAAAACTGCTATGTTCCCCTTCTTGCTATATAAAATTGTGTGCACGAACCGTTACTTATAATTAATGAACCGATATATTAATGGATTGCTTAGCACTTCCTCATATAATTAATGGATATATTTATAATATATATGAAACCAAGTTTGCATTGCGACCTTTATTTTCTCTAGGTACTTTATAGGGCTCTATAAGTGATTTTTCATCTTAGCCGTCTTGTCCATAAACATAGTGATAATATGAGTGGTATAATAAGGTAACTTACAAAATAGGATAGAACCTTAACTTATACGGATCATAGATTAGGGGATACGTGAATGAATAGAAAGCGAAAATAGCTACAGCTGTCATGGCTATCATGGGGTTTGCAGGAGCAGTAAGTGCCGGCTACTTTATGGAGTACTTACAAGGAAATTTAATTAATATGTATAAGACTAATGGCGTTATCTTAAAGAAGCCAGTTATGCTCGCCACCAGCTACAATTGAATTGGGCTTTGCAAATTAAGAGTTGAATACACTTGGAATGCAAAAGATCAGACGTTGTTATTGATGTTCATTCGACTCCTAACAAACAAAAATAGGATGTTCATTATATCCAACTAGCTTTGAACACAAAGGACTTTTTCAGTTTTGTTCCTTCTGCAAAAATCAGGATCAACATCATGAACGCTGCATGAATAAACAGTGTCCATGATGATACCACGTATATATTGAAACGGAACACGGCCCTCAACATGCTACAACTCACGAACTAAGGTAACTACATTTGGGAAGCAACTGGTCTGATGCTTGGAAAAAGATTGGTACAAACACCTATTTATCAAGTAGCTCTCAGTCTTAGTTTGAACTTAGTTCACTCTATTTCTAGTATCCTAATAGAAAGGAGAAAGCATATGAATAAAAAACGTAAGTCCTACTATGTAGAGTTCATCATTTTCAACTTATTATTTTTTGGTTTATTGGTAGGGATGTTGCTCACATTTAATAATCCATCTGATGTGGATTATATTATTTTAATACAGTTCTTTGCGCTACTGTTGTTTGGAGGGGGATTTTATTTAATCTCGTTTCTCTACGGCTTATATTTTCAAAACAAATTTAGTCTAAACTGTTTAAACATATGGATCTTGTCCGTCTTACACTTCTTAAGTGTGTGTTTTATATTTGTACCTTATTGGAAACCAACTCTGAACTTATCTGATTTAGATACACGATATTTACTTTTTCAGAGTGGATTTCAAGCCGTTAGTTTTCTAGCAGGATGCTTCTTGCACAAGTTTATTGTTTACCTAAAACAACAAAAGAGCAATTAAGCCTTTAACAGCTTAATTGCTCTTTCTCACTAGCTCAATTCACTGTAAATATACTTAGCGAAAGCGTTACAGCAGGCCACATTTACTTCATCAGAAGGGTTACCTCCCTTGAGCCGTAGTAACCCTGCTCTTTCCAGCACACCATTCATCTTGTCGTGTATCCCTTCTTTTAATGCCGTTAGACTCTCTCCATTATCGATGTCCTCCACATAAAAGGTATATCGACTCTGAACATGGGTTGAGTAGTATACACTTAGTGCATTCGACAATGCGTTAGCTTTATCTTCTGCCTCACCAATGAGTGTTGCAATCTTGATTGCATCTGCGTCGATACACATATCGGTGTAATTGAATGTTGAGCTTACGCTACCTACAATCGAGTCAGCAATATCCTGAACATTTTTCTGAGGGTCCGCTTCTAAGCCTCTCGTGGTATCCTTCATAGCGGTAGCTAAATCTCCACCCCATCCTGTCCAAAAATTCGGGATGAATGGTGATGTAATATAACATTCTGTTGTGGCAGCAAGATGGGCTAAATCAATCAATCCATTATAACCATCCGAGAGCTCGGAATCTTCAGAACTAATGAAAGGTAAAATATATTCATATAATTCATTATCGTTATTCTTAACATAGTTTACAAAAACATCATTAACAGCAATAAGTGTGGTAATTCCCCACTCTGTACCTCTGTATTTAACACTACGTAGAAAGTTTGTTATACCAAGCGCTGCTTGTTTATGGTTGTATGGAGGTAAATAGTTTCCGAATTCGTCTTTAGCAGATTCATAAAATGTTTTATAGTGTTGCTCCAACACTTTCAACTTCTCAATCATCGTCTGTATTGTAACTTTGCCTGCATTAGTTGGTTTAGAAGGTTTGTTGTATACTTCTTTACTTAATGATCTAACCGGAGGGTATTTTCCAGAGTAGGCGTCTTTATCAATAGCCCAATCGGGGGACATAGGAATCTCAGCAAACTGATCGTATGTCCAGTTCTTCGGCATTTTGAATCCCATGTTACCGCTGAATCCGGTAGACATGTCACTTACGAAACTGGTGACCGCATACCCAGCGTCATTAACTCGTGTACACACATGCCGAGTTCCGTAAACACCCACTAGATATGATTTATCAAAGTTTTCAGAGAGAGACTTAAAGTATGGTAATATAGAGGTCGCAATCTCTGCGCCCTGAGGATCCGTGTCCACGGCGAAGAAAATAACGTTACCTTCTGGAATTCTAAACTTTCTCGCCGCGCGAACAGCTTTCAATGCATCTTTCTTACCTTGTTCCCGAGTAAAGTAAGCTAGATTCGTACCGGAATCTTGGAAGATAGGAAAGAATGCTAGCCCTCCCTCAATTATTCGTTGAGGCTCGTTCTCTCTTAACACTTTAAATTCAGTACCATTAATATATCTTCCCACAATTTGATATCCTTGATTTTTTAATTGCGTAAGGCGAGAAGCTGTGATTTCAAACCGGGTATCACAAGCTGCGGCCTCCCTATCTGGATTACCTTTACTCAGCAGCAATGCCATCCACGTGTTGATATCTGCTGTACCCGTAACTGGCAAAAGCATATCACTTTGAAACTCTTTCAATGTTTCTACCAGTGTTTGATTCCATTCCGAAGACAATGCAATCGAATAGCCATTACAACACAAAGCATACTTAATCAGATCTGTTGCATCCGCTTCCTGCTGAGCCGTTAATTTATTGGTTGTGTCAGGAAGGATAGGACAGAGAGCTTTAGTCGATTCTCCAAAGTTTCCTGTTGCAGCCCCCGCACTCAATCCCTCAATCGCTTGAAGTACAATAATAAGAGCCTTATTCATCTCACGTCCATACAATCCATCACAAGGAGCCAAACCAATATAGTTCTCATATTTACGATTTAATCTCTGTTGAATGGATCTAATTTCACTTGTTCCGCCTTGCAGAAAGAGCGTTACGTATTGATTCATAGATAGGAGTGCAGCCATTACATTTACGGTAACGGTCGAATCAGGAGAAACAAAGCCTGCATCTGCTTTAAGGGATTTCACTGCAGAACCCGTACCTCCGAAGAAGTTCTTCGTGATGCCAGTAGCACCAGTGCTGTAGCCCTTGCACCATAAAGCACCTTGGATAATAGCGTAAATATTATCTTGCTGAGTTGATCCATCGGCTTGTTGCTTAACACCATTAGGAAATCTTTGGGTAAACTTTGCTTTAGAAGTTGGTCCAAAACTATCTGCTGTAGCCGTAATCCCTAATTCAATTTGTAGAGCGCGTGTTAGAGCATAGATAGTTGACCATCCTGTTAGCCCAGTTAAAGGTACAACATTAAATCTAGAATCATGTCCATACGTGTTATTCAAAAATTGCTGAGTTTTTAATATCATAGCATCCATTAATTGTACAACCCCTTTTCTTCATTTAGGTTCATATTCATAGTTCAGATTTTGTGTTAAAGCATCTATGAAATCTTGTTGGTTACGAAACTAAGAGTTCTACATTAACTCTCCACTCCTTCTCACAGATGGATCATTGATATCTACAAATTTAATACATTATATTGCGTAACAAAACGAAATATATAAAGCATGAAAATTTCATTTTTCCACTCCTTCTCTTATAGCTTCTCATTTACCCGCCGGGTTGCTATAAATAAATGATGAATTGAGAAGTAGTTTTACAAAGATGTGCTGTTCCCAAAAGCTCTGAGCTCATCCTTTAGGTAAGTCAGCGTATTTTGCTTGTGTGAGTGTTTTAGTTTTTTAAAAAAGGGAACAATAATGTAAACTCGTTTTACTAAATTTTGTGATATAATATAATCAATAGTAAAATAATATTTAAAAAGGAGTGAACATTATTGAACAAAAGTCTGATTCTATTTGGAGCGACAGGCTTTCTGCTCTTCGGAGGATTGTTTATGTCTATGCCTTCGAACGACGTTGAAAATCAAACAAACAGTTCAATTCGAACCGGTGTCTATGCTTCAGATGGCACTGAACTTGACCATATACCTTGGAAAGACCTACCTAACGTTTTTCATTCGCCAGGAAAAAGTGCAGAACAAACTCTTGCCCCTCGTTTAGACGTTTACTTACCAGATGGTAGTAAAGCAGAAAAAATCCCTTGGGAAAACTGATTTCGTCGAATAATTTTAAAGCATCAATATAAGGCAACAGTTAGTTGTTGCCCTATGTTGGTGCTATTTACCTTGTTTAATTAAGAAGACTAGATGTATCACATCATAATCTGTTAGATTTCTTGGGACTTAGTAAGAGCCAGAGGGAATCTAGCTCTTACTGAGTTTTACACATTAAGTGAGGTAAATAAAGCTAGATTTTGCTCTCGTCATCTCGTTAGCATTTTTATCGTACCAGATTACTAATACATAATAAGTACCACGAGGATCTGATGAAAGGATAGGAATCGGATTTACTAGTGTTGGTTTTCCTTTAAGCTCGACGACCCGATTAAGCACAATCGTTCTATTTGTAGAATCGTGAACCAGTGCTACAGTGGCATATTCGAATTTTTGAGGGTCAAACGGTACACCGTTTGCTGTTACTCTAACTTCTCTTGCATTTGCTCCATAATAAGTACTATCCGTATTTACGTATGCCATAATATATTCCTCCAAATTTTGAGATAGATATTTTTGGCATAAATATCAGGGATTTAAATTGAAACAAGTAAATCCCCCTTACTTGTTTCAACTTAATATATTTATGACCTGAATTTATTATACTATATAGCGTTACGTTACGCAATATATTATTCATAAAATAACTTATTTCATTTTAAGTATTTTAAAAGGCTCCTCCCCTTTCTTCCAATACCTTAATGATTTGATTAATTTTTTTTGATCCGCTTTAGGAAGCCTGAAACAGCCATATGTTGGATGAAGTGAATACCAAGAAAGAAACGAGTCAGTGGCAGGATTCCCCCGTGAATCAAAATATCGATACGACCGTTGTTTTCTACGATAAGAAAATTATCACTGACGGCTCGATTTAACCCCACACGCTTATGCGGTCCATAAGACGACTCAGCCCCCTAGTCGTTTGCGACTGTTTTAGCCACACCAATAGGGATGTCTATATTTTCTAACTTCAGTTCGTATGGTCTTTACCATTTTTCGAATTATTTGATCCACAGCCTAGAGCACCTTTAGGACCATTTTTTTATCTTTTAGATTCTTATTTGGCGACTATTTTTATTGTTTATACAAGTTCATCTATCCTTCTTAAGGATTAAAGTATCTTTCCGTATTGTAACTCGAGCTTTCGCTATCCCTTTGTTCATCTTTGTTTTCTGCGAATGATTAAATCAAAAAAACATTTCCACAATATGCTATTATATGGTATATTGTGTATGTATCTTATATGGAATATACAAGGATATAAGTAAAATGATAGTTTAACATTTATTATTTTCACAGAAATGTCTTGTTATATTCTATAAGATAACTTCAATCATGAATAAGGAGAGTTGTGAAGATGTTGAAAAAATTTATTGCTGTATCATTAGTGTCCGCAACAGCGCTTCTCCCTGCAACAGGTGCATTTGCATCAGAAGGAATAACTGATCGTGTCGTTCCTTCTAGCCCGGATGTTCAAATTACTGCACAACCTGGATCGGATGTTGTTACAATTATGTCGACAACATGGCAGGTTAATGCAGCTTCCAACTTCAGAAAAACCCCTTCTCCTACTGGCGAATATATCGGCTCTCTCTACGCTGGTGACTTGGTGAACGGTAATGAAACACGTGTTGTGAACGGTGTTACTTGGGTCAATGTATACAGTTACAAATTTCAACAATGGGGTTGGATCCAAGCTTCCTACTTGGTGGAATACGGTTGATTTATTCTAAATTCTAATTTATCAGTTGGATTTACATTAAGAACATTAAATAAATAGTTATAAAATTCTTTTCGGCACTCATTAAGATCTATAGCACCCCAAACACTTCAACGGGAGAGTTTGGGGTGTAAAGTTTTCCCCTCCCATTATCCCCTATCTATATACAATTTTCTTATCCACTAAACTCATGAAGTTCTCTTCTGTTAAACACCCCATAAATTGAATAATTTTGTATGAATCCCATTTCCTACGCAACTTTTATGTAGGTTGCAGCGTTCTTACTTAGTGAACAGAATGTTATAGTAAATTTTGGTTTTCCATAAATACTCTTTAATGCAACCACAAATAACTGATTAAATATGGTATTATTACATATGTTTTCAAAATTACAGTACGGATTCACAGGATAAATATGTATAATTGTAGAAAGATGTCACAATTGGTTAGTTAGTATGTTCAACTTATTAAACTAGCTTGCGGGTCGTAGGAGGTGATTGGTTTCCCCGTTAACTTGATACCTTTCAATTTCATAGCATCAGTCCAACTTTCTTTTGAATTGATTAGTTCGAGTAATAGATTATTTTCCTGTGATTCCTTTTCATAGATGAATATCGAAATTGTAAGCTTGTCATTCAGTTAGAAGTTAGTAATACGTAAATTAAAACCGAGGTGTAAAATGAAAAAATCTATATTCATGTTATTATTTAGTGCACTACTACTTTTTCTGATTCCCTTGCATACTCATGCAGCTACAAATCAAACCAAAATTATTTTAGATGGCCAGGAACTAACTTTACCTAATGATGTCGAAGTCGTTAATGTTCGAAACAATATCATGATTCCAATTCGAGTAGTCGCAGAGAATTTAAAATTCAATGTGAAATGGG
This sequence comes from Paenibacillus sp. OK060, assembly GCF_900101205.1. Lineage (NCBI taxonomy): Bacteria > Bacillati > Bacillota > Bacilli > Caryophanales > Paenibacillaceae > Paenibacillus > Paenibacillus sp. OK060. Next base: position 78,632 of record NZ_FNFR01000014.1, read on the forward strand.
ACCAAAAAACACAAAATGTGAATATCCAACAAGGATCTAATGCAATTTCATTGACCGTTGGAAAAGAGCAGGCTGTAGTCCAAAACAACACCGTGGCGCTTAACATTTCTCCGCAAATGATCAAAAATACGGTTGTCGTTCCCATACGTTTTGTTAGTGAAGAGATGGGCCTGAAAGTTGGCTGGAATAACAAAGACAAGATTGTTACCTTAACCAGCAATACATCGCCCCCATCCCCACCCTCTAATGAGAATGGGAATGAAGCAGCCACTAACCTGATTCATGATATAAACTATGCCAATAATCAACTTGTCGTTTCATTAGACCGTGAAACTACTCCAGTCATTACAACATTAAAAAATCCTGAACGAATTATTTTGGATTTCCCATCTACCAACTTCGGTAATATGGGCCAAGTTCCCTCTGGAGGATCCATGGGAAGATTGGATACTAGCGACTTTCCAAGTGTTACTGAGGTGCGCTATTCTCTTTTCAAAAATGATCCTGCTCAAGTTCGAATCGTGATTGAATTAAATAATGTGAATTCGGTTAATTATACTCAACAAACCATCGCCGGCAAATTCATCCTTGATTTGAGTATCGTAAACGATACCACACCGTCAACCCCTATCAACAACGGAAAAAAGGTAGTCGTTATTGATCCGGGCCACGGAGGCAGTGATCCAGGTACAATAAGTTTCACCAAAAATCCTGAGAAGCATTTTGCCCTTGCTTTAGGTCTTAAAGTGCAGGCTCTATTAGAAAAGGAACCTGGCATAGAATTAATCATGACTCGAGAAACGGATATCTACCCTACACGTTCAGAACGCGTCAAACTTGCAAACGATCTTAAGGCAGATGTGTTTGTATCTATACACGGTAACAGTGTAACCGCTGCTCCCCTAGTATCGGGAACTGAAACGTATTATTACCAACGCGAAAGTAGTAAAGAACTAGCAAGCCTCATTCATAAAAATTTGATCAAGGCCTTGGGATTTAAAGATCGTGGCGTTAAGAACGGAAACTACCAGGTCATCCGAGAAACCACAATGCCTGCGGTTCTTTTAGAAGTCGGGTTCTTAAGTAACCAGGCTGAGGAAGAGGCCATGATGTCAGAAACCAATCAAAATAAAGCGGCGCAAGCTATTGTAGATGGAATAAAGGAATATCTGAATCTTTAGGGCAGCAAATAATTTAAGAGGATGTGCTTCTATGAAAAAAGGAATCTATCTGGCTATCGCAATTTGTGCCATAAGCATACTGGCGGTAGGTTGTGGTAGCAAACCTACTTCTTCTGGTCCAGTACAGGGTTCTGACCCTGCGAATACTACACCAGCACCAATAGTTAATCAGGGCGAGGTGGACGAGGAATCTCAAGAAATTGGTGTTTTTTACGCCGACGATCAATTATTAGAACTTGAACAACGTAAGAAGGAGATTTCATTCGAAGGTGAATCCGAAAGATACAGTAAAACGTACGAAGCCCTTCAAAGTAGCGATCAAACCGAACTGATTCCTTTATGGAAAAATATAGATTTGCTTTCGGCTACTTTTGATCAAGGAAAATTGACATTAGATGTGCATATTCCGGATGAAGCAAGATTAGGATCTGGAGGAGAAATTCTAGCTATTGATGCCTTGAAAGAAACATTTTTTCAGTTTGAAGAAATAAGTAGTATTGATCTGCTTGTTGACGGAGAAGCAACTGAAAGTTTAATGGGTCATGCGGAATTAGAACATCCACTAACCCGTGAATAACGCCCCCCATGAAAAAACAGCCGAATCTCTATAGAGAATCGGCTGTTTTGCTTCTTTCAAATCCCTTACTTACCAGATATTAATTCTCTCTTCGATAGAAATAATATGGATAAATGTAACTTTCAATAATTATAAACACATTATTTTTATCATTTCTCATATATTAATATGACTTCCAACTATATCATACTTTATGGGTTAAGTCTCAATTCATTCCATTATGTGTTCTTTCAATCGTTCTACTAAAAGTTAAGAATTTTTATAGATGTTACATAATATGCATTCATATCTCGCAAAAACCGTTCCTCACTTAAAACAGTTAAACACAAGTTAAGGTAACTAGTCTCGAGTATTTATAGTCCTCTTCCATAAATAGTAAAAAACACTTGATTTCTATGATCATCTCAATACTATATTCAATCTCATACCTTCGCGTTAATAGATAAATCTCAAGAACTCTCTACAACGTAGCCATTATTCTTTTAGATAAGAGAATATTTCGTAATTGGATTTATGATTTAATTTTGATCCAGCCGTATAGAAATTCTTTTATTTACTCAATCTTATGAAATCATGAATTTACTATTTACCTATATATTTCAATTAAATGTTATTCTTTAGTTTTAATATAGCTCTTTTACTTTAGTTGGTATATAATTACTTTAAAGGAGGATAGATGTATTGGTGCTTTTAATTTCAAATTGAAATTCAGGACTATAAACAATTTCGAGGAGGATAACAAAAAAAATGTATACAAAGAAATTATTAAAAGTTGTTAGTATATCTGCAATGTCATTGATGCTACTTATACCCTCTGTATCTTTTGCTAATCCTAATACTGATTTAAATCAAGGTACTGATGCATTACATAAGGTTCAACAAGCAGCAGAGGTTAGTGTTCAAAACAATCTCCAAAGTCAATCATTGGAGCTGAACATTTCTAAAGCGTCTATTCTCAATGAGGCGCCTGCTTTTTATGAATCCATTGAAGGTAAAACATATGAAGAACTGTCTATTTCAGAACAAGAAAAATTCGTTGAAATCTCTGCAGCAGCAACAGCTTATTATAACGAAATAAGCACTGCTGTAAATGGGAAGAACAATTCGGAAATATCTCCTATGTATTTTGAATCAGAACTTTCAAAAGCAATTGAAGCTACTATTTATGTTGGATTTCCAACGCTTTCTACTTCCGATATAGCTTCTTCCATCAAAAATGCTAACACTGCTAGAGATATTGGTGTTAGCTACGCAAAATTAAATGGATGGGGATCACAAACATGGGACAATCCTGCTGATGCGTATAGACATTTTGCTTGGAATTGGTTAAATACAAAAAGTATTAACGCAAATGACGCACGAGTATTTGGTGACTATCATGAACTTGCACTAGCGGCTGCTGACGAGGCAAATGCTCTCACTTCTTTAAACTATGCTGAGAAAATAGCATGGGGTGCTGGCAGGGCTTTGTCTCTGAAATCTTCAACTCAAGGAAGCCTTAGTACCTTCAATTCTGTGTTTAAGAATGATAGTATAATGGATATCTATAATAACTCACAGGGAAGAAAATACGCAGTGAACTACTCCCATACAACCGTATCAGATGCTTTTTACGCTGCATTCTTCACTAATAATGCTCTGATTGGTTATCCAACTCAAGTTACTTCTTCCGTAAGAAGTACTGCATTTAGTTACTGGCAGTGATTTCGTTTTTCAGATACAAATAAAAAGAACCACCGATACATTTAGATGTATCGGCGGTTCTTTTTACTTACTAACGCTAGTTACATTTTTCATCGACTTGTACATTTTCATTTGTAATAATGACATTGGAGTAGCCAGATAACGTTTCTGTATACGAACAGATCATCTTATTTGATGTTTTTCCACTTGAATCACTATACTTTAGATAAACCCCACCTTCTCCAGATATACTTAGATTAGGAGTGATTTTGACCACATCTCCACTTTTTATTTCTTTATCAAATCCATCTCTTGAGCCACTTTCTACAACTCCTCCATTTGGCCCAGTTATAAGTACTCCAGTTTCTACTGATGTAAGATCATAATCTGACTGATTATCTATTGTGACATTAAAGCTTCTAAACTGCTTTAGGAATTCAAAAACATTACTTTGCACTGTGGCTTTAATAACAAGGACAAGTCCAACAACAATGAGAATACTCAATACAAGAATCCATAAAGACCTCCTCTTTATCTTCATTCACTCACCTCCTTCAATCATATACGTAATATTTACCAAAAAAGTTTCTATGTACTAGTTATTATAAAAAAATATTTACTAAGTTTAAGCAGTAAATTATTTCATTAATCATTAAAGGGCTATGCTTTTTTAGAAAAACAGGAGATCACTCAACAATTCCTTAAATAAAAAACATACAAAAAACCACCACCGAATAATATCGGCATTGGTTCTTCGCTTGGCGGCGTCCTATTCTCCCAGGGCCCTGCGGTCCAAGTACCATCGGCGCTAGAGGGCTTAACGGTCGTGTACGTGTGGAACCCCTCCGCCATCGCCACCAAACGCATAGCTTAGCTTACATCTCAGAGTTTGTTCTCTGAAAACTAGATCCGAAACGAAACGTGCGATTTACAACTTGCATATTGGATAAGCCCTCGACCGATTAGTACTGGTCAGCTCCATGCATTGCTGCACTTCCACCCCCAGCCTATCTACCTCGTCGTCTTC
>NZ_FNFR01000015.1:0-68816 GCF_900101205.1 Paenibacillus sp. OK060
CAGTCCGAAGACGTGTACCGATTTCTCAGCGTCGATCTTGCAAGCAAGATCGTTACTCACTCGTTGTTCAGTTTTCAAAGATCAAACTTGTTTCACTGCCGTGTGTTGTTCACCTCAGCAACTTTTATATCTTATCACATCCGAACCAACTTTGCAAGCTCTTTTTTTAAGTTTCTTTCGAAGCTTATTTCATTCGCTTGCCGCACCTTGTTTCTCATGTTTTCTTGGCCGGAATTAGAATATACCATGTAGAGATTCGGAACGCAAGCTTTATTTTCAATAAATTATATTCAGTCTCTCGTATAGCTATTCACTTAATGCCGGAGTTATTTAAGATCCCTTCAATCCTTATTAAACACTCTCTTCCCAGAACATGTGATTCACCTTTCCTCCATGGATAATCCGCATGTTCCTCCCGCCCTATCCGATTATATGTTACTTCAATTTCTCCACAGGCATCTTTCGCGGCCATAAGCTATAACTGAAGCTGATTATAAAATCGATCCCCAGTATAATCCCCCATACTCTTATGAGATTAGAAAATGCCGCAGTACGCTCCGTATCCCCAATCCACCAGATCATCGCGAGCAAGAACAAGCTACCTATGCCCCAAGCCAATAGATGTCTAAGCCATCCCACTCTTTCACGACTAGCATGCTCGCTACCATACACCTTGCTGCTCCGAGGATTATCCCCTCCCTTAAACCAGTAAAGGAAATAACGATCAGCCCAAGCGATCATCTGATGACCATAAGCAATACTCACACCTATATATATAGCTGCAATGCCGTGAACCATACTTGCCGTAGCACCCCGTTGAAGATCCATCACCGTCGCTACCATAAGAAGAACATCCACAATGGGCGTTGCCATTAACAGCGCGACCCCTGTCCGTTTCATCCCAAACAGATAACGCACACTTAGACCTGAAGCGACAAATACCCAGAAGGCAATCTCACATCCAATAATAAAATAGGCAATCAAACGATCCACTCCTTTTATAATACGAATGTATTAAATATAATTTAACACGTTTGTATTATAATAATCAACAATGATATAATCTTTTTATGCCTAAAATAGTTGATCACGATAAACAACGTCTGCTCGTAGCCGAAGCGGCTTGGCGTGTCATCCGAAGAGATGGCATGGAACAGGCCTCCGTTCGAAATATTGCGGTAGAAGCTGGAATATCGGCCGGGTCTATGCGCCACTACTTTTCAACCCAATCAGAACTACTCCTATACGCAATGAATCTGGTATCCGAACGTGTATCGAATCGAATCACACAGATTTCCTTTGATGCATCTCCTTTGGAGAATATGAAGCTTCTGTTGTTAGAACTCTTGCCAAGTACGGATGAAAAAATGGCCGAAATGGAGGTGTGGTACGCTTTTACAGCCAAGTCCAAGACTGACCCTGTTCTCAAAGAGCATGCCGACAAAGTATATGATGAACTCAGACACGCGATGGCTAAAGTTATCACCTACCTCATGGAACTCAATCTCTGCCGAACAGACATCGACAAGGAACTGGAAATTGAAAGGCTGTACGCACTGGTCGACGGTTTGGGTATTCATGCGATTCTTCGTCCTGACCAGATGAACACCAAGATTATGGAGAACATCCTTACCACACATCTTGCAACGTTATGCCGGGATGCAGAATAACATTCGATCCCATAATTAAATACAGCTCAATCCTTCGTACCAGCAAGAAACAAGTAATTGCTTCTATGAAACAAAAAAACCGTCAGGCATTAGTTGTAACTAACCTATTCCATGATAGGGTTAGTCCTAGATGCGTGACGGTTTTTCTTTTTATCCAATAATAATCCGGCCCTCCGGATGGCGATACAGCTTTTTCTCTTTGCGCGGACGAAGCGCGTATGCAATGGTTAGTGGTCCAATACGTCCGATAAACATCGTGAAGGCGATAATCACTTTTCCCCATACCGTTAATTCATGTGTTACTCCCACCGACAGACCTACTGTCCCAATCGCCGAGGCCGCTTCAAACATAAGTGAAAGGAACGGTGCATCCTCTGTGGTAAGTAGTAGCATTACTACAACCATGAATATGATCAAGGAAACCATAATAATCGTCAATGCTCTCATCAGCAAATCTTTCGGAACACGCTGACGGAAAAATACAATATCTTTATTGCCACGAATCATGGCATACACCGCTCCAATCATGATCAGGAACGTTGTCGTCTTGATCCCACCCCCGGTTGATCCCGGAGATGCCCCAATGAACATCAACAGAATGAAGAAGAACTGAGTGGCCTGCCTCATCTCGGTAATATCAATGGTGCTCGTACCCGACGAACGTGTAGAGACCGATTGGAAGAACGAGGCGTATATCTTTTCACTCCAACTTAGAGACGCCAGTGTGTGTCCATTGGTGAACTCAAATACAAACAGTACAATTGCTCCAATACCAATCAGTGCACCTGATACGGACAATACCAGTTTGGACTGCAACGATAAGCGACGGCGCTTGCGGAACTCAAACAAATCATTCAGCACCACAAAGCCGAGTCCACCCGATACAACCAGCACGGAAGCTGTCAGGTTAAACAACCAGTCCCCTGTATAATACTGAAAACTGTTGCCAAACAGATCGAAACCACCATTATTAAATAATGAAACCGAGTGAAACGCCCCATAGTATACCGCCTGCCAAAAGGGCATCTCCGTTGCCCAGCGTAGTGCCAATATAACAGCAGCCACCCCTTCAATGGTAAACGAAAAAATGAGCACTTTGCGGATAATACGTACAATGCCTTCCATACTGTCAGCGTTGATAGCCTCTTTCAGCAGAAGCCTGTCCTTTAGCGAGATACGCTTACCCAATACTAATGCAAACAACGTTGCGATGGTCATGAAGCCAAGTCCACCTAGCTGCATAAGCACCATAATCACGATTTGACCAAACAGGTTGAAAGTCGTCCCTACATCCACAACGACCAGCCCGGTTACACATGCAGCAGAGGTAGAAGTAAAAAGCGCATCAATAAACGCCAAATGCTCGCCGCTTTGATTGGAGATAGGTAACATGAGCAGAATCGTACCGATCATGATAATAAGCATAAAACCACCAACCAGAATCAATGGGGGTGATAGGAATTTAGCAATGTGAAGCCTAAACTTCATGGAGGGCACCTCTTTTAACATAATACAAGCAGGTAGGCGAACAAATTCTGTCACCACACTTTGGTAAGACATGTTGTTTCGACGAATCTGTCACTTCGATGCCTATGTAAACCTAAAGAGGAACTTGCCACCAGCATCATACTGAACGGCAGGTTCCTCTTCTATTATGAACGAGTTAAACGTTCCTTATTTAATCCTGTGTACGAGGACGCATATGCGGGAAGAGCAGTACGTCACGAATAGACGGCGAGTTGGTCAACAACATGATCAGACGGTCAATACCGATCCCCAGTCCACCTGTTGGTGGCATACCATATTCGAGCGCACGGATGAAATCATCATCCATTTCGTGTGCTTCGTCGTTCCCGTGTTCTTTCTCCAGCAATTGTGCCTCAAAGCGCTGACGTTGATCGATTGGATCATTCAGCTCCGTAAATGCATTTGCATGCTCACGTCCAACGATAAACAGCTCGAAGCGGTCCGTGAAACGTGGATCTGAATCGCTCTTCTTCGCCAGCGGAGAAATCTCAACCGGGTGCCCCATAATAAAGGTTGGTTGAATCAATGTCTCTTCTACAAAATGTTCGAAGAATGCATTCAGAATATGACCAAATGTCATATGCTTTTCAACCGGAACTTTATGTTCTTTCGCCAAACGATGAGCTTCCTCGTTCGTCATGTGCACGGAGAAGTCCACGCCTACAACTTCCTTAACCGCGTCTACCATCGTTACACGGCGCCATTGTGGTGTAAGATCCACTTGATAGTCTGCATATTGGATAACTTGCGTACCAAGCACTTCCTGTGCGATGTGAGCAACAAGATTCTCAGTCAAACGCATAATATCCTGATAATCGGCATATGCCTCATAAAGTTCAATCATTGTGAACTCAGGGTTATGACGTGTCGACATCCCTTCATTACGGTATACACGGCCGATCTCATATACCTTCTCCAGACCGCCTACAATCAGACGTTTCAGGTGAAGCTCAATCGCAATCCGCATGTACAATTCCATATCAAGCGCATTATGATGCGTGATGAATGGACGCGCAGCGGCACCACCAGCGATGGTGTGCAGCGTCGGAGTTTCGACTTCCAGATAGCCCAGAGAATCTAGGTAACGGCGCATCGACTGAATGATTTTGGAACGAGTAATGAAGGTCTGCTGCACCTCACGATTCATAATCAGGTCAACATAGCGCTGGCGGTAACGCAGCTCTACATCCGCGAGTCCATGATATTTATCCGGAAGTGGGTAAAGTGACTTGGACAATACTTCGAGATTTTGAACTTTAACCGAAGTTTCACCTGTCTTGGTTTTGAAGATTACCCCAGAGACACCTACAATATCCCCTAAATCGAGCAGGCTGAACGCGGCGTATTTGTCTTCCGGTACAGTATCCTGACGAACATAGATCTGGATTCTGCCGCTCAGGTCCTGAATATGTGCAAAGCTCGCTTTACCCATTCCCCGCTTCGCCATAATCCGTCCGGCAATACTGACTTCGATGTGCTTCTCTTCCAGCTCTTCCTTGGTCAGTTCTTCATACTTCTTCAGAATGGAGCCGGCTTCTTCCGTACGTACGTATTTTTGGCCAAAAGGGTCGATCCCCAATTTGCGGAGCTCGTCCAATTTGTCGCGGCGAATTTGTAAAAGCTCACTTAGTTCGGTTTCGGTTTCCTGATTCAAGACTTCATCCGTCATGATCTATATTCATCTCCTTATTTACATTGCAGGCATCTTCAGAGGTATTCTGCCTCAAATGTTGAAAAAAGCTTCCCTAAGGAAGCTTTTGTCTCTGTACCCGACTGCTTCATTGCTTATATTACTTTTTGATGTCTACAATTTTATATTGAATTACGCCAGCAGGCACACTTACATCAACAACCGTACCTTTTTTCTTGCCCAGAATGGCTTTGCCAACAGGGCTTTCGTTCGATATTTTGTTTTGCAGCGGATTGGACTCCGCAGAACCTACAATCGTATATTCCGTGATATCACCGAATTCCAGATCTTCTACAGTGACTGTTGCACCCACGCTTACAGCTTCGGTATCGATCTCGTCGCTGTTGATAATCCGTGCGTTCCGAAGCAATTTCTCCAACGTAATAACGCGGCCTTCAATGAAAGCCTGTTCGTTCTTCGCGTCTTCGTATTCGGAGTTTTCACTAATATCTCCATACCCGATGGCTACCTTAATCCGTTCAGCCACTTCGCGGCGCTTCACTGATTTCAGCATTTCCAGTTCTTCTTCAAGCTTCTTAAGACCCTCTGGTGTAAGGATAACTTCCTTATCGCTCATCTCAACCGATTCTCCTGTCATGGGAATAATTTGATTGCACGGCAACGGAACCAGTGCTGTTTACAGAGCTCCGCCCGCATACATCTTCAAAACTATATGAAGTTCTCCGGAGAAACAGAACGTTCCTCCTGATGCACTAGCCTTATGACGCACATGGCGAATTTATACTGTGAAATTATAGGGTAACGGTCTCGAAAAGTCAATGTTACGCCCCCTATAGCTGTAAACGTTTTACAGCAGGAGATCAGGATGCATTTTCGGCTAGTGCTGGTTCTGACTCCAGATTGCCTTCCATATGCAGCTGGCCTACAAAGTTCTCCAGAATGTGCACCATCTCATCACGTTTGGTTTCTTCCATAATAACGTCTTTGATACGGGCAGATCCTTTCAGACCTTTCAGATACCAAGCCAGGTGTTTACGCATCTCGCGAACAGCAACAGCCTCACCCTTCAGTGCTATCAGACGGTCCATATGCAATATGGCAACCCGAATCTTCTCTTCCCCATTCGGGTCAGGAAGCAGTTCCCCGGAACTCAAGTATTGAATGGTCCGATACAACATCCATGGGTTACCCAGGGCGGCACGACCGATCATAACTCCGTCACAACCCGTTTCATCCAACATACGACGGGCATCTTCCGGTGAAGATACATCTCCGTTCCCGATAACCGGGATGGAGACAGCCTCTTTGACATTTTTGATGTGTGACCAGTCCGCTGTGCCTGTGTAGAGCTGCTCACGTGTACGGCCGTGAACACTTACCGCTTGTCCGCCAGCACGTTCAACCGCAAGTGCATTCTCAACTACGTAGATATGCTCGTTATCCCAGCCGATCCGCATCTTGACTGTAACGGGCTTATCTACAGCGTCCACAACAGCAGATACCATTTCATAAATTTTGTTCGGATCAAGCAACCAGCGTGCACCTGCATCACAGCTCGTCACTTTTGGCACAGGGCATCCCATGTTGATGTCGATGATGTCAGCATTGGTTTCTTTGTCCACAATTTTGGCTGCTTCTACGAGGGCTTGACGATCTCCCCCCCAAATTTGCAGGCTCAGCGGTTTCTCACGCTCATCTACAAATAACATCTCACGTGTACGCTTGTTACCATGCACGATGGCTTTGCCACTAACCATCTCCGCACATACGAGGCCTGTTCCAAATTCTTTTGCGATCAGACGAAAAGCCGGATTACACACGCCAGCCATCGGCGCAAGTACAACCTGGTTTTTCATTTCAATGTCACCAATTTTAAGCATGGTAGTCGTTCCACTCCTTTTTAAATCCGACTCTTGCATGAATCCTGGTTGTGTTTTAGTTTGTATAAAATAAACGAATAATGACGATATTTTCTTATTAGTAAAAAGCGACCTTAGTTCCCCTGTAACTCCTCAATGCTGATCGACAGCACCCCGGCAATTAGATTCAGCTCCCGTTCAACTACCTTGCGGTTGCCTCGTTCAATCATACCCAGAATGGCCAGCGATATGCCCGTCTCAGCAGCGAGTTCCTGTTGTGTTAAACCTTTCAGCTTCCGGAAAGCCCGGATTCGATTGGCCAATTGCACGTTTTCCAAAGCTGTATTCCATCCTTTCCATCCAGTACAGACAACGATGATTGTACAAAGGTATACAAACCTGAATGCTCATCTTCGGTTACGATATCAGCCAGTGGCACCAATACAAACGCCCGTTCACCCATCCGTGGATGTGGTAATTGCAGCCGGTCGGTATCACTCGTCTCTCCATCCATCCAAAGCAGATCCAAATCGACTGTACGAGGGCCCCAACGGATATCACGAACCCGCCCAAGCCGTGTTTCAATATCCAGCAGTTCCGTGAGCAGCTGCTCCGGCAAAAGTATAGTCTGTACCGCAGTTGCCATATTCAGAAACGCTGGCTGGTCCACATAACCTACCGGCTCCGTTTCATATAGCGCAGAACAGCGCAAGACAGATATATGAGGATGTGCATCCAGCAACGTTAACGCCTCAAGCAGCGTCTGTTCCCGGTCACCCAAATTAGCCCCTAAAGCAATATAAGCCTCTGAAGATTCAGAGGTCGAATGTGCAATCATGATCGGTTCTCACTTTCTTGTGCGGCGAAGCTCTACAGTTACGCCCCCAAAATGAATATCGAAAGGCGGATGCGGCTTCGTCACCTTGACTGTCAGTGCATTGATAATAGTATAAGTGTCTAGTAAAGAAGATGCAATATGTTCGCCCAAAGCTTCAATTAACTGGAATGATTTATTTTCAACGATCTGTTTGACCAGCTCATGGATCTCCGCATAATTAATGGTTTTGGTTAAATCATCGTTACGCCCAGCCTCACCCAGATCCATATCGATCTCCAAATCAATATAATAACGCGCCCCCAGCTTCCGTTCCTCGGCAAATACGCCGTGATATCCGTAATACTCCATTCGATGCATTACCATTCTATCCATAAGTTCCGCCTGCCCTCTATATATAATGAATTCATGGTTCGATGTTTGTTCTTATTGCAAAACGCTGCGCTTCCACTGCACGGGTCACTTGACCCGCCAGCATCATTTCCTCCGCAAGCCTGGAGATGCATACAACATGGCATCACACATGTCCACCGTGCGCCGAATCGGCTTCACATCATGGACCCGGACCATCTGGCATCCTTGGGCTATGCCAAAAGCAACCGTAGCGGCTGTACCCTCCAGCGCATCATCCGCCTGTACCTGTAAGGTGTTCTGGATGAACCTTTTACGCGAGGTGGCAAGCAGAACGGGATAGCCCATCTCATTGAGCAACCCGAGCGATGACATGAGCACTAGGTTTTCGTTCAGATCTTTCACGAAGCCAATGCCCGGGTCCAGAATAATCTGATCGGGATGTACTCCGGCCTCTAGCGCAATCTGTATACTCTCCTCAAGATTACGGACTACATCAACCAAATAGTTGGTATAGTCTCGTTCTTGCCGGTTGTGCATTAGGATCAGAGGACATCCCAGTTCTGCCGCAGTGCGTGCCATCTCCGGGTCAGCCTTGGCACCCCACACATCATTGATGATGTGCGCTCCAGCCTGAATAGCCTGGCGAGCGACATCCGCTTTATAGGTGTCTACCGATATCGGAATATGTGGAGCCTGCTGCCGCAGTGCTTCAATGACCGGAATGATCCGGCTGAGCTCTTCATCAGCGCCAACGATATCTGAACCTGGACGTGTAGATTCCCCGCCAATATCAATGAGATCCGCGCCGTCTTCCATCATCTGAATGGCGTGAGCCACCGCTCGCTCCACACTGTTATAACGCCCCCCATCCGAGAAGGAGTCCGGTGTGACATTCAGAATGCCCATAATAAGTGTACGTGTACCAAGTTTTAGCTCTGCTGGCCCCCACGCATAATTCCGTTCATAAATGACTGGTGTAAGTGTCATGAAGTATACCCCGCTTTCTGCCGGTACATACCCAGAAGCGTTTCTGTAACCGGGCCTATATGTCCGCTGCTGATTACTGTTTCTGTTCCATCCTGATCCCTCAACGTAGTAACTGGAACGAGTTCAGCAACAGAGCCTGTCAAAAAGATCTCATCTGCCTGTAACAGCTCCTCCCAAGGGAACAATCCTTCCTGGCAAGGTATTCCTTGGTGAACTGCAAGCTCCAGTACAACGGCTCTGGTGATTCCCGGCAAAATGCCAGTCGCAAGTGAAGGCGTGTAGAGTACGCCCTGTCTCACCCAGAACACATTACTGACAATCCCCTCAGCTATGTAGCCATCTCGAGTTAATTGCAGACCTTCCGCACTTTGTACATGCTGCCCGTATCCGTTCAGTTCCCGTTTCGCCAAGATGCTGTTCATGTAATGCAGCGATTTGAACCGCACTTCTCCTTCAGGCGTGTTACGGGGCGTCGACAGACGTTGAAGCATTTTACCATTTTCATATAGAGATGGAGAGGGTCCAGGTAGTGCTTTTGCCAATACGATATGATTGGGTTTCACATAATCCCCCGAAGGTAGCCCCAGCGGGGCTTCGCCCGCAGATACCGTATATCGCACATAGGCATCCTGGAGTTCGTTAGCAAGCAGCACACTTTTGATCCATTCCGTTACCTCCGCTGCTGTTGCTGTGAAAGGAATGCCCAGTTCACGACACCCTGCAGCCATCCGCTCCAAATGACGTTCCAGCAGAAAAGGAACTCCCTGATACGTTCGAAACGTCTCGAACAATCCGAGTCCGTACAAAAAGCCGTGATCCGTCACCGGAACCACGGCTGCCGCCATATTGACCAATTCTCCGTTTATCGCGGCATATTTCATCTCTATACCTTTACCTGCTGAGACAGGAAGTTACGCAGCATTTGATGACCGTGATCCGTAATGATGGATTCGGGATGGAACTGAACACCTTCAATCGCATATTCCTTGTGACGCAAGCCCATAATCTCGCCTTCCGCCGTCTCGGCCGTAATCTCCAGACAATCTGGCAGACTGCTGCGCTCCACGATCAGAGAGTGATACCGCGTTGCCGTAAAGGGAGATGGTAATCCGGTAAATACGGATGTTCCGTTATGGTGCATCTCCGATGTTTTGCCATGCATCATGCGGTCCGCACGAATAACATTACCTCCGAAAGCCTGTCCAATCGCCTGATGTCCCAGACATACGCCAAAGATCGGAATACTACCCTTGAATTGATCAATGACCGCCAGACTAATGCCTGCCTCATTCGGAGTACAAGGACCGGGTGAGATCAAAATATGATCAGGTGCCAATGCCTCGATGCCTGCCAGATCAATTTCATCGTTACGGCGAACTTCCACCGTCTCCCCCAGTTCACCCAGATATTGAACCAGGTTGTACGTGAAGGAATCATAATTGTCGATAACCAGTATCATATCGTTGTTCCTCCTGTTCTTCCGTCCACACAGGGGACGGCTGCTTGATTATTTTAATTTAACGGCTTCAGCTTCCTCGCTGTAATTCACAGCCCTCATCATGGCTCTTGCTTTGTTCCGGCACTCCTTATATTCCCGATATGGATCGGAGTCAATAACGATACCTGCTCCTGCCTGTACATATCCCACTCCATCTTTAATGGAAAGTGTACGAATGATGATGTTCAATTCCATATTGCCACTGTAGTCCAGCCACCCAATCGATCCTGTATACGGTCCACGACGCACAGGCTCCAGTTCTTCAATGATTTCCATGGTGCGAACTTTGGGTGCACCCGTAATCGTTCCACCTGGGAACGTAGCTGCGATTACATCAAATACGGATAGTCCCTCGGCCAGCGTTCCCTCAACTTGAGACACCAGATGCATAACATGCGAATACTTCTCGATCGTCATCAGTTCAGGCACATGCACTGATCCATAAGCTGCAATTCGTCCGATATCATTCCGCTCCAGATCGACCAGCATAATATGTTCTGCCCGCTCCTTCTCACTGTTCAGCAGCTCAGCGGCCATCAACTCATCCTCAGCTTCATCCCGGCCTCTTCTCCTTGTTCCTGCGATCGGACGAGCACTCACCTTGCCATGATCCACTTTGACTAGCAATTCAGGCGAACCGCTCACCAGTTGGAAATCCGGACTACGCAGCAATCCCATGTAGGGAGAGGGATTTACTAGACGAAGCCATTCATAGATGTGCTCTGCACTGGACTTGAGACGTTTTTCCTGCCGCAAGGACAGATTCACTTGAAACACATCCCCCTGCCGGATATATTCCTGCACTGTACGTACCGCCTGCTCAAAGTCCTCTTGAGGAAAGGAGGTGTGCCATCCTTCCGTTTCCCGCTCCGAATCCGCTGATTGCGCAGTGAGATGAATGTGGCTATGGCGATGCTCCAATGCCTGCTGCTGCTCTTCCGCCTGGGCAAAGCCCAGAATATGCAGCCATCGCTGCTGCATGGCTGCTGCTCGCTCTTCTGCTTCTGCGTACAGCTTGCGAAGCTGAGCTTCATCCTGATCCGGCTGTACAGCCAGATGAACCATGCAGAACAGCGCCTGCTGTTCATGATCATACGCCCATATTTCTTCAAATCGCATCCACCAATAATCCGGAAGTGCCGGGTTATCTTCTGCCAAGGTTGGCAGCTTTTCCAGGGATCTGGCTACGTCATAGCTTAGATAGCCTGCACATCCACCACCAAAGTCTGGAGCCCCGCTCACCTTTGGTGCCCTGTATGGCGCAGCCCACCTTTTTAATACTTCAAGTGGTTTACCACCGTCCGTTCGGGTACCGCCTTGAATAAGATCATGAATAACAGCTTCGTTGCCCTTGCCGGAGATAACGGATACCGGGTTTAATCCCAGAAAGGTATACCTTCCGCCTTTACCATTCTCCAACACCATTGCATAGGGTGACGCCTGCTGCCAGGCTGCTTCCCACGTTAACGGTAAACCGCCATGATACGGTCCCTTATCCGACTTAATCATATACGGCATCATGGTCCAACCTTTTCCGGCCCACTCTGTCCAGTCGGCGTATGTTGTCATCAGGTGTGTCATTGCGGTTTGCCGCCCTCCATCTGTCACTAGTTCTATTGTCTGATAGTATACTAAAGCGCCGCTGCTTTTAAAAGCATTCAGCAAAAAATCCTCCACACCCGGCATGCGGGCAAGGAGGATTTGTTTCATCACTTGTTAGGCTTAAGCTTCGAAGTTGTAAAGTGGCGTACTGAGGTAACGTTCGCCGTTACTTGGAACGATCACGACAACGCGTTTGCCTGCACCCAACTGTTTAGCCACTTGCAGACCTGCGCGGATGGCTGCACCGGAAGAAATACCGGATAGAATACCTTCTTCCTTCGCTACCTGACGAGCCGTCTCGAACGCATCATCATTCTCGATGTGAATGATCTCGTCATAGATTTCCTGATCAAGAATCTCAGGAATAAAGTTAGCACCGATCCCTTGAATTTTGTGAGGACCCGGTTTGCCACCTGCCAAGATTGGCGAAGCTGCCGGTTCAACGGCAACGATTTTAATCCCAGGGTATGATTCCTTCAATACTTCACCTGTACCTGTAATCGTTCCGCCTGTACCGATTCCTGCAACGAAAGCATCCAACGTACCGCCTACAGATTGAATGGCTTCAACAATCTCAGGGCCAGTCGTTTCACGGTGGATCTTCACGTTAGCTTTATTTTTAAATTGCTCAGCCATGAAATAAGATGGATTTTCCTTAAGCAATTCCTCAGCTTTTTTAACTGCACCATTCATACCTTCGGCTCCCGGTGTGAGCACAAGCTCAGCTCCATAGGCGCGAAGCAGGTTACGACGCTCCATGCTCATCGTTTCCGGCATAACAATAACAGACTTATAGCCTTTGGCTGCAGCCACCATAGCCAGTCCAATTCCTGTGTTACCACTTGTTGCTTCGATAATGGTATCACCCGGTTTCAGCTTGCCTTCTTTTTCCGCTTCTTCCACGATGCTAATCGCGATACGGTCTTTGACGCTTGAACCTGGATTCTGGTATTCCAGTTTCACGAATACTTCAGCACTGCCTTCAGGTACGATACGGTTCAGACGAACAAGCGGAGTACCTCCGATAAGTTCTGTTACGTTATTAACTACTTTAGCCATATGAATGCCCTCCTTAGTGGGATGAATACTACTTAAGTCCTGTTGCCATATACATGTGTGGCCGAGCAGCCTCTAGATGTTATAGAAGAACTTCGGAAATCCGCCTGAGTTCATTCCGTCTGCAATAAATCGGACAGAACCTGGGTTTTCGAAGATTTCTTTGTTCATATAAATGGTTTTATTCCGAGTAAATGAGTAGGTTTTTGATTATTTTTATCTTATCAACGTTACACCCTATTGTCAATATGAGTACTCAAAAAAATACTCCGCCCTGGGCCCTAAGGCCGTAGACAGAGTATTTTTATCAAGATGCAGTAGGACATTCGTTTGCAGGATAATCAGGATGCCGGAATTTCAGCGATGATGACAGCTTCATACTTGCTTCGCAGCCTTTCCTCCACCTGGGGCAGGGGATCAGCCTGGCTGAGAGCAAGCTGCATCCGAATTTCTTCGCGAACCTCTTCTGCAGGTTGCACCTGACGCTCTTGTTTGTCATTCATTTTAATGATGGCGTATCCTTCTTCCACCTTCACCGGCCCTGCAATATCGCCAACGTCCAGTTGAGCTGCAAGTTTGAGGATCGCTTCGGACTGAAACGGATCGTTCTGCTCAACCCATCCCAGACGACCACCCGCATCACGGGAGTAAGTGTCCGTCGATTCATTACGCGCAGTTTCTTCAAAGTCTGCTCCCTTGTCGAGCGCATCCAGGACTGATTCAGCCTGTTCCTCTTCCTTCAATACAATGATAGACAGATCATATTTTTCTGGGGAAACATAGTCTTCATGGTGTTCGTTCCAATAATGCTCAATATCTGCATCCTTGATCTGTATACCGCTCGTCGCGATTTTCTCAAGCAGAAGTCGGTATCCTGCCTCCAACTCAAGATCTTGCCTGGATAAACCCAGTTGGGACTGCGTCTCGTCAAAATATGCCTTCTCCGAATCATATCCATCCATGGCCGCGGCAAGTTCCTTCGCAATTTCTTTGGGAGTCACCGTCAGATTACGATCGAGCGCTTCTGCATATACAGCTTTACGATTGAGCATCTGAAGCAGCAATTCACTGCCATAGCGCCGTTTCAATGCCTCGGTCCATTCCTTGTCGGTGATGACCTCCCCATTGATCGTTGCTACCGCATTTCCCTCTTCTTGATTGGTATCCTGAGGCGAATCTGCTCCTTCACGTCCATTTCGTAAGCCTTGCACAACCATAACCGAACCCATCACCAGCATTCCAAGCGTCAAGACAATTACAGCCGTCCATAACCCTTTTTCCTGTCTTGTCATTCCGCGTCCCGTCCCCGCATAAAATCAGTTCTTGGCTTGCTCTAGGATGGTTTCAAGTTGTTCCTTGTTGAAATCGTAAGCCTCATTGCAGAATTGGCAGACCACTTCAGCCTGGCCTTCTTCCTCAATCAATTGTTCCATTTCGGATTGACCCAGACTGATCAACGTTTTCTCTACCCGCTCACGTGAACACTCACAGTGGAAATGAATATCCATTTCGTCCATGACCTGTACATCAGGCAGTACGCGACGAAGCAGTGCTTCCAGTTCAAGCCCCTCAGCCAACAGAGACGTCACTGGCGGCATTGTACCAATGGCATTTTCAATCACCGTAATCTCATCATCCATCAAACCTGGAAGCAACTGTACAATGAATCCACCGGCTACAATAACCGAATTATCGGTATCCACTAGTACACCAACGCCTACAGCAGAAGGCGTCTGCTCCGATTTGGCAAAATAGTACGTAAAGTCTTCGCCAAGTTCCCCTGAAATAATCGGCACACTGCCGCGATAAGGCTCTTTCAGCCCCAAATCCTTCGTTACGTTCACGAATCCCTCTGTTCCGACTGCGCCAGCAACGTCCAGTTTGCCCATACTGTTGCTCGGCAGATGTACATGCGGATTGCTTACATAGCCACGAACTTCACCCTTCGCATTAGCATCGGCAACAATCTGTCCAATGGGGCCGTCGCCTTTGACTTGAATTGTCAGCTTCTCTTCTCCCTTAAGCATAGCCCCCATAATGGATGCTGCTGTAACCGTACGCCCCATAGCTGCTGTAGCCGTGGGAAACGTATCATGTCTTCTGCGCAATTCCTCAACCAGTTCCGTCGTTTGAACAGCAAAGGCCCTAACCCGTCCGTTCATTGCTGTACCGCGAATTAACCGGTCTTGTTTGTTGTTGTTTTCCAAGTCATTCAGCCTCCTTTGGCGTAATCGCCAGTTATAGAAAAAACGGCATAACATATAAGACTGTAACCTCAGCCCGCTGTTTGCCGTCTCTGTTCTTACCTTTCCCGGTTCCGCTCATAAACGATACGCAGCCCTTCAAGCGTAAGCAGCGGATCCACTTCATCGATGCTGCGTGTTTCTTCTGCAATCAGCTTGGCAAGGCCTCCGGTTGCAATGACTCTAGGCTTGGCTCCCATTTCCTCGCGAATACGCTCCACAATGCCGTCCACCTGTCCTGCATAACCAAATATAATGCCGGCCTGCATCGCATGAATGGTGTTGCGACCAATGACTTTCTTGGGCTTCTCCAATTCAATACGAGGTAGCTTGGACGCTCGTTCATAGAGTGCTTCGGTTGCAATATGGATGCCGGGTACGATAGCCCCGCCCAGATAATTTCCTTTCTCGTCAATACAGTCAAATGTAGTCGCTGTACCAAAATCGACCACAACGAGAGGGCCGCCATACTTCTCAACGGCTGCTACTGCATTAACAATGCGATCCGCGCCAACTTCACGAGGATTCTCATACCGCAGGTTCAGGCCGGTTCGAATACCAGGCCCAACGAGTAGCGGTTTTTTGCCTACGTATTTCTCACACATGGCTTCAATCACATTCACTAGTGGTGGAACCACGGATGAGATGATCACACCTTCAATGTCGCGTGTTGAAATCCCCGACATATGAAATAAATTATAAATCAATACGCCGTATTCATCCACTGTCGACTGCCGGGATGTACTCAGGCGAAAATGGTGGAGCAACTCCCGGCCTTGATACACGCCGAGTACGATATTGCTGTTGCCCACGTCTACCACAAGAATCAAAGAGGTTCACCCCTCTTTCTTTTCGTTTAAATCCAGGCTGATATCCAGGCTCTCAAAAGAGTAGGTTAACCTGCCAACTGAAATTACATCCACTCCGCTCTCTGCAATACCACGAATGGTATTTAGCGAGACGTTGCCCGATGCCTCAACTTTCACATGCGGAGCCTGCTCACGAATAAGAGCGACGGCCTCACGCATCCGATCTGGGTGCATGTTATCCAGCATAATGATATCTGACCCAGCCTGCAAGGCTTCTCTGACCTGTTCCATGTTTTCGGTCTCTACTTCAATGGTCATTGTATGCGGAATGACGGCTCGCGCACGCTGTACCGCTTCAGTGATCCCGCCTGCGCCCTTGATGTGGTTATCCTTAATCATGACGGCATCATAGAGACCGAACCGATGATTTGCTCCGCCACCAACCCGCACTGCATATTTTTCAAGCAAGCGGTGTCCCGGTGTTGTTTTACGAGTATCGACCAGTCGTGTAGAAAGGCCTTCCAGCGCGTCAACATAAGTACGTGTACGGGTAGCGATACCAGACATGCGCTGAAGCAGGTTAAGAGCCAGACGCTCTCCTGTCAGCAAGCTATGTGTGCTTCCTTCTACCTCAGCCAGAATCGTACCATGTGTAACTGCATCACCGTCTTTTACCATTGGTGTGAACGCAAGACCAGGATCCACTACCTGAAACACGAGTTCTGCTACCGTAATTCCTGCAATGATTCCATTGTCTTTGGCATGTATAACGGCCTTGGACTGACTGCCAGCGGGAATCGTCACATTTGTTGTGACATCCCCTGCACCAATATCCTCACGAAGCCAGTTTTTGATTGATTCGATGAGTCCTTCATTATATCCGTTCAGTATCATGACATCAATTCCTCCACAATCGCTTGTTCTCGCTGCTGCAGACTATGCTTCTGCCATACGGCATCGTCACGCTGCGGGAAATCCTCACGGTAGTGGGCTCCCCGACTTTCCTCGCGGTGTAATGCTCCAGTGGTAACCAACCAGGCACAGGTCAAAAGGTTGGCATATTCCATCTCTTCTTTGTGAGTAAACTTCTGATCAAAAAATTGCAGTTCTTGTTGCAGTTTCTCTATTGCTGCTTGCAGGTTAGCGCCATTCCGGCGCAGCCCCACTTGACGCACCATCATTTTTTGCAGACGCAAGCGTCTTTCGGACACCGGCTTCTGCTCTTCCTTTATGATCCTGCGAATAGTTGTTAATGTGGGAATATTTGTCTGGAGTGAAGCAAGCGGAGGAAGGGATTGAATACGATCCACGATTCTCCGGCCAAATACGATTGCTTCAGACAGAGAGTTGCTCGCCAGGCGATTGGCTCCATGTACTCCAGTAGAAGATACCTCACCGCAGGCAAATAACCGGCCAATGCTGCTCTCCCCACTGAGATCCGTCTTCACTCCGCCCATCATGTAATGTGCAGCAGGAGCAACCGGAATCCAGTCTGTGGTCATATCCAGTCCGTATCGCATACAGGTCTCATAAATAGTAGGAAACCGATGCTTAATCATCTCCGCCGGTTCATGAGTGATATCCAAATATACAAAGGTGCTGTTTGTCGATTCCATCTCACTGACAATTGCCCGCGCGACGATATCACGTGGTGCCAGTTCAAGCTGTGCATGATACCGTTCCATGAAGCGCTCGCCTTTCACATTACGCAAATAGGCTCCTTCGCCACGTACCGCCTCGGACACCAGGAAACGTGGTGCTCCCGGATAACAAAGGGAGGTCGGGTGAAATTGAATAAACTCCATGTCCCGGACAACTGCCCCGGCACGATAGGCCATCGCCACACCATCTGCTGTAGCCACTTCCGGATTAGTCGTATATCGATACAATTGTCCAGCTCCGCCAGAGCATAGTACGGTTGCCTCTGCCTTCACAAATACTTGTGAGCCGTCAGCCTTCTGAACCAGCGCACCTACACATTCTCCCTGCTCTGTAATCAGGTCAATGACAAAATGCTCATCCCACACTTCAATCCCCGGATGTTCATTCGCCTGTGCAGCCAGTGCACGCACAATCTCATATCCCGTTGCATCCCCATTGGCATGCAAAATACGGCGGTGGCTGTGCGCACCTTCCTGCGTCAACGCCAACTCGCCGTTCTCCAGATCAAACAAAGTACCCAGTCGAATCAGTTCTTTCACTCCGTCCGGGCCCTCGTTCACCAATGCTTCGACTGCTTCGGAGCGGCATAATCCCGCTCCTGCAACAAGTGTATCCTGCAAATGGTAGGCAGGTGAATCATCCTCAGCAATAACCGCAGCGATTCCTCCCTGCGCATACCGGGTGTTACTATCCAGTAACGACTTCTTCGTGATCATCAACACACTGCGTTGTTCACTCGCCTTGATCGCAGTAAACAAACCAGCAATGCCCGAACCAATAACCAGCACATCCGTCTCCACCATCGGCAGCGCGGACAGATCAAAATCCACTAAATATTGCGGTATCATGTTATTTCACCTGTCTTGGAGCAAGAGTAGCGCATGCTACTTCACCAGTAACATGCGCTCTAGTGATTCTCTGGCTTTGTCGGCAACCGCTGGCGGTACGTAAATTTGCGGCTTCATCGTTTCCAGACATTTAACCAGCTTTTTCAAGTTGTTGACCTTCATGTTCGGGCATACGAGGAACTTGGTAGCAAAGTGGAATTGTTTATCCGGGCTATCGAGACGCAGTTGGTATCCTGTACCATCCTCGGTACCTACGATAAATTCTTTAGCGGACGAATTCTTACAATATTCCAGAATGGCGGTTGTGCTACCTACGAAGTCACCCATCTCTACAACCTCAGGACGACATTCCGGGTGAACAACGAACTCGGCATTTGGATGCTTCGCTCTCATCTCAACCACGTCTTTGACCGTCAGCATATCATGGGTATTGCAGTAACCTTCCCAGATAATCATTTTCTTGTCTGTATGTTGTTGCACATAATGTCCCAGATTTTTATCCGGTACCCAGATGATTTCATCGGAATCAACAGATTGAATGACTCTGACAGCATTGGCCGATGTACAACAGATGTCGGTCTCTGCCTTGATCTCAGCTGAAGAATTGATGTACGTTACAACTTTGGCATTCGGGTGCTGTGCTTTCAATTTACGTAAGCCTTCAACGTTCACCATGTCTGCCATTGGGCAGCCTGCACGCTCGTCGGGGATGATAACCGTTTTGTTAGGGGCAAGAATTTTAGCGCTTTCACCCATAAAATGAACCCCGCAGAAAACGATAACATCCGCATCGGTTTGTGCCGCCTTCTGGGCCAGCAAAAACGAATCTCCCCGGAAATCAGCGACCTCCTGTACCTCGTCACGTTGATAATAATGGGCAAGAATAATGGCATTACGTTCCTTCTTCAACTCCATCAGCCGCTCGCGCAGCTCCCGGTTCATCTCAGCCTTGCGCTCTAAAGCCAGAGCTTCCACCTGTGATCCTCTCCTTATCGGGACAGCCTTATACGCTGTTTCATATGGCAAATCCAAGTCGTTATTTTCGCTTGAGAAACGAATCACAAGCGGTTTAACACCTAATGTACACAACGTTCACGACTCTGTCAATAAATGAAAACGCCCCAGAACAAGGGCATAACCGCCCATTTCCTACGTGGTTCGCCCTATAGCTCCCCGTTATCATTATCTATACAATTTAAAGGAATATATAAAAAAAGAGAGCCCGAAGGCTCTCTTTGTTCATCTGCCACTATAAACAGATGGTTGTTATAAATTAAGACGTTGGCTTCGTTCCACCATCATCCGGGTCATTGCTGTTTCCTTTGTCCAGATTCGGAGCTTCGTTAGGAATATCTCCGGCTGGTGGCTCAGGCGTTTCATCTTTGCCTTGGATACGGACGCGTACATCACCGATGTTGTCGATGATCGCCTCTCCGCTTTCGCTAGGCGTGCCTTCTCCATCATTGCTGTTCTCACTTTTTGGAGTCAGGGAACCTGTCTCGATCAATTCCTTGATCTGATCCATTTCCAATGTCTCCACTTCGAGCAATGTTTGTGCGATCAGATGCATCTCTTTCGAATGTTTTACGAGCAAGTCCTTACATTTCTCGTAACAATCGTTAATGAAGCGTTGCATTTCCTGATCAATCTCATATGCGATGGAATCCGAGTAATTCTGTTCATGACCAATATCACGGCCCAGGAATACCTGTCCCTGTGAACTTCCGAATTGCATAGGACCCAATTTCTCACTCATACCGTACTCCATAACCATACTTCGAACAATACCTGTCGCTTGCTGGAAGTCACTGTATGCGCCAGTACCAATTTCACCAATGAACAATTCTTCTGCAACACGGCCCCCAAGGAGTCCCGTTATTTTGTCCAACAGCTCCTGCTTGGTTACAAGCATACGATCTTCTTTTGGCAACATGATTACATATCCACCCGCGCGTCCACGCGGAATAATGGTAACTTTATGTACCATATCGGCATGTTCCAGGAAGTAACCTACAATGGTGTGACCTGCTTCGTGGTAAGCAATGATACGTTTCTCACGATCACTGATGACACGGCTTTTCTTCTCCGTACCTACGATAACACGGTCAATCGCCTCGTCTACCTCACGCATGGAAATATCTCTGCGATTACGACGTGCCGCAAGCAATGCCGCTTCATTCAAGAGATTTTCCAAATCTGCACCGGAGAATCCGGTAGTACGCTTCGCAATAATGTCCAGCTTCACATCTTTGGTGAGTGGTTTGTTGCGTGAGTGTACTTTCAGAACCGCTTCACGACCTCTCACGTCAGGGCGATCAACCGTGATTTGACGGTCAAAACGTCCTGGACGCAGCAAGGCAGGGTCCAGAATATCAGCACGGTTCGTTGCAGCAACGATGATAATACCTTCATTGGCTCCGAATCCGTCCATTTCAACAAGCAACTGGTTGAGTGTTTGTTCACGTTCGTCGTGACCACCACCAAGACCAGCACCACGCTGACGTCCTACAGCATCGATCTCATCGATAAAGATGATACATGGGGCGTTTTTCTTCGCATTTTCAAACAAGTCACGTACACGAGATGCACCGACACCGACAAACATTTCAACGAAGTCAGAACCGGAAATACTGAAGAATGGTACACCCGCTTCACCGGCAACAGCACGAGCGAGTAAGGTTTTACCTGTACCCGGAGGACCTACAAGCAATACGCCTTTAGGAATCCGCGCACCTACTGCTGCGAATTTACGAGGGTCCTTGAGGAAGTCCACGACTTCAACCAGTTCCTGTTTCTCTTCGTCAGCACCCGCAACATCTTCAAACGTAACCCGTTTCTTCTCTTCGTTATAGAGACGAGCACGGCTTTTACCAAAGTTCATTACTTTACCGCCGCCGCCTTGAGCCTGATTAAACAGGAAGAAGAACAGCAGGAACATAATGATCAAAGGAATAAAGGAAGTCAGCAACGTCAACCAGATGCTGTCACCTTTCATAGGTTCCTGATGATATTCAAAATTGTTCGTTTCGCTTGCAGCTACAAGCTCACTAATCGCCTCATCCGTAGGAGGAATATACGTTGAGAAATTTTCTGATTTGGCCCCGTCAGGTATCTTTCTGTATTGACCGGTCACGAGGTACGTCTGACCGTTGAATTGAACCGTCAATTCAGAGACGTTGTTGGCCTTGATTGCCGTGCGCAACTGATCATATCTAGGATTATCGGTGGCTTCGCCGCCATTGCTGACGAACTGGACTATCCCCACCACAACTAAAAAAAGAATCAAATAAAAACCAGAATTCCGGATGAACCGATTCATCCCCTACCTCCTCTCGAGACACTTTAATTATTTTAACATAGCCCGACATGGCTTCTCAACAGAAGCCACCAACAGATATGGGCTTGGAACTAGCTTAAGCATTAGTTGCTGTAAACTTCCGGTTTCAGAATCCCGATGTAAGGGAGGTTCCGGTACTTCTCGGCATAATCCAAACCATAGCCAACGATGAATGCGTCCGGAATGTCAAAGCCGGTGTAATGAGCTTCAAGTTCGACTTTGCGACCTGAAGGCTTGTCAAATAGCGTAACCACACGGACGGATTCAGCACCGCGGTTCTGCAAGAGTTCGATCAGATAACTGAGCGTGAGTCCACTATCAATAATGTCCTCTACAATCAGAACCTCGCGTCCCTCGACGGATTCATCCAGATCCTTAATGATTTTAACAACGCCTGATGATTTGGTGGAAGCGCCATAACTCGATACTGCCATGAAATCCATCTCAACAGGTACCGTAATGTTCTTAACCAAATCAGCCATAAATATAAACGCACCCTTGAGCACACAAATGACCAAAGGATTGCGATTTGCATATTCGGCACTTATTGTTGCGCCTAATTCCTTGATTTTACTCTGAATTTCTTCTTCACTGATCAATACTTCCTGAATGTCGTTCTGCAACTGTGCGAACCTCCTAAGTTATACATATGAAAGCCTTACCTGAACCATAACCACTACCCCTGAATCGCTGAATCGCCTACAGTCATGTACAGGATTGCGGAAGTATCCTCCCTGACAGGAGCTACACTAGACCGGCGAACACCCGGTAACCAAATGACATTGCCTGCTCCATCACATACCACGGGAACCCGTGAACGGACAGATGGGGGAATTTTCTCATCGATGAAAATATTTTTCACCTTTTTGCTTCCGTTTAATCCCATCACTTTCATGGTATCTCCAGGTAACCTTGAACGCACAACCAGCGGCATAAGCAGTTGATCCGCATCAAATGCGGCATGATCCGCCGATTCCGGTACATGATAGTCCTCGGGACTCATCGGAACGATCCGAACATGCCGGTCGATTTCCGCGAGAGAAAGCTCATAAGTTCCGCTCCATTGAGCAAGACGATATTCGTAAGATTGATCCTGTACGTCAGTCCGTATGCCGAAAGAGATCAGATCATACTCCCGGGTGCAGGCGAGTGTCTGTCCTATATCCAGGCTCCAGGTCGTCGCGTCAGGCTGAATTACCTTGCGGCGAATGGTCTCAATACGGGTAAAGTCGACAAAATCACTGTCCAAAGGCAGATAATTCAATATTAGTTTAATCAACCTTCGTTGTAAAGCGACATGTAACTTCAAAAAGGAAGGCACCTCAAAGGTTTGCCTTCCGCCGTTCGCCTGCACTAGACACCTGTATGCGTCATATGCACCTTGTTCCATGAAATCGTCTTCATCGCCTACAATTTCGGCAAGTCGATTCAAAGACGGCGTCAACTGTCCATTATATTGCCCCAAAAAAGGAAGCACATCCAAGCGAATGGCATTACGCCGATATTTACGCAGGGAATTGCTTTCATCATTAAAATACAGAAAACCCTGGGTATTACAAGCTTCTACAAGGTCTGTCTTGTTTATACGAAGGCATGGACGAATAAGTTCCACATTTTTTTCTCGCCGTTTAAACTTCATTCCTGCGAGTCCGGAAAGACCACTTCCTCGCAGCAAATGGAGCATAACCGTCTCTGCCTGATCGTCGGCATGATGGGCCAGTGCAATGCTCGCCGCATCGTATTTGACAGCCACTTCATGCAAAAACTCATATCTTTTGTTGCGCGCAGCTTCCTGAGAGCCTTGACCGGTAAGCTTCATATAAGAAGGTACGTCGGCCTTAACCCATTCAAATGCAATGCCAAGTCGGTGCGCAAGTTCCTTCATCATCTCGGCTTCATGATCGGATTCAATCCGAAAACCATGGTGTACATGGGCGCAGATCAATTCCAGCGGGACATGCCTGGTACTGATTTCATGCATGATATGCAAAAAAGCTACCGAGTCCGGTCCGCCCGATACTGCGACGACAATCCGATCCCCGGGAACCCATAACTGATGCTCTTCCGCTGCATCCAGCACGTTATTCACCAGCTTGTTCCAGCGTAAAGCTTCCATACCTGTTCCTCATTCCTTACGTTATGTATATGCACTCTCACAGGTCAGAATCGCAGTGCATAGATGAGTACCCCAATAAGTAATATAACGGAGACGGCAAATGCATTTTTGAGCCAACGCGGAGTTGTACTCTTGGAACGGCGACGAAGAGGAGAAGGGCGTGCCATCATCTCTTTCCAGACCTTAGCCGCGTGTCCGGCATCCTGAAATTGACCTCGTAATGCCTGAATAGTCCAGTTTCGAAAAGGGCGGAGACGTTCGCTGCGCTCCACGAGAGCTGTGAGCTGATTTACACTTCGCAGTTGAGGTAATCCCTCTGCAGCTAGCGCTTTGAGTGCATCAGCTTCAAGTACATGAATCAATAATAGCGCAAAAGCAAACACATCATAGGTACCGTCTGCTGTTCGACTGCCTGCATTCCAGAATCCGCGATCATACCATTCAGTGAACTGCTTGACGCTCCGGCCGATAGAAGTCACTCCGCCATAGTCGATAAGTTCTACCTGCCCATAATCCGATACCAGTACATTTTGAGGTTTGAGATCGCCAAACACCCATCCAGCCTGATGCAATTGAGCCAGCTTTTGCAATAGTCTGAGTCCAACCAGAAGTGTCCAGTCCGTTCCCTGACGCCGAATGAAGTGGTGCAAAGACTCCCCCCGAACGTAACGCATCACATAAAAGGGAATATCACGACCACGAATAGCGTAGTCATCCACATCTTTCAGATAAGAAGGAATGCCACTCTGCCGAAGGGCCTCATGATTACGCTGTAATTGAAAAGATTTGAGCACATTAATTTCCGATTGCAGATCTACTGGGTCAAATCCCATTTTAAGCGCATAATGTTTGCCATTCTCACCCCGCTGGACAAGAAAAACGATGCCGTTGGCTCCTTTGCCCAGCAGCTTCCGAATCGTATAACGGCTGCGATTCCATTTCCCTGTGATGACTGTTCCTGGCGGGAAAGAGGCGTCAGACAACGTTGTCACCGAGCATCCCTTCTCTTTCAATGCGATAGTTCCCTTCTATTTCCTGCTGTCCCTCCAGTGTACCATAACGGTAAAAATCAATCACCCTTTGAATCGCAGGACCTGTCGGCGTCGCTCCCTTCATTTGCAAACGTCCAAATAGTGAACGAACACGGCTCGGGTCAACTGTCCAGTCGATATCCATGACAGCTTCTTCTCCGCTATGGCGCCCAGGAAAATGAAAGACGGAAAGATGGCTCTGACCCATACGTGCCTGCAAGCTAAGCATTAAATCGCGAATCCCTTCCTCCACCGCAGCAAGCTTCGGCTTCATACTGGCACTTACGTCAATGAGAAGCACGACCTGAAGTGGTGTTGTCTCGGCCATATCATCCATCACTTCAACGACCTGCGCACGTTTTGCCGGTTCAAGGTCTGTTACCGTTTTCGGCTCGTGCTCTCCCAGAATTTGTGTTAACTCTCTATTAACCGCCTGTTGAATGGTCTGAACCACCGTTTTTCTTGTCATCATCTGCATCGTATGGGCAAGCTGTCTTGTGCCTACGATCTGACTAATTCCACCTCCGGCTTTGGCAATATCCTCGATCTCCCGACTACCCAACTCACCAATGGTTCCATAATCAATAACGCCGACCACGTTGACCGTAATTCCTTCTTCTCGCGCTTCCGCCGCAGCCAGCACTGGACTTGGGCCTACATTGGAACAACCGTCGGTGATCAACAAGATTTGTTTCATCCGATATCCCTCCGTTTTGGGTTACTCTCCAACTCTATGACTAGCATTGCCAGAATGAAGAGACTTCAAACAGAGGAATATGCAATTAACTGACAGTGCGCGGACGCTCCATCCGGCTTATTCCGGGTACTCTCAATGTGGCCCACTCCGGGCGATAATGTTCTATTTTGCCTACAATTACAGTCATATCATCATAGATCTCATGTTGCTGATAACGTATAACACTTTCAAGCAGACAGTCTGCTACCTCCTGAGGATCATCACTATCAATTTCCTGAATGAGCCGCTTCATCCATAGTTCTTTATTGACGGCATACCCCGGTGCATCATAGATACCATCTGTCATCATAATTAAAACATCCCCTGGCTGAAGCTGTACGGTTACCAGATCCACCTCAATATCTTTGATAATGCCAATCGGCAGATTGCTTGCCGAAACTTGAATAACCTCCTGCCCTCGTTTAATAAAACTTGGAGTCGAGCCGATTTTCATAAACGTGGTCTCTGCCGTATATTCATCGATCAGAGCCATATCCACTGTTGCATACATTTCTTCAGGAGAACGCAGCATCAGAACGGAATTCACCGATTTGATCGCCAGCTTCTCATCCATGCCCGACTGTAACAACTGCTCCAGTATATTTAGCGCAGCACTGCTCTCCATGCGTGCCCGTTCGCCATTGCCCATGCCATCGCTAAGCGCAACTGCAAAGGTCCCGTTACCCAGTTCAACCGTGCTGAAACTGTCCCCGGACATCACATCTCCCCCTTTGGCGGCAGCAGCAACACCGGTTGTTATCTCGAACGTTTTGGCAGAACCAAAGGTGACTGTCGCCAGCCCTTGGCGAGGATCGAGCATGGTCTCATTCAAGACGGCAATATGCTCGTCCAGTACATCCGAGATCAGCGGAGCAATTATTTTCCGGCACTCGTCAAATCCGCGTGTATAGGCATGAACAATCTCAATTTCCACATTCCCCGCTTCCAGATTAATGATTTCAATAGAATGTATGGACAGACCCAACGACTCAAGCGCATCCCGAATCTGCTCCTCCTGTTGTACCATCTCCTCACTTTCCCGTTGAATTTCTTTCGCCAGGTCCTCCATCACCTGGGATACCCCTGATAATTGCTCTGCAACCAGCTGTCGACTATCTATAATCTGACGTTTCCATTGCATGTTATGTTGATGCAGACCATACTGGGCACGCATCACTTCAAGTACGTCCTCCGGTTTCGCACATACCCTGTTCCATTCCACCGGAATCTGCTTGCCTGACATCTCCGGGTTGGCTTCAATGGAACTCATCACGTCCGTCATGTATTTATAGGTTTGAATAAACTTCGCATCCCAACATTGATCCTTCTTAAAGCAACCCGAACATGTGCCTTCGGCTACGGCATTCATGAAGTGTTCCATCCCGCCTTCGTTCTGTACCGGCTCCCCCGCGCCGGACATCTGATCGAAGCTGCGTGACAACTGACGGAATACCTGAGAGAAGCGGGTAACCCGTTCTGCGGTGACATCCCGAATTCTCTTCGCATATTCATGTTGCGATTTCGTGTGATCCTGAGTGCCAGGAACATATTTGGAGATGGCCGTCAGCATACTTTTTGGCGTTAACATAAACAGAACAATGGCTGCGCATGTCTCCCATAAGGAGTTCATGACATCTCCCGGTCCACCCAGGTATATGGATAGGATAGAGGAACCGAGCAGCATGCCCAGAGCAACCGCCGCACGTTTTCCTTCCCGGAGCATACCCGCCAGCATACCAGCAAAAGCAAGCAGACTCATCTGATATACCGCCGACATATCGGCCAAACTCAGAATGAGACCAGTAATGACCCCAACCGATGCTCCGAGGGGGGCTCCGCCCACCAGCGCGAAGATTAGAATGAGATAACGAGAGAGCATATGCTCTACAGACAGGGACTGGATCGTCCAGCCCACCGCCCCCGTCATTACGGAAGCCAGCAAGATGATCAGACAGAGGATCTCCTCGTTCTTTAGGTTGAATTTTTTTTTGCGATACGTGAAGATCGGTATGGCCTGTATGAAAACTAAGGTAAGCACAAAGCTGAGTACGGAATCCATCGTGAGCATTAGCATGGCGTACCAGCTGAAAGACGGCCCAATAACGACGGCGAATAACTTGACCATAAAAGTAGTCGTAAACACCATCGTTGGCGCATAAGATAATTCAGCGCGGTCATAAGACTCCAGTCCTCTGAACAACAGATAGAAGATAGCGAGCTCCGAAGCAACAATCAGAGGTACCGGAAACGGGGCGAAGAGACTTCCTGCCAGCAACGCAGCTCCTACCGGAATAATATAATCCCTGCGCATGAAGGCGATAACCGCAAAGTAAGCAATCGCAAAGGGTGATAATTCATTCAGAATCATGGCCTTACCTAGCAAAAATCCCATAAAGGTAAGAAGCAGCACCCATTTACGTGCAGCAACGATCTGGACGGCCTTGCGGGAGCTAATCCACTGTTTGAGACGTACCGACAGCTCCTCCCGAGCTTCTGTACCTCCTTTACCAGCTTTCATTCCCGGAAATTGAATGACATTCCACTTTTCCATCATCCTCAAGGCACCCCATTCGATTAATTTAATTTTCGTGTTTCGTTCTCGATGGTTCTGATTATAGATAGAATAGAAGACGTAGTTTGTCACAATTGGTGGGTAGGGTCCAAAAACTTTACGACAAAAGAAACAGACGCGGCGCGGTGGTGCGGAACCCCCGGCCTTATTGTGGTTTCATCCATTTGCCACAACCCTTGCCGACAAGGCACTTGTCTGATTTTGAACCGGACGCGCTTCGTCATCGCCACGATTTGAGCAGGATACCTGTGGAATGCCACGGAAACCTGTCGGTAAAAAATGGTAGGCGACAAATGTTCTTATGTACTTTTTTTCTTGTGCAGAAAAACTGGGGATATGGAGCTTCACTTTACAAAAACGGCTATGAATCCAGTTAATTGTCTATATCTGAACGGTTAAACTCCAAAATTAAAAACAAACGCAAAAAAACCGTCAGCCCCAAGGCTAACGGTTTTTCTTATATTTTAAATCAGGTTGAACCAGATTACACGCGTTTGGCTCCACGGCCACCACGTTTGCCTTCTGTGTTCTTCTTCAGCGAAGAGATTCGTTCTTCGCTATCTTTCAGGAAGCGTGACATTTTATCCTCAAATGAAGGTTTGCCTGCTGCGGGCTTGAAAGAACGGCCTCCGCGGTCACGGTTAAAACCACCACCACCGCCACCGCCTCCACGGCCTTGGCCACCACTTGGGCCTCCACCGCTGAATCGTTCGCGATCTCCTCCACTGCGTTCCGGTCTAGGAGCTCTTGGGGGTCTGGACTGTGTTTGTTGCTCAACCGGTTTGTCAACAGCTTGCTTAATGGAAAGCCCAATCTTGCCATCCTTGTCAACGTTGATGACCTTAACGGTAACAAGGTCATTAAGCTTCAGGTGGTCGTTGACATCTTTGACATAATTGTCGGCGATTTCCGAGATGTGAACGAGACCCGTGACACCTCCTGACAGATCCACAAATGCTCCAAAATGCGTGATGCCTGTCACCTTGCCCTCTAACTTGGTGCCCACTTCAATTGCCATAGAATAAAATGATCCTCCCTTAAAAATATACAACCCGATTTTTTGAATGCCAAAATCAATGCTGTGCTAATTTAATTATACCTTATGCCGCAAACCAAGGTCAACTGAGCACTACCCCTTAAGGTAGCCTATTTTTTCCGGTATAACGGCTTCAGACACATAGATAACAATCCTTGCTCGATAATGAGCCAAATTACATCAGTTCCCTGACTCTTCAACCTGAATTGGTGTTTCCTCAGGCAGATAGTATCCTTTTTTCCGAGCCAGCTGTCCTATGTATTCGGGATCCTTCAACCGACTGACTTCGTACTTCAATTGATCCAGCTTCTTCAACGTCTCTTCCTTTGAAGATTGCTGGGCAGCCAGATGAGAACTCTTGTCCGAAATTTGCGCAGTCTGCACAAGGAACGTATATCCTGCCCAAATGATAAACACAACCATAAAGGTCATCCATAGCATGAGACGCCTTTTGGCACCTGCAGATTTTCCTTGGCCTGCTGGAGCTTTTGATTTGTTCATAGGTGTTTTACCCATTATCGGACCTCCTTAAAACCAGCGTTTCCACATCGCTGCGATACTTGAACCCGCACGGATCAGGAAGTGTGGCGTAACCCAATGTTTCAGGATTGGCCTAAACATCCAGCGGAACAACTTGCCGAAAGGTACCAAACATTGCAGCACCAGCTTACCCAGGAATAACAGTATGGCGAGTACGAAACCAAATAATACACGCACTAGCTTGTAAAGTCCTTTAGCGGGCATAACGATCAGGATGTTAAGGATATGTCCACACCAATGAATCAGCGTTCTTGCGAGTTTAATTAACATTACCACAAAACGCTGGGTTGTAACACTTAAAAGCCAAAAATAGAAGCAAACCCCTATAATCAGCCCCAAAAAGACATAAAACCGCAGCTGTCCGTGGTTTCCGGCGTACAGCATCCGGAAGACGAACAGCGCGGAAGCGACCCAATACAACAGATCTAGCGTGTGGACGCTCCATCTCGGGAACCGTAGCTGACCGGACAGTACCCGGTAACTGTCGTAGGCCATCCCCATCACGGCTCCCGACATCAGCATCCACATCAATGTGATCCATTGAGTATCCGGACTCATCGGAACATCTTGCCGAACAGGCCTTTACCGTTTTTGGACTGAGAACCGGGGTCCAGATATTGAAGAGAACTGACAGTGCCCTCGATGGATAACAAACCGTCCTCCAGGCTCAGGTTTTTGATATGTAAATTGTGCCCCCGGATGGTCAGATGCCCAAGTTCAGTTTGCAGCAAAAATTCCTCACTGTCGAAGCTCTCCACATTGGAGACACCCGTCAGATCCAGCAGTTTCCGATTCTGCATGCTCAGATGATGCTGTTTCGTCTTACTTTGCTCAACCATGGCATGTACCCCTCCTTCTTAACCCTAGCTTATGGATCAGAAGTGCAGAATAGAACCAAGGTTGGATGAAAGCAAATGTCCGGATAACGGTTGAACACAAAAACGCCCTTCCCTATACGGGAAAGGCGTTTCTTTTCATTTTACAATGAATGTGTATAAAAGTATATCAGGCATCCCTGTTACCAGTTCAGACCGTTATCCTTGGCGATCGGCTCTTCCTTAACCAAGGTGTAGAGGCTGCTCGCCTCATCCTTCTTGGTACTCTCGGCAAGACGTTCCACCTTCACGGTGACCAGCTTTTGACCGAACTGAACCGTAAGCTCATCGCCCACTTTGACAGCGGCGCTTGGCTTCGCTTCACGTCCGTTCACCAGCACACGTCCCTGTTCGGAAACGTCCTTGGCTACGGTGCGGCGTTTGATCAGCCGGGAGACCTTCAGGAATTTATCAAGACGCATTATTTTACGGCTTCTTTAAGTTTGTTGCCTGCTTTAAACGCAGGAACGGTGGACTCAGGAATCACGATTTCATTCCCTGTTTGCGGGTTACGTCCGGTACGACCGGAACGTTTGCGGGTCTCAAAAGTGCCAAAGCCGATCAGTTGTACTTTGTCTCCGCTGGCAAGTGCATCTGTAATTTCTCCCAAAAAGCCGTTCAATACGGACTCAACGTCTTTTTTAGTCAAACCGCTTTTGGTGGAAATGTTGTTAATCAGATCTGTTTTGTTCATTTTTAAAAGCCTCCCAAATTGAAAAAAAAGTATCTGCGAATCCGTGACAACAGATCTGCTGCTGTTGGCTCCGCGCAAGGTTACTACACATGTATTCTGGCTTGGCATCTGAAATCCTGCCTCGGTCTTCGACTTTTTTCACTTTTTGTCGGTCCTGCCCAAGAACAGTCTAAGTCCAGTACCCGAAACGCCTCTGCATTAATCACACGGTTTCTCGTGCAACCGCACCCGAGATGCTTCGACGACACGATACGCATGATGCAACTAATGATATCGGATCAGCGCCCAAAATGCCAGAACCCTTTACAATCCAGCCTTCTTCGCTGCCTGCCAGTATTGCTCCATTTCATCGACATTGCTGTCTGATGGAGTTCTTCCCTGTTCACGCAGACGCTCCTCAATATACTGGAAACGCTGAATGAATTTCCGATTGGTGGCGGCAAGCGCCTCCTCTGGATCGGTATCAATAAATCTCGCTACATTGGCAGCTGCAAACAGTAAATCGCCCAGTTCCAGCTTCCGTTCTTCCGCAGACTGGTTATGCTGCACTGCTTCTTTTAGCTCTGCCAGCTCTTCCTCAATCTTGGCAAAGACACCTTCCACGTCATCCCAATCGAAGCCAACTTTAGCCGCTTTTTTCTGTAATTTGTACCCTTTCATCAAGGCAGGCAAGTCGCGGGGAATACCGTCTAGCACAGAAGTCTGCTGTAGATCCTGTCCCTTGCGCTTTTTCTCCTCTGCCTTCATCTGTTCCCAGTTTTGCAACGCTTCATTCGCATTCTCTGCCTGTTGTTCACCGAATACGTGCGGATGACGGAAAATTAGCTTGTCGTTCAACCCTTCGATAACGTCGTACACGTTAAATGTGCCAACCTCTTCTTCCATCTGGGAGTGCAGCAAAATCTGCAACAGGAGGTCGCCCAGCTCTTCCTTCATGTGATCAGGGTCATCTTCATCAATCGTTTCAATGACTTCATAGGTTTCCTCAATCAGGTTTTTACGAATCGACTGGTGGGTCTGCTCCTGATCCCATGGACAGCCACC
Organism: Paenibacillus sp. OK060; assembly: GCF_900101205.1. Taxonomy (NCBI): domain Bacteria; kingdom Bacillati; phylum Bacillota; class Bacilli; order Caryophanales; family Paenibacillaceae; genus Paenibacillus; species Paenibacillus sp. OK060. The sequence goes on from NZ_FNFR01000015.1 coordinate 32,583, forward strand.
TGGACTGCGAAGGATATTCACGATTTCATGCAGTCGTGCGAAGGAGCGCCGACGAAGCGCGTCATCCGTATTCTTGGGCACATATATCAATGAGAGATTACCGTACCCTTCAATCCGATCCAGATCATGCAGCGGCACCTTGTGTATGATCTCCTGTCCCTGTACACCCAAGGCATGTCCGACAAATACCGGATAATCGTCAGGGTAAACGTCCATCAGGCACAGTTTTACGTCGGAAGCGGTAAACACATCATATACTTGTCCAATCAAGGTATGAAGCTGTGGCTGCACCAGTTCCGTATTCAGACTGCTGGCATCGAGAAGCTGAAAACCTTCAATCGGATCGAATCCAAGACGAATAAACGCTTCATCCAGAAAGCTTTCCCCACCCATAACGCGCAGCGAAATGCCCATTTCTGGGCAGCGCTCCTTCAACAGGCGTACGCTCGCTTCAGCGACCATGGGATGCCCTGGCACGGCATAAACGATCTCGGTACCCCGCTCACCCTTGCGTGCGGCCTCAATCAGTCGATCTGCAATTTCGTCGTACACTTCCGGAAAAGAATCCTTCGCCTCATAGATGGCATCGAAGGATGTCATCTCCAACCCTTCCTGCTTGAGATCATTCAATACGGGATGATCCAGTGTGCGTACATACAGCGTCGCTGCATGTTTCATTTTTTTGATGATTCCTACCGTTAGCTGATCTGCATCTCCAGATCCAAGACCGACTACTGTCAAAGTTGCACTCATCTTTATAAGCCTCCATCCGAACTATCCCGTTCCGACTCCCCATCCTTGGTCAACCAATCTTGGATGGGTCATACATAGTACAGAACAGGGCTCTATAATTAAACGTATTATACCAGAATTAGACGTTATCCTATAATTGCATTTGCATATGACACGGTGTGACTCATTCAATCACTTTTGCTCCGCTTTAATGTGGGATCCGGGTTGAATGGCTGACGTAGCGCTAACTGTAGCAGCGCAACGCGAGGGTTAGCGCAGCACACGCAGTCTGCGCAGCAGCTTCGCCAGCAGCGGCCCCAGCTTGGGCACGGCCGCCAGCTCTGCGGCGCTCAGCAGCCTCGTCCGGGCCGCGGCCAGTAAGAACACGGCCGAGCCTGCGGCTATGCCTAGCAGGCTCACGCCCATCGCGGCCAGCCTACGATCGGCCGCGATACCGATGCCGCCGAGCACTGCTTCGGCGGCCCAGGCCGTGCCTGCCGCCGCCAGGCTCATGGCGGCGATCACCAGCGCCGGCTTCGCCAGAACGGCGCCCGGGGCCGGGCGCATGGCGACAAGTCGCGCCAGCAGCGCCACATTCAGGCCAGCCGCCAGCATGTAGGCGACTGCGCCTGCCAGGGCCGCGCCGCTGATGCCCAGCGCCGGCACAAGCATGACGTTCAACAGCGCCTTGACGCCTGCGGCGGCCAGCATGCTGAACGCGGGTGCGCGCACGGCGCCGAGGCCTTGCAGCAGCGCCGCCGCGATAATGCTGACGGTGCTGCCCGCAGCCGTCAGCGCCATGTACCGCAGAGCTTCGGTGCCTGCGGCATCGCCGTACAGCATGCGGTTAATCGGCTCTGCCAGCACCGCTAGACCTGCGGATGCCGCCAGGCCGATCAACCAGAACCAGCGCAGCGCAAGGCCTGCTTGCTGCCTCACGGCTTCTGGCCCGCCTTTCAGCCTGGCTTCGGCCATCGCCGGAATAAAGAGCACAGACAGCGACGTGGCAAGCATCGTCACCAACTGAACCAGCGGCAAGCCCCGGTTGTAAATCCCGAAGGACACCATAGATTGAAGCTCATCCAACCCTTCTCGTCTTAGCAGTCGGGGTACCGTAAAGGTATCCACCAAATTCATCAATGGCACAGCCAGTGATCCGAGACAAACCGGAATGGCATAGATCAGTAGCGTCCGCATCCACTCACCGTTGGATCGCCGCTCCTCAGACAGAAGGCTGCTCCCCCCGCTTCGGTGTTCTTTGGTTTTCTCCATTTGCTCAGCTGTCTCAGTACTTTTCATAACAGCGAGCATTTCCCCATTTTTCCGTCGATGATGGTACACATATCCAAGCATCGTAACTAACCCGGCAAACCCTCCTGCCACTGAACCAATCATGGCTCCAGCTGCAATGGTCTCCAATGAAGCGTCCTGTCCCATGAGCCACAACAACAGAACAATCATCACCGTGACCCGAACAGTTTGCTCTACCACCTGGGATACCGCCGTAGGCACCATTTGCTGCAACCCCTGAAAATATCCGCGCAAGCCTGTCATCACCGGTACAAACAACAATGCCATTGAAGCTGCCCGAATGGACGGTACGACACTTCCGTTTCCAATCAGATCTCCAATAAGCGGTGCACCTATGTACATCAACAAGGCCAGCGCTAGTCCAATTCCACCGAGCAGCATCGAGGACAAGCGTATAACCCGTCTGCCCTCCTCCGGTCGACCAAGAGCATTCTGCTCGGCTACGAATTTGGATACAGCCACAGGCAGCCCTGCAGCAGCAAGGGTAATGATGAGCATATAGAACGGGTACACCGTATTGTAGATGCCAAAAACACCGTCTCCCCCCAGATTCTGTAGCGGAATCTTCTGAAAAGCACCAATGATTTTGGATATAATGGCGGCAAGCCCAAGCACAAATGCGCCCTGAAGCAATCTTGAGCCTGTAGACAACTGTTTCATATGTCCCTCCTGCGTATGTCCGTGCATTCATTCCTTCAAAGTATACCTAGCTATTATACCTGTCCCAAGGCGCACAGACTAACCCTTCAAGACACCATGCACTTCAGGACATCATCCACACTATCTACAGCTTCCCTAAAATGCAAAAACTCCTGGTTGCCCTCTGGGCACCAGGAGTTGATCTGCTATTTATTGCTCCATCTGTTTGCCAAGGAACCCGGCAGCTGTCTCGGACATTTTAATTTCCATCTGAGACATCTTCACCGATTCATCCTTGTTGAAAAGGATAACCGTTCCGATGGGGTCACCACCTGAAATGATCGGGGCAATAACAAAAGACGATAACGTCTCGTCATGATCTTTGCTAAGCTCATAAGAACCATTGTTGGTCTCCAAAATCGTCTTCCGGTTTTCCATACAACTCTCCAGCAGAGGACCTACCTGCTTATCCAGATACTCTTTCTTGGAGCCACCTGCCACGGTAATAATCGTATCACGATCAGAGATCATCGTTACATGGCCTGTACTTTCATACAGCGATTCTGCATATTCTTTGGCAAAATCACCAAGTTCGCCAATCGGCGAGTATTTTTTAAGAATAACCTCTCCATCGCGGTCCACAAAAATCTCAAGTGGATCGCCTTCACGGATACGTAACGTACGGCGGATTTCTTTCGGAATGACCACTCGACCGAGGTCATCTATACGGCGGACAATACCAGTAGCTTTCATTTCACATGTTGCCCCACTTTCTCGAGAAGATTTTTCAACTACTGTTCCTTAATGGGTAGAGGAAAGTCCCAGAACGTTTAGTGTGATATCTTGACCATAGTATTCATCTGTTCCCATTTCCTTATACATACTTTGGAGAATATAGTTGTGTAAACTTCCACAGAAGGAGACCATGTACCCACTTTGCTCCACAGATACAAGGAAAAGCAAGAGGGAGGCCTTAAGTCCCCCCCTTGCTTTTCTGTATGGTTGTCCATATTAGAAGCGTTCAGTGTATCACCCAGACAAACGTATTTGCTGAATGTGTGCACTCGCTATTTTACTTACCGCTTGTATCTGTACCTTCACCTGTTGTTGTATCCTTGTCGGTTCCAGTTGTTCCTTGATCCGTTTTGGTATCCGTACCCGCATCGGTTTTTTCACCCTCAGTACCCTTTTCCGTTCCTGTACCGGTAGTACCCTCAGTCGTGCCTTCTTCAGCTTTGTCTGTTTTCGGCAGTTTTACTTCTTTAACGATTTTGTCCAGTTCACTGGTCATGAATGTGTCGATCTCAGCAGCGGCCAATTGACTTTTCAGTGTTTCTTTTTGTTCAGCAGTCAATTTCGTGTAGTCCGCTTCTGTACGTTTTTCTACTTTCATGATGTGATAACCATATTCAGTCTCTACAGGATCACTGATTTTGTTCAATGGCAGTGTTTTAGCAGCTTCTTTGAACGCATCTACCCAGCTGGCTACAGGTGTATCTTCATACAAGCCGCCTTTTTCTGCAGAACCTGTGTCTTCGGAGTATTTCTTCGCGATTTCAGCAAAGTCTGCTCCGCCGTCCAATTTCGCTTTCACTTCTTTCGCAAGTTTCAGAGCATCTTCCTTTTTACGCTCTTTTTGCGTTTTTGGATCAGTGAAATTGATCAGTACATGACGAACAGACGCCGTTGTGAACTGATCTTTATTTTTCTCAAATTCAGCTTTAATCGCATCTTCAGTAACGCCCGTTTCTTTATCCTTAATTACCGTCATGATGCGAGTCATGTAATCCTTAATGTTCTGGTCTGTCAGATTCTGAGCTTTCAGCATCTCAGTCCATTGGTCAGCTTGAACAGAAGCTTTCATTTTGTCGAATTGCTCTGTCGCTGTTTTGGCACCCTCGGTTTTGGCTGCATCACTTGCTTTTCCACTCAAATATTCATAAGCAACTTCCTGTTTTACCAGGTACTCCTTGAAATCATCCATATCCATCATTTGTGCATATTCCGGATAGAGGAATTTCATGACCCGTTGCTCCATGTCGAATTCATTGGCTGTAATTGTACCGCCATCATACGTAGCGACTACAGCACTTGTATCCTTCGGTTCTGTTTTCGCTTCTTCCTTCTTGCCACAAGCAGCAAGCAGTGATAAGGACAGTACTGCTACCATACTCACAGACAGTACTTTCCCTACTTTTTTATACTTTGCTAACATCCTTTAGTTCCCCCTTTGATTTAAAAGCACTTTTCATGGACTCCAGAAATTTCTCTACCAGCTCCATCAGTTGCTTGTCCCCAAGCCCTTTGCCCTTGACATGAATAAGCATATGGGGCCCTTGTTCAAATTGTACACGTCTTTCGAACTGATTTCCAATGTGTGCGATTTTTGAGAGCTCAAATGCATGTTCTCGACCTTCGTAGAATTTCACTGTAAGATCATCTCCGCGTTGGGAGATTGATTCAATACCGTAGATCTTGCCATAGACTTTCATTCTGGCCACCGCCAGCAGATTGATCACGGCTTCCGGCAGATCTCCGAATCGGTCAACCAATTCGTCTTCCAGTTCCATTGCATCGTCGAAGGAGGCAATAACCGCCACTTTTTTATAAATTTCAATCTTCTGAATACTGTCATAAATATAATCAGACGGCAAGTATGCATCGATACTGAGATCCAGTGTTGTGTTCCACTGATCGGATGGCACCGGCTCTTCGCCGAGCATCGTAACTTTGCGTTTGTTAATTTCCTCTGCCAGCATCTGAGAATATAGATCGAATCCGACAGACGCAATAAAGCCGTGCTGTTCAGCTCCGAGCAGATTACCCGCGCCGCGGATCGACAAATCACGCATCGCGATCTTGAATCCCGAACCCAGTTCGGTGAATTCCTTAATCGATTGCAGACGTTTCTCAGCAACTTCGGTCAGCACTTTGTCCCGTTGGTACGTGAAATAGGCATACGCGATCCGGTTGGAACGTCCCACCCGTCCACGAAGCTGGTACAGCTGGGAGAGCCCCATTTTGTCCGCGTCATGCACGATCAGAGTATTTACGTTAGGAATATCTACCCCAGTCTCGATGATGCTAGTGCTGACAAGTACGTCGTACTCACCATCCAGGAAGTCCAGAATGGTCTTCTCCAGCTCCGTTTCCGACATCTGGCCATGTCCCACACCAACCTTGGCCTCAGGCACCAATTCGGAAATTTCCGCAGCCATCTCCTGAATTCCCTGAACACGGTTATACAAGTAGTAGACCTGACCGCCACGAGCCAATTCACGTTCAATCGCTTCACGAACAAGTGCCTGACTGTGTTCAACGACATACGTCTGTACCGGAAAACGGTTTTCTGGCGGAGTCTCAATAACCGACAGATCCCGAACGCCCAGCATGGACATGTGAAGGGTACGCGGAATCGGCGTTGCTGTCAGTGTCAGCACGTCCACGTTTGTCTTCAGCTTTTTCAGTTTTTCCTTGTGCGTTACACCGAAGCGCTGCTCTTCATCTACAATTAACAGCCCAAGATCCTTGAAGACTAGATCCTGTGACAATAACCGGTGGGTACCGATGACGATATCGACGGTGCCTGCCTTAATACCTTTGGCCGTCTCGTTCTGTTCTTTACGTGAACGGAATCGGCTAAGTACATGAATGTTGAATGGATAACCCGAGAAACGCTCACGGAACGTTTCATAATGCTGCTGCGCCAAAATGGTTGTAGGGACTAATACAGCAACCTGTTTCCCCTCAATGGCAGCTTTAAATGCAGCACGGATAGCGACCTCGGTTTTGCCGTAACCGACATCCCCACACAATAAACGGTCCATCGGACGATTTTGTTCCATATCCTTCTTGATTTCTTCGATGGCACGCACCTGATCACGTGTCTCATCATAAGGGAACATGTCCTCGAACTCCTGCTGTTCCGCAGAGTCTTTGTCGAAGCCAAAACCTTTTGACGTCTGACGTTCCGCATAAAGCTTGATTAGATCATCAGCAATATCCTGTACAGATGTGCGGACTTTATTTTTAACCCGTGTCCACTCATTGCCGCCCAGCTTATATATTTTCGGCTCTTTCTCTTCCGAACCGACATATTTCTGAATTAGATCAATCTGCTCAATCGGTACAGACAGTTTGTCTCCACCTGCATAGAGAATATGCATGTAGTCCTTGTGAATACCGCCAACCTCAAGTGTGCCGATCCCGAGATACTTACCAATCCCGTGATTCTGGTGAACGACATAATCGCCCACTTTCAGCTCACTATAGGATTTAATTCGTTCAGCATTGTCCACATTGCGAATCGGTTTGCGTACTTTGCGTTGCTTCTGTGAGAACATCTCGCCTTCGGTGACGACAGCCAGATGAATAGAAGGCATTTCAAAACCCGTTTGCAAGTTGCCAATAAGCATCTCCGGCTCAGGGATATCATAGTCCATGAGTACCCGGCGCATCCGATCAAGTCTTTCCTCACCGTTAGCCAGCATGAGCACCTGAACTCCGGCTTTCTGCCAGCGCTCCATCTCTGCTTTGAGCACGTTCATCTGACCATGGAAGTCCTGCATTCCACGGCTGATAAAGTTGAGGATATTCTGCGGCTGGGTATGAGGAACCTGACGCAAAAAGATGGACATAAACAGCGTCTGGAATGGACGTTCATATATCAGATCATCCCCATCGGCCGACAGATGCAGGTCTGGAAGGGTCTTCCCGTTTTGCATCAAATGCAGATTCCACTCCGACTCATCTCGGTCAAGCTGTTTCGACGTCTCCGCGAGCCTTGCTGGCTCGTCGAGTACAAGCAACGTATCTTCTGGCATGTAGTCGTAGATCGTCTTGTTTTCCGGATAGAGCGGTGAAATATATTTGTACATTTCGGAGAAATACACATGCTCCCGCAGAAGTTCGATCTCGCGATGAATTTCTTCTCGCAGACGCAGCTTCGCCTGCCGGTCCGTCATTTTCTCCAACTGTTGGTCAAGCAAAATAACGGCCGCATCCGCAGCCTTCTCCATACGTTCACGATCTGCAATTAACTCTTTGCACGGCAGAACCGTTACTTCGTCAATTCGTTCAATGGAACGCTGATCTGCAGGATCAAATGTACGAATGGAATCGATCTCATCGTCGAATAATTCCACACGATACGCAATGGACGATGTGACTGGATAGAAATCAATAATTCCTCCACGCACGCTCATCTCACCGCGTGATTCTACACGCTCTACACGTTCATATCCGAGCTTCACCATCTCCAGCAGGAATGCATCGAGCTCCAGCGTATTGCCTTGTTTAATTGTAATCTGAGCATTAGCCATCACTTCTGGAAGTGGAACATAGCGCCGTACCCCGGAAAACGGGATAACAACAACGCCCCTAAATCCCTGGGCGCAACGGACCAACACGTCAATACGCTGACCCAATGTTTCCGGACTGGAAACAGCAGCTTCAGCGGCAACAAGTTCGTTGGCAGGATAGAGCAACACCTGATCAGGTGAAAGCGCTTCCTGTAAATCTTCTGCGATTTTTTGAGCGGAAAACATATTGTGTGTCACAACGAGCAGGGGTCTGTTCATTTCCTGATGTAGAGCAGCCAGCATAATCTGACGCGCCGAACCGGATAAGCCCGAAACCAATTGCTCTTTCATGCCGGATGTAATCCCGGCCGTAATGGACCCGAAGTCCGGATCTTTGGAAAAAGCCTGTATAAGTGCTTGTAACAAAAGGGGCACCTCTCTTATAACTTACTTGAGTATCTCACGCATGCGCGCAGGTTCACCACATTAAAAATTGGATACAAATTCCTTTTTGTCCTGTTTCATCATAAAGGATTAATCGCTACTTTGCCACATCCGTTTGATGTGGCTGGGGGCTAATTTGGATATAGTCTGGTTTCATCCCAACTGAAAAGAAGCCTCAGCAGGCTGCCAAGGCTATAAAGGTGGAGCGGTATTCCGCAGCCGCCATCATCTGTCATAAGTTCTTGCTGCGGGCGAGTTAATTATTGAAGCGGACTCGCAAGCAGGCTCAGCTCAGGATTGAACTCCAGAGCTTCTTTGCAATAATCACATGTAATCCGAACGGTTATATCGCCACCGGAATTATACGCTATTATATCCCTCCGCTCGTCGGGGGTCAAGAAATGAAAGCCCAATTGCGCTTCCGTTATCCGTGCAGAATCGATTCGTCCAATAAAAGTACGGCAATGCCTACACACATAATTCACTGACATGTTTATGCCTCCTGAACATGGTTTATACGTCCAGTATGCCCATTAAGACCGAATCGAACCCGAATCTTGATCATTTTTCCAGTGTCACTTGCAGCGGTTCATCCGTTGAACTTGGCCATCGTCTGCTCAAACGTATGATCCAGACTATATTCCAATGCATCACAGGTCTGTTCGATCGTTTGATCGAGCGCTTCCTTTTCGTTCTTCATAAACTTCGACAGCACGTAGTCTACAATGGCATGTCCCGGTTCTGGTCGGGATATTCCCATCCGTACCCGGTTAAACTGCTGTGTACCGGTATGCTGGATAATGGATTTGATTCCATTGTGACCACCTGCACTGCCCTGGTAACGCAATCTGACTTTGCCTGTTTCTGTGTCCATGTCGTCGTAGACGACAATCAGGTCTTCCAGACTAACTTTATAAAAGTCCATATAAGCCCTTACCGACTCACCGGACAGGTTCATAAACGTCATTGGTTTAATCAGCACCGTTTTGACGCCACCAATTACACCTTCTCCAATCAGCGCCTTGCATTTGCTCTGCGTTATGGAAATATTATGGCGCTCTGCAAGTCGATCAAGTGCCATAAAGCCAATATTATGACGGGTTTTAGCGTAGTTCGGGCCTGGATTTCCGAGGCCGACAATCCACTTCATCTTGTTCCCTCCTTCGGATCAGCCTAAGGTGAAGCATAGACTTCGAATGTTATATTTCATATAATATCAACAAAGTGAGATTCGAATTGGTTATATAATTTGAACGATAATTACACCTAATCACTCCGATAGCAGTACCATCTTTCGATCGCTCTTATCCCCAGATTTTATTTATTCTCTTGATCCAAGGGAAAAATCCGGTGATAGCCTATGCTTCCGAAGTAGCATTCTTGCAGAAAGCTTTCAGGCGCACGCTCCGCTTCTTCAGATTGGTTCTGCACTCCCGTTTTGGTGTAAACGTCAGTTCAACTTATATTATTTTTACAGCTTTTATTCATCAACCCAGGAAGGTGAGCGGGTTTTGCGCGAAGACAACGGACAACTGACTCAACATAGCGATTTTATCTATCATCTGGAATATCATATACCTGTACAGGTATATGACCGCGACACCCATATTGAGATCGGACTAATCACACGTTTCGATAATCAATTTGTCGAAATTGCCGACACTCTTTTTCATCGGCGCCGGTTCCGTTTTATCTCCCGCCCCGGATACTAGAAATCCGGCAGGCAACTGCTTCACTTCCAATATAACGGAACGCCGACAGGGGTTACATTTTCCATTGATCCGGAAAACGTAACCCCTCTACTACTTTATGCAGACATCCTTATTCAATTTCAAACAGCTTGCTGATTGACAATTCCTCATGAACCCGGATAATGGCTTCTCCGAGTAAAGGTGCTACAGACAACACTTTAAGTTTGCTTGTCGGATTAGCATGCGTAATCGGAATGGTATCCGTTACGATAACTTCCTTCAGCGGTGCATTCTCCAAGCGTTCCATCGCAGGTCCAGACAATACTGGGTGAGTACAGCAAGCGTATACTTCCTTCACGCCGCCTTCCATCAGAGCATTCGCTCCCAATACAATCGTTCCCGCCGTATCAATGATGTCATCGATCAGAATTGCTGTTTTACCTTCGATGTTACCGATAATGTTCATCACTTCGCTGACGTTCGGCTCTGGACGACGTTTGTCGATAATTGCGAGAGGTGCATTCAAGAAGTCCGCCAGTTTCCGAGCGCGTACTACGCCGCCGTGGTCAGGCGATACAACAACCGGATTTTCGATCTGTTTCGAGCGGAAATATTGAGCCAAAATCGGCACGCCGAGCAGATGATCAACCGGAATATCGAAGAATCCTTGAATCTGCATTGCATGCAAGTCCATCGCGATTACACGGGTTGCACCCGCTTTTTCGATCAGATTAGCAACCAGTTTGGCTGTAATCGGGTCACGCGAACGGGCCTTGCGGTCCTGTCTAGCATAGCCATAGTACGGAATAACGACGTTAATCGTCTTGGCAGATGCCCGTTTAAGTGCATCAATCATAACGAGCATTTCCATCAGGTTGTCATTAACCGGCAAGCAAGTAGACTGCACGATATAAACGTGACAGCCCCGAACACTCTCAGAGAGTTTCACTTGGATCTCACCATCACTGAAGCTAGTTGTGTGAGATTCACCCATAGGAATTCCGATATAATCAGCAATTTGATGGGCAAGCTTGGGGTTAGAATTGCAAGTAAATATTTTTAATTTCGAATCAAAATAAGTCATAAAATAAAAACCCTCCGTGCTGGTTCATTGGAATCTATAAGCGTCTGCGACATGTCGGCACCCCCCGATGTTCGGGAGGCAATTCTTAATATCAATACCCCTTATTCGGGTTTGGCATTTTGTTTCTTGGCTTTGGCACGACCACGGATTTTCTCCGCATATCCAGGTTTGTTCTCCTGGCGTGGGCGGGCAATCGCGAGATCATTGTCGGGAACTGAATGGGTAACGGTAGAGCCCGCAACAACATATGCGCCTTTTCCTACCGTGACAGGTGCAATCAGATTGACATTGCTGCCTACGAACGCATCGTCTTCAATCGTCGTTACAGCTTTATTATATCCATCATAATTCACCGTTATTGCCCCGCATCCAACATTTACGTTTTTCCCTACTTTAGCATCCCCAATATAACTGAGATGAGATACTTTGGAGCCTTCATCAATTGTAGCATTTTTCACTTCAACAAAGTCACCAATTTTTACTTTACGGCCCAGTTTGGTACCTGGACGCAAATAAGCAAATGGACCTACAGTTGCTTCTGATCCAACCTCGGCTTGTGACAGTACAGAATGCTTAATTGTAACCCCATCCTGAATGATACTGTCTTCCACATCTGCCTGAGGACCAATATGGCATGCTTCACCAATGGTAGTTGTACCTTTGAGTATGGTACCCGGATACAATACTGTATCTGATCCAATGGTAACATCCGCCCCGATATATGTCGATGCCGGATCGATGATTGTAACACCGTTCAACATATGTTTTACCGCCAAACGTTCACGCATGAACGCTTCTGCTTGTGAAAGAGCAAGTCGATCATTAACTCCGATGGATTCCGCGATGTCATCTGACATGTAGGCTTCCACCACTTCTCCATCATTACGGAAAATGCCAACCACGTCAGTGAGATAGTACTCTCCCTGAGCATTCTGGTTCGTCACTTTCTCCAGCGCAGCGAACAATTTAGCATTATCGAAGCAGTACGTACCTGTGTTGATCTCGTTCACAGCATCTTCCTGCTCCGTGCAATCCTTCTGTTCCACAATGCGCTGTACAGAACCATCTTCTCCGCGAATAACGCGGCCGTACCCTTTGGGATTGTCCAGTTCAGCTGTGAGTACCGTTGCTGCTGCTCCGCGGCTCTCATGGAGTTTCATCAGTCCTTCCAGCGTCTCGCTGGTCACAAGTGGTGTATCTCCACAGACAACGATGGTTGACCCTGCTTCACTGCCGAGCAGAGATTTAACCTGCTTCACCGCATGTCCTGTTCCCAATTGTTCAGCCTGAAGCACGTACTCTGCTCTGGAACCCAAAAATGACTGCACCGCTTCGGCACCGTGACCGACCACAACGACACTGCGTTCAACGCCTGCGCGAAGAGCTGCATCCAGCACGTGACCCACCATCGGTTTACCGCATACGGGATGCAGTACCTTGTACAATTTCGATTTCATCCGTTTGCCTTGCCCTGCCGCAAGAACGATTGCCATTCTTTTCAAAATTTACGACCTCCTGTTCTGAAAAACCCATCGTCTGACCTTACCTGTATATATCCGATGAGTAACGTTCAGCCGGCCCTGCGCCGGTCTTGTTCATCGCCTGCTGTCTCTGTAATCACGCGTAACAACGCGGACACCAACAAATCGTGACCTATATGTATACGCCGTGTACTTGCGAGCTTAACCGATTCCCATGATTCCTAGATGCCGCCCTGTTACCAAGCGCACGCTGCGCTTTTTGTTCTTTCAACATTTTGCAACATTTAAGCTGCGAAAATGCTCTTCTGTGAATAAACTCAATACTGAATATATCTTATTCCGGTCAAAAAGAAAAGAGAGCCATAAGACATGGCTCTCTTTTCCTTCGAACCCCAATAATGTTCTCAGGCACCTTCTTCAATGACTTCTTCCTCAGTTGCTGCGCGATCATACTCAGTCAAAACAGCTGCTTGAATCTTCTCGCGAGTACCGGAAGAGATCGGGTGGGCGATATCACGGAATTCTCCGTCAGGAGTCCGCTTGCTCGGCATAGCAACAAACATTCCGTTATTGCCATCGATGACGCGAATGTCATGAACGACGAATTCGTTATCGATGGTAATGGATGCGATAGCCTTCATTCTCCCCTCAGAGTTAACACGGCGGAGTCTGACATCCGTAATTTGCATGTGTGTGTTCACCACCTTTTTCCATCAGAACTTGGTGTATAATTCCACACAGCACATACGAACTCCTTCTTTTTATAACCACAAAAATGTCCTAATTTCAGGAATTTTTTTATTTAATACACAATTCGACAATGTTAGTGCCAGGTCGATGGAAAAGAACCTTTCCCGACATGTAATTCGTCATGATTCTACAGGTCAAAATAGTTGCCAGGCTTGACGGAAATGTGTCTGCTCTTCGCATCAACCGCCGTCAGCTTCGCCAGAGATATGTAATCCGTCAGCAGTCGTTCTTCCGAATCAACCGATCCAGATTCTACTAATACGCCTACCCCGGCTACCGTGGCATTAAACTCGGCCAATAGGTCGATCATCCCTTGGACGGTTCCCCCAGCTTTCATAAAATCATCTACAATGAGCACTCTGGAGTGCTCACGCATTGCCCTGCGAGATAGGGACATGGTATGTAGGCTTTTATGGGACCCGGATACATAATTGATACTTACGGCCGATCCTTCCGTAGCCTGATGGTCCCTGCGCACGAGCACTACAGGCAGGTTGAGCTGGGCTCCGGTCGCATAAGCAAGTGGAATCCCTTTGGTTTCGACCGTCATCACCACATCAATATTCATATTGCCAAAGGCCGTTGCAAAAATCTTGCCGGCTTCATTCATCAATGCGGGCTGTCCAAGCAGGTCGGACATGTACAGATATTCACCAGGGAGTATCCGATCCGGCTGCGCGAGCTGGGTAGAAAGTCGTTCTGCAAAAGCCAGTGCCAGTTCTCTGGACACCTTTGGAATCCACTTTACTCCCCCGGCTGCTCCAGCCAGTGTATGCAGTTCTCCCGAACCACCTTCTTCGAACACTTCCTTGATAATCGCCAAATCTTCACTGATCGACGACTTCGCAGCTCCATAGCGTTCGGCAAATGTAGTCAACGGAATAACCGTATGCGGTCTAGACAATAAGTACTGCGTCATTTCAACCAGCCTTGCGCTTCGTTTTAATTTCTTCACAGAGATCCATCCTCACGATCACGGAAAACATCCAAATCCGAATAATTATTTAAAAATATACCACCTTTATACGTGTTTGTACATTATAAAAGCGAATTTTAAGTTAGCATGCGTACTGCATATACTTCTTTACAGAAGCCTCGCAGTCCATTGTATATCCGAGCAACCTTGGACTCCTTAGAGACCAGTCCAAACACAGTTGGACCGCTGCCTGACATTAATACTCCGTCTGCTCCAAGCCGAATCATGGCATCCTTCAGATGCTGAACTTCCGGATACAGCTTCAACGTTACGTCCTCAAGCACATTCCCCATCTGCCCGCACACTTCGGCAAAGGATTGGTTGCGAATGGCCTGCTCCATTTTGGCAGCACTCGGATGACGAACAATCTTGTCGCTGCGGAAACGTCCATAGACATCGGCTGTAGACACATTAATCGGCGGCTTGGCCAAGATCACCCAACATTGCGGGGGATTCGGCATTGGTGTCAGCTTCTCTCCACGGCCTGTGGCGAGTGCTGTTCCGCCTGTAATGCAGAAAGGCACATCCGAGCCCAGTTCTGCTCCAAGTTCCTGCAGCTCTTGATCCGGAATGTTGAGACGCCAGAGGCGATTCAATCCACGCAGCGTTGCTGCTGCATCACTGCTGCCACCAGCAAGTCCGGCGGCCACCGGTATTTTTTTGTCCAGATGAATATGAACTCCGGTTTTCACGTCGTAACGCTCTTTGATAAGCCTGGCTGCCTGAAAAGCCAAGTTCTTCTCATCCAGGGGGATATATCCCGCCTGACTGGAGATAAAGATCGTGTCACGAGGTAGCTCAGACATTTCCAGTCGATCGGCAAGATCCACCATCGTCATGATCATCTCAACTTCGTGAAATCCATCTCTTCTTTTATGTAAAACGTCTAGCATCAAATTGATTTTAGCAGGCGCTTTTTCGTAAATTTTCAAGGCGTTCACCCGTCCTCACCTTTTCCCTAAGACAACTTAACATATTATATCAAAATGGGGCTGTCAAGTCATTTCTATTCCGCATCCATGGGGAAAAAGCGAGGTCATTCCTGCCGGATTGCCCCGCTCTCCAAACCGATTGAACCGGATTACGATTTGCGTGCCGCTTCTTCCGCAAGTTGAATGGCCCGTTTCACCATATTGCCCGCATCCTTCGCTTTGATCCCGCCCCAACCTTCCTGCTGGACGGTATCATAGAATCCTAGGTCTTTTGCCAGTTCATTCTTGAGTTCATCCGACATTACACTTCTTCTTCTCCGGCTCATGGGTCATCCTCCTCGAAATAGTTCATTCATGATAAGTCCATTTGTATCCGGGACTATTTGCCCCCAGGCCAAGAAAAATGCCTTGAACCTGTCCAAATAGTATGCCGCTTCTTCCCCAGACTCATTCCTGATCAACTATGCCTCTCCGATGAATCGAGCGGGATTATTGCAAAAATAAAAAAAGCGACCTGCCCAAGGGGGCAGAATCGCCGTAAATCGATACTTACGTCTCCATGTAGGAGCTATGCGTCTGGCTGCCTGGATCAAATACCATGACTTCCACCGATTCCGTAAGTATATCAGCATAACTGTAGGATACTCGCTTGAAAGTTTCTTGCTCCTCATCAAGCTTAACAATAAAAACAGAAGGGTACGTTTCTTCCAATACACCCGTACGCTCAATGGTCTTACGGCGGCCACCATTAGCCCGCAGCATAATTTTCTGACCGATATGTGCATCGAGATTGCGTTTGATATCCAATAGCGTATTTTTAGCCATTGTCGACGACCACCTCTTTTCTTGTCCATTATACCGGATTTTACAGTCATTGTCAAATCAAAACTAATTATTATATCAGTATCAAAAAGTTGTTGTCAATGAATTTTTTTGCAAACAAAAAAAGCCCCTAAATGGGACTTTCTTCTGCCATCATTAGACGGCTGATGGATTCACTTTTAACGTGGATAGATCGTTCAATCCGGGCAGACCTACCCGATAACTTCCCCGTGTCTCTACGCCACCCACACCCTGGCTACCACTAATCGTGTTATGCAAAATATCATTCATGTTCACCGTTTCCCGCACCGACGTGAAGGCTGCCTTAGCTGCCACATAGACCGGGTCCAGGGCATGGATGAGAATTCGTCCTGGTGAACTGGCAAAGTTCGCTCCAGCCCGCAGCAAGGCCTCAAAGTGGGACTGACACGCGCCAGCTACAATCGTGAGCGCATCGAGATGACGTTCATATTGCCTAGCCACCTGAATAGCGGATACAAAGTTCTGCGAATTCTTGTAGCTTCCCAGACTATATAAGTCATAGGGCTGACGGGTCTTGAGTACCCCGTCATGGCCAGTAATGACAACGATATCCGGACGCACTTTGGGCAGCAGACGATATAAAGTGTCCGCCATGGCAGACTCGTGTACATATTGACCCTCTGCGGGAACACGAAGCTGCTCATAAAGGTTCATGCTTTTTTTTAGATAATTAGGATCGCCATCCAAGTGCAGCACTTTGCCAGGCATCTCGAAATAAGCCGGGTCTTGTTGAACAGACCATTCCTGAACCAAACCTTCACGATTGCGCTCCGCCTGTTCCATTCGATTTTGCTGCAGGCGTGAGAGCGTCTGATGTGCCTTCACATGGGCCTGCCTCGTCTTCGCACTCTGCGGTTCATAAGGAACCTGTATCAAATCGTCCACAGGGGAATCGGCTAACAGCCGGAACTCGGTCCCTTTAATGATGGCACCGTCCGACTGGAGGCCTTCCAACCGGAAAGTCACATCTCCACCGTATGACTTTCGAACGACCAAGTCTCCGATATTCATCAACATAATCACCTCTACCCCATCGTATGGGCAGAAACCCGGATTGGTTCATCCGAATTTTACAGAGCTGATCGTACCCCAGCTTCCCACATTACGGTACTGAGTGTCGCATACTCCTGCAGGCTCAATGTTTCTCCCCGTCTTGAAGGCTGAATACCGGCCTGCTCCAACAACTGATCAGCCTGTTCTCTGTTCTCCTTCGTGAAGAAACGGGCTTTCAGATTATTGGAGATGGTTTTTCTACGCTGCGCAAAGGAAGCCTGTACGACTTCGAAGTAATGTGCCTCGTCGGGAACTTCAACCGGTGGTTGTTCACGCACCTTTAACTTAATTACAGCCGATTCCACATTAGGCTGCGGAATAAAGACCGTGGGCGGAACAATACATACCAATTCCGGCATACTGTAGTACTGAACCGCAATGCTCAAACTGCCATAGTCCTTTGATCCTGGTGCAGCAGCCATGCGTTCAGCCACTTCCTTCTGGATCATGACCACAATGCTGTCTACAGGCAGCTTCTCTTCGAGCAGCTTCATCATGATTGGCGTCGTTACATAATAAGGCAGATTGGCTACAACACTCACTTTATCTACCGTTCCAAAATCGGTATGGAACAACTCAGCTAGATCCAGCTTCAGCACATCCCCGTGATGCACACGAACGTTTGGATAAGGCTGCATCACTTCACCCAGAATCGGGATCAATCGCTGATCAATCTCTACAGCCGTTACAGGACCGGCTACCCGAGCCAGACGTTCTGTGAGTGCGCCGATCCCTGGTCCGATCTCAAGTGCGCCCTTGGACTCGTCCAAATCAGCTGCATTTACAATTTTGTTCAATATATTTTGATCGATCAGAAAGTTCTGACCTAAGCTCTTCTTGAATGAAAATCCGTGTCTTTGAATAATTTCTTTGGTTCGTTTGGGTGTTGCAATTTCTACGGTTTCTTCCATGCCTTTCATACGCTCACAATCCTTCACGTTCAATTTGCGATAATGCTTCGGAGAACTCTTCCCGGGTAATCTGGAATACACTCAACCGCTTGTGGAACTGCTTGCCATTGCAATAACCTATGCCCAGCAGATTGCCCATCTCCATACGACGTGCAGCAGCCTGTGGGTGCACAATCAGTCCCGCCGCAATCAGATCCTCCCAATCGATCAAACTTGGTGCGCCTTCATATGACGTGTGTACACGTGCTAATGCATGACGAATCGCCTCCGGTGAAGCGTTCTCCACTCCGATGTCGCCTTTGCGCGTAGCATCTGCCTCCGGAATGAAAGCATGCTTGCAACCAGGTACTTTATTGGCGATGATTTTACGAATACGTTCACCAGCATGATCCGGGTCTGTCAGTACGATGACACCACGTCTCTCTTGAGCAAGTGCGATCCGCTTTAGAATGCGCTGGTTGATGGCGGACCCACCAGTCTCGATCGTATCTGCCTGAACCGCACGTCGAATGGCTACGGTATCGTCACGGCCTTCTACCACGATCACTTCTTTTATCATGTTCCATTTCTTCCTTTCTAACGCAAAAAGAAGAGGAATATCCCTCTTCTCTGCCAAACGGCGGGGGAGACTGAATTCAGACCCCTCCGCCGCATATTCCGCATGAATCATTCATGCTTATATTTTATAGCATTCCCATTTCAAAGTAAAACGATTTTAGTTCGCTTCCGGCTTCACCGGACCAATCACATATACCGTCTTGCCTTTCTTCCGTCCGAAGTTCAGGGCATGCTTCACACTATCATAATACACATCAATTTTGTTGCCTTTAATGGCACCACCTGTGTCTTCCGCACGACGGAAGCCAAGGCCCTCGATATACACCCACCAGCCAATCGGAATGATTTTGGGATCAACCGCAATGGTACGTCCCTCAGTTACCCGAGTACCTGAAGCTGTTTTTGTGCCGATACCAGGCTCTTCAGAAGAGTATGCCGTCATGGATACATTTTTCAAGACTTTTGAATATTTAAAAGAACTGCCTGAGACGGTAATTACTTTGCTGCCCGAAGCAGCGGTTTTCTTCGAGTTCGTGGTTGTTGCTGTTTTTGTCGTGGAAGTCTGCGCCGATACCGTCTGAATCACTGGCTCTTTCACAACAGGTTTGGCTTTGGTACCAATGGCAATCACTTTATCGACGCGATTCGTTGCGACCGATTTACCCACCATTTTTTTGGAGACCAATTCTCCATCCTGAAACACTTTTTCAATATGCTGTACAAGTGTGCCTTCTTTACCGCTCACAACGACACGATTGTCGCCTTTGTACAAGCTAGGGTCAGCCGTTTTGATCACTTTATAAGCAATCGGATGTTCCACTTCCACCGTACGCTTTGTTACCCGCACTACACGGATTTTCATATCCGCTTCAATAGTGGTTCCAAGCGCCGGATATACTTTGTCTTCACTTGCAATTTGAATACCTGATTTTTTAATCGCATCTTTTACCGATGAATCGGTTGTATACAGAGTCTTGGTGTCCCCGTCTGCCGTAATATTAACTGGAACGGCCCGCTCAATAACGATGCGGTCTCCATCTGTGATCGCCCCATTCAAGGGCATGGATACCTGATCGTGAGGGCTGACTGTGATTGACTGCTCCTCCAGCATTTCCTGAAGCATTCCTGTACGAGTCTCTACCGCTTGAGCTTTGCCATCAATAACCAGTGAAATTTGTTTCCCGGCCTGACCGTAAACGACTAACAAGATCATGATTGTAAGCGCAATTGAGAAAATCGCGATCAATGCCATTTGACGCAAGTTCTCATGCTTCCACCGCAACGCGAAAGACTTACTGGATGATCGTGACTCATGGGTCTCTTCTGGTTGGAATGTGCCCACTTCTCCGTCCTCCTTCATAGCCTCGCCGTCTAAAGTAATGCATGATGTCTTTGACGCGACTATACCAAATTTTCTACAGAACACAGATCGGACCAACATAATCCGGTTCTGCACCATGAATCAATCTTCGCAACATGATGTCATCCTCCTGAATACTTACCGTATGATGACAGTATTTCTTTTATTCAAAAACAAAAAAGCCAAAGAAAGAGTTTAAGAGGAACTCTTTCGTGGCTTCCGAATGATTCTGAATATCGGAAATTCATGCACGAGGTTGCCTCTCTTTTTCCGCTTGCGAGGTTAGCTGTCGGGTTCGGGCGAAAGAGAGCCGCCCTATCTCCGGTCATCCGCTCATGGCGGACGCCCTTGAATTCACCCCGAGACCCAAAGAAGAAATCAAATACGGCTTCGCAGATTCATACGCTGCTTTTGGGTCAGTGCATGTTGCGCATCGGCTGCAAACACCGATGTTTAAGCCCTATTGGTTCCCCCGCTCTCCGTTAACGGAGACTCAGCGAGACTGATTCATGAAAGTAATGTTGTTTCATCGGAAAGTGTCCCTTTGTTCATCCCCCGAACATCTGTCCAATTTTCCGCACAACAATTCACTGAAAAGATGATATCCTGTTTCTATGCATGTTGTAAAGCGTTGTTCAAGTACGTTTTTCTAAATATTTGGTTAAAATATTGTAATATTCTTGATTTATTTGGATCAAAAAGCAAATTAACTCCGCCTAACTCACTTTTTCACCCGTTTTGCTCGATCTTTTAACGAATCCCAAATCGTTCCATGGCATTTTTGGTCGTTATTGCTGCAATTCCCTCTACCGAAATGCCTTTAATTTCCGCTGCTGCTTCTGCAACCAGACGTACATGCGCTGTCTCATTTCGTTTTCCACGATAAGGGTGCGGTGTCAAATAAGGAGCGTCCGTTTCGATGAACAATCGGTCCATAGGAACCTTCTCAAGTACCTCTTTGGGCTGCTTTGCATTTTTGAACGTGATTGGCCCTCCGAAGGAAAGATGAAAGCCTAAATCCAGACACATTTTCGCCGTTTCCCAGCTGCCAGAGAAGGAATGCATGACACCGCCTACTTCTCCAGCTTTCTCTTCACGCAGAATCTTTACAATATCCTCATGCGCATCCCGGTTGTGAATGACAATCGGCATATTCAACTCACGGGCAAGACCAATCTGTTGTCGTAATACGCGATGTTGAACCTCTTTCGGTGAAGTGTCCCAGTAATAGTCTAGACCAATTTCACCGATGGCTACCACTTTTTCATGCTTGCATAAAGATGCAATCCATTCCATATCACCCTCTTGCATTGTGATTGCATCCACTGGGTGCCAGCCTACGGCAGCATATATAAAATCATAGGTTTCAGCCAGCTTCATCGTGGTTGGAATGGTCTCCCGGTTAAAGCCCACATTAATCATGCGACCAACGCCTGCATCCACAGCACGCTGAATCATTTCCTCGCGGTCCTCGTCGAATTGTGGTGCATCCAGGTGTGTATGTGTGTCGAACAACATCATGCTGTATTTCTCCCTTCATGTCGAATAAACGACTATCTCTATTTAATCCATCCTGCAGTCTTAACCAGAACATAACTATTACTAAATTGGATCATGTTTTTTTTATATTTCTTTCATTGTTTGTTGAGCACAACATGTAGAACGAACAAGTTCCTTCATATCTATATGTGCTCATTTTTAGGCAATCGGGTTGTATTCTAATTACTTTGATTACAAAATTATGTCGATCTACATGTACTCTCCATTAAAGCAGATTACTGTATCATGAAAAATAGCTCTTTTCGAAAGCTTTTTTACATCATGATTCTTGAACAGCATTGCGCATCATTTAATGGGAGAAATAGGGGCGTATATGGGACGGTAATTCATGAACAATCGCATCCACCTTATTCTGCGGATAATACAAATGATGTTTTCCGCGATGAAGACCACTGATTGAACGGACAATGTCGGACACCTCTGACAACTCATGTAACTTGTCTTGCCGATCAAGCAGCAAAATCTGCTTGTCCGTGGATTCATCCGGACGAAACACATCATACGGATTATCCGTTGGAAAATCAATTTCTAGATCATACTCGGGATTGAGACCGGCTACAGTGAAGGCTTCCCGAATCTCTTCAATCATGTTTACGTCGATCTGTTCAATCTCTACATACTTATATAATTTGCGATCTATAAATCGTTCGCATAACTCACTTAGAACAGTATCGTCCTCTTTGCGCCACTGCATAAATGCCGTCTGAATCAAAGCTTCGTCCAGTTGTAAATATTCATCCACCGATAGATCTCCAGCGAATAACTGGGGTAGTGGATCAATCATGAAGCGGAATTTGAAACCTTGCTGTATGAGACTTTTTGCCCGCTTAAATATTTGCCGCAATATAATTTCCGAACTTCGGGTAACCGGATGAAAGTAAATTTGCCAGTACATCTGGTACCTGGACATCAAGTAATCCTCCACGGCGTGCATGCCCGACTCCTTGACCACAATTCGTCCGTGATATGGACGCAGCATACGCAAGATACGGTCAAGGTCAATCGTCCCATAGTTTACACCTGTAAAGTAGGCATCCCGAAGCAAGTAATCCATGCGGTCCGCATCGAGCGGACTGGTAACCAAATTAACGACAATAGGTTGCTCATACGTTTTTTGAATAACAGAAGCCACTTTCTCGGGAAAATCAGGAGCATACCGTCTTAAGATCGCCCCTACTTCGGTATCACCTGTAATGATCCGACAAGTCCAATCCTCATGATTCATATCGAAAGCTTCTTCTATAGAGTGAGAGAATGGCCCATGTCCAAGATCATGGAGCAATGCTGCACAAAGGGCTACTGTTTTTTCCTCCTTTGGCCAATCTGAATAGTGACTTCTTTCGAATTGGGAAATAATCTTACGTGTAATTTCGTAGACGCCCAAGGAATGTGAGAAGCGGCTGTGCTCTGCACCATGGAAAGTAAGAAACGAAGTTCCCAATTGACGGATTCGGCGTAAACGTTGAAACTCGGGCGTGTTGATCAACTGCCATATAATCGGATCTTGCACATGGATATAATTATGTACCGGATCTTTAAACACCTTTTCTTCCGTTAAACGCTGTTCCATGTCTATTCACTCCTTTAAAATATCGTTTGTATTTGTCGCTTTTCAGTATAATACCACCAAGGATTCGACAGGCTTTGACGAATCTTGTCGAATAAGGTAGTTTTGTCGTTTTCCAAATCGACAAAGATGACATTGATGTTTAAATACGAAAAATGGCTTCCAATCCCTTACCACTCGTAATCTTATCAAAAACAGCCTTTATTTTAAGCTAATTTTAAGGTTGACTGTTTTGGGAATCGTTGGTATGATGAGTATCATAAAACATAAAATAATGTCGAATAATGACAATGATCGTTAGCTGAGAGGAGCACTGATTATAATGATGAAATCAACAGGTATTGTAAGAAAAGTGGATGAACTGGGACGGGTAGTTATTCCAATCGAATTGCGCCGTACGCTCGGTATTGGTGAAAAAGATGCTCTTGAGATCTATGTTGACGGCGAGCGCATCATGTTGAAAAAATACGAACCAGCTTGTATCTTCTGTGGCAATGCAGAGAACGTTACTTATTTCAAAGGTAAAATTGTTTGTAACGAATGTATTTCCGAAATCCCTGCACCTGTGACAAAATAAGAAATATCAGGTATAATGGTCTTATTAAATTGTTATTTCTAACCTTTTTATATTCCTTGATCGCCTTCCCGGTGTGAACCCCACCGCTGGAAGGTATTTTTTTGCTTTATTATTGGTTTTCATTACCCAAAAAATCGAGCTACGAGTCTGTTCAACTCCAAAAAGAAGAGCGGTGACGTTCGTAATATATTTTTTCTCCGCTCTGCTCGTTTTCATATTCCATTAAGGTTGGATCTAAGGTCCCTTAAAGTTTATGTTCCCTATTCCAGCATATTTTTGTTGATTCGTTATTAAATTAAAGCGTTATATACATCTCGTTTCGTCAAACCTCGATCCGTTGCCGTTTTCTTCATCGCATCTTTACGACTAAGTCCTTCATTCTCATAATGGCTCACATGATCCTCCAAGGACAGCAGTTGCCACCAGGCTTCCCGCTCCGCCTTACGCTCTTCTTCCCTGATACCTTCTACAAGCAAACAATATTCCCCAAGTGGCGGATGTTCCTCAAGCCATTCTATGCACTCTTGGATACTGCCTCTTGCGAACTCCTCATGACGTTTCGTCAGTTCACGTGCCAGTACGATCGACCGATCACCCAGAATCTCTTCGAGATAGGCCAAAGTTTTACGAATACGGTGAGGGGACTCATAAAATAGCAACGTACCGTTGGACTCATTAAAAGCTTCCATCACTTTTCGCATGTCTTTTTTCTCCCGCGGCAAAAAGCCGCCGAATGTGAAACGCTCCGTCGGTAAACCAGATACGATCAGAGCTGATAACGCGGCATTGGCTCCAGGGATGGGAATGACCGTAATTCCAGCTTCAAGCGCAAGTTTTACAAGATCGGAACCAGGGTCCGAAATGGCCGGCAGACCGGCATCACTGACGAGTGCCAAATTTTTTCCTTCTATTATATAGCGTATGAGTTCAGGCCCACTAGCTCCCTTATTATGCTCATGGTAACTGAACAACATCGATGGTGTAATTTCAAAATGGGTAAGCAGCTTTCGGGTCTGACGTGTGTCCTCCGCTGCAATGATGTCACAGCTCTGCAATGTTTTAATTGCTCGAAATGTCATATCGTCCAGATTACCGATTGGTGTTCCTACCAAGTATAGTTTACCGGCACCACCCGACTGCTCCGCGTAGCTCTTCTGAATATGCAATGTCATCTATAACCCTCCTTCCGTTGTTCGTTGTGCATGCTGCGCACCGTAATATATGTCCATGATTTCTTCGCAGTATTTCCCTTCTTCATTGTAAACAATCAGTGGTGGAAGCATGCGTACCTCCGGTTTCCCATCCTTGAGCGCTTCAATCAACACCATATTGGCTTCCAAATGAGCACGGGGATGTACCATCCGAATCCGCTTTGGTTCAAGTTTGTACTCACGCATCAGAGTGATGATCTCTCCTAAACGCTGCGGACGATGAACCATGGATACTTTACCGCCATTGCGCACCAGTCGATTACAGGCCTGAATGACTTCCTCCAGCGTACACCCGATTTCATGGCGTGCCATTGCCTGATGAGTGTTCATCTTGAGGTCACTTCCATTCAAGGGCATATACGGAGGGTTAACCGTTATAGCATCGTATACAGCATGGCCCGTTTCTTTCACGAGTTCACGCAAATCACCTTCATGGATCGTAATGGATTCTTCCAATGCATTCAGTTGAACGCTGCGACGTGCCATATCTGCCAATCGCGGCTGAATTTCAATGCCTTCCAGACTCGCCTGCGTTCGTGTGGTCAACAGAATGGGAACAACCCCATTGCCTGTACACAAATCAAGCACACGACCCCGTTTCGGTACTGAAGCAAATCGGGCCAACAATACGGCATCCATCGAAAAACTAAACACTTCATCACTTTGAATAATCTTCAAATCATGAGAGAGCAAATCGTCGATTCGCTCCGAATCTTGCAATTTTACTGATATTTCTGTCATATGATACACTCATCCTCCGGTACTCTATATCTCAGACAAGGTTCTTAACCTTGAAAAAAAACCGTAGGGGATCCCTACGGCCACTTCATTTATTCAAAAAAGACAGGCAGAACAGACAATCGCCTTCCGTCCGCAAATGTCCATAATAGACATTGCAGATATGGAATCCTTCGTGATACAACCGAGCCAGATTATCATATCCTTCACCTACAACATCTTCACCAGTAGCTGGACCCGCAGGCCTTGCTACCGGAGCGAGCGCCGATGCGATGGGCAAATCTGCCGGGGCCTCACGCTTCAGCAGTTTGCGTAACTGCTCATTCTCGATGGTAAGCCGCTGATTATCTTCAAGCAGCTCTTTAACAATCATTTTTAACTCTCCTAAATCACTGTGCAACTGACCCAATTGGGTTTCCATTTCATGAATGTGCGTAAACAGATTTTTCTTTTCCAAGTTTCCACCCCGAAGCAACCTTTATGGTTTACTTGATAACGACGTCATCCAGCGGAAGTTCTTTGACTTTACTGATGTCGAACAGTTGAACATGGACTGTGCGATTACCGGCATTGATGCCGACAACTTTTCCTTCACCCAAAGAGGTGACGACCAACTTGCCTACAGCCGGCAATTCTTCTCTCACACTTTCATAGTTATCATGCTCAAATTTCAGACAACACATGAGTCTTCCGCACAACCCGGAAATTTTCGTCGGATTCAGTGACAGGCTCTGATCTTTAGCCATCTTGATTGATACCGGCTCAAAGTCTCCCAGCCAGGAAGAACAACATAATACTCGGCCGCAAGGTCCGATCCCTCCAAGCATCTTTGCTTCATCACGTACACCGATCTGTCTCAGTTCGATCCGTGTCCGGAAAATGCTTGCCAGATCCTTGACCAGCTCCCGGAAATCCACTCTTCCTTCAGCTGTAAAATAAAAAATAATTTTATTGCGATCAAACGTAAATTCCACATCGACCAGCTTCATTTTGAGGCCGTGGTCTTTGATTTTATTTAAACAAGTACCGAATGCTTCTTTTGCTGCACGCTTGTTCTCATCTACGACACGGGCATCTGTCTCGCCCGCCACCCGGATGACCTTTTTGAGCGGCAACACCACATCAGACTCGCCTACTTCTTTCTTGCCGACGACAACCTTACCGTACTCTACCCCCCGCGCTGTCTCCACGATAACGCAGTTTTCTTTTTCAATGGGAAGGTCCAGGGGATCGAAGTAATAAATTTTGCCCGCTTTTTTGAAACGGACACCCACTACACTGTACAAAAAATTAACCCCCTCGTAAGCCAATCCCACTTCGTCTGAAGCCCTGTCTTCTTAGGGAACCCGCCGAAGTTATAACCGTTTGCATATGATTGGAACAAAATCTGTCCTCTCCCAGTCTTATGCCAAACCGATCAAAAATTGCTCCAGACAAAGCTGGCCATTGACATTGAAACGCAATTTTTTTCTGCATGCTGCGGCCATATCCATGTAGGAAACCCACTGCTCGGTGCTGCGGGTATGGGCCAACTGAGACAGCATGTCCAACTGATCTATAAAAACGATATGTTCATGCCTACCATACTGGACATACAGCATATCCCTGAACCATAAATGGAACAGGCTAAGCATCGTATCCAGGTGTTCTGAGAGTCCGGTTTTAAAAAGCTTCTGCTGTGCAGAGATCAATGATGTACTTCCTCTACCCAGGGACTCCTTCCCTAATTGTAACATTACGTTTCTAATTTCTGCAAACCAATTCTGCTGGAGAATTTCTCTACATGCTTCCAGTCCTGACGCTAAATGGACGGCAGAGCGAGCCAGATTGGCAGGGTGCCCTTCCGCAATCAGCGATTGCAGCATCTCTTCCGGATTCAGAGCACTGAAAGGAACCAATTGAGAGCGTGAACGAATGGTGGGCAGCATCGCCTGTCCATTATCCGTAATCAAAATGCCTACCGCGGGCACCTGAGGTTCTTCCAGAAACTTCAGCAAACTGTTGGCCGCTTGAACAGTCATTTTCTCGGCCTGTTCAATAATATATACTTTGGGATGCCCCGCCTCTGAACGGTACGAAAAGATACGCTGCAGATCCCGAATTTGATCAATTTTAATGTTATTCCCATCCGGTGCAAGCATGGTTAGATCCGGATGATTTCCATGTTCCACCTTACGACATTCAAGACACTGTCCGCAGGCATCATCTTCAAGCTCTGTACAGAATATTGCTTTGGCAAATGTGATCGCCGTCTGCAATTGTCCACTGCCGGATGGTCCGCTAAACAAATAGGCATGACTTATGGCATGACGTCTCAAACTGCTCTGTAACATCTGCTTGGCTGCCTGCTGACCCATAATTTGTTGAAAGGACATACTTCCTCCTCAGAAGCTTAAATTAATAAGCATTCCCCGAATTTCTCCTACTTGCTGTAACAACGTAATCTTGCCTTCCTCTGTTTCCAAAAGCTCATCAGCCATAGATAATAAGGCAGAGTCAATCTCATCAATTAACTTGTAACGCTTCCCTCTTCCCCGACGATCCCATCCTCGCGTCTCTTTCATAGACACACCACGACGAACCGTTTCCTCCAGAAATCTTTTTACAAGCTGCTTGTATGCTTTCAATTCACGAATGGTCATGGAACGAGACAAACGGTCACCCTGCATCTGGATCTCACTTAATCGGCGGGTAAGTTCAGCCTGTGATGCCCGTTCACCCTGGTGATTCATCATATCAGAGAAATTTTTGGATTGAACCGGTTTGGAGCCGGAATCGGAAGAACTGAGTCCACTCTGCATCGGTCGGAATCCAGGATTGATTTTCATGGAAACGCCTGCTTTCTACCTTAAGTAGGCCAATCGCCCATCAGCACAGTGCGCGCTGCGCCTGTGCGTGGAGGAGACCTTATATATGTGCTAGATCATACTCTATATATAATAGTAGTTAAATATCACCACATGGATCTATTCGTTGTTAGTCAACCTCTGTCCGAAATAAGATCTTCCCTGATCGAAAAGTTTATCCGGACAGAGAACGCGATTCTTGATTACAAGAAGGACCCTCAATAGGATTTATGGGAATTGCATCATTAAAAGTGTTCGAATCGATCTACCGGAAGAACAAACACGGTAGCTCCACCTACTTGAACTTCGACAGGTAGCGGCAGGTAAGAGTCGGTTGTTCCGCTCATCGGAGTGACTGGAGTCACGAGCTGTTCACGAACCTTACAGCTGCTGCGAATGACGTTCATTACGGATTCGACCTGACCATCATCGACACCGATCATAAACGTCGTGTTGCCTGCCTTCAAAAATCCACCGGTACTGGCCAATTTCGTAGCCCGAAAATTTGCTTTGACCAATGCGCTGGATAATCGGTTGCTGTCTTTATCCTGTATAATCGCAACAATCAGTTTCATCCTGCATAACCTCCTTCAGATAATAAGCACCTTGTGAAATGCCCTGTCTATATATTAGACAATTACTCGTCAAAATCCTTCAAAATCCCTGTCTCAAGCGACAAAATCATTGCTGCTAAGACCTCATCTTGCTTTTGAGAGGCATCGATGACTTTGATCCTGTCAGGAAACTGTTCCTTCAGTAGAAAATAGCCTTCACGCACTTTGCGGTGGAACTCCAGACTTTCGAGATCCAGGCGGTTAACTTCACGTCCATCGTGTGCATCAATGCGGGCGAGCCCTGCTTCAGGCTCGATATCCAGATAGAGCGTAACATCTGGCATCAGTTCACCTATTGCAAACCGATTGATGGCCCAAACATTCTCTACACCAAGACCACGAGCGTATCCTTGATAGGCCAGACTGCTGTCGACAAATCGGTCACAGATAACGGTCTTCCCTGCCTTCAATGCAGGCTCCACCTTCTCTGCCAGATGCTGACTTCGTGCAGCTGCATAGAGCAGCGCTTCGGTTCGTGCATCCATTGCCGTATGAAGAGGATTGAGGATGATGGCACGTATTTTCTCCGCAATTTCAATCCCGCCAGGTTCCCGAGTAACTACATATGGTATACCCTGTTCTTCAAAGTAAGAACCTAGCTTACTGATCATCGTTGTTTTGCCGGACCCCTCTCCCCCTTCCAACGTAATGAATTTACCTCTGCCCTGCATATGCTTCCCTGCTTTCTATATCGATAATTGCTCCTAATTGTGCTGCGATAACTACAATCTCGATCTTCTCATACTCCAGACTATGAATGAGCCCGCCCAGAGGTGTATGTTCATGATCAATCCGTAGATTGTTTCGAGTTTGGTACAAGCTTCTTATTATAATACTATACATGATCCCGCGTTAACGGTCAGCTATTCTCCAATATTTCCGATAAGGCACATAGCCTGATCAGCCGTAAATCAACCATACCCATAGAGGGAGCATGACAGAGCCGGCAATAGCACTGACAATCATCGATACGGAACTCAGCGCTACCGCATTTTCTCCATACTCAAAGGATCTTGCCATACCCAATGCGTGGGAAGCCGAGCCGAGTCCGATCCCATACGCATTTTTGCTGTTTACTCTGGCCCATTTTAAAATCATGGGTCCCAATAATATCCCCGAAAATCCGGCTATCATCACAAATAACGAAGTGAAGGATGAATTTCCTCCCACCTGATCAGCCAGTTGAATGGCAACGGGTGTCGTAATGGATTTGGGCAATAATGCGATAACGATATCTTGCGGATAACCGAGCAGCAGCGATATGGCGGCCCCTGTGGACATACCAACGATGCTTCCACCCAAGGTCCCCCCTAATATCGGGATAATATTCCGTTTCAGTACATCAAGGTGTTTCGCCAAAGGGAATGCCAGGGAAACTACAGCCGGCCCCAATAACTCCTGTATCCATTTGCCACCAAGCATGTACGTATCGAGCTTAATACCGGAAATGATCAGAATCAGTACAATTACAGTCGTTGCCGTCAAGACGGGCATAAGGATCGGCCACTTCAACCTTCTATATAAATGAGTCGCCGGAATATATATAGCCACGGTCAAGGCAATCATTCCGATTCCGAGGATGAATGCGAGCATGAGATCGCCTCCTTCTTACCTTGATGCGTCGATCTCCACGCCATGAGCCATTCACTGATTTTCGCAGACAACAGACAAGTAATTAATGTACTAATGATTAACCCCAGAACAAGCAGCAGCGTATTGGCTCTAAAAAAATCAAAATGATTGATAATGCCCACCGTGGGAGGGATAAACAATAATTGCAAATTCGATTGAAGCCAGGATGATCCTTCTTCGCCCCAACTTATTCTGATCCATCCCAGTTGAATGACGATGAATAGAAGCAGCATCCCGACAATACTTCCTGTTAACGGCAGATGCAATACAGCCTGAATCAGGTTTCCTATCCAATAAAACCCGTACATCAGTATGACTTGCAGGACTATTCCCGTATATTTTTTTAGCGGAATATCCAAAGTTTGTTCCCTTCTTTCTTATGTCCAGACAACAATGATGTCTTAACTTGTTTGAGCATTTTGCATAAAATCCAAAGCGTGTCTTCTAAACTCAATTATTCCCTGATGATTTTCAATGATTGCAGCGAAGTATCCGATACGCCGTGGAACCTGGCTCCTTCATCTCTCAGTAGCTTAATACGTGATATCATGGCCGCACTTATTCGCTCACCAGCGTACACAAGAGGTATGCCGGGCGGATATGGAATGACCATCTCCGCAGAGCGAAGACCTACACATTTATCAATGGATACCTCTGTTGTATCCTCTTCCATAATCGGCTGCAACGTAAACGGGATAGGCTCCGAAAAAGGAGTTCCTTCTTGAAAATTGTTCCACGTGGAAATATAATTTGCAGAATCTTTTGTAAAACGCTGTGATTGCTCACCAAGAGATTGGCTCTGCTCCTGTTCAAGGCTGATTTGGCGTAAAGCCTGCAACAGGTGCTCGGCATCGCGCAGCGTCGAGCCCAGGCTAAAGAGCAAGACGACGTATCTTTCGTCGCTCATTTCGGGCACGCAGCCGCATACTTCCAGCTGCTGCTGCAGCCCATAACCGCTCAGCACCCCTGTGCCGTCATAAATGACGGCCTTGAAAGGGTCCTGAGCGGTGTATCCCGCGGCTGAAGGCAACGCCGCCGCGGGCAGAGCTTCAGGCCGCCCCGGTGCACCGGCGGCCTCGGACTTACCGCCAGTTGCCGGCTTCGCCCCGGCTGGCGGCTCTTGCTGCAGCAGCTGCCCCGGCTGCAGCAACTGAAAGCGCGGCAGCTCCGCAAGGCCGCGCTTAAAGGCGTCCACGGCGGCAAGCCCCGCCGTGAAGGCACTCGCGCCCTGCGTATGCAGCAGGCGGCGCGCCAGATCAAGCGAAGCCATCACCGGGTACGATGGGCTTGAGCTTTGCACCATAGCCAGACGCTGACGCAGCAGGGACCGGTTTAACCGTGGTCCCTGAACGTGTAGCATGGCTCCCATGGTGAAAGCAGACAGCATCTTGTGGGTCGACTGCACCACACCGTCTGCTCCGCAGGACAGCGCAGAGGCTGGCAGCTCCGGATGCTGCCCATAATGCGCGCCATGCGCTTCATCCACGAGCAGCGGCATGCCTGCCTCATGGCACACCTCAGCAATGGGCTTCAGATCAGCGCCCATGCCGTAATAATTGGGCAAAGTCACAAGTACTCCCTTTGCCTCAGGATATGCTTGGACAGCGGCCTGCACCGTCTCAAGCGACGGCATCACCGCAAGTCCACTCGCTGGATCAACCCATGGCTCCAGGAATACAGCCCTTGCGCCTGCCAGCATCAACCCGTGAATGACGGACTTGTGCACATTACGCTGTACCAGTACAAGACTATTAGGTTCATTACATACGGTCAGCAGCAAAGACAAATTACCAGAAGTACTGCCTCCGACAAGAAAGAAGCTCTCCTCTGCTCCAAAACAATCCGCTGCCAGCTGCTGTGCCTCCAATATAACCCCTTCTGGATGATGCAAATCGTCCGTCCCCGAGATTTCCGTTACATCCAGCCGCATCATCTCCAGAAACGCACTCACCGGTCCAACATCTGCTGCAGATGCGTCAGTTCCATTCCCAACATGATTCGTCAGCCCGTAAATTTCATTGCCATACCTCTCTTCCTCAGCTTGTCTGAAGCAATCCTCCCCATCAGTTACTGACCGTCCCAAACTTTGTTTTCCTTTTGCCTCACCCTCATTACGGTGAATTTCACCGGCTTCCCCATCTAACTGCTGCTGGTCCGCTTGCTCCAGTAACCTCCGATAGACTTGTCCGTTCTTGTGCCCAGGTACATGAAAAGAACGCTGCCCTGAATCACGATACGCAAGCAACGCTTCATATAAAGGTGCGGTATTTGATTTATGCTCCATTGAATAATCATCCTGTACATTCATAAATTTTGATATTGTTCGTACCAATGCTCTCTCTATACAACAGACCTCTCCAAGCATGTTTCTATCCTACGATCTGCTGTATTCAAAACGTGTAGGTAAAGCACTTCTCCTTTCATTATATCAGGAATTGTCCAGCCCCCGTGCAAACCACCGTTTCCACCGATGCAGCAGCATCATATCCAGTTACCCCATGGGTGCTTATCATGTCCATTTTCCCCTTCTTATTTCCCTGATAGAAACAGAAAAAGGCCCCTAGGGCCTCTATGCACATTGATACAAATCAATGTGATGTTTCACTAATATGATTTAACGCTCTTTATGCGTTCTTTTGCACCCAAATCTGCTTCATTTGATGAATAAAATAATTGTACTTGGCATCCTGTGCATCCGTATGAACCATTTCTGCTTCGCAAGCGTCACATATAAATTCAGATACAATAAAAATGCCTTCTCTTTTGGTCTGTTCGCAGATAATGCATGTGTGTTCGGCGTGTCCTTCCATCAACCATCCCACCTTGTTTTACGTATTACTATCAGTATTGCACAGTTTCTATTATTTTAAACCTTTTCATAGTGCTTTCTTTCTATAAAATATATATATTCGCCTACCCCTCTATGGGTGTCTGTACCGAAAACAAACAAAAGAAAAATGCCATTCGTTCTATACTTCAGCCAGACAGCCTGCATTTGTTTGCCTTTCTCCTTACCCTATAACGTAGCTAAAACCTCGCAGACCCGCAATTTCTTCTATTATATGAAAAGCATGAATGGACAGTCATTACAAGAAACATCCCCGCACTTCATTGTATTTCCAATGTGATTACCTCCTCCCCCTACAGCTATAAAAAACTTATATTCTATAATCTTAAAAAAACTTGGATTTTCAGCCGATATATAATACATCACCATTCAGAACCTGACAGCCAGGTCGTTCAAAGGTATACTTGTATATGATTAATCTACTTCCATATCTTGTACATCAATCTGGAGTCCATACAAGGTTCATATATGTAACTCTGCGTCATCCATTTCCTTATTTATGAAAACGAATACCTATTACAAATGAACGTGATCCCAGAAGGAGGATTTGTAATCGTATGATCGCCGAACCGGAGAATAAAGCAACCTTTTATCAATACCGGCTTCTGAAAAAAAAGGCCATTGCCCGCAGCGTAATCTTTAGCTATCTGTCTTTGCCTGTCATTATGCTTTTGTTTAATCTGTTAGCATTCTCCTGGACCGGCCTCTTCTACTTTATCCTGGCAGGACCGATCACACTATGGATTCATTATGTCATTGCCAGAACCATATTACTGCTGGTCCGTACCTCCTATGCACGTCGTTGGCGCTGGAACCTCAAAATGCCTTGGTTCGGCTATATTCCAGACCAACATTTCAGCTACCGCATGTTCGTCCGGGTCCACCTCAATATGAGCTGGATTGGGCTATGTATCATTACCGTCTGTTTAATATGGTCACCCTTGTCCTTCACCCTATCGTTGATTTTCTGGCATCTGTGGCTGCTTGTACCACGTCTATATGTTGTACTTGTTCTTTCACGCGAACGTAAGGACGGGCTTATCAAATTAAATGAACAAGATGTCTCCTACTACCTGCAATAATTGTTCTTCTATCCTTTACCTATAACCTTGCCTAACGCAATGTATAGTTGAAACCAGTAATACATAAAACGCTAAAGCTCATCCATACCTTCTATTCAAACTGACGCAACCACTCTTATGACACTCTTCCTTGATTACTGCGTCATGCTTCCAAACCTTAAAGGTTATCCACAGTGGATAACCTTTATTTATTTCACCTCTCTTTTTCCCTTATCCACAGCATGGGTATAGTTAAAACGGTTATCCCCAACGCAGTACATCCATTTCCGTTCTGCCACGTCCAAGCTAGTTGAATACCTTTTCTGATATTGAGTACGTAGTAGGCTCATAATCGACCTCCTTTCGATATCTTCCCCCCTCTTCTATGTTTACTTGCTCTATAGACGACTGATACCAGCCTCTACAGGCACCTACTATCTTTGCTATCTATGCCTCATGTCTACTGTGTGAGTGCTGTAAGCCTGCCTCTCTACAGCTCCTGGTTAAGTCACCGCCAAAAGAAAACCTCCGAACGATCCATTGCTCATCTAATATGATTCATGACAGACAAAAATAAATACAAAAAGCCCCCGATCAGAGATCGGGAGCTTTACTATCATACGGACCATTACACCGTTAATTGTCGAACCATTACATCAAAACACAACTCATTCAGTCATCATCATCAAGTGATTTTACTGTCGTCTGGGCAGCTTCACTTTTCGGAACCATCACCGTGAAGAAACCATCATGTACAGCTAGATGTACAGTATGCCCTTCTTTAGCAAATACACGTAGGGAACTTGAGTCATTGGAAGTACTCTTGGCTTGCTTTTCTGTCCATCCCCAGCTCTTAATCTCGTCTAGATACACCTCAGGAATACTAGTGCTCTCACTAATACCAGATAGCGTATATCGAACATAATCCATATCCGAATTGTTTTCAGACTGGTCAGATTTATTCGCCACTTTAGGAACCGGGAAACCCTTCTCGTTTACCGCTCCTTCATAAGAAGTCCATGCAGATCCTGCTTCACCGCATCCTACAAGCACGCCTATCAGGCCGAGCAAGAGAAACGAATGAAGAACTAGTCTTCGCCAACTTATCACACACACCCTCCTTTTCACAGCTGCACATTCCAGCTCTGTGGTCAGGTACTTTTAGCATATTTAACATAGTCCTATTATACTGGTTTCGAATGCGTTTTCCGTAACAAAAATGTTACCTTCATTTCAAGACTTTTTTAAGTCATTCATTTACCCTCTTTTGAAAGTCAATCCACCCTCTATTTATATCAGCTTCCAAAGCAAGAATTAAATCCATCTTCAACTAGCTATTCCTTCATTTTTGCTTATAAACAAATAAAAACCACCACCGAATAACATCGGCAGTGGTTCTTTGCTTGGCGGCGTCCTACTCTCCCAGGACCCTGCGGTCCAAGTACCATCGGCGCTAGAGGGCTTAACGGTCGTGTTCGGGATGGGTACGTGTGG
>NZ_FNFR01000022.1:0-5221 GCF_900101205.1 Paenibacillus sp. OK060
TGGTTACCCAATGGAACGATAGAGTTTGCTGGACGTCGCGATCACCAAATAAAGGTGAGAGGATATCGAGTAGAACTTGGAGAGATCGAAGAAGTGTTGTTGAAACAAGAAGGAATTCGGCAAGCCGCTGTGAAGAGTGTGGATCATGGGGGAGATGTGGGGCTGTGTGCGTATGTGGTTGGCGAAGAAGCAATGAACGAAACGCATCTTCGAGAGCAGCTACTCCAGCAGTTGCCTCACTACATGATTCCGTCTCATATTGTATTCTTGGAAACCCTGCCGATGAATTCAAACGGGAAGATTGCAAGGGATGAGTTGCAGAGTCCAGAGAGTGAAATTACTTCTGTGATAGAAGAGCCGCAGAGTGAAATGGAGAAAAAAGTTGCTAGCATCTGGAGAGAGGTCCTGGGGATTGAGGAGGTAAGCAGAAAAGCGAACTTTATTGATTTAGGCGGGCACTCCTTAAAAGCAATTCAAACCGTCTTAGCGATACGAAAAGAGCTGGGCGTAGAAGTATCTTTGCAGGAGTTGTTCCAAAAACCGGTGCTAGAGGAAATGGCTGCTGCCATGGAAGAGGCGCTAAGGGCAGAATATGTACGAATTCCAAGAGCGAAGGAAGCGGCATGGTACCCGGTTTCATTTGCACAAAGACGGATGATGATTCTCAATGAAATGGAAGGGATACAGACTGCATATAACATGCCAACGGTGCTACAACTAGAAGGCGACGTTGACATGTTAAAAATGGAAGAAGTTTTCCGTCAGTTAATTGAACGACATGAGGCTTTCCGCACATCCTTACACTATGAAGAGGGAGAACCGGTACAGGTAATTCACTCAGATGTACCTTTTGGAATCGAATTTCTGAAAGATGGAACTGTCGAAGAAGTGATTGGGAAATTTGTAAGACCCTTTGACTTATCGAAAGCGCCGCTCATCCGAGTTGGAACCATGCAAGAGACAAATGGAAAGCAGTTACTCTTTATAGACATGCATCATATTATCTCAGACGGAGTCTCCATGAATTTGCTGGCAGAGGAGTTCGACCATTTGTACAGCGGGTATCAATTACCTGAACTAGAACTTCAATACAAAGACTATGCCGTATGGCAGCAAGATGAGGCGGGAAGAGAGTATTATAAAGCGCAGGAGGCGTACTGGCTGACACAATTATCTGGCGACTTGCCGGTACTTGAGCTACCCACCGATTATCCACGTCCACAATTGCAAAGCTTTGAAGGAGCAGCTATTTCAGTGCAAATTGACCGTGAACTGTCTGTGCAGATTAATGAACTGGCTAAAAAACATGGTGCGACGCAGTACATGGTGATGTTAGCTGCGCTGAATGTATTGCTCTCGAAATATACAGGTCAGGAAGATATTATCGTTGGAACATCTGTAGCGGGCCGAACGCATGCAGATCTATCGGGCATCATGGGGATGTTTGTTAACGCCTTGCCGATGAGAAGCAAGCCTGTGGGAAATAAAACCTTCCAAGGTTTCCTTGAGGAAGTTAAGGAACAGTCACTAGCGGCATTTGATAACCAGGATTACCCGTATGAGGCTTTGGTGGAAAAGCTAAATGTGCGTAGAGACTCCAGCCGAAATCCGGTATTTGATGTGATGCTGAATGTAAGAAATTTTGATTCAACAAATTTAAATTTGGAAG
Organism: Paenibacillus sp. OK060; assembly: GCF_900101205.1. Classification (NCBI taxonomy): domain Bacteria; kingdom Bacillati; phylum Bacillota; class Bacilli; order Caryophanales; family Paenibacillaceae; genus Paenibacillus; species Paenibacillus sp. OK060. The sequence continues at coordinate 1,670 of NZ_FNFR01000022.1, forward strand.
GTTCAACTATTAAGCCGTATCAGTCTGAAAATGAAATATCTAAGTTTGATTTAACGCTTACAGTCAACCAAGATCAAGATAAGATTGATTTGTTTTTTGAATATGCTACTAAGCTCTTTAAGAAAGATACTATAGATAGAATGATCGAACATTTTATAACCATTTTGCGTGCTGCAGCGAAAAGTGGGGATATTCTCTTATCCGAAATTGACATACTCGCAGAAATGGAAAAAGAAAATCTAATTAATCTTGGTACTAAAACAAAAACAGCTTATCCTGCTAATAAAAGTATATCTGTATTATTTACAGAGCAGTTGGAACGAACACCTGATAGCATAGCGGTTCAGGACAGAGAACAGAGATTGACTTATCGTCAACTAAATGAGCGTGCAAACCATATTGCGGTTAAGCTCCAACAATTAGGTGTTGGTTCAGATGATATTGTCGCAATATTAGCAGATCGCTCCATTGAAACAATAGTTATGGAATTGGGAGTTATAAAAGCAGGTGGTGCTTATTTACCTATATCGCCAGATAGCCCTGAAGAGCGTATCAACTATTTTTTAATGGATAGCGATACCAAAGTGGTTCTAACTAAGAATTGTTTTGCCGGGACATTAAGGAATGGTAATGCTGAGCTCTTAATAATAGAGGAGCTATCGACACAAAAAGAACTGGCCTTACCAATTGATAATAGTAAGCCAAATGATTTGGCGTATGTGATGTATACATCGGGCACAACAGGAAAACCCAAAGGGGTAATGGTGGAGCATCGCAATGTTGTTAGATTGGTTAAGAATACTAATTATATCAGATTTGAAGAAGGTAAACGTATGGTGCAAACCGGAGATTTAACGTTTGATGCAAGTACCTTCGAAATTTGGGGTGCACTACTGAATGGTATGGAATTGCACATTATCGATAAGAATACCTTGTTAAATTCGAAACAATTGGAAGAAGTATTAAATAATCGTAATATCGATACAATGTGGCTAACGTCTCCTTTGTTTAATGAGCTTTCGACTGATAATCCGAATATGTTTAGATCTCTTAAACAGTTAGTAATCGGTGGAGATGTTTTATCACCATCTAAAGTCCGAGAAGTTGTAAAAGAATGTAAAACTCTTAATATAATTAATGGGTATGGTCCAACTGAAAACACTACTTTTTCTTGTAGTTATTTAATTGAAGAATCAATAAACGACAATAGCATCCCTATTGGGCGCCCGATTAATAATTCCACTGTTTTTGTAGTGAATAATCATGGACAACTTTGTCCAACAGGCGTACCTGGAGAGTTATGGGTAGGGGGGGATGGTGTTGCTCGAGGATACCTCAATGAAGAATCCCTTACCAAAGAAAAGTTTATTGCTAGTCCATTTAATTCAAACGAAAAATTATATCGAACTGGAGATTTAGTGAAGTGGTTGAAAGATGGGAACTTGGAATATTTAGGACGTATTGACGATCAAGTTAAGATAAGAGGCCACCGAATTGAAATAGGCGAAATCGAAACAGTTCTCATGAAACATGATGCTATTAAACAAGCTTATATAAATACTAAAACAGTCCAAGATGAACTAGTTCTTTGTGCGTATATTGTAACCCGATATCCATTGAGAACAGAATTAATCAAAAAACATTTGCTGAATTATCTTCCAAGCTATATGGTTCCGACATTTTTTATTCAAATGGATCGGTTACCGCTCACAGAGAATGGAAAGGTTGATAGGGATGCTCTTCCACAACCAGAGGTTAAGGAGATACCAGCTCATAAGGTTTCGTTTAGTGACACGGAACGGAAGTTGGCACAAATCTGGAGTGAAATTTTAGGCATTGATGGCAATATTGGTGCAGAGGCTAGCTTTTTTGAGTTAGGCGGACACTCACTTAAAGCAATTGGGCTTCTATCCGCCATACGTAAAGAATTTGGGGTGGAAATAAACTTACAAGAGTTGTTTCAAAAACCAGCACTAGATGAACTCGCAGCAACAATCGATGGGTCTACTAAAACACTATATGCACGAATTCCTCGTGTGGAGAAAAAAGACTGGTATCCTGTCTCCTTTGCTCAAAGACGGATGATGATTCTCAATGAAATGGAAGGAATTCATACCACGTATAACATGCCAACTGTTTTACAACTGGAAGGTAATGTTGATATGTCGCGACTGGAAGAAGTATTTCGTCAGCTAATCAAACGACATGAAGTATTCCGGACATCCTTACACTACCAAGATGGGGAACCAGTTCAAGTTATCCATCCGGAAATATCATTTGCGATGGAGAATTTGACGGGAGAAAACATAGAAGTAGCTTTGAAGGAATTCGTCAGACCGTTTGACTTAACGGTCGCTCCACTCTTGCGCGTTGGTGTACTAAGAGCTGCAGATGAAAAAAAACTGTTATTCATTGATATGCATCATATTATATCCGACGGTGTTTCCTCGAGTATTCTAGCGGAGGAGTTTGACCGGCTTTACAATGGACAGAAGCTACCTGAACTGGACGTTCAGTACAAGGACTATGCTGTATGGCAACAAGAAGGCGCCGGACATGATCTGTATAAGGCGCAAGAGACGTATTGGTTGGAATTGTTGTCTGGTAACCTTCCTGTGCTTGAATTACCAACGGATTATCCGCGTCCACAACTGCAAACCTTTGAAGGCAACGTAGTTTCTATGCATGTGGATCAAGAACTTTCTACACGTATTAATGAAATAGCAACAAGACACGGGGCAACAAACTATATGGTGATGTTAGCAGCGCTAAATGTCCTTTTATCAAAATATACAGATCAGGAAGACATATTAGTTGGGACACCAGTTGCTGGTCGTACACATGCAGATATACAAGATACATTTGGTCTGTTTGTAAACACAGTTGTTATGAGGAATCAGTTGAAAAAGGGACAACTCTTCAAAGACTTCCTACTAGAAGTAAAACAAAATGCAATAAATGCTTTTGAGAATCAAGATTATCCGTTCGAGTCTTTAATTGATAAGTTAAATGTAAAAAGGGATTTTAGTCGTAATCCAGTTGTAGATTTAATGCTAACAATTCGTAACATCAACTCGGAGAAAATGGAAGCGAACAGTATAAATGCTACTAGTCATCCAATAACCCTAACCAAAACGAAATTTGACCTTACAATAACTGTGCTCGAGGAGCACAATGGAACCATGCAACTACAATTTGAGTATGCAACTAAGTTATTTAGAGAAGAAACCGTAACTAGGATGGCTCAACATTTCACTAATATTTTGTCTATAGTTACTGATAACGAGGAGATTGAATTATGATTATTGATATGCTTTCCAACCAAGAGCGTTTGCTACTTTTAAATAATTTTAATGATACAGTTACAGCGTACCCTACCGAAAAAACAATATCTGAGTTATTTCAGGAGCAAGTTGGAAAAACACCAGATCATATTGCTTTGCAAGTAGAGGTTGCTAAGCTGACATATCGTGAATTAAATGAACAAGCAAATCAGATTGCTGTCAAACTGCAAAGTATGGGCACCGATTCGGATGAGATTGTCGCAGTGAT
>NZ_FNFR01000013.1:0-94043 GCF_900101205.1 Paenibacillus sp. OK060
TCGCCTTACGGCTTCGCACAGACCTGTGTTTTTGCTAAACAGTCGCTTGGGCCTTTTCACTGCGGCCCCCTCGTGCTATTCACACTACCGGGGCAAAAAGAGAACCTCACAGTATGCTCAATGGCATATATTTAGGTTCTCCCTCTTACCTTATTTACTTTTAATTGAATTGTTTATACGTTCAAATCTAGGAAAGTATCTTTGATGATAGATAAAAAAGGGTTAATAATGACAATTCTGCATACGTATGCTACTGATCCCGCGACACTAAATAATACCATAGAATCCATATAGATCAGACAAACTGAATTTTATACCAAGTGTGTCTAGCTGACTTCTTCTTTTCTCATAAAATACTCTCAGTATCTCACGTTTGTCCTTTGACCTTGCATGATGGACCATCCTATGACAATTAGGACATAGGGAAAGTATATTACTTTCTGTGTCGATCGAGTTTATGTACTCATTCTGTAATTTCATAGGAATTAGATGGTGTGCTTCTACATAATTCTTCTTACTCACACTTAAAGTAAACGTTATATGACCTTCATCAAATTCACTCTTAAAATTTGCATGTTGTTCTCTATATGGAAACATTAACCGCCCCCACACTTTATAGTGGGAACGGCTATTTTCCTTACTACGCTGAAAAATTGCTTAACCTGAATTTTATTGCCTAAAGTCAACATATTCCATAATGAACGATCTAGAGTGTATTGATCAGATAAGATGTGGGCGAACTCTTATAAAGTTCAGAAGCAAAATATTCGCCATTAAACTTTGTCACAGCCCCTGTAGATTTATTACGATATCCATACACACGGATGCCTACTCCGGTGCCTGAGATTTCAGAAGGACTGTTAGCTTTTGTAAATCCATAACCATATGCAAAGACAATCTCACTGGTAGAGGAATTGATAGTAGTGTAAAGACTTCCACTCGAGTTATAAATGTTGATAGACTGACGAAGCGTGTAATAAGAACCTGAACCGGCTCCACTAGCATTACATTTATTCCAAACATTACAGTTCATAGAGTCAAGACGAATTAGACGATGATAAAACCCACCCGGATGAAGTTGGACTTTGGATTCATTAGAAGCAAGAACGGGACAAGAAACTGTAGCCCATGAGTTAGCTAATCGGTTCCATGTGTACATCGTTTCCTTGTTCGTATCGTTCTGGAAAAACAATTGTCCATCATCTACAGAAATGGTTTCATTCACATTAAGATAACCTTCATTACCTTCATATACATATACCCACATAATTTATTCTCCTCCTTGTATTTTATACAGATAGAATTAAATAGAAATTCTAGTGAAGTTAATTAGTAGGGCTAACTTTCGAACAGCATAGCCCTTACTGTTCGAAAGCTACTAATTAACTCTAAATACACTATATCATATTACGTAACGTTACGCAATATAAATACATAATTAATTCTTATCCCCTCTTTCTATCCTCTATAATGTAAAAATGTTACAATGAGTTCATTCTTAAGTACAGGAGGAACTACATGTTTTCATCAAAAAAGAAATTACTCGTAGGATTGATTTCGTGTTTAGTTGTCATCATTGGCGTATACGCTCTTTTTAAAAACGATTCAAGTATTGAGAATATTGAGTCTCCATTACCTGAAGAACCTTCATCAGAATCCATCAATAAAAATTATAGTGTAAAGAAGCCGATAACGAGTACCGAAGATATTACTATAATTTTTACTGGTACAGGTGAGGTACCAGCAAACTTCGATGCTTTTATTGATAAGAACCAAGCTCTTTTAGAGGCTATTACTACTGAAGAAGATGTAGAGTCACTGCTCCCCTACTTACACAGTAGAATAAACAGTGTTGGAATTGAAGATGGAGATGGATATAAATGGCTTTTAAAAGACGGTGTTGAGGGCAAAAACGCATGGGATGCTTTGCTAGGCAAACGGTGGATAAATCCTAATCTATATTTGAGGCTTTCTGAAGCTGCTAATGATTCCGAAATTTCTAAAGACTTCAATAACATATCGTTACTAGCAGAAATCGTAAATCAAAAGAAAGACCCACAGGCAGTAGTCTATATTCATCAAATTCTTCATGATTTAGATGAGTGGGTGTTTGGCAATAATGCATCCGAAGAAAAAGTAAGTCATTTTGGTGTGACAAACAGCGAAAATGGACCACATAAGCAGCTAATCGAGGAATACATTCAACAAGAGCAATAATAGATAGCAAAGCTTAAAAACTAACAGACACTTCATATTTGGGCAGGTGCGGATGCCAAGCACACAGGAATTCTCTAGGGGATTCGCACCTCGAAATTTGTCGAAAACCTCTCTTTTTTACCTTTTGGCAAAATAGACATCATCTAGAACGATAAAATGAGCAAGTTACTTAAGAGAAAGTGTCGGAGTAACGTAAACTCATCACAAAAAGCGAAGAGATAACGCTATTTTTTACTGTCGCACTCCGTATGGAGTGCGTGGATTGAAATCTATTATGATACATTACGGAGTCGATGTTTGGAGTCGCACTCCGTATGGAGTGCGTGGATTGAAATCATATCCATAACGACAACCATCTCATGTATTTCATGTCGCACTCCGTATGGAGTGCGTGGATTGAAATCACATATCCTCGAACGGATCGAAACTGATCACGTCGCACTCCGTATGGAGTGCGTGGATTGAAATCGAAGAACTGCTCCGCCTCCATCACCTGCGTGTGGTCGCACTCCGTATGGAGTGCGTGGATTGAAATAACAATCCGGGCACGTTGATGCAGCTCGCGTATAAGTCGCACTCCGTATGGAGTGCGTGGATTGAAATTTGATAGCATCCTGCCGATCACTCCTTATAGACAAGTCGCACTCCGTATGGAGTGCGTGGATTGAAATATTCCCTCGCCCCTCTATCTCTATATATTGTGACAGTCGGTATGTATGGAGTCGTGGAATAGAATGTCCCCCTTTTCTTCACCTCTTTATTTGTACTTTTATAATATGAAGATAGTTAGTTAAGGCTATTACTGTGGATTAGGTTGAATAATATGGAAGTACGTACGTTACAATGCTAATCACTTTTTACTCCGCTTGTATTTTAACGTCCCCAGTGTACACAGTTCAATCAGGTTCTTTTCCTTTTACATAATATAAAGTTACTATTCATATTCAGCCTGAACAATCTGTACCTCAAACAATTTGCTAAACTTATCCAAGGATATATATAGCGTATTGTAACGTTATGTTGTATAATATTGAAAAGATCAGTTCAAAAGGAATATTATTACTTTTTTCGATTCAACTAAGTTTTTAATTGTTAAACGAAATCATATTATTACTTATTTAGGAACATATTTAAATTAATATCAATACTGTAACCTTTGAATCCGAAACATTTCCTTTACTCCATACGTAAAAATTATACTACTCAGGAAATATAACCCTTAACATGAGAACACATGTTTGGTATAATGAGTAAGCCTAGTACATAAACGGTACTACAAAAAAGGGGGCAAAGTTTTATGTTAATTGAAGAGAACCAGTTTTTGAAAAACAACTATAAGCTGCTAGAAACTTGCTTATCCGAAAGCGTATACCAACAAATATTGGAGTTAATCGAGGGGAGTCCTTCTTCCTTTTTTCATTGGAAAGTAATAGAAGAGAAGCCTAACGTGGATGTTTACTTAATTGAACAAAATACATTAGAAAAGTATACCGTTTGTCACCTTTTTTCTTTTGATCAAATAGGAAGAGACTTTTCATACCAAAGCCTCCCCCTAAAACAGATGAATTTCTTTATTCAATTTGCTTCCCGACTTGATATTACTTAGAATTGCTTTCTTTCTCCTTAGTAACACGTTCATATTCCTCTTCAATTGTCCTGGACAGCAAATCTGTTGCCGTCATGTTCATTTTTTTCGCAGCTTCAGCAAGTTGTTTTTTTATATACACTGGTACATCATAATGGAATTTTACTTTGTTGCCGTATGCCATTGATTGCTCCTCCTATCCAATAATTTCTTGATATTTTTTTTCAATAATACGTATCAACAGTTGGGTAGCAGACATCTCTTGTAATGCGGCAGCTTCAATTAATTTTTCTTTAATTTCTGGTTGGAATTCATAAGGTAACTTCAATTTTGGTTCAACCATCCGGCCTTCTAATGTCTTTTCAGCATCTATGGAGAGTTTCACTAATTCTTCTAGAGAAGAATCGTTAGAGGCCTCTCTTCCATATTTAGGCAAAACACGGATTAGGTATTGTTTTAAAGAATTCTGGTTATCTTCTGGAATCTCAATTCTCAAACCCTCATTCTCAACTTTAAGATCACAATCCACATTGTAGCCAAATAAGTTAATGTTATATTTCATATTTACCCTCCTATTCACCTTAGGTTATTATATAGTGATTCGTTACGTATCACAATATATAATAACTATACTTTTATATTATTTTCGCTTTAAGTAAATTGAATTATACTTGTAATTTCAATATTATTCCTTATTAATTATAAACTACGTGAAGTTTTAATTTTCTAAGCTATACACAAAAATATTTTACATTAGAATTGCTTGAAAAAACGAATTCTAAATCTTAACCTATCTCTTAGAATCCAAAAATAACAACCTATAATATTGCGTTACGTTACGTTATATTATATAATATAAGTAGAAAGAAAGCACGTTATAAGATAACGGGGATTTATCTTATAACGTGCATATCCCTCTTCTTTCGAATCGCTGGCCCATGGACTGATTAAAAAGTCTTTATATTAGTTTTCACCAGGAATTGAGCATGTTATTGTGCTGTAGCAATCAGTAAACAATTTTATGGTTACGCAAGGCTCCCGTTAGTACAGAAGCTTTGCTATTAAAATGCTAAAGGAGAAGGTGATGATGGAAAATTTTTCACTCGAAACGATTGGTCAGTTAATCGGCACTGTGGGTTTTCCAAGTCTAGTCGCAATCATTTTGCTTCGATCAGTTTTAGGTAACTTCAATAGTCGATTAGACACTTTGGATAAACGACTTGTACAGTTAAACAAATCTATCGTCATGGTTGCTAAAACATTAAATCAGGTCTCAAAAGAAGAAGCTGTCATTTTAAATGATCCTGATGCTTCACCAAATGTTAGTGAACGAAAGAATTAAACTCCAGCAAAGATCGGCTCATATGTAGCCGATTCTTTGATGTATAAGCCTACTTTGTAATTTAACCTGATTAGACACAAGGTAAAGCAAATCGCCCAATTAGCTTTCAATCAAACTGATAAGTGTATTCATATTTTCTTCAATGTGACACAGATCAATGAAAAATAATTTAACCCAAACCTGATCATTACTTTTAAAAGCAAGATTCTGCATCAGCTCTTCCTGAATTGGGTATAATAACCACACTTCATGTGCTGAGTACTTTTTAGCATAAGCATACATCTGATACATGTCGCTTTGGGCTATGCCATAGTTAGATTTGCTTTGAGCATTAAGTCGTTTCCACTTAGTATCTAATATGATTGTTCTGCTTCCATCCTTCTTTTCCAGCACAATATCAGGTTTCATTGCAAACTGATTTTCAAACAGATAATATCTATGATCCTGTAAGGATATATTCCAATCTCTATCCTGTACAGCCCTTCTAAGTCTATTCCCTACAAAAGATTCAAATACTTTCTCCATAGGAAAGAGCAGTGCTCGTCCGTGAGTCACCCCTGAGAAGGTTGTGAGGCTCTTGTTAGAAAGAAAAACCTTGGACCATTTCATTAACGCAGTATATTCATACGAATTTCGATTCACTACTACTTGGCTGAAATCCTTTTCATATTGGTTTGACGCTTCAACCCTCTCAAAACCTGATAACATCTGCTTCATTTCTTTAATGTTTTCTAAACTTTTCGCTTTCTTCAACAATATCAACAATGTTGCTTTGATCAATCGATTTTCAGCTCTATTTATGCTGAATTCATCGTATTGTACGTAAAACCGCTCTTTATGAATCACATTTTGTTTGATATGTTCATTTATGAGAAGTTTCCCTTTGTAATACTGATTGTTATCTTCTATGGCGTGATAAGCACCTTGTAACCCCTTCTTCAATAGACTTCGTAATTCAAGTATATAAAGCTTGATGAATATCTCATATAAATCCATTTTATCAACGCTTAAGTTGGTTTCATTAAAAATTTTACTAGGGAAATCTTTCATACTTTTCAACATTCGTAAAAAAATTATTTTAGTATCATATCCTTGCCTAACTTCAATTTTAGGCAATATTTGAATTTGTGTGCCACTCTTCAATTGAACTATACCCACATAGTTTTTTGCACGTATAACCTTACCAACATTTCGTAGCGTAGTGATACTGAAGAAATCAATTGCATCTGCATCTTTATTATTGAAGGTTAACACCAAATTCTCTAAGTCTGAAAAGGATTTATCATCCAAATATTTATACTTACTATCATGAATGTATTCTTTGTTACAGGTAATAACATCATGTTCTTTGATCTCTAAAATTTTCCCCATGCGTTCTCCACTTTTCATTCATAAATTTGAATGTAGCTTTCCTCTTTTGAAAATGCAACCTTTTGGATACTGTACTTAGTCTCAGGCAAGTCAATATCAACAGTGCCTTTAAATAAATCATTTAATTTCAATGTCTCATCTTTAATAAATTTATATGGATCATCTTTAGCGTTGTCACCAAGTACCAATTGAATTTTACTGTAATCATCGTAAAAGTATTCCTGCATTAAAGGTATAATTGTATTCATGAAGATATCTCCCAATTTGCTGAGAGAGGGCTCTTGAAAAAGTGGGGTGAAATAAGCGTGCCCTATTGTGTGTTCTCTGTCATATAATGATTCTATGCGTAGGTTAATGGCGGTTAGCATTCTCTTCAAATCTATTCTCCCCAGATTTATACAGGATAGCACTTCTGCTTTTGGCATCATTTCTATAAATTCAAATCTTCTCCTAAGTGCTGTATCCATTAAAGCAATAGATCTATCAGCTGTGTTCATTGTTCCTAGAATGTATATGTTACTAGGTACACCAAACGGAATACCCGAATAAGGTAAGGTCGCTGTAATCGCTTCTTTTTCTCCTAATCGTTTTGTTGACTCAATTAATGTAATCAATTCCCCGAATATTTTAGAAACATTGCCTCTGTTGATTTCATCAATTATAAAAACATACTTATCCTTGTTTTCTTCAATATGAACATCTTTATTCGCAGTATGTCGGCTAATCATTTGTAGCACTGAAGCAATATTAATTTTAAGCCGGTAAACAGTAGAACTTGTTAGTCGGATTCCTTGATTCATAGCCACAATGTTCTCTTTAATTCCGGTTGCAATCCATTGGACGGTTCTACTTCTAGGATACTTATCACCATCATCAAGCCATTCGGCGTCTCCAGTGACAATACCTATTCCATCAATATGTTCTTTGTCCAGAAGAGTTAAAACGATATCTCCTATTTTCATTTCATGTTGAAAATACAAGAGTATACTTTTTTCTTTCATTGTTTTAAAATCAGACTCCTCAGACAACACCTTATCTTTCCAGTCCCAACCGATTCGTATCCGATTATTTGTAAAGCAGTCCTCTTTCACCTCATTTTGACCACTGCCCTTTAAAGATACTTTCCAAACGGTTGGGTTGGAACGTATGTCGGCTGACACAGTTTGAACATTAAATTGTTGTGCATCATCGCAGAATCGCTTGAACACTCCTGCTTCAATTTTATATTCAAGCCCATCTAACGCCCCTTCCGCATCCATAGCAAGTCGAGGTTTAATGCCTTCAATAAATTCTTCATAGCTATAGGACTGGTGGAATGTGGTGAAGCTAATTTTCCCATTCGTCTTATATTCACAATATCTTTCGAAGACCGCGTCATAGTCCTCTTGATAAACATGGGACATGGGCTTATCTTCAATGATGGCAACCGCATAGAGTACAGTATGGTATGTTTTCCCTGTCCCTGGAGGACCAAACAGGATCTTATTTTTATTCCCATAGTTCATAATGTTATTCCTTTCTTCTTTTAAGCTTTCAATATTCTCACCCTTTGTAACTGAGGTAGTTTTCTTATTGTTATATACCAAATCATAATACGGTAATAGCGCTTCTATCGACTTTAACATTTCTTCAATCAACTCTTCATTGGTGTTAAAATCCTCTCGATATATGACACGAGCTAACTGAATTTTCTTGTATGTTCCTTTTTTAATGAGTTCCTTTAATTCAGCTGTCGAAAGATTTAGTTCCTGCATGATTGACTTTGAACTATTCCCCCCGTGTATGTACACTAATTTTTCAGATGCTCCTCGGATATCCTTATTCAATATATTGTGATGCTTTGTATAATGCTCCGGTTTGCTCTTTTCTTCATTTAACTCTACTGAGAATCTAAATCTAGCTCTATGGTCAGTCAATTCAGCAAATAAAGATAAAGTCGTCGGTCCTTCATTACCCTTGACATGAAGCTGCCTCCACAAATAGCCCCTAACTTTTTGATTGCTTCCATCCAACCATTTTGATTGCCCTGTTTTATTGAGTTGGAACTTGCTTTCACATAATTCCGCCATCTTATCTAAATGCTGAACTGCAGCAGTACCTGCACGTTGAATCTCTATTAGCTTCGTTTTATTAGATAAATCCGCTCTCTCAAGCTTCTCGTAAGGCTCTCCTGCATATTGTTCCAAATACTCTAAAATAGAAATACAATCAATATCTTTGGACAATTTTTGTGAACCATATAATGCAGTATATGGGCCTTCAACAAAGCCCACTAATTCTTGAATACTTTTATATTCATTTGATACTTGAACCCTATCTTGTAAGTACAAATTATCTGGGCGTTCTTTTTCAAAATTAAATTCTCCATGAAAGGATAGCCTTCTTGTTGCGCCCTCTTCACACATATAGTTGTATGTGCTTTGATTGTGATTTCCGTTATACCATTGAGAAATGGCTGCCTGATCAACTTTTACAGAACTAATCGTTTGGGCTTTTTGTCGAATTAAAGATTGTTTAAAATACATCATATCTTTTGTAGGTGAATGCGTACTCATATATCTTTCGTATGCCATAATAACCACTGCCAACCAAACTGACACTTTAATATCATATCTCTTGTCATCCACTACAAGCCCACCCCCATATAGTCTAAACAGTTCCATGTTATCTTCTCAAATAATGGTTATTAATAAGAAAGGGGCCAAGGAATCTCTCCTCGGCCCCTCACTTGTTCAGTGCTTCTGCTACTATTTCAATAGTACTACATTTGGAAATATCTATCAATCCACAACGCCTCCTTAGTCATAATCAATTTTTACTGTTCAGTCATAAGTCTTAGTAACCCTGCATAGACTGGAATGGTTTATTGGTTGAATAATTTCCACTATAAAGATTTCAATGTCGATTTTGAAGCAACCAATATTTTTCCATTTCTCAACTATATACGTTATAATATGATAAATACTAAATGGAGGCCAATTTGATGAAGCTTAAATTCAACCTAGAATTTGAAGATCTTGTTGATTTGCAAAAGAATGTCGTTCTGAAATCGAGTCAACATCGAAAATACAGATGGATTATGTTATTTCTTTTTACTGTTTTACTTTTTGTTACGGTTTTGAGAGCTTCTGTATCCCCTATAAGTTTAGGAATCATTTTATTTTTTATTATTACTTTCCCGTTTGTTTTCACTAAATTATCAATTTATTCGTTAATCAGAACCTTAAAGAAGCAAAATTTGAGTATGCTTGTGGGCAATAACCTTCTTTTTCTTAATGACGAAGGAATTGTAAGGAGTACTGAGACTGCAAATTCCTCATTCAAATGGAATGACTTTAAAATCATAAGACAAGATGCAGACCACTATTTTCTATATGTATCTGATTTACAAGCTGTTATCATTCCTAAAAGAGCTCTAGATACTGAAGAGACTACTAGAGAATTTAAATATTTTCTTGAGAAATATCTTCTCCCTATATCAGAAAAATCTAGATAGCATTATATCAGTAGTAAATAAAGAAGCAGACGATGAAATCAACATCGTCCGCTTCTTTATTTTAGTCAAGTCCATTATGCGTTACCATCGTCTCCATTACTGAAGATCCCTGCAAGAAAGGCAATGATAGCCGTTGCTGTTCCATAAGCTATACCACCCACTCCAATGGCAGGAGCCATAATGGCGGCAGCTATGATCGCAGCAACTATTGCAGCACCACCCACAATATACGCGAGTGTATCGTAATTCGGATTTTGATCGGTAGAAACATGTTTAAACGTATATACTACAGTTACTTCAAGCGTCGCCTTCGTTCCATCAAAAAGCGGGATCTCATTTTTGAAAACTTTAATCTCCATGACAAGCTTATTACCTTGTGGAGTTGTACTAATTGCAAGAATACCATTCTCCACTGATAATGAAACATTATTCAAGAAGTTTTTAAAGTCTTTGACTTCTTCTACTGATAGTTTTGTTTCTGTACTCCCCAAGATATTCTCAGCAGAAACACCCAATTTGCCGTTTGTGATATTAATCTTGTGCATATTATTTCCTGTAAACTCGTATTCCGTTTGAGTCGTAACGTCGATATCCACCATTGTTGATGAGAATACTCGCTGCGTCGTATTAAATACAAAATTGGTAGAGTACAAAGATGGTGTATCTTTTAGAATAGGGAATGAAGAAATCATATCAAGCCAAGCTGTAAAGAGAGCTTCTCTTTTCAAATCAGCAGGCGGTGTTACGGAGGAGACACCTGTATCTCTACCGGAATAAGCATTTTTATCAATAGCTAGCTTTCCATCCCCTGAACCAATGGAGGTTTCGAAGAACTGATCAAATGCCCAGTTATCAGGCATTGGGAATCCTAAGTTACCACTAAATCCTGTAGACATATCTGAAACAAAACTGTAATCCGTTTTAGCCTTCAGATCGTTCGCTGTGCGTATGCATGTATTTCTAGCGCCATAAATACCAACCTTGTATGCTGGCATCCCACCTAAATCAGCAAGTGTCTCAAACACTTCTCTAATCTCACGGAAATAAGGGATTAATTTCTCTGTAACTTCATAATCGTATGCATCATAATCGACCGCAAAATATATTGTAGTACCTGAGCCGAACCCCAAGGACCGAGCGGCCAGATGGGCTTTATGTGCATCCGTTTTACCTTGTCCCGTGACAAAATGTGTTGCCCGATGTCCACCATCTTGATAGATGGGAAAAACTCGTAATCCCCTATTAAATATAATTTGTAATTCTTGCGCTGTCATTGCTTTAGAACGCACTCCACCATTGCCTGTGGATACATTACCAGTCAAATACCGCCCCACTACCTTATAGCCATTGCTCACTAAAGTATTTACATGTGCCGCTGTCAAAATTGTAGAGGCGTCACACGCAGTAGCACTTCTGTTGGTGTCCCCGTTACTAGTCATTAACTGTTTTATAGTAGACATATTGGCTACCCCGGTAACTGGGAGCATCATGAACGTTTGAAACCTCTTTACAGCGTTCGTAACGCTTGAATCATAAACACCATCAAAATCACCTGTATCATACTCTGACCCATTACACACTAAAGCATACTGTAAGATACGCACAAACCCGCGAGGGCTATTAGACTCACTTAAGGTAGGGCACAAACTGATTGTACTTGGTCCGAAGTTACCATTCGCAACACCAACTGCCAATCCTTCTTCAGCCTGCAAAGCATAAATCAATGCTTTATTAGTCTCTCTAGAATAGATACCATCCGTAGGCATTAAACCAAAGTATCTATTGTAATCGCGATTCAAGTTTTGCTGTGCTCTCCGAATTGAAGCACTTCCTCCTCGGATGAGTGATAATTTATATGAACTCATATTAAGCAGTGCCTTCATCAAAGCTGCGTTTACGATACCATCTTGTACGGCTAAGCCGACATCACTCTGTAGTTCCTTCACGGTTTTTTCAGTACCATCAAAGAAATTTCCCGTAAATCCACCTGGATTGTAACCCTTACAAAACAAAGCTCCTTGTAGAATAAAATTGAGGTTGTTTGTAGGAGCCCCTGTACTTTGTTTACTTATTGGTTGAAAGAGGCTTTCGGTTTTTGGACCGAAAGTATCTGATGTTTCTGCTCCAGGAATCCCAAGTTCAAGTTGTAATGCGCGAATCAATGAATAGATCGTGCTCCAACCCGTCAAACCGTCTGCAGTTACTCGTGTAAAACCTAGGCGATCGCCATATGTGTTATTAAGCCATACTTGTGTTTGCAGTACTCTTGCATCCATGTATATTACCTACTTTCTTTTTTGTATTAATAAAGAAAAATAGCGTTTTACAACTTTACATTTTCATAGCTGATTTTAAAAAAAAAAATTTTCGCATAAATATGAGGGATTTAAACCGGATCGAGTAAATCCCCTTTACTTGATCCGACCTAACATATCTATGACTTATTTATATTATAATATATAACGTTACGTTACGCAACATTTTATTTGCTTAGTCTCCCATTATGAATCTCTCCCTCATGCTACTCGCTCTAGTTAAGTACCACTAACGAGTAAAGTTCATCCTTCTGTTCTACAAACTCCCCAATTCACGCTTAGCCGTGGTTGCAAAATCTCCACGAGTAATCTTTTTAACAAAATGTGCCGTCTGCATTACCTTTCAAGTTGCCAAAAGTTATCAAGATTTTGATTACTTCTTCAGCAAATTTTCCGGAGATATCCCAGAAGTTCGTATTGTTCTCAATTTAGTTTCTTTACCATCTTCAGACTCTTCACCTTTTGTAGTGTCGACTGCAGGAGTTGTGGTTCTTTCCCGTACGGTACCACAATTTTGTATGTAAATTCAGTTATACGAGATTCTCAGGATGTGAAAGCTTACGAACCAATGTTGTTGCCTCCAAAGTGGCAGGATCGCTTGTCGCTTTGGAAGCAACAACTGTAAAGTATAGGAAATACCCTGAGACAAACTTTTGTCAATAAAGTACCTAAAATCCTACGTACATACCCAGAGGAGTTCCTAAACTTTTCTATCTATGATTGTGACTTGTCCACTTCTTCGCTATGCTTTAGTAAAGCGTTGAGTATTTTCTCCTGTGTTCTTGGGCCAACTCGTCTAATGCAATTAAAACTAAACACCGTTAACTCTAGTAATTGATGTACTTTATGATATCCATTCTTAGCTAAAATATTTGCAATTCTTATGTATTCTATTTCTTCTTGAGGAAAAAAGACTTTTAACTCCTTAGTCAAGTCTTGAACAGGTAGTTTAATAAAATTTTTCAGAGGAACTAATGCATTCTTAGAATCATAGATCCAAGATAGCTTCGTATTCGCTTTAGTAGGTTCGGGGCAAGCAAGTTTCATGAGTTTATTTTGAAGCTCAAGAATATTTGGTGGATTATTTGGATTCTTATCGATTAGCAAATTAAGAAACTCAATTTCTTTCGGTGTAAAAATAGACATGTTACACAAATTCCTCCTTTTTTACTATTATAACACTTCAAACAATTTTATAACTAAGATCAAAGCGCATTCAAATCTTTTTCCAAACACCTAGATTTTTAATCGTTCCTACTGATGGATCGGTCAAAGCCACCAAATGTATATTGATCACAGAAATATAGCGCTTCGATCACTCTCATTTCGTTTCTGTACCGTCTACAGGAAAAAGCTCTCCGATAGAGCAATTCGTGAAAATTGTCGTGAATCGCATGATGAGTCACAGCTTATGACAATATTGCTGCAACGTTTGGTTTACCAGGCATGAAACCCTTCGAGAAGATCGGGCGCAAATATTAGGAAGTTTTCCGACAAAAATTGGTTTTGTGCGTACAAAGTACGTACTGAGAAAAGGAGACACCGCATTTTCTTCGAGATGGGTTCTTCGGTATAGATTGTAGAATAGGAACGACATGGTTTTGGGCATCTTTTCACGAAAGGGTATATCGAATTATGAACCGTTGCAGTGACGATGTACTCTCGGTAGGCATATGTCCAGTGTTCCCCTGTTCATGGAAATTCACGCACTCCATACGGAGTACGACCGGCTGCTAAAAAATAATGGAGGACCACATATATGATTTCAATCGGTACCATTGTAGGAATATGAAATACTATCACCCTTCCAATAACTAATGGACTTTAGAGCAGTTGGAGGTTTATCGTAGCCATTATCTGCTGTGAAGAAACCTCCGTTTACCCCAATATGTGGTTTTTGCTGCATTTGGGTGTTAATGATTTCTGGTTTTACCCTGGACAATTCGGTCTTGATAATTGCAAATTTGGTACCGCCACCTGTAACTTGTTTAAATTCCACTGTATATGGTAGGTTTGCTATAATTAGTTCTCTCCTTATCAAATTAAAAGTATTTAAGACGCTTGATTAAGGGGATACCCTATTCATAAAAAGTGCCCTTACTTTTTATGAATAGACTCGTTCGTTGCCTTAAATATATAATATAATATTGCGTACCGCAACGAAATATCGCATGCGTTGCGTTTTTTCCCTTTTAGCGAAGTCCTACTGGAGCTCATAAATCGGTATCCATTTTAAGAATTTGTACGAATTGGTAGGACACGAAGCTTTTCTGGAATATTAAAATGCCTCTCTAATGAATGTATGGGGCTTCTTACGATTTGATTCAAAAACAGCTCTAAAAACTCACAATTTCATCGTACTCTCTATTGCATTATTCATATAAATATTATCTTTTCTACTGCTTTTTTTCGCCAAAAAACATACGCAAAAAGGTTGATTTTCCCTTAACAGGGGAACGTTTGTTTGGTATAATAGAGAGACAGTATTACAGCTTCGGAAAATGATTAACAGGGGGTATTACATGTCAATTTACAAAACTAATTTTTCAGCAAACAACTTGAATCCGTTAAAATCATTCCTACCGACTAACGTATTCAGACATATTTCTGAGCTTAAGTCTGCGAGCCCCAATTCACAATATTTCTATAAAGAAATAAATAAAACACCTAATTTTTTCTTATGTTTAATTGAACAAAATCATATTGAAGCGTATACGCTTTGTCATCTCTATTCGTATGATCAAATTGGTGAAGATTATTCCTATCAGAGCCTAAGTCTAGACCAAGTAGATATCCTGACGCAATTCGTTTCTCAACTTAAAATCAGCTGATCCCTCTTTAGTTCGCTAATGTCTGTCTCCAACAATATACTTAGCTAACTCGGTGCCATTTTGTGTATATATATAAGCACAACACACCTACTCTATTTCAATCTTAGTAAATACAAAAGGGGATGTGTGAGATGCTCCCCATCAAGTAGACTTTACAAAAAATTAAAATAATTTAGCGGCCTTCGTCCTGAATTCATTGGGACTGAGGCCGCTTTGTTGTGCCTGTAACCGTTCGTCATTATAAAAGTGTATGTAGTTATCCTTGTCTTTTTGGAGTTCCTCAAAGATCCGTCAGGATGCAAGTAGTTCTTCTCACATATTACTTTAATCATCTCTAGATCGTCACCTTCATTACCTGCTTCATCAATGTACATATTGTGCTCCTCTTGTACTTGATTCCCACAAATCTCAATCCCGCCCTTTCTTACTCCTGGTGATCAAGTAGGAGTTACGCGTTAAATTCCTCCAAAATGCTTTCGAAGCATCATTGCACCACAACGGTATTAGAGCAGTTTGAACAGAATGATCATATTATCTCAACCTTATAGTTAAGGGGTAGAATAAAAAACTGTGAATTGGTTGTAATCCATTGTTTAAAAACACCTTTATATATGAGAACAACAAAATGGCCAATTTCTCACTGATCAGATCAAAAAATTATGTACTAAAGGGGAGAGATTCAGATGGCATACACATTCACATCTTATACTGCATCAAACGGTGTCGTTCTTCACACCATTAAAACTTCACCGTCTAATATTGTTATTCGTCACGTCGGTGCAACAACCGTTCCAGGTTCAGGTTTTTTTGGTATCAATGGTGGATTTTTTAACATGAGTACTGGGGATCTCTTGCAAATCGCAGTAAATAACGATGTACCGATTAAAGGGTCAAAGTCCGCGTATGGTAGCGGGTACACCAATTACGGGGATAAAGCTCGTGGTACGCTGGTATGGGATTTGAGTGAAAATGAGTTCTCTGTACAAGTAGTTAAGTCTGCCGCCGATTTAGCTGTAGTCAAACGTACAGCCTTCTGGGCACAAGGTGGAATTAGTATGAACCTAAACAGCGACAGTACTTGGGCATCTAAAGCAGATAATGAGAACATGCCTAACCGTACCGGCTCTGTGGAAAGATCCGGACTTGTTTACAACAATACGAAAAACATCTGGCTTGTTGTGACACCAACAAAATGCTCTGCAGAAGCTTTTAGAAAAGCGATCAAAGATAATGTTGGTTCTGGTACACTTGTTAATGGTATCTTTTTGGACGGTAGCGGTTCTTCCCAAATCAAATGTACTGAGAAATCTTACTCAGGGGATACTCGTAGTATCCATCAAATGGTTGCTTTGCGGTACGATTCTTAATTTATTCCATACTACATTAACAAATTAGTTTATCAAAAAAAGTCTATCCTTCGCGATAGACTTTTTTCAAATTTTGGTAACTAAATTTAATGCAATGACGTTTATTGTATATATACACTTGAGGAGGACTTCAAAAAAATGAAGAAAATAATTATTCACACTATGGTTGGTGTTCTATCAATGGGCATCTTATCTTCTTGTGGCAATAAATCAGACTCTGACGCTGTGAAAAACAATGCTACTACCACAGAGCAAACCGAACCTCAAAAAGAGAATAATACTAGCATAAAGACAGGTGTTTTCGTTGATTTGGAATCTATAGATAATCCTCTTTTCAACAAAGATATTAAAACACTACTGCAAACTACATTAAATTCATTGGCTAATAAAAAAGAACAAGAATTTCGAAGTGTTTTTAAAGATGAGATGACAGCGGATGCATTTATGTATTTGTTTGGAAAAGATTACGTATTTGATGAAATTGGAACTATTGAAGAAGACACCGAAGGAAGGATTGTTGCAGAGATTAAGGGGAAAGTTGTTTCTGATAATGAGGTCACAACGCCTAATTCATACTATTACTTTGTTAAAGATAAAAATGAGAAGTGGAATTTAGGCTCCATCGATTAATATTGAATATTTTAATGTCTCAGTTGGTAACCATTGACCATCTGAGACTCAATTATATTATAACTTTTATAAGATCAGGACTGGGACAACAGATGTTCCAGTGATCATCCACCGTTTTAATTTTAAACGTTTCGCAACTCACCATCATACACTACTTCTTCACAGCAAAAGCAAATATGTAAGAATTGTTGCTAACAGCTAGAATAAAAGAGGCTGTGAAAAATCTGTCTCTTTTATTCTACTAACACCAATTGAATTATAACAGTCTAATACTATCGAGGTTACTCTTCTTCGTTTAGAAAAACAAAACCACCGTCAAGAAGCCCCTGTAAATACTCGTCAAAGCTGTTTGCAATCACTTCATATTCGTCAGGGTCGTGTAAAAAGCGAACGATTTGACCGCATACACCTTCATCAGAAGGGTTAAAATCAATATATAGTCTAGATGTTCCACCATTATTCATACAGTCTGAAAAATGAATATACTTCCCTGGAAAAAGTCCCTCTGGATTTATCTTAGAGTCAACGGCATCCTCGTCATCTTCGTATTCTAAAAGGTATGAGACATCTTCCTCTTCTTTTGAACTTTCGAGCATCTGTTGAGTGGAGAGTAAATAATAAGGATATCTGCCTTCTTCAACATCTGAGCCTAAAATACAGACCGTGATTTCTTTTTCTCCATAATTCCTCCAATATGTACCATCCATACTTTCAAGTAATCCGATTAGTGATTCTGGACAATTTGGATATTCCGCCCTTAATGTATCAATATCTTCTTTTGTAGCACCCCACGCTGTATTTAGTGCCTCAAGTTCTTCTGTTGATAATGCTGCTTTCAAGCCATTTAAAAATCTGTTTACCAAATCCACTATGTTGTCCTCCCAATCATAAAATATAAATTAAATATAAACAGATACAGCCCAAGCACTTATTGGTAGGATACATCCGCCCCCTACAATATGCCAGTACATATTAAAATCAGTTTATCATTTCTCTCTAATTTTTGTCGGAAATGAAATACTTTTAGAGCTGACGTAGTTCCCATAGTGAATTACATCCGTTTAAATTCTAACATCAATTACAGTTTTGAAGTTTGCCTAATATCCGTAATGTTATTTGAAATATTGGTAGTAAAACAGGAAACTACTCTTCTCTCATCGTAGAGAAGCTTTTTATCTGTTCATCTTTAGAAAGTCTGAATATTTTTCATACATATCTAGCCACATCTAAAATTTGCTCCTGTCATACTACGTTCGATTATTATGACAATATGACTTCCTCAGCAATAATTATAAGGACAGAGTCTTTAATTTACATATCTAAGTACTTAGCTACTATATCCGTTTCCTAAGATTTGCACTTCTGAATTAAGATCCACATCTCAACCGCTAATGCAAAAAGAACTAGGGCATTCCTCCTCAGTTCTCTCAAAAATAGTTTTCCATCGCTTACTCCTCAAACTCATCATCATCCGGCGTCTGCATCTGTGATGATAAATAAGCGGAAGCTGTCATTACCTGCTGCATCGGGCTGCATAAAGCTAATAGTTTGCGCTTTTAACATTTGATTCTCCTCCTCCCAATTCAAGAACGTTTCCTTCCCTAGACCAGAGATCAATCTCTCATCTGTCGTAAAACGAACTTTGACACCCGGCATGTATTGCTTAGCCACTTCTTCCAAAAACGGTATTCTCGAATCTCCATCCGCTACAACAAAAATACGGGCAGGACGTTGATATTCCGACACATGATCAAATGCGTTCTGGATCTTTTGAAACCGATTCTTTACCTTACTGACCCAATCTGTTCCAATCCGTACAGTCTCCAACTAAAACGTACTTATTTGTCCGGCATCCCGAATCACTTCGAATGTAGCAGTGGAGTGATGCATCTGCCCATTCTGAAGCCGAAGGAGTGGCGTTCGTGCCAGCTAATTAGTCGATCAGTGTACGTGAGTTCACTGTAGAATTCAGCCGAAATCAGATCTTGGTAAATCGGTCCCATATCTGGACCCCGTCCAGGCTGAATCTCAATCGGTTGGAACCAGAATTCATCATTGAATTTTAGTTTAAGCAAAATCTCAGACGCCATAACACCCACTCTCGTTAAAGCATAGACAATCGGCTTCTTCCTTTCCGTTGGTCTTCGTTCATGTGGAATTGTTTGAACATCGAGTATGCACCTATCAGACAGATCATGACAGGTAAACTCATCAGAATGTATCCAAAACTGGCCATGGAATGGACAACCAGATACTCTTTGTCTGACTTGCAAAAACATCAAACAAATAATGCTACATATACCAGGGGGTGATCTCACAATAATGTGAAGCGAGGGCACCACCATTTAAAAGCGCTGAGATAATTCTCCCCTTCTCCCCCTTCCAGTTTAAGTACTTCTTGTGGTTCTTCTCTATAGGTTGGGCAATGGTGGAATATAGAATCGGTAAATTTAAAAAGAAAATCCCCCACCACATGAGATGATTATCTAGTGGAATAAATGGGATGCTCAGCAGATACACGATAACATCCGGCAGATTTTATGTTATTTTTCAAACTAACACTTTTCAGTCCACCATCTCAAGATTTGGTACCATCCGTCGTTTTGTGTTTTCTTAATTGTCCCTCTTCCACTCAATTGCTGATCTCAATATGGTCCTGATGATTGGCGAGTACGATAACACATGTTCCGAATTAGTTAGCGAAAAAATCTATATCGACTGTGTCAGTTCAGATTCTTTATCCATTAAATTCAAAATATAATAGTCTAGAAGTATTATTTACAAATTTTTATAATAGGAGTAAGATAATTATGTAAATTGTGTAACATATTATTAAATTAACTGCAAAGAAAGGAGGGGGGCAGATTGAATTTAAAACGACTTCTTGTTGCTACACTTACTGCAGCTGCAGTAATCGTGGTTATCTCTGCTTCAGTTTTCGGAGATAAATCCAACGAATCAAATGAACCTCATGCTGCCCAAGAAGCCCAGGAGTTATATCCAGTTAATGAATCTGGTCAAACTTATGGAAAATCTTTAGATCCATTAGTGGTACCTGACTTGATCTTGACGAAAGGGACTGATGGTAAGACAGGTTATGTACTTTCATCAGATCTTGTTGGTGCAGACCCTGCAACACCTGAAGAAGCGGTTAAACGACAGTTAGCACTAGAACAAGGCGGCCAAGTGATACCACTCTATGAAAAAGACGGTAAAACGGTTATAGGTCAGTTTAGAAGCACTAACTTTAAGAGCACTAACAATTAAATAAAACATACATCCTAGAGAATCCGCACAATTGACGTACTTTATTTCTATTTGTATTCATTACAATCATCTTTTTAACATCATACTAATGAATGGAGAGATTCTTTTGAAAAAATTATTCTCTGGATTTTCTAGGGTGCTATTGGCAGTATGTATAGTGGGTTCATTTAACCTTTCTTCTGCAAGTGCGGCAAACTCAGACAAACAGGAAGCTACCGTTAATGGGTATACATATGTGTACTATTCTCAGTCTAGCGATGCCGGTTCCACTAAGTTTTATGCATACACTACAATTGCTAGTAAATATTCGTCCGAGGAGATTCCGGCAGGTTACATGGGTGCTCAAGCAAGGGCATATGATTCCACGGATCAACTAAGAGCTTACGGAACGACTGAGTTTTCTCCTGCCAAACAGCTAGTTTTTACTACTTCTACTGGTACTGGTACCAAAGGAAGCTATTATAGTTATGGCCTTGTGAAGATGTATACAGGAAATGGATATACAACAAAGTATGCTTATAAATCACCTATTATCACCATAAATAGTTTAAAATCAAAACCAGAATATCAAGTAAACAAAAATGGTGAAACTTATGGTGCTGGTAACTTAGCAGCACTAATTGGCTATGAGCCCGATCTTATTGCAGCGAAAAATGATGAAGGCATAGAAGGATATGTTCGTTCAAAAGAACTTTTCCCTGACTATAGTTCCCCAGAGGAAGCATTAGCTGCGGAAAACAATACAGGATCGGTAAACCTCTATGATAAAGATGGCGAAACTGTCTTAGGAAGTTTTTACCAAACTTTAGTTGAAGAATGAGATTGGCATAAATTAAGACAATATGAAAAAAAGAAAGATCCATCATGGATCTTTCTTTTTTTGTATGCCCATTCACAAATGTTCCCCCCAGGTTGAAGTTTTAATTGTGTGGGAATATTCACTTTCTCTTCTAACATATTAGTTTTAATCCCTTACCAAGTTACGTATCTTGTTTTTCGAAAAAGAAAGACTGTTCTATAATGATCGAAGTATAAGGAAAAAATCACACGGAGAAATCAATAACATGTTTTTAAAAAAAATCTACTTGAACTCTACCCCTATCTTCGTAAACCTGGAATGACACTGGAAAAGAACCAGATTCTCTCTCTATTAAAAAGAGTATTTTTATGTACAACCTCTTCCTCCAGTTCAATATACATCTTTTGTATAAGCCAGTCCTGTCTGTGCAATGGCTTGGATTCTTTTTGCCCAATCAATCCATTCTGTGCTATTAACAACCCATCATTATGTTCAAATATTAGTAGTTTTAGGATCTCTTCTACTGGTAAACGAGCTGGAATATGAGTCCTAGTCCTATTGATTCTTGAGAAAACTTCTGAATAGCATTTGATTTAAAAATTCTAGATTTTCTAAATTCTCTAAATGATGAATCGGTGGAAATGGTCTCTCTGTCAGCCTTTGATACGCTTCTAACGGTCTAATATCAATGAAATAACTTATTGTAGGGTGGGGAAAATGGGGAATCAAACTTATCATAGGGTCAATATTAGCATCATAATGCAGACGCTGTGCAAAGAATATCATAAACATATCGATCTAGTACAAGTATCTTATTAGAATGATTCTGAAGCTTTTTATTCAATGTTTCCAACCAATCAATTAAAATACCATAGATATACACATTACCCATCTATGTTGGGAATGTATGAAAAGGGATCACCAAATTCATTCTAACAATATTTCTTCACAATCTCATTAACAACGTAATCAGGTTTACAGTATTCAGAATTATAACCTTTTTCCAAAAAGAGCTGTTGCTACTTTTTGAGCGTAAGTAGTCTTTCCTGAACCATCAATCCCGGGAAAATAAATAATAATTGTTCCCACCACTTTATTAAATTAAAGCTAATTTTTGGATGACTCGATTATTCTCATTACAGTAATAATAAACTTACTATTACTAGCTAATTCAATCCAACGATCAGTTCACTAGTTCTTACTCTCAGACATCGGAATAGTATTCCAGTCAGTTTCTACGTTTAAGCAGTTATTTCCTCTTTCTTACTCTAAACCCCTAATTTCCAAGGTATTAAAATTTGTACTTCTCTTTATATACAAATAATATGTATCAAGCCAAGTGCTTAAGGAGTGAAGCTTTATTTATGATCATCATCACCCTTGTTTTGATCAGTCTCTTGATTCTTATCTATTAAAGACGAAAGACGAGTAAAAAATAAATCCAATTAAATAGTGATAAATTAAAGCAAAAATTTAAAGAGTTTGATGAGAGTGATGAATGGATCAAAAAAGCACATTCTACGGCAATGTAGTGACCAGTTCCGAAATGTGGAGATCCTGTTGCAATCAAATACTCACTACATCCGGAAACATTGATAAAAGTTAGCATTATAAAAACCTGGCAACCTTTGACCAGTCGCATCGTCATCTACTCGGGACGCTGTACCTTTCATCACCATACGATGACCACCACTTAATACAGGACATGGATTATCTGCCATTTATATCTCTCCCTCAAATATAGTTTTAAGAGCGTTCAATTCAGGTTGATCGCGCTTATATTAGATAAAGAGCTTTGGACAACTAAAAATACAACTTATGTCTAAAATAAATATAATATTTTGATACAAATTTGGATTTAATACGTAATATATGGTGAGGTTATCCTTAACTAGAGGGGGTATATTAACATTATGAGGAAATTATCGTGGATTATCGGATTAACTTTATTGTCGACCATCTTAGTAACAGGATGTACTCAAGATAATACATCTAATGAAATAGAAACACAAACGCCAAATGAAAGTTCACAGACTGCCGAAAAAGAGCAAGTAAATGAAGAAGTAATCAAAGTAGCTGAAACATATAAGACAAAGGAATATACAATCAATGATGTACCCGAAAATCCTGAAGAGATATTTGTTGAACGAAATAAAGAGCTGATACCATTCTTCGCGGAAAATCTTGAAGAAAAACCGGTTAATGCGAGCAATATCGCACTAGCTTTACGAGCTGCGATAACTCAACAAGCATCATTAAAGCCGGAAAATATGAAGTTTACAGTCTATCAGGAACTTGAAGATTACGTTGATCTGGATTACACAATGGATCTTGTGTTAAAGAAGCAAGATGGGAAGAATGAGACTGTTCCTTTAGAAGGAAGGCTGACACTTATTAATAAAAATGGTGAGTGGCTTATTCAAGCTGACGATTTTGATAAAGCAGCTTTTGCAAAACTAACTCAGGAAAAATAATCATCACACATGTATTATCACTAAACGTAGTTGATACAAGAAAGACCCCGTAAAGGGGGCTTTTTTTACATTGATTGATCTTAAAAACTAGATTTCTCTGCCACACTAACTACGCTCTCTCTGACCTGTTTAACAGCGGTCTGACCAGTGGCAAGTTTCGTGCGACAACTGTCACACAAAACAGTTGCCTTCTCATCATCAAATTCTACCCTTAGACAAGTAGTTTCTTTAATTTATTCAAACGAATCTGAGTATAGATATGTACATAAGAGCCCTGTTATCATAAACAAGCTTCAGCCTTGCTCATATAATCTAAATCTCAAAAAAATTTGAATTACCAAAGTTCCATAACTTTAACATAATCTCTAACTTCATCATCCATCTTATCATTTTTAGATCCATCCAGAACTGAGTTGATAATATGTTCACCAGCTTTAAACTTATCCATGTCAACTGTTATTTGAGCGATTCTGAGATTTCCACTCATTACTCCCACGGTAACTGTTTTTGCTTCATTGACTTTATCTTGTTGTAAGAAATTATACGTCTGTGAAATTACATGCTGCACAGCTAAGCCTTCCTTAACCTCTTCACTCATATATACAACTACATCTATATGCTCGGTTATGTCTATGGCGTCTGTAACTTCTACGTCTGTAGCATATATGGAATACTGCTGTATTAATTTCATTTTCTAGAACATCTTTTTCACCTGTATTCGGGCTATTTAAACTCTTCTTTGTACTTTCGGGAGTAGCTTCCTGTTTGGAAGTCTCTTCAATTGTTGTTGCAGTCTCAGCTTGTTCTGAAATCGATTGCTTTGCATCATTAGCTGTTACTTCTTCTTTTGGAGAGAGAAGGTTTAGGATTTGCTCAAAGATTGCAAGAATTAAAAGTGTAATCCAGAACCATTTTTTCTTGTAGATTGTTTTTTTGTCCAGACATAGTAGTAATATCACCCTTAAAGATTCTATTGTGTGCTCATTTTCTTATATCGGTTGTTTTGTTTTCCTCTATAAGAAAAGTTTGATCTAATGTCTATGCTTGTGAAGAACTAATAACCAATCGAACAAGACATAGACAACTTCGAAATGACTCTTCTCAACGCTTATACCAATAAACGAGACATCCAATATCTTTATGGCTGATGTAAATGAAGAAAGTTATCCCGCCCCTAATGACCCGTGGCCTACATTTGCTTATGACTTCTGGCATAATTCCAAGTATGTATATCGCGGTGTAGCTACTGTAGACAGCGAAGCTATGATTGCGAATGAGCATCAAATGGAAAAAGAAATAAATAAGATGTAAATCGTGGACTGATTTGAATTTATACATAAAACCTATCAGAAAGATAGAAGTTTTGGGAGGGAAAGATATTTAATAAATGAGATGGCGGCTTCTGTTACCCATCTCGTTTTAGCTTCCCCTCCAATTTCCCAACAAAGTTAACTTCCTAGTTATTCCTTAACGCATTCAACCATCCCATCCATTACAATCCCGCAGCAGCTTTAATTTCTTTTCTCTGCGACACGATTAACGATTTTAACTTTTCAGTTCCAAAAGCACCTGCTGTGAAAGCATTCGCTTTCGGATAGTAAACCATTCGAAAAGATGTTCCATCTTGAAGGTGCACACGCAAAAATATTCCTGTGTCATGTTTGGCTTTCTTATATACCTCATCAAAACCAACATATTGTAACGGTAGAAGCTCGTTCATAAATTCGGACGCTGCTTCTTGGGGGAAGTCACCGATTGTACTGCCATCGTTCCCGCTTTCAAGGCTGACCTTCTCCACTTTTCCTTCAATGTCCAAAAGATCCCCCATAGTCTTAGCATCGGGGTTTTCTTTTACTTCGTAAATCTTATTATTCGCCACAACACGATAATGCGCTTTATAACCTTTTAGTTCATAAACAACAGTTCCAATTGGAAGAAATGCCGCATCACCATTCTTAGTTACGTGATCCGTACATGCATGCTCGTTTAGCATATAGGTTACTTCCCCTACCTTGCCTCCGATTTGCTCTGCAGGTATCAATGTAGTCTCATCGTTGTAGTATGTAATATTGTTGATCATTAGAAAATCAATCCACTCGATCGTGCCTGGGCAAGACTTCGCTACTTCCTTGGGAACTTTTCTTGTATCCTTTTCCTGGGGCTGTGATGTTATTTCCCCCTTACTCATTGTACTGCAACTAACACAAATAATCAGAACGGATAGTATTATCAAAAGCTTGCTCCAATATTTAACGGGTCCCATTATCAATCACCTCAACCTTATTAGACGGGATTTATATGGACATAGTTACAGCCTTTTTCGTTCTCTGCCTGTTAATTACTTAAGAACATAGAGTAGTAACGTTGAAACAATCTTGGCTGTTTAACATTTTCACTAGCTAGACTAATAATATAACTTGTCAGATCTAATTAAATAAACGACAACCAGTGATGGTTGTCGTTTATTTATTTTTCACGAACTAATGTGATGACTATTGTTCATTTAGGACCAGTCTTTGACCAACCAGTCTACTATAGGTCTAATTTTAGATCTGTTTTATTTTGTAACCCGTATCATACTTATAGACATAGAAATTATAACTGATTATATAATTTCATGAAATTAGACATGTAAGGATCAAGTAGATACAGCTTTTTCTTGATAATTCTCTCTCTATATTTGTCGAGTTTTTCTGAAGTAGGTACTACCTTATACTTAGCAATTTTAGCTTTCTGCACACTCGCTATTGAAATCTCATCATATTGCCGGTTAAACAGCTCGATCGTCCCATTAAATAAATTAGTTCCATTAGGGCCCTTTTTATACCTCCCATATTGATACATGTTTTGTGAATCATCGGTATATTGCATTAGAAAGCCAGACCCTTTTTTGAAATTCACAAAGGCAAATAAGGACATATTTTCTGGTTTTAAAGGAACATTCAAATCATTTGTGTCTGCTAATGCGAAAGCGGCGATCACATCATCGGTCATGTACCTAAACACCACTTCGTTATCTAAGGTATAGTCCCTTACCACTGTATAGCCAAATACAGGCTTACCATTTGTAAAACTCCCCTGCTGTATTGTAGCTCTATCATACTCTTCACTGTATTCATTGAATTTAGAATATTCTCTCAATGTACCTTGCCCATTCTGTTTATCATTAGCCCAAGTTCCCTCGTACATGACTTGATTTGTAGCAGGGTCTGATGTGATTAACTTTCCCTTCCCAGATCTCTTTCCATTTTTCCACTCACCGGTATACGTTTTATACTCTCCCCATGTAGCAGTCCCCTTTCCATGTGGCTTCCCATCTTGGACTTCACCATAGTAGGTTCCTCCATTAGAAAAAGTTAACGAAACTTCTTGTGTTGTTCCAGCGTAAACCTCTCCATAAGTAGCTACATTAAAACCTATAAGTAACCCTACTCCCAATAAAGTAATTGCGAAAAGTCTCTTCAAATTCAAAACCCTTTCTATTCCTATGTATTAGTCGGCACTACTATATATCGTATTACTGACGGCTATTATGTATATACACAATGTAATTTGTTAATTTTGAGAACGTACTGCCTTTGCCTCCGATTTGATAAAGTACTGGTTTCCATTTGTTTCTACTAATTTGTTTGCAATATTTCCATGTTAGTCATGAACTCTTCTGTTTATATGTATGACTAGAAAATCGAGTAAAAATAGACTCCTATTCGAGAGGAACAAGCTGCAATGGATTTATGCTTTTCTTTTATTACATGTATGTTAATGAAAGGTTAGCTCCAGCATTTCCAACATACTAGTACTTGAATAATTTACGCTTAGTCTTTGGGAATTAGTAACATGAAAGAAAAAAAGGACGGGAATCTCCCGTCCTTGAGTACAAAGGCACCTAAGCCCAAGAAGAAGGGGTTGCCGCAACCATGTTGTAAACACCCACGGTAGCTCCCACGTTAATAGGCGTGTTACTTGCTGATGTTTTACCTTTGATTTGAGAAGATGAACCAGAATCAAGCATAACACCTTCCGTACATCCCAAAGCTAACAATACACCCCGGACTTCATATGCTTCTGCGTTACTAATGTATCCCATAATTACTCGCTGATTGGATGGTTTATATCCAATAAATGTACGAGCACGTTTGATACCCGAACCAAATGAGCCGATACCTGCAGGACTCTCTTCAGCTGTCACTTTAGAATAGTATTCAGCCTTACCGAGATTACGACGAACATGAAGACTCAAGCCTCCAATAGCCCAATTAATCCAGCTTCGTTGACCTGGATATTCTGTAACCTCTGTAACTACATGTTCAGAGCAAGTGATTTGCGAGGCTTGAGCCTCTGCATTATAACAGAAAAGCGTTCCTCTCTTGAAGCTTTTAGGAGTTCGTTGGCCACCAGCCTTTACAGCAACTCCATTTGGACCTACAGCGATACCAAGCAGTTCACTTGGTGTATTAAAGAAAGTTCCATTAACGCCTGAAAAACTAGAATTAGCAAGATTACCAGAGATACTCTGAACTGAAACATCTCGAACATCAGCCGATATGTAATATACGCCACTTACTCCACCAACCGTTGTATTCTGTACAAAAGATGCTTGTGCCATTATTATCATTCTCCTTAATATAGAGTTATTAAAGAGAGGGTATCCACTTTTCTTAATGCACCCTAACATTAAGGAGTGGCTCTTCATAAATCTATTATATAATATAGCGTTGCGTAACGCAATATAAAGTGCAACTTTTTACTTTATTATGCGTTCTTACATATATACCAAAACTTACAAGGAGGAACCACACTTATGAAAAATCTCTCCCGTGGCATTTTATCTCTATGTCTGATTGGAGCCTTACTCCTTTCAGCATGCGGAAAATCGGATGAAACTGATAATCTTTCTAATAGCGAAGAACCTAGCAACACAACAAGTCAGACACCTTCAACCAGTGCACCCCAGTCCACTGATACACACACAGAAAGTTTGATTGATTCTGCAGACAAAGAAGCGATTAAGGACATCACAGCGGCCGATTTTAAGAAAGGCGTCTTTATTGACTTCGACAAATATAAAGGTAGCTTCTTTGAAGAAAACATTATTTCAAAGGTTAGCAACAATCTTGAATCAGTTGTGGAAAACAACAACGAAAAGTTTAAGGAAAATCTGAATAAAGAGTCTTTGGAGTCTATCAAGGATAGCTTTTATTACAGAAATGTAGATGATCAATTTATGTTTTATGATTTGGATCTTTTAGAAAAACTCGATCAGCCAGAACAAATTAGAGTAGGGGTTCGCTTTGCAAGAAAATCTTCAGAAGGTTCTATTGAGAATCAAGGTATCACCTACTTCTTCACTAAAAACAAAGATGGTGAGTGGGGTATTGAAAATATAGATTAAATTGATTAAATCTATATTTAGAACTCTAGGCTCTCTTCCATAGGAGGAGAGCCTCTTTGTCGTATAATCAATTATGAAGTCGAGGAATCCAGCGGACAAGAAATATACTCAAATTCTAGGAAACAGATTTAGCTCAAAGTACTTCAACTTTGACCTTCGCGGGATCATTGAAACCTCCGAGCATATTCTTAACTCTCATTTTAGCCGTACATGCTCGTATACTTGGGTGATTTGTGCAAGGGATTCGTCGATCAGATTGCGGCTAATAATGCCCTCTTAGGCTCTATCCCGTTTGCTTAATCACCCGATCTTTCATCAGGTTATTTAACTATAATCTTCGTGTCAGTGTAATCAACCGTTTCCATCAGTACAAAAATGCTATCAAGTTAGGTTGCTGCGTGTTCACTTTTCTTATACTTCATATCTGTAATATTCTCCCAAATGAAATATAAGACCAAATTGCTACTGATCTTTTAGTTAATTTGTTGATTCGGAGACTAGCGGAAAATAAAAAAGCAGCACGTGGCTGCTTTTTGTTTACCCTGTTATTTGTTCCATTTTATTATTTGATATTTTATCGGCTAGTCTCATAAATACATTCATGTCTACAGCATTGATTATTTCGTTTTGTAAGTTTGCATACTCGTTTTCCAACTTCTTATTTTGAATATTAGCTGTTTCTAGGCGCCCTGCCAATTGTAAAGTCATCTGTCTTAGCAACGAAATATGTGAATTCAGATTGTCCATAATTTCATTAAAAGTAAGTACAAACTCTTGGTCTAATTGAATCGGTTCCTGAAGCGAATGAACCGTGTTCTCTTCTCTCAGTTCATGGGTAGTCTTATTAATAGTTACTATACTCCCATCACTTTTGTTTTGATTTCGAATTTCTTTAGCTTTTCGAATAGCATCCTCATACTTCTTACGTAAGGATCCATTCCAGCGGAAGCCACATGCTGCTTTTGATCTTTTTAATTTTTCACTAGCTTCTTCAAAGGCTCTTAATTGTGTGCTTCCAGATTCGATATGCTGTAGTACAGTCTGTGCTAAAAACAAATCTGCTTCAACGTCCCAACTGTCTTTACGTAATTCCATAATGAACACTCCCCGATTTTGATATATTGATATTTCTATTTATATCCCAATATATATCAATATATTCCCAAAGCTCTGAATTTTACCTACTTACATTCCAAAAAAGGTATGTACGATCGTTAGGCCCAATTCAAGCATACAAAACAATTAGCTCAACATCGACTAAAGAATCGATAGCTGAGCTAATTGAAAGAATGACCATTCTGATTACAATTCCGAATAAATAATAAACAGATCACGAGATCTGAGAATCAAAATATCAGCCAAATAGTCTCTATAATTGCTGATTGTGTTGATATTCGAGTTGGTTGTTTTAAATGGGATCGTCTTCATATCGTTTTTCGTTAAGCTGATTAAAGGCTCGATTATGTCCGCATTCTTTGCCTTCCGAAACATGGATTATAGGTTAAAATCGAAAAACAAATATATAATGCTTCATTCTGGATCAGTTTCCAGAGAACCGTCATGCTTCCGATGGAAATAGACACAATGAATCCAGCATGTCCGCCCCATCTCCCTTGGGCAACTATAGAAATGAACAGGATAGCTAAGGAGTACTTGGCAGATTTTTCTACACTCTTCAGAACTTGTTTAGTTTCATCCCCCATAAATTTGGGCTTCAAAAACTGGTATGTCAATGACACTCCAAGCGTAATAAGTCCTACTGTCGTCATGCTACACATTTTGAGCAAGTGAAGATACAAAGCCCAGTGTGAAACCCACACCTAATCCAATGGCTGCTGCGAGTCCTATCCCAGTCAGTTCATTCTTAATGACTCGATTGTGATTTGTTTGCTCTAGGCGTTGGTCTCGATCAATCATTTGGCCGGTCGTTTGGTTGTGGAAATCTCTGTTATGCATAGTCTGGTGCTCTGATCGGATGGATGGTTTTTAACACTGTTAATATGATGTTCTTCAGCATATTCCTCTAAAATCTTCTGTCTTTGATCCTTATTCCAGTTCGTTGTGCCGTCCCCCCCTCTTCTTAAATCTTCACTAATCAAAAAAGCCCTCTACTAAGAAAGAGAACTTGATTTCAAATTATAAAGTAAACTCCTGCTGTTTGATTTCTCTAGCATGTAAGATAAAGTTGAGCAACAAATTTTCCCTTTTGGTTGTGAGAGAAACATACAAAATTCAGTGATCAGATAAATTGAGATTAAATTACTATCTACATATTTGATTCTATGATCTCAGATAACTCTTCTAAACTAGGATTAACGTATTTAGCTCCCTCTACGACAAATGTCGGAACACTTGCAACACCGTTTATGGATGTAACTTTAAAATCTTCTTTTACTTCATATAACCCCTCTAGATTGTTTAAGCTCTCTTCAACCGATTTAGAATTACCATGCGGTACATAATCATCGATTAATTTAAGTAGGAACTTTTCATTCGCCCAAACTTTTTTTTCTTCGCCTTGATTCTTATAAACAGCATGATGATATTCCCAAAACGCCTCTTGGTTTTGTATCCAAAGAATTTCTCCTACCATAGCTGCCTTAATACTATCCGGACCTAAGAATGGAAAATTAATTACATATAGTTGGACTTTGCCTGTATCAATAAACTTTTCTTTAAAATTATCGAAATTTTCATTATTCCAGGCCTTACAATAAGGACATTTGTAATCTACAAATTCAATGACCTTAATCGGCGCTTGTGGGTCTCCTATGTAAGCTTGTTTATCGAGTTTATAATCTCCTGACATGACTTCTATTTTACCGTCTACATCCTGAAAAGTGGGGAATTCCTCTTTTGATTTGAAACCTGATAAAAGAACCATAAGAAGAACTACTAGTAGTCCAACAAAGGTAAATACCACTATACCTTTCTTAAATGAGTTCCTTTTCTTCTCAACTCCCATAATTAACACTCCCTCGTTAGTTTGTACCGAAAAACAAAAAAAGCACCTCAACAAGACCATGTGGTCCTATTAAGGTGCTTCCTCTTCCGGATATTCAATTACTTTAGATTATACAACAGCTTTTGCATAAAACCAAGTACATAATAGTTGCACTGGTATCAATAAACATTCAGAGGTTTTAAAATCTCTGGTACAGTTCTTAAGGGATATTCTCTATTAGTTTAATACCTACAATGTCGTTGTTAAGATCACGCAGTACAAGGCTTTTATAGGTGGCGTTAACATTTATAAGAGTTTCTTTATCGAATGTGTCATTAATAATTCTTCTTTTAAGATCTGAGTCAGTTAGAATCGAGTCTCCTCCAAAAACGTAATCTTTTCCGTCTTTCACAACAATTATAGATACGAACTCGGTATAACGATCCAACACTTTATCGACTTGTTTACCTGATAGTATTGTTTCATCATAAGCAATAAACGAATTTTCAGTTAAATCATGTAGGGTAGGTAGGACACTTGTTGACTGACTACATCCATTAGCAAAAAATACAACCACCAGTAATGCAATGCTGCGGATGATTTTCCTCACGATCCATTTCACTCCTTATAAATAGAAAAAGCACCTCATGCAACAGCCTAGAGCAGTTGTAGGAGGTACTTCCTCATGTCGTTATTCAATTACTTTTATTATATCCTTTGAGCGTCTGGCGTGTAAACAAACAATACTTTACTTAGGCACCTGCAAGTGAAGTTAGGTGTGCGGCTTGGATTGCACTCGATTAGTAAAGTACTTTATATGGATTCTAATTTCATCACACCTAGCAGGTGCTTTGACCTGAATCTTTACAGACATTCACGCGCTCTGTAGTTTCTTTGTTTCAATATGATCAGATTGTAATTTTAAGAAGGAAAGGGCATCAACTTCTTCTCCCCATTTATAATTATTTGGCAAAAAGACCTTCTCACTATGTATTTCTATATAATAATCCTCTAGTTCATGGACGTTAATACGCTCATTAAGAAGGGCTGTTGAGATCCTGACGTCAATGAATCTTGCAACTTCTAAACCCAGTTCTTTACATAAATTGGTCCAAGATTTATTAACATGTGATTTCATTTTAGCCTCAGCTGGTGTGGAGTTTTTTTTAAATTGCTCTATCCACTCGGGTCTATATTTTTTTAGATGTTCCCTTTCTAATGTTAAAACATCTATATTCATATATAGACCAAATTCCGTCTTAACATCCCAGCCTAAAAAACTACTAATTTCATCGTTATATTTAAACCACTTTTCCTGATATGTAAACTGATGGTGGATAACACTCCACTGTTCCGTTCCTTTGTTCACTTTAAGATAATGAGCCATTCTCTTCTCTCCCAATCAATGAATTTATTTTCGATAGAATTTTACTTTGCCATCCTTAACTGTAGAACGTTAGAAATAGCTATTTTCCACTTTGTTGAGCCTTGTCCCAGGTATTTAATAATGGTTTCTGCACAAGGATAACCTTCATTGTTTTGGGCAAAATTCGTGTAATCACTTCTTGAAAGAAAACTACCATGTTGTTCCGATGCTTTCCGAACAGCCTCTATACATTTCGCATGAACAAATGACTGAACTGGATTTTTAATAGGTAGTGTGACTAGATTTGAATTTGAATACGAATGTCCATTTTTATCTACTATCAATTCAGATGGATAAGAGGTTGATATTTCATTATCGTTAACAACGAGTTTAAGAATTGTATTTTTCAGATTCAACTTACCATCAATATAATCCGTTACAACAGTTGTACGATCATAACCAAGGATTTCATTTACTATCTGAGCAATTTTATGTATCGCTTCCCGTTTATCTGTCATTGCATTTGTTTGATTTTCTAATAAATATAATGATTTTCCTGTTTCAAGCAAATTGATTACCACATCCAATGTATTCATTACTAACCCCCTGTATTAATTTAGAACACAAAAAGAGGAAGCACGCACACACTTAGTAATAACTAAGTGCGAGGTACTTCCTCGCTTCTCTTATTTAATTAATTCTATTATATTCTCTGAGGTAAAGTCTGTCTATAGAGTAACGATAAATGCATTACTAATTTCTCTTAATAAGGATTTAAGAACAAATTATATGTTCCTTATTCTACTCCCCCTAAAAAGTGAGGTTTTTATGTAATAACTAGTCATATTGATTTGTATCCAAACGATTTAATTATGACAAAAAATTTTTTTTGTTATAAACTAGTTTTCCAACTTTTTTCATTTGAGAAACTCTAGATCGGGAAACACCTATAATTTCAGCAATTTGAGACTGTTTAATCTCAGGATCTAGTTCAATTAACTTTTTCATTTTAATCATATTCGAATTTCTATTTTCCATATCCAAGGTTTCATCAATTTTCTTTAATGCCGTAGCATTAGCAAGCACCATGTTTAGGCATTGTTTGCAAACAATGTTCCCTTTAAAAT
Source organism: Paenibacillus sp. OK060 (assembly GCF_900101205.1). NCBI lineage: Bacteria > Bacillati > Bacillota > Bacilli > Caryophanales > Paenibacillaceae > Paenibacillus > Paenibacillus sp. OK060. The sequence continues at coordinate 34,524 of NZ_FNFR01000013.1, forward strand.
AAACAAGCTCCAAGTCAGTGTTATCACAACAAAATATACAATTTAATGAATCCGAAACACTAAGAATCAACTTACCCACTTCTGGTTTGATGATGATTTCACTTCCGCAATAAATCTGTCTTCTATCTCGGATTTCTTTAGGAATAGATAATCTACCTTCAATCTCAATATTTCGTACAAATCCCATCACTTACATCCTTTTAGCCCTTTTGGAGATTATACCTTAGACCTCCTCTACTTTAATCAAGAAACAAGCACCCCACCAATATCTACTATCTCATAGATTTTGATGGGGCATTGAATTAAATGTAATTGTTCTTTCTTTAGAATCTATACGTCATTAATACTTAGCGTCATTATTCTTTCATGTTGTTGCTAGTATTAAATACGTGTGTTCACCCTAAAATCTACGCTGCAGTTGGACTTTCATACAATACTTAATAATTATGTCCCTATGTGATTCACGTATATCAGTAAATTCTAAAGCAATTTGAAGTCCTTTTTCAATCAACATCTGATATACGAATCTACCTTTAAACGGAATTTTATGTGTTAAATCTCTTGTCTCAATAAACAATAATCCATTTAGACCTGTCGATTCGTATTCAAAAAGATGCCCATCTTTTATGAAAGAAATTCCACCACCACTTATATCCTTTGTTATATAACTTCTTCTTGGATGACTACTTATTCCAACATCAAGTTCAAAATTCACATTTGCAGGCACTCGGAAAAATTCTCTCTTTTGAGCTGTTACTATGGAAACATCCTCTGGAATGGAAAGCTCTAGCTCTACTGGTGTACCTCTGGCTTGGGAAAGAACACAAGTCTTAAATTGGAATTTATCTCCCGATGCTCCTGCAAAATAAATATAAACCTCCTGCTTTACGAGTCTAGGTATGGATATCCGATGTTTAACTACAATTGAACCAATTCGAAAAAACTTTGAATCAATAGCTTTGATTTGAGCAACCAACATATTACCTTTGTTGTCTTCAAGCTCCACATATTGATTTACAAATAGTGCATCAAGAGCAATCATTTCTGTTTGTTATCCCTCCATAATAGATTTACACGCAAAAAAAGCACGGCAGTCCTTTAGGACTTGCGCGTGCTTCGCGTTAGATGTATTCATTTCTGCTTCATTCTATCATAATCGGAAGAGACGGTAAACATTTGTAACAGAGCACATAATTTTAATGTATAGGTATCGATATGGTAAACATGTTTCCATTGGCCTTTGGATCAACAGTAATCCGTCCATAATATCGATTAACGATTTTCTGAACAATATATAAGCCCAGACCGGAATGATCCCCCGTATCCTTTTTGGTACTAAATCCTTTTTCGAAGAGTTTATCAATTCCCCCCTCTGGAATGGGAACTCCACTACTGAATACTTTGAAGATCAATCGATCATTCTCTAAATAACCAGTCAACTCTACTATTCTTTCTGGCTCAGGTAGAACTTGTACAGCGTCAAATGCATTATCTATTAGGTTACTTATTATTTTCACAAGATCTGTACTCTTCAAAATATCTATTTGCATGTTGCTAATCTCAAAATAAAAAGTGATTTTTTGATCTATAGCAAGTTTAGTTTTAGCTTGAATCAACCCAGCAAGTACAGGTGAAGTAATCTTAATAATATCATTAATAATGGTTGCTTCTCCAATCATCTCATCTGTAAACTTTCTAAGTTCCTCATACTCCTCAGTAGCAACAAGTGATTGAATAGTCGACATTTGGTTATTAAAATCATGTCGTTGTTCCTTAATGGAGGTGAGGAGTTGATCCATGTTATCAAAAAATGCTGCCTGCTCCCATTGTATCGCCATAGTTTTGTTACTTGTGTAATATCTCGATATGATTGCTAATCCAATCAATATGAATACAGTAGTAAGTCCGACTAACAACTGCATTTTAAGAAGAGAGGATGCCATATAACTGTTAATCTTGCTAAGGTCGGACACTAGGCCAATTATCACGGCATAACCATAATTGAATCGAAGCGGAAAGTAAGCTTTAAGTATGGGTTTGCCATCAATTTCTGTTTGAATTGAAAGTTCCTTGTTGGTCTCATATGCTTCTCTTACATAATTATAATCTGGTTCGATGTTATAATGATATGTTCCGAAAAGGATTCCTTGATCAAGCTGTCCTGAATCACCAACTTTCTCTAGTTTCTCCTGTTGTTTAAGAAAGGAGGATGGATCAAATACGGTTACCTCTCGTAGCGAAGACGGCATTACATTCTCATTAATTAAATCCTCTATTGACCTCTCCCCTTTATGTGACATTTGAATAGAGAAACTAATGTTTAATGCCTCAGCTTGCATTGTTTGAATTTGCTCGAAAATAAGTGCTTCTTGAGTAGAGTTATAGTATTTCTGATTTAAGAAACCTAAAATAGTAAGCGGTACAATAGCCATTATAAGAATGAGTTTTACTTGTTTCGTTTTGAACAGAAAAGCCTTCATAATTGTTCCTCCAGAGCTAGAATAAATATACTTCTTTATCCTTATCGACAAAATTCTCGATTTTTTACTCCACAGAAACTGAATAGTATGTATTAATTCTGAAATCCGAATAAAATCTTAAATTAGGCCAATTGGTAGCTCTTGATTAAGAGGTTGGGACGTGGTTCCCTTTAATTAATAAAATGTTTTTGGTACGTAATACACTGCCTAGATGCTTCTTTGTTAAACTCTAATAAATTTGTTCTTATCTGCAAGTCTTGTTATCGAGCATTTTGCTTAATACAGTACTAAAGTTCTCAAGAGCTGTACTAGATTCCTTAGAATTTTTAATAATAGGCGTTTTTCTCTCATACCTACTATCATTCAATTGCGGGGTTTGTGGAACTCTCATTATCCATCCATTCATATTTTCCATCTCCTGACTTTTATTTATTTTGTTAGCTACTAAGCCTAGTAGCCTCTTATATCATCTAATATCGAATTGCCTTAATCTAAATGAAATTTTGAATAAAGAAAAGCACGCACCGCCCTTATAGGACGATGCGTGCTTCGCATTTTTGAGTATTCAATTATTTCGATAGTAGCAAAATCAAACTGTTAAGTAAATAGCCCAACAAAGTATTTATCCCAATTTTCTGGACCTGGTCATATTCAATGCGAGACCTGCACTCTACCGAAGGATTAGTATCTCTCCAAAATTAACCGCACTCAGTACAATATAAAAAAAATGAATCATTTATATCTCCCTACTTAAATGAGTCATGATCGAATTTTGCATTATTTTGCAAAGCTCAGGTTATAAACCCAGACCTTTTTATTCCTCGGAAAATCATTCTGTTTTCTGATCCTAAAGTTTTTTTGAAACAAATTTATCCTCATTGATGACTGAGGACAAGAACATTGTTCTATTGGGCTTTCACATTTTTTTACAACAAAAAAAAAACCATTAATCTCAATGTGTGAGAAATTCACACATTGAGATTAATGGTTTTAGAATAATTTTTTTACATATGCTTGAACTTTTTTAGCAATTCATCAGTGTGGTTACTCAAGACCAACATTGCAACTGATTGAGGTGTATACGACCTCATTGATTGAAAGTCCAAATGCATTCGTTATTTAGATGTACATCTAAATGAAAATCGGACAATGTTCTTGTCACACGCCCCTCTCCCCCTTGCACGTTTGTTGTACTAAGGCAGTTGATCATATAGATCAACTGCCTTCTTTGTTTTATTAAATTAATATTTCCCGCTAGTTGAATGGTTTCACTACGAAGAACAACTAGTGTAGAAGGATTGGGGAATGATGAAAATAGAGCAGAGCGACTATTGAGTCGCCAATTTTGTGGCAACTCAATAGTCGTTCTGCTCAACAATCTCGCCCCTTATTAAACGAAAAACTATTATGATATTTGATTCTATTTACATTTCTTTATCAAGGCCCACATTGAATGATGCTGTTAAAGGTTTTTGTCCAGAATCATTTGGTATCACAGTAATTTCCAGAGTTAGATTTATAGAGTCAGGCAGATTAACTTGATCTATATTCTCAAAACCGACAAAGTAATAATGCTGTTCGTCTAATTCTATTAAACCTCCATCTGTCGAGCCAGAAGATGAAATTAAATTTCCGTCATTATATAGCTTACAAGAAACATTATACTCTTTCAAACTGAATCCATTCAATTCATACCCGACCTTTATTTGTCCTTCCGTGTATTCAGCATTTCGTAGATTAATAGTGCCCCTATCAACCATTTTTGTTTGAATTTCAATATTTGCTTCGGGCATCTCTGGTTTTTTTAATAAATAACCCACTCTAAAATACCATATAACACCCAATACAACTGCAACAAGTATAACAATAGAAATAATATACTTCTTTTCTTTTTTATCCATAATATTGCTCCTTACATCATCAAAATAAAGAAGAGGCCATAGAATAATTCATGGCCTCATAATAACATATTAAAGATTTAAATGATAAATACGGTGTTGGTTTTTCTGTTTCATAAGTACTTTCAGAAGATATCAATAACGAAGGTCCACCAGGAATTGATACTGTAGGAGCTACATTAAGTGAACGCACTTTATGTTTATAATATCCATAAATCCCGACTGCTGAATCAGTAGCATTCCCTTTTTCTGCACCATAACTCAAGTAGCCTCTAATATTATTTACTAAATAATTAAGAGATTGAGTAGGGAGCTTGAATGTTGCTGCTGTCCCACCCGAATTTACAACTATGGAGTCGCTAGCAAATGGGAATTCAGGGTATGATTTTCCGTTTATTATTGCATCATGCTTTGCAGTGAAAGTAACATCAAGAATCCTTCACAAAGTGGTATAGATATCATGGCAATTGCTCATGGTACACAACTAGTGCAGTCTGGGACGCAGAATGATTCCAATCAAGATGAGCAAAGTCACGAGTACTGTTATAAAAGTTAAGCTCAACCTAGATGACTGAAGTTGTTTGCTCTGAACTTGCTTTTCGAGAAAGCCAATACGTTTTTTAAGCTCCTGAATCTCATTCTCCATTGGTGATCCTCACTTAATACCACATAGCTGAATTGCCTTTACGCTTTGTTTTTTGGAATTAAAAAAAAGTGGAGTGGCGTCGTGTAAAATTATTTTAAAATGATGTGGCTTTTTACCTCCCTTCGGTGTCTAATGAATTGTAAGTTCAGGAGGAGGTACTACTCGTGTCACGAGCTCAAGACAAAAAGAAAATCCCTGTTCTTCCGGAGGAGCAGGAGCACATCCAACATTTCGAAGCCATTTATAATCAATATCGAGATAGAATTCGAAATTATATTGCAGTAAAGACAAATTCGGCAACTGCCGATGACTTAACCCAACAAGCTTTTTTAAAAGCAATGGAAAACTTTCACTTGTTTAAGTGTAACTCCAGTATATTTACTTGGCTATTCAAAATCGCGCAAAATATTGTGAAAAACGAGTATCGTACGAGATCACGAAATAAAGAAATGGTGCACGAAGTAATCGATTTTCAGTCCCAATCGATATCCCTCGATATTGCTAGAGATGTCGATATCCGTCTTGATATTAGTGCTGCATTAGCCCGATTGAATGAATTAGATCAGCAAATCATATCATTGCGTTTTTTCGTCGATTGCACTTTATTGGAAATATCCAAAATCATCGGGATGCCTCAAAGCGCAGTCAAGAACAGACTCTATCGTGCTTTAAACAAACTAAAAAAAGAATTAAAAGAATGGGGTGACATTACAATCATGTCTATTAAAGAATTGATATCCATTGTGGATAAAAGCGAGGCTCCCTCCAAGAATGATGGTATGAACAAGGTATACCATGACTTATTTGAAGAGTTGAAAAGCAATGTAGATCGAATTATTACAACCTATCGTCATCGACCTTCTCAGAAAATCGCTATTGAGATCTATCCGGATCTGTCCACTTTTCATCAAGCAATAAACGAGCCGGATGCGCCCAATTGGTTTATGGGAACCTATGAAGACACTAAAATTAAAATCGTATCCCCACTCAATCCAGGCCCTGAACATACGTATCAATCGGTACTACGGCACACTTTAAGCTTGTTTACGATGTGGTTAGTGAAGGATATTAATCCGTTGGCACCGAAATGGCTTACACACGGGCTCGGCGGGCATGAAGCCAAACAAATGTCACAAGAATATATCCAGTATAGCACCTCCGAAGCGATTCAAAATAACGCTGTCCCTAGCTTTCAAGCATTAACTAATGATACCTGGGATTTCGAGAAGATAGGGGGATATGGATTCTCGCACTTGCTCGTAGAATATCTCATCCATTCATACAGTTTAGATGCGCTCAACAAATTCATACGCGATGCCACTGATTTTCAAGGCGCATTTCAAGTATCGGAAGCAGAGCTGCACGGGATGTGGGTGCAATATTTAAAATCAAGGCTATGTTAAATTTTGATACTAGTATTTGTAACAAAGCCACCTGCAAAAAGGTGGTTTTGTTATGGTCTCCCTTAGCTCAACAGTACACTATACATTGTTCTATCTAGTACAGGCTCATAGCCCCAATCATTAAACTATCCTGCCCGTTAGCTTAATGAAACAGATAAATATACTAATCGACATTGGTACCATCTTCTTAACCTTTTCAGCAATGGCACGAAGTTGTTGTCTTAGGTCGGAAAAACTAGTTCCTGATACAAAAAAATCGTTATTCAAGCGAAAACTTATATTAATCTGCACTTATCTCGCGACAGGAGTTCCATCATGATACTATTTAGATAACTGCCTATTTCGAGATTACACAATGTGCTTTTCCTTTTCGGCAACCTCCTAATAAATAAAGTTATAATGGTTTATCTGGACCAATTACGTATACCGTTTTGTTCTTCTGTCGACCAAAAACTATCGCACTGTCGAGATCTTCAATAAATATGTCAATGATTTTGCCTTTCACTGCACTACCTGTATCCTCTGCTTTTCGATACCCAATACCTTCAATGTACACCCACCACCCCATTGGTATTACACTTGGATCAACTGCAATTGTTCGTCCTTCTTCCACTGTAGCTCCTGAAGCTGTAATACCATACTGCGGATCTTCTGTATCCTTGCCAGTAGATTCAACTCCTGCTGTAAAAGCAGTTAATTCAACATTCTCTAGACTAAATTTATATTCTACCGGCCTTTCTTCAATCGTGGTGATTTTTTTCTTATTTTCTGGGAGAACTATTGAACTCTCTTGTGATTGATTGATAATATCATCTTCAGATGCAGCTGGATGTTCAAATACTTCATTATGGTTATATTCTACTTTAGGTTCCGGAACTCGAGTTCCTACAGCTATGACTTCTGGCGTGTAGGGGGTGATTACTCTTCGTGAAAGTTCATGTTCTGACGATACTTGCCCATTTTCTAACACTGTAGATCGACTAACCAACTCTTTTCCTGATATCCCTTCTTGTATTACTTTTTCCACACCAATAAACAGATCAGGATCATCATATTTAACTATTGTGTAGGGAATCTCTTCTTCAGATTCTTTTTCTGTTTGCGCAAGCCGTGTAACTCTAATTTGTGTATTAGAGGTCAACTTTTCCGTAGCAACAGGTTCTACAATGTCTTGATCACCTAATCTAATGTTTAGCTGTGTCAATACTTCTCCAACTGTTTCAGCATGCGTATCGACTGTAGTATTGTGATTATCTGACATCACCACAACACGATACTTGGGTAGTTGCAAACCTCCGATATTCTGTTGCTTTTCTGTCTGAAGAATATACACTAAGGATGATCCTGATAAGATAGGAACTGAAATTACCAACGCTATTAGCCATTTTTTTGTCCTGCGGTAATACATAAATTCACTCCTTCATTAAAATAAAAAAAGCACCAAGCTGCTTTTAAGAGCAGTCTGGTGCTTCCAGATTCAAGATATTTAATTATTCCTAGTATAAAGTACAACTATCAGTCAGACAAGCGGAAATACTCTTTGAGCATCCGAGTTTATTATGATAAAATTGAATGAAATAAATACGTTGAAATGTGGAAGCACCACTATAACCTTTAAGGTTTATAGTGGTGCTTTTTTTGTCTATGGAGAGGAGAAGATGATAAAACAATGGATTAATTCGGACAACGACGGTTCAAACTAATTGTAGGAATTCAAAACAAGGAGTGTTGTTCATTATGGATGCCAATTGGCCTATAGCCATAATTTTATGTTTGCTAATTACGTTAAGCTTGATTTCTCTGGTAATTCTAAAAAAAGTAGAACTTCAGATGTACTTTATAGACACTGCCCTTATCACAGTATGTTTGGCCTTCTGTGCCTTAGCATACTTTACAGCAGTAGAAGCATTTTTTATAGGGATAGTAGTCTATGTATATAGATTAACGGATAGCAATAATATTATTAAATTTGTTTTTCTGTTTTCAGGAATAATCATTGGCTATTTTACAGGGAATCACTTTTATACAAACACTTCTGTCTTGATCCTAGCCATCTTTATTATTATACGATTGGTGGAGTCTATCATTGAAATAAGTCTTTATACTCCAAATACTGACCCAATTACAGAGCTAGAGGATACAGTCTAATATGGCTGATAACTAGGAAAAAAGAATTATAGGGAGGCGTTATCATGCCTCTCCCTTTAAACTCTCTCATGAAACTATAATCAGAAACCATTCTCCACGCCTTCTGATTCATAAATGATATTTCAACGCATAATAGTTTTTATTTAGATGCTTTCAGCCCATATCATCATTTTACTGATGAGTTGAGTTGCTAATCATCTAAGGATGAGGGGTCTCTTGCAAATAAACACTTGATTGGCCGATAGAATCTAAAGGAACATTCATGGTTGCCATTGCCATTTTCTTTTGTTCATCGTTAACGTGAGTATAAATCATTGTAGTCTCTATTGATGAATGGCCCATAAGTTCCTTTACAACTCGTATATCAATTCCGTTTTTGAGAAGCATCGTAGCAAATGAGTGTCTTAACTTGTGACAGGACAGTTTCATATCACTTACGTTAGGATTATTCTTCTTGAACGCTTCAAATGTTTGATTAACTAGCTTTTGAATCTGTCTGATCGATAATCGTCTTCCTTTCTGAGACACAAAGAAAGCATCTTCCCTAACGCTATAAGGCGAAATCCTTTCTTTTTCAACCTCTAGAAGGTAGGTCAGTAATACATCTGGAATGGGTATTTCATTCCATTTTCTCCCTTTTCCAAACACCTCTATTACTCCTTTAGTCTTTTTCAGATCTTTTAAATTCAACCGGTGAACTTCTCCTACTCGCAATCCACAGTAAGCCATAAGCAAGAATATAGCTATGTTTCTATTTCGATAACGTCCATCAATGTATTTAAGACTCTCTGTGAGATCCTCTTCCTCAAGATAAACGGGCTTCTTATTTTTCTCCGTTTTAGACTTCTTCACTTCTGCAGCTGGATTTTTAGAAGCGAGCTCAAAATCCATTAATGCCGTATAGAAAGTCCGAATAGCAGAAAGGGTTCTGTTCCGAGTTATATCAGATGTGGCTTGTTTATCATTAAGAAACTCCATAATATGCAATTTCCCTGCCTCTTGGGGTGGAGAACCGTCTAACGAGTCTAGATACGTTAGACACTCTCTCATATATTCTTTCTGAGTAGATGCGGTGTAGCCAGCTTGCTTTAGATATATTCGAAAAGCTCGAATCTGCTCACTATACAAATGCTCGAGCTCATAACGGTTCATCCTTATCTTTCCCTCCAATCAAAAACATCCTAATTACATTCAAAATTTATCTATATAAGTTAGTATATTTTTAATGATATAAAAATACCTGTTTATAAGTAATAATTACATAAATATAAAACTTATGAAGAGGGTATTTTGCATACAACCTATCAAGTTTTTCAATCAAATTGCTTTGAAATCAAAAGAGCGCAAAATATGGATTTGGCGCTCTTTATTATAGCACATATGTTCCTCTTGAAGATCATTTCTTTTCTCTTTTAGCTCATTTTGTGAGGTTTTCTCTAACGATATGTAGCTGCATTAAGTCAAAAGAACTTAAAATTTGGAGGTAAAGACACCTCCTTTAGAAATATACAAGGAACTACCTTTAATTAGTTTACATAATATTTACTACGGTTAACCAATATGAACTAGCGCCTTTATATTACACTAATTATTTTGTTCAAACTGTTTGTTAGGAAACCTTTATTAAATAAACTGAATACTTTTATATTTAATTTATTTAATACTAAATGCAATATATGAGTATTCATATTACTTAGTAATTTAATTAATATATTAATACTAAATAACATGAATAGTTTTTAGGTTTTTTGGGAAGATATATAATAAAAAGAGGTAAGGAATGTGAGGTATTGTGAAATCAAAGAATTTACACATCAAGTTTGTTTAACACAAAGATATAAGTCTAAAAACTTTCATTGGAGGGTATTCGTCAACATTATCATCAAGTGTGATGACCCCTTCTCTACCATTAAAAAAGCAGCCGATCAATTTTGAAGTGACCCCTTAAAGTTAGACAAATATTTTTAAGCAACTTGTTGGGCATGAGCTCGGTATTGCACCGGGCTCATGCCTTTTAATTTTGACTTGATGCGTTTGTGATTGTAGTAATTCATGTATCGTGCTAGTTCTTGCTTGAAGTGATCTACACTTTCAAATTCATGAAGATAAAAAAACTCTGACTTCATAATGCCAAAGAAATTCTCCATTACTGCGTATCATAACAATTCCCTTTGCGTGACATGCTCTGGGTAATCGCTTGTTCCTTTAAAGCCTGTCGATACTGCTTCATTTGGTAGTGCCAGCCTTGATCCGAATGCAGGAGGAGCTCATCCTCGTTGGATAAGCGTTTAAAAGCTTGATTTAGCATCTCGGAGACTAATGAATACGTAGGGCGAGACCCTACTGTGTAAGTAATAATTTCACCGTTATACAAGTCCAGAACAGGTGATAAATACATCTTTTCACCAAACAACTTGAATTCTGTAATATCAGTAACCCATTTCTCATTTGGTTTTTCTGCTAGAAAATTACGATCCAGTACGTTGGGTGCAATCTTACCTACAGTTCCTTTATAGGAACGATATTTCTTCATACGCACCACTGATTTCAAACCTAATTCTTTCATGATACGCAGTACTTTTTTATGGTTAACTCGGTGTCCACGATTAACTAGTTCATCACGGATACGACGATATCCATAACGCCCCTGATGTTCCTCATAAATGGATTGAACGAGGAGTTTCAGGTCTGAGTCTAGATCAGCCTTGCAAACTGTTTCACCCAGTAATAGAAGGTACTACGTGGGACTTCAGCGAACGCTAGCAATGCAACCACCGGGAATTCAAGCCTTAATTCATAGACTACTTGTGCTTTGTCTTGTTTGGTGATTTTTCCTTGTTTTGAACTAAGGCATTCAACTTTTTTAAGTAGGCGTTTTCCATACGTAAACGTTCTAATTCAGCTTGTAGAGCTCCAACGGATCCCTCAGCATGTTCTTGGTTTTTAAGTCCTTTTTTATTCTTATTAGTCATACGATGACGCCCCTTTATCTTTGGTTTTAGGGCGCCGATCCCATTTTCATTGAACTGACTGCGCCACCTTCGAATAACCCCTGGAGAAAAGATATTGAAAATGACAGCTGCTTCATTTGGAGACGTCCCATTTTCGTTCATATAGTTGAGTACGTCTAGTTTATAGGTTAGGGAGTAGGCTGTATAGGTTTTTTCAAAAGCTTTTAAACCGTGGTATTCGTATTGCTTGATCCACATACGCAGAACTTCATGATTAATTCCTAAGGATTTCGCAATGCTTTTAATCCCTCCATTTCCTGATAAGTATTGATGAATAGCTTCTATTTTCAAGTCTAAATTAAATTTTGACAAAAAAACTGCACCTCCAATTGATAGATGGTGTCTAACAATTGGGGTGCAGTTCATTTAATGTCGACTGCTTTTGTTGGTTCTATTAAATTATCGGTTTCGGGAAGAGTAACGAAGTTCTTCTGTAACTTTGCTCTTGAATTGCCGGTCAAAACTAACTTTCTTACATGACCTAAACAGACACACAAATATTTAAATCAATTCCCATTTAAGGAGCAAACCTGACTAATAAGTTCGCAATACACTATATAAATAAAAGAACTAGTATCAAATCAAATAATATGTACTATGCTAGTGTTCATGCAGTCTGTACAGTGAAAGTTAGAAATAGCAGAAAAGAAATTATGAGTAGCACTTATAGGAAGATTTCTATATCTGCCTCTTAACGTAGAAATAATAGCTCCACGAATAGCTAATTTACTCCAACTACTTATATCAAATGTCCCTGCACTTCCACAATGATGAGGTACCACAATCTCAAAATCAACAAGCTTGTTGGGGATAATTACATCTCTAAGTATTTCAGGATAGTAATGATCCCCTGTAAGAAGTGCGGGAGCATTGGGACCATGGATTAATAATACTATTCCAGATTGATTGATTCTATAACCATCTGTAGATCGATATAATGTTAAAAAACCAACTTTAAAGAGTGGAACTAAATGAATTTTTTTAGAATTACTCTGACGTAGTGGTGGCATGACAATCCATGGTGTCACTCCGTTTGACAGTAGCCGTTCGAAAATACGATCAACTGTATTTGTATTTGGAATTCTAGAAGGTGCAGTAAAAGAAACTATATTTTTTATTTCATCATCAAACATTCCAAGTATTGATTGGACATGATCAAGATCCCAATGGCTAATTACTAAATGAAAATCATTCTCTAGTTTAGCCTTTTGAACAATATTAATAATCTGAGCTCCTGTCCAAGTTAGATCACTGCCCATATCATATATAAGTCTAAAACCTGAAGGCATGTGTCTAATTTCGTTCCAATTTCCACATTCTACATCTCTTACGAGCAATTCAAGTTCAGCCATTTCCGTAGGGAATAATTCATCTGTTAATTTATAATTTTTAGGTGGAGTATACTGATTAAATAATAAATTTTTTAGTTCGATATTATCCGGCCCCTCCGTCCGAGAGGATGAAAAGTTTACTGGTTGCACAGTTGACTTAACCTTTGCCTTTAACCTGATAGTAAGGGATTCTAGCGTAGCTGGATCTTCTGAGAATGTTAATAGAGTGAATTCAAAATCACTCCAAAATTCGTTGGGAATTATATACCATTCACCATCAATTGGTCCACTTCTTGGTGTTGTTTCCAATCCATAAACTATCAACATCGATCTTGGATCTGACTGTTCCCATGTCAGATTATTTTCTTCAAATATAGTTATTAAATTTCCAGTATTTTGTACATCGAAAATAGTATAGACTCCAGGAATATGTTTTTCGCAATAAAATCTTATCTTGTTCAAATACTTCAACCTCACTTTTTTAACTATTCATTTTAATATTTATTACATGCTACCATCAATTTAGCCTGTGCCCTTTCAACAGCCAAAGCTGATTGATTAAGAATATAGTCTATCTGGATTAACTCAGTCGCTTGTTTGTTAAAGTCCTTTCGTTTTTCAGTTTCATACTTCTCTTTAGAAAAGGCATCTCCCATTAAAGCTATCACATAAGTTCAGATTCAGGAAGAACGATTTTAATGATCCATTACAACAAAAAGGAAGGTCATAATGAGCTTCCTTCTTTTGAGATCTGTATTTTGGATGTTTCTAACTTTCCATTAACCAATGAATATCTAACGATCGCATCTCCTAAATAGTTTCCTGCAGAAATCTGAATAGGCAGCTCTGCAATAAGCTCATTATCCTTAATTCCATATCGTATTATATTTTGAACTGTCGGTTGTTTAAACCATTCGCTTGAGTCCATTTCACTAAATTCAAATGAATACTTCTGTCCATCAACCGAAATAGTGTACTGCCGGACATCTTTATCAGTTTTTAGACTCACTTTAAAATTGGTTTGAATGAATTCTTTCGGATCCATAACAAGGATTTCTGTGAAGTCTCTTTTAAGGACATGCACTTCTGAATTATGTATTCCAGTCCCTGTACCTTTAGTCAGAATTATAATAATCTCATCTTCTCCATCTTCATTTAAATCAATGACAGAAATTTGAGGATAAAACGAGGGGTTCGTTACATTACTCCAATCAAATGTTTTCGTTTCTCCTTTTATAGCTACATCTAGAGACGAGAACAAATCTCCTTTCTCCTGAATACCATAAACAGCGATTTTCTTATCTGAAGTCTCGGACAATAGTGTATTGGGAATAAATTTAACTGATGTTGATACACTCTCGGATGTTTTCTCATCAACCTTAGCTGCTGGACTGGAAGACAGATTATTAACCCCACATCCATACAACAACATGGTTCCTAGCATTGTAACAATGATACTTTTTTTCAAAAGGATAACCTCCATTTACAACTTTTCATATCATTTTACTTAAGTTTAATAAAGGTATTTTATTATCAAAAAACAAGTGAAAATTCATCTCTGGATATATGATTGCCTCATTTTACTTCTGTGTGTCAATCGTAGGTTATAATTTAAACAAAATCAATTTATTGTTAAAAAAATTACAATATATTCAAATAAGGAGACGATGGAATTATGGGCAGATCTTCTATACAAAAATGGCTTATGTTTGTTGGGACTATAATATTTGCTATAGGTTTAGCTTTTATTATTATGGAAGAATTCACTCCACACCAAACAAATAGGACGTGATGTTGCCATCGTTCCGGTCCTTCCTTCTATTTCTTGATCCAAAGGAACAGGATCGCGTTCACGTCAGGGTTCCACGTGGTTTTCATGCGATAGTAAGACGGGTGTATGTGCAAGCCCCATCGCTTTCGAATGCATAGTTCCGGGCGACAGCAGCGAGGTATTCTTCACTATCCTATAGGGCTAACCCTTCGTCCTGTATATAAGGTTCGTGGAACGAACAAATGGAACAAATTTATATTCAGTAATATATTATGTAATATCTTACTGAATATAATTAACAGTTAAGCAAACAAAGAAACTTAGATTGTAGTTAGGATAATATGAATTGAATTTATTAGAAGTTAAAAGCTTACACAAGGGAACTTCCTTTTCATGAGCCTCCTTGTTTTTTTGTGTGGGGAGAGTATTGTATCACAAATACATAATTTAATAATTGTTACTTTTCGCTTTTTCTTTTTCAGCCTTTTTTCTGTATATACCACGTTCTCCTTCTATATCCGCTTTCAAATTAACTTCCATTTAGAACAGAATGTTATTAAAAATTAGCCCTATGTTCTTGTCTATCCCACTACTGGTTATGACAAGTCAGAAGGCATATTCAACTTTTGGTTTTGTTCTAAATTGGATATGGAATATATAAGTTTGCGTACTCCACTTAGTGAAAAATTGAAAATATCAAAACTTTTGTTATGTTTCTATCTTCTGTACTTATATTAATAAGGAGGTGAAATTATGCGCTGGGCACCTATTGTACTAATCATTTCTTTTTTATTAGCTGGTTCCTGTAATAATGTAGAATCTCTAAGTAAGAATAACGTAAAGCAACCTACAGATTCTACACTTACAATGGAAGCCATAGTATTAGGTAATGCTGTCACACAATTATTAATCACTGAAGATTTAGATAGTCCTGAAATAGCGTCTAATTTAAACAAGATAGCTGAGCAACCTTCCCAAGACATCATTAGATCGCAAAAATATGACCTATTTTGGCTAGACCTAAAAAATGTCAGTGAAGCTGATGTTAATATCCAAGATTTAAAGGTAGGCTCCAAAATTCGCTTCAAGGTCGAAAATGAACAATTGGATACTACACCTCCTACAATTACTGCACAAGAAATTCAAATAATTGATTCAAAATAACACAGATATCATAACTCTATTTAGATTTCACATGAATATTTCAAAAACAAGTCGTTAGCTCTTCTGTAGTTGGTATTATCCCCTCAAGGTAGACAGTGAAAAAAGAGGTCATGTTAAAACGAACTCAACACTGAAAAACTGGAGGGGATTTTTGCTATGCCAGCGATAAAAAGGCAAACCTTTAATCAATATAGTGAAGAAACGAAAAGAGGCTATTCGTCTGCGATTGAAAGAATGTTGGACATACAGTCGGATCATGGAGAAGTTTGGTATTAAGAGTGAGAGCCAGATAATTACTTTGGTACGGAAAATCCAAAATGGAAAGAGTTTTGAGGACTACCCTGGACGTTGGACGAAGAAGCATTTTAGCAGTGCAGAAGAAGAAAATACTTATCTGAAAGCGCAGGTAGAATATCTAAAAAAGCTCAATTCGAATCTGCACGGAGAGGGAAGCTGATTTCGAAGCCCGGTGTCAGTCTATTCAAGAAATAAGCAAGTGGGCACCTGTGGTGTGGTTGTGTAAAATCGCTGAAACTTCTCGTGCAGGGTACTACAAATGGAAGAAGAATATCATCCTCAGAGAGAAACGAGCAGATCGGGATGCGGATCTAAAAGCACATATTTTAGGCATTCACCGGCTTCGTCCTTATTTCGGCTATAAACGTATGTGAACCGCGTTAGGAAAGAAAGCCTCGTGGTGAATCACAAAAAGGTACGCCGCTTAATGAGAGAACTTCAGATTCGTTCCGTGATTCTCATGAAACGTCCATTTGCTGGCCGGAAACCGTCAGTTCTATTCCGAAATTCTCGGCGACAGCTCCTGTGCAGAGGCTCGTGACGGTTATTGCGTATGTCCGGATTGGACATAATTTTGTTTATCTATCGGTTGTGATGGATCTGTACAACAACGAAATTGTAGCCTGGGAATTCTCCGGGAGAAATGAATTAAAACTAGTTATTCACACAGCGAAGAAACTGAAACCCTTGCTCCATTCGGACCAAGGGTTTCAGTATACAACACAGAGTTATGCCAAATTGCTTGAAGAGAAGAAGCTAACAGGAAGCCATTCTCGGCGTGGGAACTGCTATGACAATGCCTGTATTGAGTCGTTCTTCTCTCATTTGAAGACGGAGAAGTTGTATTTGGAGAAACCTCAGAATCTGGAGCAAGCAAGGAACCAAATTACGGAGTATATTTTGTTTTACAACAAGGAACGTTTCCAAAACAAACTCGGCGACCTATATTCCGATTGAATTCCGGGAAAAAGTCGCCGCTTAATGAAATTTCTCTTTTTTTATTGTCTACTTGACGGGGCTATGACCAAGTCCCTGCTTTCAATTTTCTTAAGGATAGACAACACCTATTGATACCTAAATGCTCCTGATTAGCGTATGGGTCATACTATTCAGCATTAGGAGCAGTTACAGAGCTGAGTAAGGCATAAAGCGCGACTGAATTCACAATTTTTATCTTCTAACAAAACTTGACCACCATGAATACTATAACTAAGTCCAGTTTTTACTATTACCTCACTCACTTGTGTTGGATTAGACTGGTTAGACCAATGAGGATAATGTTCAAGCTTGGTTACTGTTCCACCAGTTATTCTAGTACGAAATCCATATTTGACACTGCCAAGCCTTTTGTAATAGTGCCTCGTATTACTGTTAGTTTGAGTTGTCCCATTGATTCCATCACCATTGTTCATTGTGTAGAACCTACTATTAATGCAAAATTATATTATTTGCAGTCAATCGAACTAAACTAACATGACATTGAGTAGTTGCATTATTCCCACTCAATCGTTGCAGGTGGTTTGGAAGTTACGTCATAGACAATACGGTTCACGTTATCCACTTCGTTAACGATCCGCACGGAGATTTTCTCCAATACATCCCAAGGGATACGTGCCCAGTCAGCTGTCATACCGTCGATGGAAGTTACAGCACGATACCTACGGTGTAGGAATAGTGATAAACTTTTGAATGTAATTACTAGTCAATTATCCAGTTGTTTTGTAAATCAATTGTAGCTGGTAAATTGAGGAATTTCAAATGAAATTGATAAAAAGCATAGCTACATTAGCTACGCTTTCAAAATAATATTAATTAATCCATGAAACTAACTAAATATTCTATCATTTCGGAATAATCCTCATCCGTTGGTTGTTTATGATACTCTTTGTCAGGATGCTCATTTCTTTGAAGTAATCGGACATTAGCAGTGTCCAATGAAAATTCAAATTTTGCTATGCGATATCCACTTGAGAGTTTCTTAGCTAGCTTCATACTCTCAACTTTCTTTTCATCTTGAAGAATCGGTAAGTTTAGCCAATAGGGATCATGAGTAGAAATACATTTGTATCCATTATCTGAAATACGAACTTCTGTAAATTCTTTTGTACCTTCTTTTCTGGTACTTCTGAATCTAATTCCCACAACATCACCCTGCTCGTTATTCGGCAACGTAGATGCTATAGTCGTTAGAACCCCATAGGAGATATATTGTTTAGCATTAATTGAACCTTTAACAGGCCCATCTAACCCTGCCGCAATCTCTTGAACAAAGTCTTCAATAAGTCCATCAAAACTTTGGAGCTTTTCCTCAGCCAATCTTCTTTTCTCCGAGAGAATGTCTTCTTCAATTTTGTACAGGTATCTTCCAAATCCCGAAATGTAGCTCATCTCAATTTGCGGAGTGAAGGACGAAATAAAATCTTGTGTCCTCTCCACCCTTTTACTCATTGTCCCAACCTCTTCAACATCTGTTTCGAGGTTATTTACATCTTTCAAGCGGATATGAACTAAGTTACGTCGAAAATCAAAGTCAATCAATGTCGGGTAAGCAACCATGACCTCTTCTTTATTTTTACCCCCAAAAGGCACCAATTCCTTGTCCAAAAGAAGTAATCTTATAGTTTCTAACTTACCATCCGTTTCATATAGACGATAGGAGCAGATAACAAAATCGAGCCCTCTTGCATCTTTAGAAATATTCCCTACAATTGATTTATTTTGAGGCACCAACCAACTTTTTAACACCTCATCAATAGAGCCTAAGTCTGATAAAACGATATCATGAGATTCTATTTCATAGAGATAAGCATTAAGCAAACTGTCCTCAAGCACTCTGAAAAGTAATTCATCAAGCTCAGACTCAGTAATTTTATTTTTTTCGACTCCAAAGGCTAAAGCTTCACAAGTCATAAGTTTGGAATCACTTTTTTGTGATTCAGGGGCTTTTGAACGAATCGTGTTATACACTTCTTCAAAATCTTCAAATTTCCCTTCAACTGAATATCCAGCCGACTTTAGATGCTTCTTGATTCTTTCTTTACCAATGTACTGTTGAAAGTACATCAGGTTTTCTACCAATTCTTTCCTTTTCATTAATTGCACCAATCCCTTTATTTTTAAGTATCAATAGTTATTCATTCACAGCTTTCGAATAAATTACATATTTTCATCCTTCATTGAAAGGGACAAATCTATAGGTCTTATGTAACTAATCAACTACTTTTAGCCCTAATCCAACAAAAAGTCTTGATTAAGAAAAAAATATCTGATATTATCTGTAATGTGGATTACAGGAATCACTATAAGAATCACTGGTGTTACAGCACCATTCTATTGAATTGCCCGATTTGCAAATATTTTCTATCGACCTTGATATCAATATATCATGGTCTATTTAAGTTTGTCAAATATTAGTTCATATACATCCTCTGAAACTCACAAAATTGGCTATATCACGCCTTGAACAACAATATTAACAAAGTTTCATCCTTCTCTTATTACATTGCCTTAGAAACGAATTTGGAGCTTCTCAGACTAAAAACAAACGTTCCCTCCCTATTTAATTCCATCAGACCCCTTTTCTAATTTTTATACAATAATAATATCGTTATGAGCTCCTTCCTTCACAACTTTTTCCATTTTTCTTTTATAAAACTTTATTTGTTTCATCAACTGGTTGTACTATTTTGAATAATTTCAAGTAGTTTACTTACCTGAGATGATAAAGAATTATACTCATTAAGTTCAAATTTCTCGTTATGTTCCAAGAAAAAACCATTTGAGTGAACAGATACATAAGTTAAGGATGCTTCTTCATATTGGACATTCAAATGATTGTTGGAGTTTTTAATACTCTTAAATGTCTCACTATGAAAACCCAAGTCACTCCTAATAGAACGATTGCTAGTTGTATAATAAGGCCAACCATTTAGAAAATAGATATTGGTTACCTTCTTCGAAAAATTAGCAACCGCAACAGCTATAAAATCTGTTTTTGTTAACAAATGCGCTTGATTTAGAATTTCATCAAGTTTCTCTTTATCTATATACAGATTCTTAGTCACATTTAGGACTGAAATATGTCGTTTTTCTTCATTCATTATATATTGATAGTAGTTTTGATATATATCCGTAGTCTTATACGCTTCTAATGCTTCTTCTCCAATATACTCTTTCACAAATTCATTGGTATAAGGTTCTGTCGTTAAGTCAATAGTTCTGGAATAAATATCTTCATTCATTAAAAGAACTGGAAAGGGATCAATGGAAAGTCTTAGCACAGCAATTGCTCCGATACAACTTACTAAACAACCTTCGAAATCCTTGATAACACAAGAACTATCGCTTTCAACCAAAGAAGTATGATTCCTTGCAATATAGAATGTATTGAATCCTTGCTTATGAACATATTTGTTAATATATTGGTTAATCTCTTTTATCTTTTCAAAAATTTTTAGCTATTTTTTTCAAATCAGAGAATTATTGTATGTTTTTGTCTAATAAATCTAACATTTTACTATACATAGGGAACTTACTTTGATTCCGCCAATTATTCAGCTTTTCTCTTTTCTTCTCAGCATCGAGTTCGGTCAGATAGACAATTGTAGTAGAAGTCTCTAAAGACTGTCTCAATGAATAATAAGCACAATCTATATAACCTTTCTCGAACAATACAATTGAATTTATGACTAAACAAACTGACTCATGAATAAATGTATTTACAAGACTAGCATCCATTCTGTCTGTCCAGCTATCCTCAAGGTTAGAAAGAGCTGTATAATACTTCTTTTTATTATGTAGTTTCATAGGTCGAATATGTCCCTGTTCCTTGGAATATAGTTAAGCTTCTTCAAAATTCATTTAACTTCCCCACCTTTAAAAATAAGTTTTAAAATTAAGTTTATATGACAGAATGTGTTTTCAATATAATTATCACTGAAACCATTTAGAATAAACAGGGTAAAAGTATTACTAGTCTTGCATTATTCTCTACTTCAAATTTATAGTTTCGGATTTCAAGAAAAATTTTCTAGAAACTTTTGGAGATGCCTTTCAGCCCCATTCAGGAACCCTCTCTTTTTGCCCTATATAGTAGAAGATACACGTTATGCCCCTTTCTGCCCAACCGTGTACACATACTAAACTCACGAAAATTTGGTACGGGTAGAATGAGCCTTAACCGTCCGCTATGGGTCGAAACCTTTTCAATCGGCACTGGGCGGGGTCTATAAAAGCGTATATAACAGCTCCAATCTTGTGATCAAGGAAAGGTACCGTTTTCAGTTCTCATAATACACAATTATGAGAACTAAATCTAAGCATAAAAAAACGTCATCTATGAAATATAGAATGGCGTTTCGATTCATCAAATTAACTTATTTAATCTTTCATTTAGTCCCTTTAATGATATTTCCGATTCTTTGCTTGTTCTGTCACTATGTTTTTTCTCTAAAGGAGATTTCCCTATCCTATTCAGCAACTCATCAAGTTTACCTTCAATTCTATCTAATTGTTCCTTTATTTCGACCACAAAACTCCCCTTTTCCACATGATCGCTGTCTTTTGAGTAATTTTAGCGTTTTCTGGTTCATTATGATACTCTTTATCAGTATTACTGCCGAATCAACTAACCTCAAGATTATCAGTGATTCATCGCCATACACCCCGCAGGATGTTTCCGTTAATTATACTATTAACACAAATATTGTATATTATTAATATGATTTTTCTATTTTTAGACCCTATAAAACGATAGCTAGCCCTTGTCGAGTCATACTATCTCTACTTGAAAATAAACCCCACCTGTAAGAGTTGGGCTTGTTACTGAGAACTGCCCCGGTATCCGAACGGATTCGCTTGCTTTTGAAGACGCAAGTTGTTTCCTTTATGGATACCTTCCCCAAAAGCTTTACCTATCTGCTTGATCCTTCCAGCAGACGAGCCTTCCGTAATGTTCGGAAGGGGTAACGGTGACGTTAGTGTCTCCCTCTTGAACAGTATAATTTTGGTGAGTGTCATTCCTTAGTAATGTACTCGTAATAAGACATAGCTTTTACATTGTCTGGTAAGTTGAACGTTGCCCCTTCACTTTTCATTTCATCTAAGATTCCCAACTGAGCATGTAAGGACTGACGTTGCAAGTCCCTAATCTCTCGTTGGATAGTCTCTTGCGCTTCGAGGTCATTGGTCGAGGCTAATTGTTTCTGTAGGTCTGTTATATTATGAGCGAAGATATCTACCTGCTTTTCGTGCTGGTTAATGCGGAGATTACGGAGGTATGGGTTACTTTCGTCTGCTCTGCCCTAATCTACTCTACTCTGGCTTGCAGGTACTTCTTGCTCAGTTCCTCAAAGGAATCCGAAAGGTCTTGCTTGTACAGACCGATAGTGGATAGCTTCATATCCCTGATTCTGACTTTCTCCTGAGCAATACTGGATTGTAGTTGCTGAACCATAGGATTAAATTGTTGCTGTTGATCAGAAGTAGCGTCTATGCCTTTTAGTTGCTCTATTTGAGTAGTCAGGTTATTAATTCTCTCTTGAGAGTTAGCCA
Organism: Paenibacillus sp. OK060; assembly: GCF_900101205.1. Lineage (NCBI taxonomy): Bacteria > Bacillati > Bacillota > Bacilli > Caryophanales > Paenibacillaceae > Paenibacillus > Paenibacillus sp. OK060. The sequence continues at coordinate 57,225 of NZ_FNFR01000013.1, forward strand.
CAGACGCATTGACGTACTCTCTAGAGTTTCTATCCATAGAGACCTGATTAACGGCATCTTTGATAGTAAGTCTAGTTTCAGCATTCTACGAAGACCTGTTTATCCTAGACATCGCGGCGTTGTAGTCTGCTTCTTGTTGCTGTCTCTTGGCTTCCTCTTGGCAATCTTGAGTTCTCCACCAGCTTTGTCTTGGTTAGATTTCGATCTATTTAAGTTATCCTGTAGTTTCTGAATTTCCTCGTCAGAAGCCCTTTTCCCTCTAGCACTCTCCAAGTCTTTAGTTAAGTCCTCGTTAGTCTGAGCGATAAAGTTAAGCTGTTCTTGGTAGAGTCCTATAATTTTCTGGCTCATTCCCTGACGGATGGACATAAACTCAACTGAGTCAGACGCATAGCCGCTATCAATAGCTTCTATCTGCTGTAGAGTATACTCTGTAGTGATTTCACCGATACGGTCTTTGATATCCCGCTCAACGGAGTCATAGTGGTAGTTGCGATAAGAGCCTTTAAGCAAGTCTTGTCTTCTACGTTCTTCTTCCTTGAGATTAACACCTCAGCTAGTGTCGTTTGCTCCTGTGACTCTTTCGCACGTTTTTCAAGTTCTTTTGGAACATGCGGGTGTTTGCTCCCTGTACGACCTTTTCAGTACTATCGCTGTTCTTGAAGTCTTGCCAAATTTTGTATTGATCTTAAATTCTTCCATAAACTCTCTTACACGAATTTCATTCCCACCTCGCTTGCGTTCGTCCATTTCTCCATTCCCTTGTTATCTTCAAGGAAATTGATGAACTTTTTCTGAACGTCCCGCATGTCTCCCATGTCTGTCCAGACACTCTTTCCAAAAGACAAAGAAATCACCAAAGCCTTTTACTTTACTCCAAAGACACCCTGGGCAATCTGCCCATCCAAACCTTTCATCGCGTAGCTAGCTCTAAAGTAGTCAATAGAATCTCTTATGAGCAAATTTTAAAAGTCTTCATCTGATAGCCTTTCATCTAGATATGCTTTGTAAATCTAGATAATTATCTCTCTGAGAGTTATCACCATAGGGTTCTTAAAGGACAGCACTTTATTACTATATAGAATTACTTCACTAATTAACTTTAGTTCGAGAATATGAATCTTTTCCTTAAGTGCAATATAAAACGTGGTTTTTCCATGTCTTGAACTCATATTGAGTATCTCCCGTCATATTTCCTATTTTCCTCAATTGGTCATGAAAAAAAACACACTAGCTTCTGTTCAACAGTTAAGTGTGTTTCATCATAATCAGCAAAAATCCTTATATAGAGTGTGATTTTTTGAATGACGGAGAGGGGGATTCGCACCACGTGTACTTGAACCCTAACGGTTTAAAGATAGCTCTTCACTATAACCTTAACAAATCCTTTAGATAAGAAATTGTTAAATTTCTTGAATAACCTTTTTAACGATACTCCATGCCAACATTGCATTTTCTTCGTTTACTGTTACGGATCGTTTCCTTTGTTCAACACCGGGATGTATTAAATTCCTAAATCCACGTATAGCATGGGATAAGTGATATAATTGTATATCAATAAAATTTTCCTGATTTGAAACATAGAGAAGCTCATTTAAATCCATTTGATTTACTCTTTTATTTCTACCGTTTTCCATTGTATATTGAGTAATGCTTTTGGATGAAATATGATCAAGAAGAACTGCTTCGACAATGCTACCACTTAATATTAACGACGACTTAAATGATTTTGTAATTAAACTAAGCACATTCTCATTTAGATCTCGTTCCAACATACCCTTTAAATCAGGATTAGATATTTTATCAAGGGCCAAAAGCAATTTTTCATCATACCCTAAATCATATAAACGGTTTAAGGTAATGTTTTTAGCGATTTTAATTAACGTACTCTCGTTTTTCTCGTTTTTCTCTAACTCAGATATGATTAATGCTACTTCTGGATTAATGCGGTAGACTGAACTTGTTGTGTTTAAATTATGATCGGTAATTTTTGTAACATATCTATTTTCTAAAAAATTCATCAGTAATTCATTTGCTTTAATTCCAGAAATACTTAGCATTTTCGGTAATTCTCTATGAGGACATTCGATTAGTCCCTCTTTATCCTGAAACTTTGAAAATGAAAGCATTTTACCTTTTATCCAAGCGTCCTCGCTTGAAAAATGCTGAGCAGCTTTCCTTAAAGCTTCTTGTTCATGTTCCCTTTCATTTATCACTTTAGTTATACTGATATAATTTTCAGTCGCGATTTTGTCTTGAGGGTCTAATTCCATTGCAGTTTTAAATTTTTCCTGCGCTTCGAAAAGTAGTCCCTCTGTTCTTAAAATTAATCCAATGTTATTAGAAGAAGCATTCCCCTTTCCATTCTCCTTTTCGTGTCTTTCATAATATTGTTTAGATAACTTTAACTGATTAATCTCATTATAGGAGTAGGCTATCTCAAACAAGATGTACTTATTAACCCCACTGTATCCTATCTCCTCAGCGATCTCAGTTATCTCTTTAAATTTTTCGAATTTAAAGAGTCTCTCAATTAGCTGTGTTATAACCTCACCTAAGAGATTATTTCTAAGATATTCTGTCTCCCTGAATACTTGAATTAGATTATCTTTTATACATAAAATTTCTTCTTCATTACAATGGTCTATAAACTCCCAATAATGTTTCCCCTCAAGGACATCTTTGTATTTCTCATATTCATAACGTAATGTATAAAGAGCAAATTTGAAAGCTTCTAGGTTTTTTTTTGTATTTTCTGCAAACTCTTTTAATATTCGAGTATACATAAGGTTGCATCCTAGATATTTTTGTGCAAATTCTAAATCTTTAAATATTCTTTTTTCTTCAGCCTTGCTATTATGGTAGTTTAACCTTGATAAACCACGCAGTCCTTTCAATTTAGCCAATACTAGCTTATCGTTATTTAATTTCTCTAATTTAAACAATGTATCGTTGAACTCTCTCTCAAAATTGAATACGAAATATGGGTATGCCATTATATCGAGATCAATTTGATAATCTTCCGGAATTTCACTAAAAATCGCAAAAGCTTTTTCATTATCGTTATTATGGAGATAAGATAGAATAAGAGCAATGTGAGGAGCATAGCTTAGATCATGCTTGAAATCCCTATTAATGATAATAACGAGATGCTCTATTGCTTCGTTAATTTGCCCCATTCTGTATAAGCAGTATGCTTTATGCAAATCAATATATATACCATCACTTTCTATCTCAAGATTTTTCGATGCTTCTATAGCTTCAATATATTTATTGTTATTGTAATAATAGTTCATCATAAACGAATGTATTTCATTTGAAGATATCTCAGCAGCTATCAAGCTGCCATAGAAGTCATCTTTCAAATCAGGGTCTATCTGATATAGTAATCTTTCATTTAGTTGAATACTATTTGGGAAAAATTTCAGACCCGCCTCTAATATTCTTATTGATTTATTCTTATTTCTCTCTATTCGTTCTAAATAAATGTACGCATATTCATAAACATAATCCGAGCTTATTACATCAAGGAAAAATCTTTTGGCTTGTTCTTCCGATTTATTAGAATTGTAATGATCAGAGTACAATAATCCTAAAAAATAATTAACAGTAGAGTTAGTATACTCCGTACTCCGCATATCTAACAGAAGCCCCTCCGCTTCATCGAATTTTTTCTCTTCTAATAATAATTCAATTTGATTTCTTGGAAAGTTCATAAAAATCATCCTTTTAGAGAATAATTTGATATAAATTATTCAAAAATTAAAAGCAGTAATTAAGCAGCGCTCAATAATTTAATTATTATTGAAATTGATTAAGCTAGAAAGGGCAAAAGTATTACTAAACAAAAACTTCTTTCATACCCAATTGCTCATAAATGGTTTTTACATTATGATAGTGACTTTTTAAAGTAAACTTGTTTTGGAATTCAGTTTTTTGTAGCTCTTTTATCAAAAAACACCCTTTAATTCAATTACCTCGATATTTCCTCTATTATGTATTCGTTCTCCTAATTAAATGTTGGTAACATTTTAAATAAGGACTTGTATTCATAGTCATTAATAGATCTACCAGAAGAAGAGTAATGTAAGGATAATGTAAGGATTCAAGTTAAATGTCATAAATCCTAAATTGTTTCGCTGACTGTTTTAAGTCATCTACGAGCTATTATAATTCATCCACCCTTTTCTAATCCTTTGAACCTAGATATATCTTTTATAGTCTTAATTACACTAGTAATAGACATCTTTTCCTGAGACATCATATTTCAGCTCCCAGAAGATACATTTTATTTTAGTATACCATCACAATCCCCACAATTACACACATTAGCTTCAACATAATACTTACTAAAAATATGCTCCCCAATTAGTGTTACTTTTGGAATTGCATACTCATTTCGAAATAATATACTTTACCTCACAGTTACTGTGTTAGAAAAAAATACCGCAAATGCTCCAATGCGAATTGATCGCCTTCATCAGCATAAAAACTGCGTTGCATCCCACACAATAATCCTCTTGTATAGTAATAGAGATAACAAAGGATAAACTTCATATTCAACACTATCAACATTGTTACTTGCACAAACATCGCAGTTACTCTTAATTTCAACGATTTCAACATTGTTATCATTACTACTTTATTAACTATCCGGAGATTGCAAAAATAATATATTACATAATATATTATTGAATATTTTAAATCTCATGATTTTGAGGTGGACGTAAAACAAGAAGTCACCTATGAAAGGTGCCTCCTTGTTTACCAATTAGAAGCCTATTGATTCATTTAAAACTTTATAAACAACTGTCGCTGCATGTGCACGTGTAGCTAGATCTCGACTAGCAAGTCTATTATTTCCGATCCCATCAATAATTTTATGATCAATAGCAGTTGCAAGATCAACTTTAGCCCAAGAACTAACCACTCTAGAGTCATTATACTTTCCTAAAATACTGTTTGCCTGAGTGGTTGTCATTTCAGGAATTGTTTTCAATTGATTAAATGCACGAACCGCTATGGCTGCCATCTGTTCACGAGTTATATTTTGGTTAGGTCCGAAGGAGTCAGAGGTAATACCCGTGATTAGAGCTGCCTTCCATCCCTCATCCACTACAGCATAATACCAGTCATTAGTATTTACATCAGAAAAGGGCTCCTCCTCCACATTAACAGTATCCAGGTGTTCAGAAATGGCTTTAATAAGCATTGAAGTAAATTCAGCACGCGTTACATATCGATCAGGCCTAAATGAATCATCGGGGTAGCCAGAGATAAATTGCTTTTTTGACATAAAATCAAGAAGCTTAAATGACCAATGATTCTTTATATCTGTGAAGCTTTTTTTGAAGTTCATGACAATAAAGTCGCCATTGCTTACTCCTTTAGATTTCTTCACTTTTTCCTCTGTTGTACTTGGGATTAACGTAAATCCTGACTTCTCATCGAAACGATAAACATTAGCTAGTTTAACATCAGCATCACTGTAGATTGGAATTTCTATGTCCAGAGGATTGTATACACCTAAAGGAGCACCAGTATATTCAAAACGGATAAAACCACTAGCAGGTATATATTCATCATCATAGGTCACTCCAATATTGGCACGTGAGATAGTAATACTACCTCCGTTATTCCAATCTCTCAAAAGAGTCAAATCTGCTGTAGCATAACCATTTATAGACATGAGCTTGACCTTTACTTTTCGATCTTGAAGCAGTTTGGTTAAAGTACTATCGATATTCAAATTTAATGAATCATTCAAACCTGTTTTTTTAGAATAGTCTACTACGATCTCCGAAACTTTAGTATTGGAATGGAGTATCTTCTGGATAGCTTGAGTATCCAAGTTGACCGTGTGTAAACGACCCGATCCTTGTCTGGAGAGTGTCGTGATAGCACCAGCACCATCAGTAACAAGAACATCTCCCTTACTATCTACCTTAAGACTAGTGTTCCCTGCATATGAAGTACCAGAAGCAACATTATTATTGACATCACCTGTAGTAGAATTCGATGTGCCTAGGCGAATAATATGAAGATTATAAGTTTTAGTAGTTATGCCGTTAGCAGCAGTAATGATAATAGGGAATACATTAATACTTTCTTGTCTTAGGTTTAAGTTGGTTGAGGAACCAGCCACAACGTATTTACCATCCAGATTGATCGAGCTAAAGTTATCCGACGGGTTGATGACGACATTGAAATTACTAGCATTGGAGCTCACATAATCTACAAAAACTGAACCGGTCTCTGCAAAATCCTTACCGTTAATGAGTAAACTTCTGATATTAGCGTTGTTATTCGCTTCAGGCTTGGTTATAACGAATGTATAGGATTTAGATGCACCATTTAAGGAAGTCATTTCTACAAAGATTGTATTGATTCCCGTTTTCATCTCTACAACCATACTTCCTGAAGAGCTAACTAAGTTACCATTGATCTTAGTTATAGCACTATTGAATGCTGTTGTTTTTACATTCACATACGATTGATTAGCCTGTACACGTCCGGTGTAGTAGGACTTTTCTGTACTAAATGGATGATCAACTGTTGCACCCTCAACCACAATCGACTTCAACCCGGTATCATCCAGATTTATCGTTTTTTTAACGGAAAACACATAGTTTTTTACGTTGCTCGGCACATCAATGGATTGTACCTCAATAGTAATTAAAGTTATTTCTTGATCAAGTGTAATCGGTAATGAAGGTGTACCATTGGTAACTACAGTTCCATTAACACGAATTGTTGTATTTGAGTCCATGGCATAAGGTGTAACCGCGATACTTTTTTCTGAAGCATTGACGGATGTCGTATATGTATAGATATCAGGATTAAATTCTCTATTCATATGTACCTTTGGTGAAAAATCAACACTAAAAAGCCGACTTTCTCCTATTTCTTCAGCAAATACCTGCATAGGTAAAGAGAATACGAACATTGCCAGCACCATAAAAAATGAGATTACTTTCTTTCCTTTTTTCAAACTAATCCACCCTTCCTCTTAATGTATCATTGAATGAAACAAACGAACGCAAAAAGGGGCCATTGGATTGTTATCCAATGACCCCGGGTTCTTCCACGTAGGTGTCCATATTATTCATTTAAGCTAATTATATAGAATAAATGGAACTAATTCAATAGGTTCGTTAGTATTGTAGCATCTTTTACATAATCAGCAATCAGCAGATGCTTCTTTACCCATCTCACATGTGTTCAGTTCAACAAATGCTGCTCACTCAAATGAAGAGCAGCAATAATATCTAAAGGTCTTTCAATATCTCCGATTTTAAATCTTGTATCTCCACTTGGTAGTATCCTCTCTTGTATAGATTTAAAGGATAATCCAACGACCATAAATTCTCCTGGGTACATACCGATAAAACGACTTGGTATACGTGTTTCCATTAACATAAATTACTCCTCCATTATTAATTTTTTTAAAAAAAGAAGCACCTACAAAATTAGGATTATCCTAATCAGCGGTGCTTCCGGCTGTCGTATCTATTCGTTTATTAAAAATTATTATATCAGAAAACACTAAGATATTGAACAAATTACTAATAACGTGGCTGTTTTTCTTCAGTGCCTTGAGTCTATCGCAGGAATTAACCGTCTAAAAAGTTAGGATCGTTTTTTTTCTTTTGATGAACTGGAACATGTTCCTTACATACTGTATTGTTCCAGCGCACTATCTTTAGATAGTCTAAATCATCTTGTGTGAGCACAACGCCACATTTAAGGCAGTATTTCACTTCCATGTTTCCCGTGTTTGTTAGACTACTTCCATCAGATTGATCTTCCAAGCTTTTAAGACCAACTCCTGGATTTTCCGCCCATTTACGATAGGGTGCTAAATCTTGATGTCCTACTGCAAAATAATCTGCAGCATCTCGAAAAGCGTCACTTACCGCTGAACGAATAGATTCCCTATAGAATTGAATTTTTTTATTACTTTTATCCCGTTCTAGAACTGCAAATCCTTGTCCTTCAGAACTTGAATTCAGAATGTTCAAGACACCTCGCATTTCAATTTCATCCGTTTCCTCATGGTAGATGGGTTTATCAGTAGTAATTCTCCAAGTCCAATATGGTCCGGCAGCTGACCTTACCCTATATTGAATGGGATGAACAGGAATATACGCACTGCGTGGATTTGCATTCTTGAATTGGACCGTTTTAGGAGGAAATGGCGCTGCTAATTTAAACATTATTTCAGCGTGAATTTTCTCTATTTCTTCCCTAGATAAGTTATTCAACATTGATATCAATCCCAAAATATAGATAGTAGAATCATTTATTCAAATCATATCATAATTGTTGCAGCAAAAAAATCAAAACTAACCCTACGGGATTGGTTCTAATCACGCCTGTCTTTTAATTAGTAAATAAAGAACGAAGAAACACCCTCGTTCTTTGAACAATACGTATGAAAGTAGGGATTCTACACTATGTGGTATCATGAACTCACAAGTTCCAGCGAAAGTTTCACTAGGATTAAGATCTGACTATCACTCTGAGAAGCTGGGCAGAGTTACAGATTAATAGATCTCTGAAATATTTAATCTATAAGCTGGGAAGTAATTTAGGAATAAGTAATACTATTCCCAATGTTAGTGGCGAGAACATTACGAGTCCAACACCCATTCTCTTTCTTCCTGGATTTTTTGCAGCCATTAAACGAACAAAAATACCGATATAAAACATCGTTCCCGTTACAGGAATGGCAATCCATATAAGCCCATTGAATATGATCGATCCGAATGGCATGGTTGAATCGACAAGTTGCTTTACTGATTGTCCAGTAGAGGTTTGATTGGGTGCGTCCCCTAGGAATGTATGAACAATCGCCGGTACGTATGCAATGAGGAAAGTTCCAAAACCAAACGCAATCACAAAAAGCAGGCCTCTTCGTTTTCGAATTGGGTTTTTCCCGGCAGTCAGTAAAAGTATAAATCCAAGTCCAAATAAGCAAGCAAAAACAGGAATCCCTACAATCTGAGCTAGTCGAATAACTTGGAAGACAGATTGCATTATATTCTCATGCATAATGAAATTATCCACCTTTCAAACGCTCTTATTAATGAGTATTTTGAATAATCATCTCTATATCATCTACTTTCCAGCCATCTCCTCGTCCTTCATCCAAAAGAACTGTCTTCATGACAATTGTTTGCACACTTCCTATCCCATTAAATTCTGTAGTAAGTGAAAACTTATTTAATACTTCAGTTTGATTTTTATCAGAAGAAGGATCATGTTGTAGATAAGCTTTCATGTCACTTACAGTTGAATGAACTTCACTATCAGGAGGCAGTTCTATTCCTGAAGGAAATGTAGATCTATATCCCTTCTCAGTTGTATAAGGTCTTATAGCTTCATAACGTTGATTTGTCGTTTGAAAGTTGAAGAATCCTTCGACAAATAGCCTATTCTGTTGCATGATTGTCTGTTCTTTCATTTTTTCTTGGTTGAGACTACTGGTATAAGCCCACGAGCCAATACCTACTCCGCCTAATAGGACAATTGCTAACCATACTGCATAAAAACTTCTTTTTGTCATAGTTTTTAAAGTACTCCTTTCGGTAGTATTATTTTTCAACAAGGCGACGATATCCGAAGAAAGGTATCTTTCTCCAACGGTGCATAGTATCAATACTTACACCATACGTACTTCCTGAATTGATAAACTTGCCATCTCCAAGATACATGCCTATGTGTGAAGGACCCGCCTTATAGGTAGACCAAAACACAAAATCCCCTGGTCTGGCATCTTCGGCTCTTATTTCAACTGTTTTATCATATTGATTTCTTGCAGTGCCCGACATATTAACTCCGATTTGCCTAAAAGCAAATTCTATAAGACCTGAACAATCAATACCTGCCCCAAATGGGTCTCTTCCCCCCATTAAGTATGGATGCCCAAGATATTTTGTCATAACGTCTAGTACCTCTTGGACATCAAATATCTGACCATCATTAGGAACTTTTATGACCGTACTCGTTGCATTATAGTATCTCATAACGTGATCGACGTACAAGGGATCTCCATATCTCTCCCATCCGTTTTTCTTTGCCATCATTTGACTAAACGCTAGTGCATTTTCTTTAGTATAACCCCCACCGTTTTCTTTGGCATATTTGATGTATCCCCCTCCAAAGTTATAAGCTTGCAGGGTGAGATTAATGTCACCGCCTGCTGAAGCGTAAACAGCAGCAAAGTGATCAATACCTACTTTTATTGATAGTTCAGGATCAGTTAGAGTGTTTGGAGGTAGTCCAAGCGATTCAGAAGACTGCATTACATCAAGATATCTGCCACCAGTTTCTTGCATGATAAGTGCCAGAACCAATTGAGTAAGTTGATCCAAACCTTTTAACTCTAAATATTTTCTGACTAAAGGTTCGTAACGAAGAACAACATCTGGTACTGCAGCTGTTCCAGGTAACCATTCCCCAACGTATCCTCCGGAAGATTTACCTCCATATAGCGCTGGATTCCAATCAGGGTCAGCAGTAGTAATGAACTCAAAGAATAATTTCATGTCATCTTTGTCGACACCTAGGTTAATCAATATTTGTTGAAATTTTGCACCATCAACTTGAAAATCAGGACTATAACGATCGTCAACTGTTGTATGGTCATACTGTTTATAGGTTGTCGTAGTACAATCACCACTAGTACTTGTACCCACAAGATCCCATTGATCTGTTATTGTCGTTGTACCCCCAGGATAGTACAACTTCAGGGGCTTAATATTCATATGGCCGTAATCTAATGTAATATCTGATAGTACATCATGTGTCTTTCTGTTGCTTTCTGATCGGGTCTCCTCAGTTGTCGTATGAGTAGATGAGTTACCCTCTTCATCTGTAGTTGTAACCGTACACGCTACAATAGATTTTGTTCTTTCCTTATCATCGGAGACTGTAGTATAAGAAAATGAGGGTTGAAAGCTCTTAATCAGTTCTTCGGGTTTATAATCAGAAAGTTCAACTTTCTTTTCATTTACCATAATTTCATAGCGAACAAGAGATGCAGGTATGCCCCAACTCGGTTTTACGGTCTTCACAACTTGATTGAGCCAGTTTTTATCTGCTTCAATTCCCCATAGTTCAGCAACTGTTTTATCAGCAGCGGATTTGAACTCTTTTTCATATTTTACATCCGCCGATTGTTGCTCTTCACTACGAGCATTCCCACCTAAAAACCAGTCCGCAAATGGAATGGCAGAGAGGGCAGCTAAAGTAAGAAGAATAGCTAAAATTATCACTAATCCCCAAGGGCCTATCAATGAGACAATAAGCTTACCAATCGATAATACAAGCTGTTTCAAAAATTTTATGAGTAGTTTTTTTAGGTATTTCCCCGCTTTTCCTACTGCTTTAGAGGCTACTTTTGTACCGCCCTTTTTTAATGCTCCCCCTGCTTGTCCAGCAGCTTGACCGCCTATCTCATTCGCACTCAATTTCTCACCTCACAATCGTAAGAGGATATCTCCTACGAGACATCCTCAATCCCCCACCAAAAATGATCAAGATATATCGCTTGTTCTATTGGCCTTGTTATATGCACCTGATTGAGCCCATGCAACTCGACTAGCCCCTTGTATTAGATTCCTACCGGTTGCTCGCGTAGCTTGGGGTACCTTCCCAACCATATCAGCCACTTTGTCATCTCCACCTGTTTTACCTGGTTGTTTATGATTGAAGTAATCTTCAGGATTAAGTCTTCGCATATCAAATGTGTTGTCGGAGTATAGCTTTTGGCCACCACTGTCAGCAATGTATGCCTCACTGCTTCTTCCAAGATCCGCTGTTGATCCACTCATCCCAACTAATTCTCTCTCAGTTCGTGGCCTCACACTGACCGGACTAACAGCACCCGGGCGTTCAATTGATCGCATATATGAACCGTTCTCTTGACGATTCCATTGGCCGTCTTGTTTCGGATTACGCATCTGATAATCTACCATTCGTTGCTGACCCGTTTTGAGAGAAGCATCACCTGCACCATATCCCCCAATTTTCTCCCATTTTCCAGTAGACTGGTCCTTGGCTTCATACCAGGAGCGGTCATTCGTTTGGTTCCATCGAGCTTGACTCCCACTGAAACGTGGATCTGCAGAGAGACTATTTAATGTCATCCCGCGTGGACTCATCGTTCCATCCGCTCGCATTCCACTTCCAGAATCAAACGCTCTTTGACGGCTTACACCTGATAACATTTGACCCATAGATTTACCAGCTGTTCCAAATTTACTGCCAAGCGTACCACCGATTGCTCCTCCGAGTGGGCCTGCTACTGACATTCCAATCGCTGCACCCACACCACCTGCAAGCATGCCAGCAGACTCGCCAAGATTACCCATCAACTGACGTCGCTCTGCGAGATCATTCCATTTCTCTTTTACATTTGACATTTTCCAACCAGAAGAACTTCCGTCTGGATTTTGTCTTTGACCCGCGTTCCGAATTGTACTGTAGGCGCCATGTAAACCTTTAGCTGAGTTTTGAGTACCTTGCAAAACACCGGTTACTAGTTTAGATCCCACAGCAGCACCAGCTGCCACACCAGCGCCCCCAAATGGCAATCCTACAGTACCCCCTAAAATTCCACCAGTTATTGTGCCAGCCTTTTTGATTTTGTTAAACGCCGATCCACCCGCTGCAGCCTTACTTAAAGTAGTTGCACCGACATCGTTCCCCATAGATACTTCAGATCCGCCCGGCGATTCCGTCCCCCCACCTGTTGAACCTGTGGTGTTTGTGGTACGCCCTTTTCCGGACATATTCATGACACCTTTAGATAACATCATGGCTCCGCCGATAGCCCCCAAGCCCATAGCATTCGCAGCTCGACCTACAGAAGAACTCGAGTCTCCAAGGTTAAGCCACTTACTTACCATCCCGGTTATAGGAACAAACATAATGATCATGCCAAGTTTAAATATCATTGGGCCCATCCCAGAACCTAAATTACCTGCCATTTGGACGAAAACGAATAGAATAATCGCATGAATAGCCGGAAGAAAGATATTTCCGCACAATTCCTTAATATAGGTACCAAAAAATGAACGCGTTTTTGCAAATAACAAACTGTAGGCTGCAAAAGGCGACATCACACAAAGCAAAACAATGATTATTTTACGGGCAATGTAAATAAAGTTAAGGTATGCAGAAAGGCCCCACTCTGCTAAGAATACAAAGAGGTCCCCCATCTTAAATGAATAAGCACCATCATTTGTAGCGGTTGCGATAATAGAAACTCCATCTAGAGGTTTTCCTAGCCCTTTGAGCGTAGAACCGACGCCTTGTACAATTCCCCAATTCAGTGCCATCAACGTATGGAATAACATCCAGAAAAGACCCATAAAAAACGCAGATGCTACATACATGTGGATATCTTTCCAGAAATCTTCTTTCGACTGAGGACTGTGAGCTTTCATTCCAAACTTTAAACTGGACATCATGATTGCTAGCATCAAAATGGTTGCATAGACTCCTGAAAACGTAGCAATTAGTGGATTAATGACATGATCCATTTCAGATTGATAAAAGATGCCATCAACAAGCTCGTCTTTTTCATTTTCACCGAATCCCCATGTTTTGTAGGGATTACCAAACACCAAGTTTTGGATGCTATTAATACCAGGTATCTTAAATAGATTGTTGGCTTGTCCGATAATGAATCCGTTCATTAGATTCGCATCATCTTCAGCCTTATCCATCATTTCTTGTGTTTTCTCTCCTACTAGTGCTCCACTGTTATCTCCGCCGCTTCCTAAATCTTCTGGGCTAAATGAGACATCAGAACTTGTTCCATCCGTTGTACTGATAGGAGTGGCTCCGTTATCTTTGCTGGTCGGTGCAGTCGCTGTCTCTGACGTATTTTCCGTTGATCCGCAACCAGCAAGCAAAATTACTAAACACAATAGTGCCAGTAGCAGATTCGAACGTTTTATCACGCCACACCACCTACCGGTATATGAGATTTGTCATCAAGCCAACCTATCATTTCTTCACGAGTCTTTCTTTTCTTCATTGGAACTTCAACGTTCTGATTTGTATTGAGATATATCCATTCTTCAGGTGTCGGCTCAGATTGGAATGAAACGATTTGTTTGCCAGCCTTCATGAGTACTTGACCGGTAGAAGAAGTCCTTATGAGATTTCCAACATCTTCTGATAATCTGAACGTATTAAGAATGGGAGAAATATCCTGATCACTTTGTCTTAAGAAGCACACTGTATCAAATTGAGCTACGACATCTCTAGCAGCTTCAGTTCGCTCAAACATTTCGTATCTTTGAGAGACCAATGTAAGAGAAACATTCCACTTCCTACCCCTTGCAGACAGAATCTTAAGCCATTCCATCATGGAGGCATATTTGATCATCATCCACGCTTCATCACAGATAACACGTTTTTTCACTTTTGGATTTGAAACGATAAATCTGCTCCACACCCACGTCATGAGGACGTGCTGGGCAAGTGGTCTTTCTATTCCGTTACTTGAAAGTTTACTTATATCAAAAGTAACAACCGGTGCTTCATCCAGAGAGACATTATTTTCTGAGATAATTCTGGTTTGTCCATCGAACATACCAAAGGCTTTGTTTCTGGTGAATAGTTTTACGACGTTGCATAGTTCTCTTAATTCTTCACCATAATCATTTTTAGCCTCATGTAAGAGCGCTTCGTATACATTAGTAATCGTAGGCATCTCGATTAACTTTTTGCGGTAAGTGATGGAACCAAAGTCATCAATATGTTCGATTTGTTCGTATATCGAATCTGGATCTTCCGTAATTCCGCGAGAGAGGTATAATTCTTCGAGGATATCATTCAAAACCCCAATTTCAACGGCCGTTAGTCCCTTGTTATCTGGGGTCAAAGATTCCTTCATGACTTTAAAAAATTCGAGTGCTTCTTTGACTTTTTCATTCAAATTGATCTTTTCATCAATGAACTCATCCTCTGTACCTTTATTCTTAATTTCTTTTTCCGGGAAAATATCTAATGGGTTGATTCGACTGACATCATCTTCTTTTGATGGATATATCGGTACGACTACTCCGCCTAGAGCATAGGTCAATTCACGATACTCCGGTTCCACATCGATGATTACGTTTTTCATAATGCCATCCATATAACCGCGTGCGATAATTTGTTTCACCAAGACGGACTTACCAGACCCTGATACACCAAAAATCCCCAAGGAATAGTTATTTAAGGAAGAATCAAAGTTGTTATAGTAAACATAATCTCGACCATAGCGACCGATTGGGAATCCACCTTGATGGTTCAGTTTCGATGATGCATGTGGGAATATGGCAGTCAGAGCGAGCTGATCCAAGTTCCGATCAGATTTAGGTAGATAATTTCTTCCTAATGGCATACATGAAAGGAAGGCCTCTTTCTGTCTATCAAACGCACTTATGATCTCAATAGATTCACCGGATACAGCATTGTCCACTTCAACACACTTCGCGTTGAGTTCATCTAGTGAGTTTGCATATACGCTTGCTTGAATGGATACATAATAGAGTCCATTTTGATTACTTTTTATTTGACGTTGAAGAAATTTCGTATCATCTCGCTTCTGCACGGAATCATCAATCTTGGCTTGATCATTTCGGTTAGCTGCCGAATAAATAACTGTATCTAGTTCATCAATTTTGTCTTGAAGCTTCTTAATCGCAACATTTCGATCAATTGGTTCGATATGTACTGAGCAATCCAAATCATCCCCACTAAAGAGCGCTTCGAGCCACCCTATTCGAACCGTACGAGGATAACCACTCGGTTTAACAAAGAAGGAACGTCCATATTTCAAATTCCCAAGCCCCGTTTTTAAAGTGAAGTAATCACTCTCAAAATGAGCTCCATCATTCAACATGTTATCAACGATAGAAGGAAAAGAGAGTGGGACGTCATCCTTACTACCTTTACGTGCGTCATCAATTTGCAACTCGGATGGGTCCACTTGCTTCTTTTTCAGACGTTTGAACATAGTCTCGCACTTCCTCCACTTCATAAACTAAATCTTCAAATCCAGGCATGGTTGTGACATCGACGGTGATATACGAAGAAAGTTTTTCTCTGCCATGTGTAACCAAATCATCGATCGGATTAATAACCATTCGATCACGGTTAAGTGCTCTTTTCATTACTTCCATAGCAGAAAGAGAATCTAACAATTCGGCATGTATCTCGCATTGTCTTAACATCCCGACTACTGTTGCAGCCCGTTGATATAACTCATTTCGAATCATTTCTTCGCGTTGCTCTAGTTTAAGAGCACCCATCTTACTTGGTAAGGGTACGTAGGTGATCACATAGTACACTTTTCGAGATATTCGAAATTCCTTTTCGGATTTATTCTTGATATGATTGATTACTTTTGTGTTGTAATCCATGGTTTGTGAATTACATTTTTCCAAGTTAGATTTCCAGCGGTTTTCTTCTTTACGCAGATCCTGCCTGACGGCTTGCCCCAAAATCTGAATTGGAAATCGGATGACTCTAAACAAACTGCTGTACCCGAGAATTGTGGATTGGCGAGCTTGAGCACTCAAAAGATCATAATTGACTGAATCTGTAGACACGATTACGCAATATTCGTTGTTTCGCTTAACAAATATGCCTTGTTTGATATCCTCAATCCCGATTAGATCTTTCATGTCCTGTCGATCTTTTTTGAGCTGCTTCTCTTCGTGTTTATTGAGGTGCTTTTTTTGCGTCTCCACAGATCCAGCGCTCACTTCCTCAAGGTGCTGTTTTCTTTGCCAACCAATAATGGGTTCATTCTTGTCCATCCTCTTTTTTGCAATCATAAGGAATACCAGCATTAGTGCCAGGAATCCCATCATGCAAAAAATAAAAATTTGCATCTGAGGTCCTTCTTTCGTTTAGTTATGTGTGAACGTTTTTTGCGAACGTAGAAACTTAATTCTGGAAACAACAAACTCACTCGCGTATTGCTCATGTTTATCGAACTTAAAAAATGCGAAGAAAGCTGCAATGGCACCCAGAATAACAAATAAAATCAACTTTCCTATCCACTCTGCCCCGCCTTCCAAAAAGGGAAGGCCTCCGAAGATGAAAAACACTCCACAAAATACGAGTGTAGGAAATATAATTAAAAATTGCCGAATAGATAAAACAGCCAAAATTGACTTTTCCTCTTGAGTGATATCAATCGGTACGACTATTTCATTGTTCATACTCATCCCCCCTAGTGAATGAGAAACGGTCACTGTTACCTATATGATTTCAGACATGTAACGTCCTCATATCCGGCATTGTGACCATTACCCAGTGCATTAACTTCTACTTCGCTGAATTGGATAAGCCAGCAATAACATCCGCGAAGGTCGCGGCACCGAAGAAGACGAAAGCTCCCGCAGCGCATCCCAACAATGCTTTCCAATAGGTTGCTGCCTTTTGAGGGTTAAGCGAACCAAAGATAATCATTACTGCGTAGTACATGACAGCCAGTACAAAGCATGTTCCCCCTACTCCCCCAAAAATTTGAACGATCAATTTAAGAGGTTTGTTGACCTTATCAACGTTGGCCTTTTGAGAGCCATTGGGATTATACATAGTTCCGTCCTTTAAATCCGAGTCTATTACAGAGCCATTGGCACTAGCGCCATCAGGAGCTACAAGACCGAATACTGAAAATAGACTAAACACAAGTGCCAAGGTTAATACAAGTTTCTTTATCAAGATAATTCTCCTTTCGCTTATGAGCGGTGTTAACATATTTGTTTTAAAACAAGTGTTACAAAGTCGAACTCAATTAGTAATCAGAATCTACCGTACATTCCCCCTTTTTTGGGAACAAAAAAAAGCACCGCCAAACCTTTGGAATTTATCCAAGGTAGGCGGTGCTTCCGCTTGTCAGTATTAAGTTAGTTAAAGCATAATCTACTATGATTATCCTTATTAAGAGCTTTGATGTCAAGAGATGTTTTAATATCTTGCATGATGGATACCGCGTTCTACAATTAGTTCCCCATCTGCATAATCTCCATTTTCTTCAACAGAATAATTAATCAGTATAGTTGCATGGTCAATCGGTTCATTTTCTTTGAGAACTGAATCTAAAATCATGATTAAGGTTCTCAAACCTTTTCGGTTCATTCCAGTAGAAACAGTGTTATCTGAAACAGCTAAGTCTAAACCCAAAGACTTAGGACGTAGTACCTTCTTCTCTAATACATGATTAATAGCAAGTCTTCCGCTTCGTACAGAGAACTTTAAGGAACCTTCTTTCTTTTTAGCCATTACTAATGGATAGCATTCCACGAGTATAGCAGCCTTTATCTCTTCTACTAGTATATTATTATCAAGTGGCTTATCCATTACCTCGCTAATACCACTGGTTCTTGCATATTGTTTTGACATCTTCAACGCCTCCACTTAATTGTATATATAATAGGTCAAAAGTTCTAATAAAGGTAAAAATAAGTGCAAAAACGAAACCGTCATGGTCATTATGTATATCAAAAACTTTATTTCACTTTTTCATATTGGTAAAAATGTGAAAATTCATATTAATGAGATTATTTTACACCGCTGTTAGAAGATTGTCGACAGGAATTTGCGAAATTTTAGGAAATTTGACTTATTTCAACGTTCCTCACCGCTTTCGCAAACAACCAACTAGGCCATATGTACCTATCAGTCGTTTGAGAAAGCGGTGAGCACTTAGCCTCCAACTGTCCTTAAACTATCATGAGCATTACCTTCCAGGTCCATAAATTTGTTTGCAAAAATGAGGTGTGATTTAATATATGTGCCTTCTATGAGATACACAATTTCTTGACCAAGCATTCGCTGAATCTGGATCTGTTATTTTCCATTCTGTAGTATTGTGACGCCGTTTATTTGGAATAACCTTCTATCATCACATTGTATTCCTCAGTTGTAACTAACGCAGGGGTCGTTGAAAGCTTATCTACGAGCTCTGATCCATATTTACCTCTCAAAGCTCAATATTCACGTAGTCCAATAGGAAAGTTTGAGGGGTTCACATCAGATTCAGTATTGATTGACTCCGCATTTAATTTTTCATTTCTGGTATCAACAGAAAGTACTTTCTTTTTAAAAGGCTGAGAAATATGCGTTGATTCAATTTCATCTCTGATACCACTACTCGCTATAGATTCGCCTTCCAGCTTTAATTCACTTTTCTCATTAATTGCTTTAAACAGTTCATCCAAAGAGTTGTTGAGAGCTGCAGGCAGCTCTGATACTTGAAAGACATGTGATTTAATTTTCAAATTAATATGATTCCCCTCATACTTTTGATTAATTTTCTTTAAATTCACAGTTCCACTATCTTGAGTTACGTGTTGTTTATCAAAAGTTACTACCCTTTTTATAATTCAACTTTGACCTCAGGTTTTTAAGATCTATAAATCAGGATAACTGGGTTTATTGAGATAGAATCCAAGTTAATTAGCAGTAATGTAGTCCTAAGTAATTAGGGGAAGAGTTGCTCTGTTGAGTGGATAAACCAACATTTTAATGTATAACATTAAAAAACACCTAAAGTGGGTTATCCGAAGAGTAAACTCCACCAAAGGTGTTTTTGATAATAAAAACCCTATAAGTACATAGAAGTATCCAAATGATACTTAAGCACCTAAAGGGTGTATTTAGACATAAATATTCCAATAAATAATTCAAAGTTAGAATGACCTGTTTGCCTCATGGCTCAGGTAATAGAATAATTAAACAATTGATATAGTTCTATAATACCAAATATAATTCGACTCGACAACTCCATAAACGAAAAGAGCAGAAAAAACACCGACTTCGTAAGACTCCACTTTGAATTTCCACCCTAGAATAGACACGGGTATCTTAGCGGTGATTCGTAGAACGCGTCACACGAATGTGACCCAACCAGCAGGTGAACGTGAGCGATGGTTGTATCTTTCAGCGGAAAAACGTAATAATAACGAGATTGTCGCCTACTGCATCGGAGAATGAAACGAAAATGAGCTTATATATCACAGACTTTTGCCAAAGCGTATGCCAAGCAAAAAGACGTCACGACAACATCGATCGTTCACAGCGACCAGAGATTCCAGCACACATCCCACGTTTACCACGACATGCCACCAAAGGTTGACGCCCAAATTAGTATACACGTCGGGATAATTGCCTGGACTATGCATCATCTACAACCCGAGACGACCGCAACGTAAATTAAAAAAACGGACGCCGGTTGAGCACCGACGTCCGTTTGGTATTTTTTAATCGTCCTCTAAATGCGTTCTTGACCACTCCACACTGGGACCTTTACTGAGTAATTCAGTCATCTCTAGCATTCGTTCTTGTGGGGTTGTTATAGATCACTAGAGTTCTATAAGGATTGAATTTTCTTTCCCTATTTCCGTTTCTGTTCCAGTATCCGGCAATCCGAACATCTCATGATTAGCAAACTTTTCAGAAATAGTTTTTTTCGCTACAAAAGAGGTAAACTTTGTTCCTGGAGCTTTAGCAGCATAAGCCTCTGCCTTCCCCTGGAAGGTCATGATAATCTTCTTCACTTGGCTCAAATCCACGCCCTCATTAAGTACAAGACCGCCTCGATCCTCCCCAGGTACCTCTATCGACCATACTGACAATAAACCTGGCATAATTCTGCTGGTCCCATCACCCACAGCACCACCAGACTCATTCCGAATAAGTTCCTTCGGTTCTAGATCACCAGTTGCACCACGTTCCGGAGTTACATCATATTCAAAGAATCCGTGGCTCTTGTTGTGTACAAAGTCAAAACGTTGACCATACGAATCAAGAAATGTTGAATGACCAGAGTGAGTATATTCAATGTGAATGCTTCCTGCGGCATTCCGTGCACCAGGTATCTGAATGTGGCAGTCACTGACCATCATGTGAGCTTTACCTGCAATTTTCTCCCGAATGAGTTGGTTATCCAGTGTCAAGGGGAAGAATGCCGTTCCATGTGCTCGCAGCGTTTCAAATTGCTCTGGGAAAGATGCTTCGTTAAAGATAACCGTCACGTTTTTGAATGGTTGCACCGGATTTTCTGAAGCATTTAATGCGTTTGTCAACTTAACGGTTATATCGGCATGAATACGACTAAGCTCGGCAACGTGGCTATCTTGAACAAACGGGAACAGCTCTTGGCTCAGGACCATATAGCGATATGCTTGGTATTCTTGGTACAGGAAATCTGTTAATGCCAGCTTTAAGCCGTTGTACAGGTCGAAAATATACGTATGGAATAGTGGCAAGCCCGCATCCACATCATCTCCCATTACCTGCTTAATTCGGTCTTGATCTGCACGTCGTTGTGCCATTTCGGCGAATAATTTTGCTTCTTCCAAATGTTTAGCTGTCACTGCTTGTTTTTTGCGCTGGTATTCTTCAACGACGTTGAGATATTGATTAAAGGCCTTACGATATTCTTCCACTTTATCTTCCGGCATTTGATCATAAACCGGTTTTAACATCTCTTCGAATTTCTCACGTGACATGGCAAGCATGGATGAAGAATATCCAAAGGAATCACGTGCTTCTTGCATTTGCCCCATCAGGTTGTAAATCTCTATTCCGTCTTTTATAATTGCTAGCCCCGAAGAAGCAGCGGTAGTCACATTTTTAATGGATTTAGAAAGTTCCTCTTCTTTTTTCTTTTTTTCTTTTTCTACCGTTTTGGCGTTTTTGAACGTATCGTCTATCACAATTGTCTTGCCTGTATCCCAGTAGTTGCTCATTGCTGATGCTATGGCACCGCCTGTTTTGAGCGCCGTTAGGGCAGGGGTTACATTGGTAACCAGGGCTACGCCGTTCACTATCAAATCAAATGTAGCCTTCAGGGTGGACAAAGCAAGTTTCTTCCGTAGCGCATCTACAAATTCTTCAGCCACTTTCTGGAGCGACTTCTCTTTTGAAAGTATATCTTCATATAGCTTGTCAGCTTCTATTTCCAAGCGCGCCCGCTCTTTAATTGAATCTTGCCTTTGACCCTCTATATCATTAATTCGATTTACTGCAACGGAAATGGCATCATTTAATACTTTTAAGCGACCTCGTTGATCGTTCTCAGCCAAAATGTAATCACGATATAACGTTTCAGCTTGTTGAGCTGCGTTTATCAGATTGACACCCAAGTCTTGATATTTATTTAGAGGCATCAGAGGCACCCAGTTCCATGGATGGCTAAAATAGTCTAGACCCTGTCCCAACTGTGTAATAAGGATCATCACTTTATTTCGTAGTGCTAGCCATTGAATGGAAGCGTCCAGCATATCGCTTTGGAATTCAGAATAGGTACTTTGAGTTCGTACCTCATTAAACCAGGACTCATTCGGTATTGTCTGTTGCAACCAGTTTAGTAAATCGGCAGCTTCTTCGAGCTTCTCCTCACTTCCTGACAGATAAGCTAATCCTGCCTTATGTAAGGTTAATGTTTGACGTTCGAGTGAGGCACTTAAGGCAGTTTCTAAATCTACAGAAGACAGACTCTTATAGATTTCTGTATTGGCGATTTTCGCTCCATAAAATTGACTATATCCAATCTGTACAATTATGGATTGAGCGGGTTTACCATCAACCGCATGAACTGCGCTGATCCCAACTTTGCCATCTACGCCATCTTTTCCACTAGCGGATCTTTTTGTACTGCTACGCTTTGTAACGCTCGATTTCTTCCCTACCGAGACTGTCTCCAGTTGAAGACCACCTATACCTCCCGGACATCCAGCTCCTGCTTTTCCGGGTAAAGTTGGTGCTCCAGCGATACCCACTTGCGTATCCATTGTTATTCTATGCTCTTCGCTTGAAATCACGTAGCCAATAAAAATATGTCCAGCGTCTCCGCCATTCCCAGAACTTCCCGCGTTACCACCGTCTCCTCCATTACCTCCATCACCACCCGATGTGGAATGGTCATTAAACCAGAAAATATGGGTCTCGCTATCTCTACCATTATCTCCTGGCC
The DNA here is from genome assembly GCF_900101205.1 of Paenibacillus sp. OK060. Lineage (NCBI taxonomy): Bacteria > Bacillati > Bacillota > Bacilli > Caryophanales > Paenibacillaceae > Paenibacillus > Paenibacillus sp. OK060. Next base: position 80,221 of record NZ_FNFR01000013.1, read on the forward strand.
GGCCATCCATCCCGTCTCCTCCGTCTTGCCCGCGACCTCCATTGCTACCATTTGCTGAGAGAATTAATTTTCCTTTTAGATTAAAGCGCTCCGCTGTCAGTACCAAATGTCCGCCTGACATCCCATCTGCCCCATCTGAACCGTCATGACCCTTTCCGCCATCGTCTCCACTTTTGATCGCTTTGATGCCGGAATCGGCCTTTGGTTCTTGTACGAAGTCATGATCCGGAGGAACGGGTAATCCAGACGTGCTAATAGATATGTTTCCATGGGAAGAAATAACTCTCGCATTTATTATTAGATTACGCCCAGGCAAACTTATCGATCTATCCAGATGGACGGTATCTGCCTGAACCCAGTAGTGAGCTGTAGCATCCGTAAAGTAATCTTGCGTTAAGATTAAATCGGAAGCTGTTAGATAAATAAATTCTTCTTTTTTTCCCCGCTGAATATTGGAATACAATGACTGAGTTTTGACTTCTGCAACTCCCATTCCTGGTTCCTCCCCTTAGGCCTTGATAATTATGAGTTCATCTTTATGTAATCCAAAAGTTCTATGTAATAACTTCTGAAAAGTGATAATTATCACTTTATACCTAATTATAAGTTAATTTTATCCATAAATATAGTTTTTTTTGTTAAGTTTCGACTTTTATTTCACAACATGCTTTTTATTGAATGTTAGTTTTCTTACATCACTATAATGCTTTAATTATGACTTATTCCTTAACATTTAATATAGATATCTCTTTAATAGTTGTGGGCTGATGATCACTTTAAGCAGCGTATTGAACATGAATCATCACAACTACATAAAGAATTCATGCACAACGTTATAATCTCAATACTAATTAAATCTCCATGTTGTATTTATTATGTTTTTCTATCCCATAATAAAGAGTCGCCGACAAGTGGTTGGTTCAACGTGGAGATAGAAAGCACACAGTACTCTAATAAACTTCTTCCAAAACAAAAAAACCACGTCTTGTATGACATGGTTTTTTTGTTTATTCATTTACTCCTGATAGACAACTATACTTACATTAGAATTGTTATCTTCTGGCGTACTTGCTGTAAAAATGACATTATGATCCATCGTGGTGACATTCCACCCGGCCATCGAATTCTCAAATGCAGAACCAATTTTCTCAGCCAGTCCATTTAATGTCTCTGTTCCTGACAATCTTAAACGTTTGGAAACCTCATTCGTACCGTCTCGAAATACAACCTTAATAATCCCTGGCGCGCTGGGGCCAGAATCAATTTTCAAACTTACAGCTTGCTTTACGCCTGCAAACGTCTCCGATCCTGGTGTAGTAATCGAGCTTGATACCAATCCAAGACCCGTAGTCGCTTCCACGATTGCCACAGATAGTTTAGGATTATTATCCGAAGGTGCTCGGGCTGTAAATATAACATTTCTATCATTTGACGTAGCGTTCCAATCAACTAAAGACGTGTTAAATGCCCAAGCTATCTTCGTTGCTACTTCGGCAGCAGTTTCTGTACCTATTAATTCAATATCTTTAAAAATGGTTGTGCTACCGTCTGTAAATGTAGCAGTAATCGTTCCGGCAGCTGTAGCCCCTGAATCTATCACTAAGGTAGCCACTTGTGCTACGCCAGTAGGGTATGGAGCTCCTACGGTCGTTATTGTACTATCTGGCATGCCAATTCCTGTGTTTAATCCCGAAAGTCTCGCCATAGCTTTTATGTTATTCTCTGCCGGAAACTCGGCTGTAAAAATTACATCTGAGCCCCGTGAAGAAACGATCCAATTCGGAATCATGCTCCCGAATGCTGCTGCTATCTTGTTAGCAAGATCACTTCCTGTTTCAGGACTTCCCATCATAGACACATAGGCTGTCCACGAGGAGACTCCATCCGTGAATTTGACGCCTATCGGCCCATGATCACTTTCTGAATTGGGAAGACGCAGCGTAATCACTTGGGATGTGTTAGTCGTAAGATTTCCTGGAACTTCAAGTGTACTTGAAGGTGCCCCTACTCCTGATGCTTCCAAAGCGTATATTCGAACATTTTCGTTATTAGTACCTGGCGTTTGCGCTGTGAAATGTACTCGAGTCCCATCAGCTTCTGCACCCCAACCCGCTACAGATGTTCCAAACGCGACTGCTATTTTAGACGCTACTTGAGCCGCTGTTTCTGTTCCCGACATGTAGATATCTTTTCGAACTGGCACTCCTCCATCTGTAAAATAGACATAATATGAACCCGGAGCCGTTGCACCGTTCTCTATAACCAGTGTTGCTACTTGAGCTGTACCCTGTAATGGCGCTGTTCCTACAGATGTAATCGAACTATCTGGCATGCCAATTCCTGTGTTTAATCCCGAAAGTCTCGCCATAACCTTTATGTTATTCTCTGCCGGAAACTTGGTTGTAAAAATTACATCTGAGCCTCGTGAAGAAACGATCCAATTCGGAATCATGCTCCCGAATGCTGCTGCTATCTTGTTAGCAAGATCACTTCCTGTTTCAGGACTTCCCATCATAGACACATAGGCTGTCCACGAGGAGACTCCATCCGTGAATTTGACGCCTATCGGCCCATGATCACTTTCTGAATTGGGAAGACGCAGCGTAATCACTTGGGATGTGTTAGTCGTAAGATTTCCTGGAACTTCAAGTGTACTTGAAGGTGCCCCTACTCCTGATGCTTCCAAAGCGTATATTCGAACATTTTCGTTATTAGTACCTGGCGTTTGCGCTGTGAAATGTACTCGAGTCCCATCAGCTTCTGCACCCCAACCCGCTACAGATGTTCCAAACGCGACTGCTATTTTAGACGCTACTTCAGCCGCTGTTTCTGTTCCCGACATGTAGATATCTTTTCGAACTGGCACTCCTCCATCTGTAAAATAGACATAATATGAACCTGGAGCCGTTGCACCGTTCTCTATAACCAGTGTTGCTACTTGAGCTGTACCTGAATTATTATAAATACTACCTGGGACAGTAATGACACTACCACTCGAGACCACCCCCGTCGTTATGCTTTCCATGGTAACTTTAACAAGTTCGTTGTTAACGGTTGGATTTACTGCTGAGAAATAAATGCTTGCGAGCTCAACATCCACATTCCATCCTGTTAACACATTCTCAAACGCTCTAGCGACTTTAACAGCTACCTCAGAATCCATTTCAGTTCCATTAAGTTCTACATCAACGGTAACTGTATTTACTCCATCCGTAAATGTGGCACGCAATGAACCTGCCGTATCTGCACCACTTGTTATTGTCAGAGTGGCAACTTGAGGTATGCCTTGAACGGCTTTGACTCCTTCGGTGGTGATTAATGTGGAGGTCTTCACTCCAGTAGTAATCGAAGGTGAACCGGATCCATTAGATGTACTGTTTGAATCTGATTTTAAACTCGCAGTAGGTATAGATGGTGAAGGTATATTATCGTTATCTTCACTTTCTGTTTCTTGTTCTTGTTGTTGTATCAAGCTTATCGCTTTATCCAACATCACAACTGCCTCAGCTCGCGTAATTGGAGATGCCGGTTTGAATGAACCATTTGTATAACCAGTAATGATATATTTTGAGAATGTAGCACCTATGGCACCCTTACTCCAATATGTAAATTCTGAAGAATCCTTAAATGCTAAAGCTGCTTTTTCATTACTAGGTAATTTCAGTAAGTTTGCTACAATAACTGCAGCTTCTTGACGGCTTATCGGTTTAGAAGTACGTATAGTTTGATCTTTATAACCTTGTATGTAACCTGCTTTTACCGCTTTTTGCACTTCTAGATAGCTCCAATTCGAAGACGACAAGTCAGTGAAATGTATTTCTTCTCCCTCATTAAAACCAAACTGACGATTAACCAATGCCATAAATTCTCCACGTGTAATTACATTGTTGGGTTTGAGTGTTTGATCAGAATATCCTTTAATTAACCCTTCTGAGAGCCATTTATTAAGGGTAAATTCGGCCCAATGTCCTTCAATATCTAAATTGGTTTTCTGACCATATGCTACCCCACTAAATACGGATACCATACTGGTAGCTATTATGAATGTGCTTACTTTTTGAATTATTCTTCTATAAAACATATACTTCCTCCAGTTCAAATAAAAAGTCATTTATTCACCCAATCGAACAGATTATTCTTCCCTCCCATCCGGTTACTCTTTACTAAAGCAATTTTGAATAAGGTATAAGCTTCAACCATTTACTGTTTCTCAATGCTATATTATTATATCGGTTTACAATAGTTCACGAGTTATATTTATTAATTGTTTAATTCTTTTACGCAGCACTATTCTTTTTTTGAATTGAACGATCCTTGTCGTCAAATTGCGTTCTTGAAATGAGTTTTCAATAATATTCTAAGGAGAACTTACAACTTAAGAAAGATATATATCAGGAGTCTAAGTTAGAATTAACAGTCAATGAGTTGCTATTACAATTCTTTTGTAGCGCACCTGAAGAATTCGATTTTATTCACGAAAAAGTTTCATTCATCAGGAGTTATTCTGATATCCACGTATGTATCATTGTTATAGAAATTAAACACAACAATAGCACCGTTCCATTTGAAAGTGTCGGAGCAAGTATCATCAAAATGAGTCCTTATGAAAATTTATATCAACCTCTCTTAACTTGATTGTTTGATAAAATTGTAACGAGATTAATTTTATTTTTGAAGTCCTCCGATCCATTTAACTCTACTATTAATCTCTCTAAAAAACGGATGACATCGTCTAGTGATAGTGAACTAGATTCAATTCTGCGTAAAAACATTATTGTAAGCTCTCTCACTTCTTTTAAGGCAATATCATTTCTTTTTTTTGATGCATATTTGCTTAGATAATATAAATCAATGTTCACCTTAGTTATCTTTACGAAGGGATTGTTACTATTTGCAGCTCTTAAATCTCTCAGCAAATTTAAAGCTCCACCTAATGAAACATAAATCTCTGTGAGTTTTTTTAATCTTTTCTTCTCCCAATTCTCCCTGTATATTTGGCCTACAGTGTCAAATATAATGAAAGTCAAAAATGCTTCTTTGATTTTAGGTAAAAACTCTATGTACATGTTGTATTGATTTATTGTGTATTCCTGTCCCATCATCATACTCACCCAGCGCATAGGGTTATAGAAAATATTTGAAAAGATTCCTGATGTAAAACCATCTAGATTTGAAAATACATACAATATTCCTGCTAACCAATATAACTCTAATCTAAATCTGAACAGGATATATACAATGATAAATATTATTACTGCTGAAAAGTACAAACTACCATTTAAAATTTCATTGCTTAAATTAGAAATCGACTTCATATATGTAATTAATTCTTCAAGAGTTAAGTTATTATCGACCAAGTAATCCATATACGCCCTATTTTCTTTAAGCTGTGAGAGAAATGAACTCTCCTCTGTTAAAAGCTCATGAAATATTGCTTGGGTGTTATCTGGTAGATCTTTTTCCATTACAATAAAAGTTTTTGTAATGGTATTCCCTATTTTTGTTTTAGCATCAATTTCAGGTGAGAAAAAGACGTCCTCACTATACTTGCTCTCAGTAGCATATCTATAATATGCACCCGGATCGACTATGCTAGTTATTCCGAATAGTAACATGGATATAACTACAAACAATGGAAAGTACAATAAAAACATACCTAATATAATTACAGTCTTTTTTAAATACGCATTCCCCAAACGTGACTTATTCATTGAATCCCCTCTCTTTAACTAATCAAAAATACAGATGGTATTTGCTCATTGGTATCTCAATAAGCAAAAGATCAGACCCTCTTGGTCTGATCCTTTGCTTTCATGCTTCTATTGAATCAAATTCGACTTCTTGAGTAATTTTTGAAGTAACGTAGCCACTTCAGCACGTGTGATTTGGCCCTTCGGTTGAATCGTAGTCGTTGTTCTACCATTCATAATACCCGTTGCTAAACCAGCTGCTATATGATCTCTGGCATAGCTTGAAATCGATGAATCGTCTTTATATTGTCCGATCAACGTGTTTACTTGATCAGGCAATAAATCCGGATTGATACCTGTGATCTTCATCGCTTTCGCAATAATAGTCATAGCTTGTTCACGAGTGATGGTATCCATAGGAGCAAATTCAGCATCATTATAGCCGTCAATTAATTGATATTCGTGAGCTGTATAGATATAATCAGCAAACCAATCAGACTTATTTACATCGATAAATGAAGTTTCGCCAGTTATCGGTACTATACCCAGCCCTCTTACAACCATAGCAGAGAACTCAGCACGTGTAATGCTCCTATTCGGTTCGAAAATATCCTCACTAACTCCCGTAACAATCATTCGTGATCCCATGTCATTGATTGCGTCTTTTGCCCAATGGTTCGTCACATCAGTAAATTCGACTGGGTGCCAAACCAGTGTGTACAAGCTATTGGACAAGCTATTAATCACTGCGTGGTAGCGATTATCTTTTTTCTCAACATAAGTTGGTACATGATGAGTGGAACCATCCGAACCTACAACAATTCCTGTCGTGATCTGATTTGGATCGATGGTCTCCGGAAGTGGAATATACCGTTCAACGTACGTATTGAAGCGATTTATTTCCTTTCTTAAACCATTGAATTCAGCCATTAACGTAAAATGGACAGGATCTACTAAAAGTAAAGCACCTTTTAAAATCGCCGAGTCCTTTGCAATGCTCGATTCCGAAGGGAGAGCTTTTGAGATTGTTAACTCAATCGTCATGTCTGATAGTGTATCATCCGCACCAAGTTGACCCGCTACCGCCTCAATTGAGATTTGGCTCGCAGGTAGTCTATATGTGGCAAGCGGGGTGACCAGTTCTAAGACGGCAGATTGATCTATCATCTTTTTAACAACATCCCCTGTTAATATTCCCACAATAGAATTCGATGACTCATTCACAGGAATAGTCACTACAGCATTCTGACCTTCTTTCGCCAACCATTCTAGAAGTTTGCTAGGATCCGGCGTAAGAGTTGTTATGGTTCTATTATCAACGATTTTTGTATCCAACTTGCCGATCTTCTCTGACTTACCGTTTATTACAACAGGGACACCACTTGGCTCTAGCTGAGGTGGGTTTGCTGATGGTGTTCCGCCACCTTGTGAGCCCGCTCCACTGCCACTATTGCCTGAATTTCCACCGCCACCTGAACTATTGGAAGAATTCACAGTAAGTACAAGGTTAGTTGTTGCTATTTCCCCGTCTCCATAAACAGCTGTAATCACGGAAGTATAGGTTCCGGCTGGTAAGCCTACTACCGGTCGAACGCTCCACGTGTCGATACTTTCACCCGCAGCTACATTATTGCCACTTCCTTCAACCACAAATGTGTTGGGTTCACTGGAAGTAAGACTACGAATGGTGGTATCAACAGCCCCGGCATTCGTGATGATTAATTTCTTTGCTGAAGGTTGCTCATAGCCAACCGGTACCGGTGAAAATAATGGAGCGACAATACTTAAAAAAGGTATCGTTTCTGAGATATCTTCGAACTCTGCACTAACGGTAACATCCCCGCTTGGCATGATGAAAGTTTCACCCGCGATCGGATAGCCCACAGAATTAAAGATATACTTCAGCGATCCTATTTTTACTCTCTTCCCTAAATCCGGTAGAATGTTCAAGCTAATTAAGTTACCGGCTGGGGAGATCGTAGGGGCAACACTAATTGTGCCACCTACCAAATTGTTTATCGTCACAGTGTATTGTTCGATTTCAGTAACTACGTTTATTGTAGCGTTGCCCGATTTACTGCTGTTGGCCGTTGAGATCGCGGTAATTGTATATGGACCAGGTGTTGTGTTTGGAGCGACACTTACCAATCCATTTGCATCCACTGTGACATTTCCGCTCGTATCACTGCTGCTCCATGTAACGGTTTGGGCTGCTCCACCACTGACATTCACAGTAGCGGTCAGCTGCTGTGTGTCACCTTGCAGCACACTTGAATAGGTAGGACTCACAGTTACACTGTTGACTTCTGGTGCAGAAGTCACTGTAATCGTTGCACTACCTGTCTTGGTACTATCAAAAGAAGAAGTTGCTGTAATTGTATACGGACCAGGTGGGGTATTTGCTGCCACACTTACCAATCCATTTGCATCTACCGTAACATTACCATTCGTGTCACTACTGGTCCACGTAACAGTTTGGGCCGCTCCACCACTGACATTCACAGTGGCGGTTAGTTGCTCTGTATCTCCTTGCACCACATTAGGGTTAGACGGACTGACCGTCACACTGTTTACTGCCGGTGCTGAAGTAACCGTAATCGTTGCACTACTTGATTTAGTAACGTCAAACGTTGACGTTGCTGTAATCGTATACGGACCAGGTGGGGTATTTGTTGCTACACTCACCAGTCCGTTCGCATCTACCGTAACATTACCATTCGTGTCACTACTGGCCCACGTAACAGTTTGGGCTGCTCCACCACTGACATTCACAGTAGCTGTTAGTTGCTCTGTATTTCCTTGCACCACATTAGGGTTAGACGGACTGACCGTCACACTGTTTACTGCCGGTGCTGAAGTAACCGTAATCGTTGCACTACTTGATTTAGTAACGTCAAACGTTGACGTTGCTGTAATCGTATACGGACCAGGTGGGGTATTTGTTGCTACACTCACCAGTCCGTTCGCATCTACCGTAACATTACCATTCGTGTCACTACTGGCCCACGTAACAGTTTGGGCTGCTCCACCACTGACATTCACAGTAGCTGTTAGTTGCTCTGTATTTCCTTGCACCACATTAGGGTTAGACGGACTGACCGTCACACTGTTTACTGCCGGTGCCGAGGCAACCGTAATCGTTGCACTACCTGATTTAGTACCGTCAAACGTTGACGTTGCTGTAATCGTATACGGACCAGGTGGGGTATTTGCTGCTACACTCACAAGTCCGTTCGCATCTACCGTAACATTTCCGTTCGTGTCACTACTGGTCCACGTAACTGTTTGGGCCGCTCCACCGCTGACATTCACAGTGGCAATTAGTTGCTCTGTATCTCCTTGCACCACATTAGGGTTAGACGGACTGACCGTCACACTGTTTACTGCTGGGGCAGAGGTAACCGTGATCGTTGCACTACCTGATTTAGTACCGTCAAACGTTGACGTTGCTGTAATTGTATACGGACCAGGTGGGGTATTTGCTGCTACACTCACAAGTCCGTTCGCATCTACCGTAACATTTCCGTTCGTGTCACTACTGGTCCACGTAACTGTTTGGGCCGCTCCACCGCTGACATTCACAGTGGCAATTAGTTGCTCTGTATCTCCTTGCACCACATTAGGGTTAGACGGACTGACCGTCACACTGTTTACTGCTGGGGCAGAGGTAACCGTGATCGTTGCACTACCCGACTTGGTACCATCAACTGTTGACGTTGCTGTAATCGTATATGTGCCTGGTGTAGTGTTTACAGCCACATTCACTAATCCATTTGCATTCACCGTGACATTGCCATTCGTGTCACTACTGGTCCACGTAACAGTTTGGGCTGCTCCACCGCTGACATTCACAGTGGCGGTGAGTTGTTCTGTATTTCCTTGCTTCACAATTGGGTTAGCTGGGGTCACAGTCACACTATTCACTTGTGGGGCGGGAGCAGACTTTATATGACCGTCATATGTTTGACTGTCATAACCTACTGCAACTGCTCGTCCTCCACCTATAATGACGTCAGCAAAATCAATTGATGAGGATGGATTGCTCCATTCCTCTTCCCAAACAACCCCATTTAGCGAGGTAGCAACTCTTTCATTTGCGCCAACGGTATAAAATTTTCCTGCAGCATATGTCACTGAAGGTAAACCAACGTTACTGTAATTCGATACGGTCGTCTTGCTCCAGGTTACTCCATCATTTGAAGCGTAGGCCTGTCCACCCTCACCAACCGCTACAAATGTATTATTTCCATAGGCAATATCGAAAATGGCTTGGGTCGTATAAACATTAGTCCATGCTATCCCATCGGGAGATCGGTAAATTTGAGCCGCTTGCCCTTCTATATAGGTTGTTGCAATAAACATTCCATTACCGTAAACCACTCGACGAAAATTAGGGATTGCATTGTCTGAAAACACCACTTCAGGTATTTCATTTCCCGTAAATGAGTAAAATTTTCCATCTCCCGCTAATACATACCGATCGTTAACGGGACTATATGCAATATCATTGATGTTTATGCCTTTGAGGGATGAACTCAGAGAAGTCCATCCTGTTGCAGGATCACTTGTCTCATAAACTCCCTCTGACCCAGTAATATACCAAGTTGAATTCAGAAATTTGACATTAGTCGGTTCCATGGAGGTCTCCAGATTGCGATTATCCCAGGTCACGGAATCTGACGATAGATGATAATCCAGGAAACTACCTAGAGATAAAAATGTCCCATTACCGTATTCAACAAAAATTTGAAAACTTGAAGGCTCCTGATGTACATCACTCCAACTAGCAGCACTCGCTTTAGAAGATAATCCACCACCGCTAAAAGAACTAATGAGTAAAATACTTGCCAATGTAGTTCGGATTATACGATTCAAACTCTTTTTTCTCGGAAACAAAGACATGTCCGGCCCCCTAAAATGATTTAATTGGCAATTATTATTGCCTATCTATTTCCCGATGAAGTTTGTCGAATGATGAAATGGAAATTACTCTCATCATAAACGAGACTTTGGTATAGGTAAATATAAAATTAGGGACTTTTTTCATAAAACAATGACTTTCAACCCATTCCCAACTTGTTCTAACGTGTTTTTTTGAAGTTTTTTTATAAATTTTCGTCACCATTCGATTTGAAACTGCAAAATTTTTAATGACAGCCCTTCCTCCATCTGTTATAAACAAATTATGACAACTATATCTATCCATCACCTTGGAATTAAGGGAGAGAATTAAAAAGTGATTGATACAGTTGCCTCAAAACTAGAAGATGAAACGTTTTTGTTTCATTTGTATTCATTAAGCCGCCAAGAAGAATTACAAAGTTGGAACTGGGAGCCAGCGGAACAAGAACTATTTTTGCGTATGCAATGGAGAGCTCAAACCATGTCTTATACGGCTTCTTACCCAGATGCCATTCGAAGGATCGTTCGTGAAAATAATATCTCTGTAGGTCAAACGTACGTACTTGAACAAGGGTCCGAATGGGTGCTCATTGATATATCTCTTCTACCGGAGTATCGGAATCGGGGCATAGGTATGAGCCTCATTATGGATCTACAACAACGGGCAAGTCTTGCTGGTGCAACGATTCGTTTAAGCGTACTTCCCTTGAACAGAGCAATCAAGCTGTACCAGAAGCTTAACTTCGTTCCTGTACACAGCACAGGTTTACATCAACTAATGGAATGGTATCCTGCCAAAGCAAATCAATTAACATCAGAATTTAGTGAGGTGAAAACGAATGAGTGAAGCTTATTTAGGTGAGATTCGGATGTTTGCGGGGAATTTTGCTCCTCGTGGATGGGCTTTGTGTAATGGACAAATAGTATCCATTGCTGAAAATGAGGCTCTATTCGTTCTACTTGGAACAACGTATGGCGGCGATGGACAAAACACATTTGCTTTGCCTGATTTGCAAGGTAGAGTGGCTGTTCATCCAAACCCTACGTTTATTCGTGGGCAAAAAGCAGGTAATGAGGCGGTTACATTAGTTTCTAATCAACTCCCTGTACATACGCATTCGGTGTACACTGCTTCAGATTCCTCTACAAATACCTCAACACCAACTAATGCAACCTGGTCTAACTCACCACGAAAAATCTATTACACGTCAGATAAACCCACTACAGTGAATATGAACACTGCAGCTGTATCTTCTGTCGGTGGAAACCAGGCTCATGACAACATGATGCCTTCAACTGTCATCTCGTTCATTATCTGTCTAGAGGGCATATTCCCGTCTCAACCTTAAAGAGAATAAAAAAATAGAGGAGGTCACCTCATGTCAGAACCATTTTTGGGCGAGATCCGATTGTTCGCCAACAACTATGCCCCTCGAAACTGGGCTTATTGCGAAGGACAAATCTTGCCGATCAACAGTAATCAAGCTCTCTACTCTTTGCTTGGTAACGTTTACGGTGGAGACGGTATCACTACTTTCGCACTTCCAGACTATCGTGGACGAGTACCGATACATGTGTCAAATACAATTCCTCTGGGCACTAAACAAGGTGAAGCAGCTCACACGTTAACCATTAATGAGATGCCGATACATAACCATCAAGTAACAGCTTCTGAAACCAATCCATCGGTGGCAACTCCACTAAATAACGTTTGGGCAGCTGTCCCGAATTCATTCGGATCCACACCTGGACAAGAAACTATGAATTCAGGAAGTCTCTCAGGAGCCGGCGGTTCTCAACCGCATAACAATATGCAACCATACATTGTATTGAATTACGCCATTGCGATTCAGGGAATTTTCCCTTCTCGCAACTAATTAAGGAGGACATGACTTTGGCTGATGCGTATATTGGTGAAATCCGAATTTTTTCTGGGAACTTTGCACCAAAAGGCTGGGCATTATGTAATGGTCAATTGATGTCAATTACCCAAAATACAGCTCTATTTTCTATACTAGGTGTACAGTATGGTGGAGATGGAAAATCGACCTTTGCTTTGCCCAATTTGATGGGTTCCGCTGTTATTCATCAAGGTTCCGGAACAGGTCTAACTCCTCGTACTGTTGGAGAAAAAGTTGGAGATGCAACTGTCACGCTAAATCAAACCGAAATCCCTGCTCATACGCACACACCTCAAGGTATTGTTGCGACAGGGAATCAAACTTCACCTAAAGATGCGTACTGGGCCCAAGCTGCCAAGCCTATTCCCACAGCACCGCAGCCCCCATTGTACAATAACACACCAAGCACAGATATGACGCCTATGGCTTTAGGAGTAACCGGTTCATCACAACCACATAACAATATGCAACCATTTATAACTCAGAATTTTATCATATGCTTGCAAGGCGAATTTCCTTCACGTGGTTAAGGAAATAAATATAAGAAAGAGGCTGTCCATAAGGATAGCCTCTTTTCCAATAGGGATATTATAATCGGATTAATTCAAAAGTTATAGCGTTCTTAGATTTTACTACAGGGTGCGTCCATTATCCGTTGATGGGATAGGAATTATTCTCTTGTCTGTCTAAGAGACCATAGTTTGTAAAGATGACTCTCGACCTTTTCTTCATGTCTTACTATACAGAGGATTCACCTGGAAAGAGTTTATACCTCAGGTCAAACAGCATATATTTTTCTCTTAATACCGCATGCATATATAACAATGAGCCATGAAGGGCTCGAACCTTCGACACCCTGATTAAAAGTCAGGTGCTCTACCAACTGAGCTAATGGCTCTTAATAAAATGGCAGGGGCAGCAGGAATTGAACCCACACCAACGGTTTTGGAGACCGTTGTTCTACCTTTAAACTATGCCCCTAAAAAATGGTAGCGGCGAAGGGGATCGAACCCCCGACCTCACGGGTATGAACCGTACGCTCTAGCCAGCTGAGCTACACCGCCTTATTATGACCCGTAGGGGATTCGAACCCCTGTTACCTCCGTGAAAGGGAGGTGTCTTAACCACTTGACCAACGGGCCTTACTTACTCTTAATAAAGAATTTGAAAATGTCCATTGTTCTCATCATTCAAACTCTCAAGAAAAGTCAAAAAAAATACCCCAGCGGGGTTTCGCTTGGCGGCGTCCTACTCTCCCAGGACCCTGCGGTCCAAGTACCATCGGCGCTAGAGGGCTTAACGGTCGTGTTCGGGATGGGTACGTGTGGAA
>NZ_FNFR01000017.1:0-63818 GCF_900101205.1 Paenibacillus sp. OK060
GAGCAGGTATCCGAACCTGAGGTCGAACCCGAGCAGGAGCAGGTATCTGAACCTGAGGTTGAACCCGAGCAGGAGCAGGTATCTGAACCTGAGGTTGAACCCGAGCAGGAGCAGGTATCTGAACCTGAGGTTGAACCCGAACCGGAGCAGGTATCTGAACCTGAGGTTGAACCCGAGCAGGAGCAGGTATCTGAACCTGAGGTTGAACCCGAGCAGGAGCAGGTATCTGAACCTGAGGTTGAACCCGATCAAGAACAGGACCCTGAATTTGAAATTGATGATGAGTCCCTATAGTCATTAATCACAGAGAGAGCACCATTTAGTCCTCGTGGCATACACATCCAACTTTTTTCATGTGTCACGAAAACATTTGTACAAATTTAGCCGCCATTATGGCGGCTTTTTTGTATTTTTCCTGTAAGTTCTGGAATGCGTCTAAAACAAGGTCGCTGTGTTTACAATCATGCACACTATCGAACTTGTCTGAATCGTGGGGCATTGTCACTCACCGATAACTATATTATTTATTTATTATACTTCTAAATTAATTTTAGTGAGATTGCTTAATTTTCATTTTAATACCTCTTCTTTTAGGTGCATAGAACAGGGGATAGGAGGTTGTATATTCATGTTGAAATCGTACCAAGTGTTTACCCAGGCGCATTCTCGACTTATACATATGTTACAAGGCAACCGAAAGAGAATTTTTCTTATGAAACTAGGCTTGAACAATCCATTTTAACTATTAGATATTTAACATCTATTATTGGCACATCTAAAACTGGAAAATCAGTTCTTTGTGAGAAAGTAATCGGGCTCGATAATATCGTTAATTTAAGTGGAAATGATTTTAAGGAAAACAATGATTTTGGGGCTGTAGTAGCTTCAAAAGTAGGAATATCATTACAAAGTAGTCATTTTGAATATACTAAGATCGAAGGTGGATTTACCTCTGAACTAACGGAGGGAAAATCCACAACTATCACAGAATCATTTCGATTTCACAAAGATAAAGTTATTCAATATTTTAAATCTAACAACTTAGTACTTGTTTTGGACGACTTTAAGACTTAAATATCGCAGTCGATTCTAGTATATCCCATTGAATTATTGTTAAAAAAGCTATAACGAGGTCTATTTTGTAGATCTCTCAATAGACCATAGTCTATACCCAATTCGTCCATTGTAAGAAATTCTTCTTTTGCATCAAGACTAAATCATTCTAAAGCTTTGACCTATATAGTAATCACAGAAAGAACCATGATGAAGAATTAACAGAAAACATAAAGAAAATTAGAGGTCTGGTTGTTATTTTGTGTTTAGAAACTCCTTATAAGTGAAGCAGAGATGATACATAAACTCTAAGAATGTGGAGCCATTCAGTGTTTTAAAAACTCCATCAAATCTGCTTAAAAAAAACTACTTATGGAGGCGTTTAACAATGGGTTATCACATTATTGCAAATTTCCCATCCAACAGAAATTACAAAGGTACACTAAAAGTTTACGACGATAGTGGTAAGTTGATTTTTGGGCCAAAAGATGCATTAGGTCGTGGATCAAATGATGAAGCAAACGGTAAAGATCATACCAACTGGAAGCTTCAGAATGCAGATATACCTACAGGCGTGGCAAATACAGTCATACATAATGTGGGGGGATCTGTTTCATCATACGGCCCACACAAGCGCGTATGGTTAAATAAAGCGGTTAGTGGGAATTTCCTCATCGCAGAAAAAAATGGACGTAGCGAGATAATGATCCATAGCGGTGATCCAGCTACAGATACATCCTTAACCTGGTATCCACTTCGTCCAACTTTAGGTTGCATTAGACTATCAAATGATGATCAAAAAGCTTTAATTGACGTACTCGTTAAAAACGGAGGTTCTGGGAAAATCACAATAAATGAAATCTAATTAACAAGGGCGGGTATATCCCGCCCTTGTTTAATTTACTTGGTTGGGTATTTATCTAGCTTGAACCATTCCTTAAACTCGTTCTTGCTTATTTTTTTTACTGGTTTTACTTTTTTACTTTCCAGGTTGTAGCGATAAAGAATCATATTATCTGAAGGATACTCGCAAATATAGTCCAAAATTGTTCCATTTTTCTGCCAGAGTATAATTCCAGTGCTTATATAATTTGTTGCTCGAGGAAGATATACAAAAGTATCATCATTGGGGTTGTAAATGGCTAACGAACTTTTCTCGGTGTCTCCGAAAGCAAAAGCGATTTGTTCTGATTTTGGTGACCAATTATAAGAAGAAACTGTTTCTATATTCTTTTTTCCTTCTTCTAATAGACGATCATTTAAATTTGTTGTTTTACCCGTTTTAAGATCCATTAAGATCAGTGTGTTTCCTGAACTGCGATGTGCTTGTATAGCAAGCCAACTGTTTGATTCAGATGCTGCAACGCTGGTAATATCCAGCAATTTATCTTCATAGTTATCAGTTTCTAAGGTGTACGTCTTCTCTCCCTGTGTTAATACAATTGAATCAATCACGGTACGTTCGAAAGTTGGGACATTTTCTCTCTCAGATGTGTTGGCAGTTAAAGTTACATTCTTACCGGACCAGGTAATTGTAGTCGAGCTGACATTTTTTTTAAACTTACTGACACTTTGATACGTTGATTTATTGACTACTGTTGATTTGGCAGATATTTGGCTTACTTGTCTGCCCATTTGATTTGAATCTGCTGTCACCGATAGAGTACTAAAACTTCCTAAAACAATTGTAGCTGTTAGTAAAACAGTTGTGTATTTCATTTGTTTACAACTCCTTCAGTTTGAGAAGCGATTTCTAGATGGTATCTTATCTCTCCTGTAATCGCCGTCTGTATAATATAAACGAAGAAAAATGTAAAATGTTTCTTTTTTTATTTCTTTTTTAGTAATACTCTTGATAAATTTTCTTCAAACAATTATTGCTTAGTTTCAATACAACTTGTATAACAATTAATGAAGTAAGGTTCTTATGAAAAACAAACTGTGATTAGGGGGATTCAATCTATGTAGGCAGCGTCAAGATTAATGTGTAAATGAACTTGACTATGGCGGTCCGGTGGAGGAGAGTATAGCCCAGTATCCATTAAGATTATGGGGAAGAGATACTTTCGCGATACGTTTAAGTTTAGGGGGACAAAATAGGAGCCATCTTTAGTGGCTCCGTTCTTTACTATGTATAGTTATTTTAAAATGCTAAAGCCTTTAAACATTTCAAAGAATTCTGACAAACTATTGAATGCTAGACCGATCAATCCAAATCCCAGTAAAAAACAAATAATTATTGAATCTGCATATCCATTGATTTTGCCATAATTCTCCACGCAATATGGACAAATGATGGCTGAGCTAATCCTTTTGATATTACTTATAGCAATCAGGAGGTAAAATGAAAAAGTATAGGACTCAATGGATAATTTCTTTTGTTATTATTATTATTGTACTTCTCTCTGGCGGTTGGTATTTAAATTATAAGTCGAGGATGCATAATTTAGAGGAAAGCCTTCGCAATTATTTGATAAATGAGAAAGGAATCGAAAGTCCCGAAATTTTAAGTATACATGCTCGAAGAAGTAAGATGCCGATGTATCCTGTTACTGTTCAATTTAAAGATGACCCGGAAGAGTATGTATATACAGATAGAGGAGGAAAGGAATGGGTTCAAGTATACCCTGATCCTAAATGAATATGTCATTACATTAGCCTCATTTGAGTATTAACTTCAATGGGGGTTTTTTCTTGTTGAATAACGAACGTATATTCGTATATAATAGCAAAAAGCAAACATGTGTTCTAATTATTGGAGGAATGAGCATGCCAGTAAAATATTTGGGTTGGTTAGTGGAGATCATTTACGAGGACCGAAGCGGAAAGATCACGAAACGTCGTATCCAGGTCAAAAGTATCCGATCCGGAATGTTTAAAGCAGATGATTTGTTGTCAGGGCAGCCACGGACTTTTAAGGAATCCGGTTTACTGGCATGCTATCCGATCAGGACGACAGCACAGGGGGTTCAAACATGTTGACGGATTATGAACGGAAGGTACTGAGGATCTTATACAACTACAGTAGTGGGCGGCGACGGCTGCCTACTATCCATGAATTGACTGTTAAAACGGGTAAGGGGGATAAAGTAGTTATGGCCGCCTTGGAGACCCTTATTACAACTGAATACATACTCTGGGAGGATAAGTCTAACACGGCCAATATTGTGATCCTGGAAGGATGGGAAAGAGAGTCGGAGAAGCCTAAGCTTCCAAAGGCACCGCCACCAGCTCTGCCAAACGAATTAAGTTATTGGACTCAATATTAAGGAGGCGTTTATTATGGCTAGCATATTGACGGCGAACGGTGTATACGAGGGATCACGGATTCCGGAACATCGTGAAGCGTACGTAAAGGCCATGAGTGAACAGGAGAGACGAGGAAAGCCTAGCCTAGACGAACAGGAAGTGAAACTGATCGAACAGGTAATTCTCGAATCATACCAAGAACTCCGAACTGTCACATTGACCGTATTCAATCCGTTCGATGATGAGGTTATGCGTGGGGTTGTCACATCAATCGACAAGCCTAGAAGGGAAATCACACTTGTCCAGGGAGAAGAGGACTACAGCTTTATCAAAATAGAAGAAATCACTTCGGCAAGCATATAAAAAACGAAATACCCACCGCTAAAGGTTGACCGCCTGCGGTGGGTTTTGCTGTTCATAATAGATGCAGTAGGCATTCAGAAATGGCTTTATACGCTAAGTCAAAATCTCCATAGTAACACCGCAACACCTAGATACCACTTACGTTTGTGAGACTTTTTATCTACTTTCTTTCCTCCATCTACCATTTTTTTAGGTGCATACTACCACTATTTAAAATCTAATTCTACATTTTATTATCTTATTAGTAATTAAGATAGGAAATCCTCATTATTCCAAAAAAGCTTGCATGGGTAAATAATTGATGCAAATTAATTTGGACGCTATCAAAAGAGAATTATCTTATGAAGATATATAAACACTTCTGATGAAACCATAATATAATCCTATATCGTGTAAAAATACTAATATTTTCTATTAAATGTATCTTCCTAAGTTTTTTTATGATATTATATGCAACAAAAAAAGGAGTAAACAGTTATGAAAAGTACAGGCATTGTTCGGAAACTGGATCAGTTAGGCCGTATTGTACTCCCTAAAGAATTACGAACGACTATGGAAATCGAAATTAAAGACCCTATTGAATTTCTAATAGCGGAGGATAAGGGTCTAATGGTTCTTCGTAAATATCAAGGTCGTACTTGTCTGTTTTGTCAGTCACCAGATGACTTAGTTTACTTCAAAGAGAAATTAATATGTGTTTCCTGTATTTCCTCTTTAGAAAGTGCGGATGTGCAAGTACAAGCTGCTGCCTCAAAGGAAGAACTCATCCTTACTCCCACTTCTAAAACAGATGTAAAGAGAAGAAAAAAGGATTCCATGGAGCGTTTACTTATTGTATTGAAGGACAATCCTGAAGCTACTCAAAATGAATTATCAACGCTTTTAGACTTGTCTCAAGGACGTATAAGTCAATTAATAAAGCTGATCAAAGAACAAAATCTTCTCTAAACGTTGTAGAGAATGTCAAGGAGGCTGATGGGATATAGATGTTCCTTTCCCAGTCTCTTTTTTTTATTTCTAAAAAAAGATTGAGCTGTGTGAGTTAGTAAAAGTAACAATATTCTATAATCCGAAGGATATTTCTGTAATTTTTATATTGTGAGAAAGTAAATTACATATTATTATTAATAGGACTTTAGATCCAACAAAATACCTAAAGTAGGAAAATAGAATTAAATCAATAGGAGGAATTATGGGAACATCAAAAAAAATCGGCGTTGCAACCATTGCAACCATAGCGCTTACACTAAGCTCAGCAATGCATTCAAATGCAAACGCATCTGTAGCCCCATTCAAAGATTTGGAAAAGGCAGCTCCTTGGGCTAAAGTCCTCATACAAGAGGCACAGGAGAAGAACCTATTGAGTGGAGATCATCAGGGCTATTTTCATCCTTTAACAGCAGTGACTCGCCAGGAGGCTGCTGCAGCTCTTGCAAAAGCCATGGGACTTCAACAAATGCCCGTCACCAAAATTTCATTCTCTGATGTTTCTGCCGACTTATGGAGCGCCAGTGCTATTGAAGCGGTGAGACAAGCAGGCTGGATGAAGGGAGATAGCCAAGGAAACTTCCGTCCAAAAGACGTCCTTTCCCGTGAAGAATTAGCCACTATTTTGGCACGTGCTACACAATCTAACACAACTGATGACACTGAGGGGGATCTTTCTACTCTTAAGGATAACCAAAAGATTTCTAATTGGGCTAAAGAATCAGTTTCCACTATGGTAACCTCTGGATTAATGACTGGAAGTAACGGAAGCTTCTATCCTCAGAATTCTGTGCTTCGTCAGGAACTAGCAGCCATTTTGCTAAGATTAGATCAAGAAACAAAGAGCAGTCATCTCCAAACGATTGATAAGATTGAAGATAATAAAGTAATAATTGGAGACAAGACATACAGTGTGAGCGATTCCTTAAAACCGTTCTTCTCTGCAAAAAATACTCCTGTACTTACCAACGCTGTGATTCGCTTTGAAGCGGTAGATGGGCAAATCTCTCAACTACTACAATTAGAATTGGTTACACCAGGAAAACCTGCAGCTTTAGGTCAATCTGAGTTTTCAGGAAATCTGGTACTAGATGGTGGAGATACTATCATTCAAAGTAATGTAAAAGTAGCTGCTGACTACATAACGATTAAAAATATAAGTATTAACGGGGATCTTGAAATCGGTAAGGAACTGAACAACGATTTCTATGCTGAGCGTATTCAAGTAAAAGGTACGACATTTGTGAATGGTGGAGATGACAATACGGTAGTTTTCGATCAATCCACATTAAAAGGAATGAATATCGCAAAAGAAGATGTGCGCGTTGAAGCGATCAATAAGACTGTAATCGATAAGGTTTACATTGAGTCTACCCTTTCTGGTTTATGGGGAGACGAGTCGATTACGTATAATAACGTAACCATTGATCCGAGTGTAACGCGTGTATCTCTATATGCTCATATAGCCAACTTAGAAATCGTTTCAGGAAGTGAAGCTATTACGTTAACTGGAAATGGAAAATTCGATTCTTTAATTATTAAAGGTGCAGGAGACGTTTCTGTTCTTAGCACAGGTCCAATTGGTTCTATTACGATTACTGATAAAACAGCCAAAGTGACACTACCTTCTAATGTTGCTATCCAATCTGTGGTATTGCCACAAGGTGTTTCTCCAGAGCAAGTGATTGAAAACTATAATGCAGTTAAATCACAGATAGTAAATATTAATGGAGCGTCTAATCCTGGCTATACTGTTCCATCTGTCGGCTCCAGTAATCCTTCGGCTGGTGGCACAAGTAGCGGTGGAACAGGAGGTGGGAATACATCCAATCCAGGTACATCACCGACACCGTCTAATCCTAACCCAGTTAGTAGAAATCCATTCGTATCCAACAACTATGAGAATAGAAAACCGGACTCGGTGGATGTAACTTCCACGGTGAACGCTACGGGTACAATTTATTATATGGCTGTTCGATTAGACGATAATGTTCAACCTACGGCAGAGCAAATCAAAAGTGGAACTCTCCCTGGGAATCTTTCATATGTAAGCGGGAGTGTTTCTGCGGTATCTAATCAACCAACGGTGTACACTTTAAATGAGCTTGATCCAAGCAATGCGTACGGCATCTGGGCATATTTTAAAAATACAGAAACGGGAGAAGAATCACGTCCTTATTTTCTTATTACAATTTCAAATTATGTTCCCAATACAGCAAATGTCTTACCATATGAGCGTAAAAATCTTAGTCAGATAAGAATTCAATTCTCAGGGGAACTGACTCCCGCAATGACGAGTACATTAAATCCTTTCGCTTTGATACAAGATGGACGGTTAAGAAACTATGGTTTTGGGTACATCCCCATTACTTCAATCAGCTGGGATTTAGATCTTCCAGATATGCCTATTTTGGAATTGAACTTCGATCCTGTTAATCTTGGAACTGATACATCATACAGATTAGACTGGTCTTATGTTAAAGATGCACTGTCTATCCAAGTAGGGTCCTCAAGACATTCATTTGGGAAATTCGGAAGCTATTCCGGACAAGATGTTGTCTCGCTAATTACGACACAACTCGCTATTGAAGCTGGAACCTCAGTCGATCCATCCAGAGCGGAAGATGTTTTGCATGTTCTTGGGGTGTATCCATCACCGTTGAACCAAGAATTAGGACTCATTGAATTTAACGCTCAATACTATCAGAAAGCCCTTGTGGAAGCTGGAACATACTCCACATTTGCTGATGTAAAGCAAATTATTTCTGCTGTAAATGCAAAATATCCTGCCCCATCAACGAATGAAGCGACTGCAATTAGAACGTTTAATAGCGCTGTTAATGCAGCAAATATGGAAGCCAATATAAAAAGATATGCAACCATTCTAAATATTGATGTTACTGGATTTGATCAGCTTCATAGTATCGCACGTAATGAGGTTGCTCAATCAATTCTTGATCAAAGAAACCACCTTCCTGAGAGTAAATTTTCTAGCATTCAAGAAATTAAGGCAGCATACGAAGAGGCGTTTTCGGGAGCTTCTGCTACTCCTGTAAATTTAAACTTTGTGGATACTGACTCAAAAGCCGGTTCTGTCGGAGGGGATATTACATGGTCACCAGGCAAAGACGAGAGCTCTGTGGTATCTTATGAACTCCTTTGGGGAACTAACGGACGAAGCACATCATCAATCGCAACCGTAGACAAGAACGCAGGTTACGGGTACAGCATATTACCAGGAACACCTATAAGTGCAGATACTACTCAGTTGTTTATTCGAGCTCTACTGCAGGATGGGACCTACACACCATCAATCTTTATCACAGTAAAAGATAAATTACCTTCAGCTCCAGAAAAACCTAATTTGACTAAAGATGAAACAAAAAACACCATAATTGGTGCTGATGCTTCAATGGAGTTCTCGGTAGATAATGGGACGACATGGATACCTTATGATGAGCTGGATCCACCAGTTTTCCCAGGTAATGCAAGAGTACAAGTTCGTTTACAAGCTGATCCAGTAAATCAAATACCAGCTGGTAAAACTGCATCTCTTTCCTTTACGGATCAAGTAGCAATACTTATTTATCACAATGATAGTACCAACACATTTGATACCATGTATATATCATCAACTATGGAATATTCATTCGATGACGGAGCAAGTTGGACATCATACGATGAAGTGAACCCACCCCAATTTCCAGGTGATCTTACCATATTGCTTCGTGAAAAAGGTGGAAGATATCTTCCGGCAGGACCTGCTAAAAGTTTTACATTTACCTCTAATGTAAATGTGAAAAAAACGGTTAATTCGCTTACACCACTGACTTCAACCCTTGAGTATTCCATGGATGGTGTAGATTGGAGCGAATTTAGTCGTGGTCTAGTTTTATCCTTTCAAGTAGGTGATACTGTCGAGGTTCGTGAGGCAGCTCGAGGTCCATTTCCAGCAGGGACAGCGACCACAATTATCTTTTAATTGAGAGCCACTATTAAACTCCATTCGCTGTATAAGCGAATGGAGTTTGATTTATAGGTTTAAAGAATTCAGTATCGTTATTCCATAAATCTAACATACTACGCAAAATTTATTATTTTAAAAAGGTAAGGAGTTTATTATGTTACGTACTTTTCTTCTAAATAGCTGCAATGAACTAATAGAAGCATCGATACATTATGTTAACAATGATTTAAAATCGTTAACCAATCAAAAAATTCCTATACAGTACGAGATACAAAATGCAATCAAGTTCAATGCCCGGAGTGTTTTTCATCAAGACCAATACTCATTAATCTTTTATTCAGAGTTTTTTGATAGAATATACAATGCATTTAACACACTCTTATATCGAGAAAATATTACGTTTTATCAAATAATTTCGTTCGGTAATGAGGCTTATGAGGAAAACAAAGCACAGCTATATTTAGACATTTTATTTGATCTTGCTTGTAGACTCATTATTAATCACGAATTAGGGCATATATTTAATGGGCATCTAAAATTTAAAAAACATCATGGTCAATCTCCTATCATGTATATGAACGAGGATCAAAATGATTTGTCTCCACTTGTAAGTCAAGCACTAGAACTAAATGCAGATGCCTTCGCAGCCACAAGAAGCATTGGTGTAATGACTTATGAATCCAATATAGCTAAGTATAACGAGATCATTCCTAATTTAATTAAAAATAAGTCTCATGCTTTTCTCCTAACCGTAGTAGCTGCTGTAATTGTTTTTTCTATCCAAGGATTAGGAAGAAAACGTGATAAACTCGATTTGCAACAACTAAAATATTTGCCTCTAAGAACACGCCAAGACTATTATCTCAGATGTGCAATCAATGCTCATCAGACTATGAATTCTAATGAGCCTTTGGCATTTGATATCCATTTTTTGAGAGAAGTTGTTCCTAACATCGAGCAATATTTGAATTTATATAATCATCATGCACTGGGCTTTGATGCAGATGAGTACAGTAACGCCAATAATTTAGATGAGTTAAGTACTGTCTATTTAGAACATTGTGATACTTTAGATTCCTTCTGGGCACAAAATATGCGAGAACGACTAAAGCCGTTTTCTTATTTTCCACCTGCATGATTTAGTTTGTTACCTCTATTTATAATGGTTCCCCCTTAAATTAGGGGGGGGGGGTTTGTCCATTTCTGCTTGTTAGTACAAGAATTCTCTGTACAATTAATCATTAGTCCACTAATAACGCTCTATACAATCGAAGTTACAAATATACTAATATAATACATAAACGATATAAATTATATTGCGTAACGTTACGTTATATTATATAATATAGTTAGGTCTTACATAAGTTAGAGTATACATTTAAATTTTAGGATTCGTATGGATCCTAACTCTCCCTATCCCACCCGAAACATCGTGTATTTAGTAATTCATACTGTCTTCATATTCAACCAAAGACTATTGTTTCTAAAAATTCAGGGGTGATTAGAATGCAAACCACAAAGGAAAGATACAGTTTAGAATTAAGAAGATTAGCATGGAGGTTACAATATCGAACTAAAATTACGTCTAACAAGGAGTTTGGTTCATTGTATGATTGTAACTCCATTGAATCATTCGAAGGTCATTCAATATCTAAATTTTATGTACAGGATATTTTAAATCTCATTTCCACAGATATCGGCAGGAAAATTATACGTTCCATTTATATAGAAGGGAAATCAGAGAAAGAAATCGCACTTGAGCTAAATATAAGTCAGCAGGCGGTGAACAAATGGAAAAGAAAATCGTTAAAATTGATATCAGCGAAACTGACTTCGTAAAATTGGTACAACGTTCTAAAGAAGGTGACCATGAAGCATTTTTGCAAATAGTTGATTTATTTGAAGAAGAGATGATAGAACTAGCCAAGTACATTAAAATGCCAAAAGAAGATGTCCTTCAAAGCTTGAAGTTAGGTTTATTGGAGCTAATTGTAGATCCTTTACAAGAGGAGAGGAAGGAGCAGAGTTAAATCAAAAAGGCTGATAGATTATAATAAGAAATGTGGAATACACTTTTAAATTCTATAAAAATATGCTCAACTATGGTAATGAATTTCGAAAGGTCTATCTATTGTAGGAGGCGTTTATATGTCACAAGCTAAGTATGTAACTACGAAGCATGCGAGCAACGCAGTTCATCCAAGCGGATCTAAGTACAATTAATGTAGAATCCATCTCGGGTAAAAACGTATCAGAATCCGCAAAATACAGAGTAAACGGAACCTTTTTCACAAGTGCAACTAATCTGACTGGATTGCTGTAGCTAGAACCTCCAATGGCTTGAGTTCCGCGGCACTATCCGGTGGCACTCAAACAACTGGGGTTACCTATAATGGATCTGTTTGTCGCTCCAAATTGTTCTGAGAACCGGCATTCTATTATCCTTCTATTTCATGATTCTTAAGGAATTACTAAGTTTAATTATGGTTCAAATCTTAACGCAAAGGATCATCTACTGCTTGTTTAGAGTGCAGATGATCCTTTGTACAATATCGTTAAACGAAAACCTGTCTGATTAGGCTATTAACTACGCTAGATTTCGCTAGATTAGCTTTTATCAATTATAGATTCAGTCTATGGCCACAATGCTCCATTTTCCATCTGCATCAGCCGCAAAATAATAGGTTATAGCTGCATCTTCAATTGCATTATCTCTTAACATTTCCCCGGTTACGTTAACTAAGATTTGATCTTTGGTTTTATCTTCTGAAATATTATAAATCTTAGTGAATTTATATTCCCCTCCAAAGGTTCCCATGTATGCATCTGAGGTCTTTAAGTCTTTAAAAGTACTGCGGAAGGCCTCTTCATCTAAGTTAACTTGAGCATCAAGATTCTTCTTCAAAACTGCCTTAATTTGTTCGTTTAACAAAGGATTATTTTCTTTTTCCAAGTCTATGAAGACACCTTTTTCAAATTCAACCTTTGTTTCGGCTGGTTTCTCAGTGGCTGCTTGTTCCTCAGTTGCTCCGTTCTCTTGTTTGGAAGTTTCCGAACTATTCTCTGTTGCGTTTCCACAAGCAGAAAGTGCCACTACGAGTGCCAGCGATAGTAAGATAGTTGATGTTTTCTTTTTCATGTTATATCACTCATTTCTGTGTTATGTTGAAATTGTATATATAAGTAAATAACGATACTAGTCAGAAAATGTTACAGATAAATAAAAAAGAAGCCGAATTGGAATCGTCGGCTTCTTTTGAACTTTGTTTTAGCGTAGTGCCATCATTTGATAAACCGGGCGTGGTGTTGAATCAGAACCACTATAAGAGCCCTCTGCTACTTTGTATTGCGAAGATCCACTTCCGTCCAGCATGATACCATCCACCAGAGTCCCAGATCCAATTTTCTCTAGAATAGCGGCCCGGAATTTGGCAGCAGTTGTTTTAGTATCTGTAACCACCAGCCAGAGATTCTTAGTGTTATTGTATACTGCTGCAGTACGACAGGCACCACCATCTGGATTCTGTATGTTCTCTTTATTGGCTTGAGTTCTCCATACTGATTCGCTACTTGATAATTTCAAACTGATCCCGCCTTGGGCCCAGTAGCTATTTCGATTACCGAGTGCAAGTTCACTCGTTGTTTTAACGACTTGTACAGAGAGTTCTTCGTATTTAGCATCCCACACCAGTGTACCTCGTGCATGACTTACGTTCTCTGAACCGCCAGTACCTTGGCCTGTAGGTGCAACAGAGTTACCATTATTCACGGCAATCTGAAGCAAACGCGATCCTTCGAAGAAACCGCCGTTAACACCATAAGTTGATTGAGCTGGTACAGAAGATGCTCCGATCCATTTAATGTATACCTCTTTGGGACTTGTCTTAATTGCGTACAGTTTTACTCCGTTTGATGCTGTAACAGTCGAGAATGTATATGCCATTATAATTGCTCCCTTATTATTAGTTTTGAGAAGCAAAGGGGGAATCAAAAGTGTTCCAGCTTTCCCTAGCTGAGAACTTATTGCCTTTGCTGCTCTCATTAATAAAGGTAATTATTATTATCAATTAACAACCAAACCTTTACGATATTTTTAGAACTTCTGTTCTTGTGCTCCTTTGTTCCATTCTTTGGATTTCGCTTACGTTCGATTTTTAAAAGTTAAGAAACATTGAGTCAGTAAACTGAAAGCGAAGATTGAAGAAAGCACAACGATCTTATATCCAAGGAAACCACATGGATGATTTATGGGAAACAAATAGAAAATACAGTCTTCAATAGCATTCTGATGCACAGATCTATCTTTGAAAAAAATCGATGAGCTTTTCGGTACGGGAGTTCTGATAAATACCACGAATAATAAAATAGAAAATGTAAATACAGTAGATTCAGTGATAATGATGTCGCGTGTAACGAGAGTCTAAATACTTTAATTCCGAAGGGATAAAAACGATATATAGCTTTTCGAATCTGTTGTTTCTGATATAAGAGAGTATAGTTCTAAATTATTAGAAAGATTAATCATTAAAATATCTCTATGGATTACTGTAAAACACAGGCTAGATTTTAAGTAGTACCTAGTACACTAAAAAACCTGAAGTCAATTTAAATAGGCTTCAGGTTTTTTTAGAATACTTGTCCTTGTATAAGGTAACATATAAATAAAGGTGCTTTTTCCTATTATTGAATGGCTTTAAATCAATGTTATCGAAACTAATAAAACCGTCTTGATAACTGGAAGGATGTTAAAGAGCTACTCTTCTAGTTTTTTCTTCAGCTTAATTCACCATACAATCAAGTAAGAGTACCGTACAATAAGTAGGAATATATTCATTAAGCTTACGGGAAACTGTAGCTTAATGAATAAAAATGGAACCAAGATGTTGAGCTTCTTTTGAAGCCTGCTTCAGACCTTAAAGCGATGAGCCGATATCGAGGTCCAACATAGCTCTAAGCGGTGCTCCTGGCCGAAAAATTATACACCAGCAGTGTGTCTATCTCAGTCCATTGCACGAAGAACAATAACTCTCAAATGCCAACGAGAGATAGGGGCCGAACTAACTCATTACGTTCTGAACATAGATCGCATATCCTTAATTGGGCGACCAGCCCATGAAAGCATCTTAATATAAGGTTGTTAATTCGATTCTTTCATAAGTTGAATAATAAAAGGGACAGCTGCAGGCAGCTAATCGTAATTGAGCAAATCTTTTATACTAACCCATTTCACTAAATCATGGTCAACCAATCTAAGTTTTCTCCAGATAACCAAGTCACTCGAAAGCAACCAACTTGATTGTCCCTAGCTCATAGGAGAAAATAGATTTATGATACAATTGATCAACTGAGATTTCTATTCCGAGTTCTTCTTGGATTTTACGTTTCACTCATGCCTCCATCGGTTCACC
Source organism: Paenibacillus sp. OK060 (assembly GCF_900101205.1). NCBI lineage: Bacteria > Bacillati > Bacillota > Bacilli > Caryophanales > Paenibacillaceae > Paenibacillus > Paenibacillus sp. OK060. Next base: position 15,028 of record NZ_FNFR01000017.1, read on the forward strand.
AGGCTCAACTTTTCCCCCAGGAAACTCCCACTTGCCTGCATGCTTATCTTGTGGACCTCTCGGTGTGATCAATATAGTATGTTCTTTTTTCGAATATGGCAGCTGTGACAAGTTTCATTCGACCACCTCATTTAATTCGATATTCTCTATAAAAATATTCTCCCTATGATATTTCACATACTTCTGATGGCCATCGAAAAGCGTAACCCTCACTCTTTAGCAATGTTCATTAACATTTAACCTCATCAAGCAATGATATAGCCTTTATCATATAAAGAATCGTGTGCTGGGCAGAAGAGGAAACCATTATATTTATCTAGTCTCTCATTATCGGAATTCCTCCAGGGTTTGCCATGGCTTGGCCGTAGGAAACTCAGATTCTCAAGGCCACATAATTTACATTTTCATTCTAGACTCATCAGATGTTGTTTAAACTTGACTTGGCCAATACAGGTTTGGACAATTCGTTCTTTGAGTGTTCCTCTGGAATAAGAGAATCTTCATCCTCAATTTTTTGAAATATGGTTTCTTCTGTGACTTTATCTTCAGTAATATTATATTAACTATTCCTAATAGATTCAAATCTTTCATAGATGTCTCAATCACTATAGATGAAATGTCTCTGACTATATAAGTTAATTTGACTTATGCTATCCAAACATAAGGACTTTAGAAGGGATATATTTCTAATTCATATATTCTATGTTATGATTCGTAGGTAAATAGAACCATTAGAAGTAACTTTAAGCATAGTCACAGAAAAAAATGCTGAGTAATAATCAAAAAAACTATGAGAAAAAGGTGGACTATTGGCACGAGAACAAAAAACTGTGTACTTTATAAGACATGTTTGCTGAAAAAAATAAAAAATTGGTAGGTATAAGGAAATGAAAGAGCAACGTCTATTTTTTGATCGAGAGATCATAGTTATAATTTTATCTTGTCTGATTATTGTAGGTGCTTGTTTCGGATACATAGGATACAAAGCTCTGAAGGAAAAATCCATTGATAAAAATTTTGCGAAATCTATAGAGAGCTGGTTTGAAACTGATGCCAAAAACAAATTTGACTTACTTTTAAGTTTTGAATGTGACGAGTCGAGGAGTGACTGTACAAATTTAAAGTTGAAGGTGAAGGATAACTTCAACTCATTTTCCATTGTTGAAAAATATGACTATATCACTGAGATTGATAGGGAATTTAAATCTAAAAGAATACAATTTCTAGTAGATTCAAAAAAAATAGAAAATACTATGTCTGCTATGGATAGGGTGCATAATCCATCTATTGTTCTGGCTACTTCGACAAACGAGTTTGAATACCACAGTACCCTCGGTAACCTAACAGAAATCAATGGGAAAGAGTATACATGGAATGAAATTTCCGAATTAAGAAAAGAAGTTAATTCTAATAAAGAATCGGATGAAAATAAGGAGAGTAAATTTACTTCCCAGAAAAACAAAAAATATAATGCAGAAGATTATAACTATGAAGGTGAATACAAACCAGTAGATCAGATGACGCATGAAGAAAAGAGAGATGAATTAATAGAAATGTTGGAGAGAGCAATTTCCCAATGAAACCTGTGGAGATCTATTCTCTCTGGATCAAAAAGCTCGTTGGCTAACATCGCGGTCTTGTTTCTCGGAGCTAATGGGTGAGGCTGAAAAACGGGGCATCTTTCGTCTGCCCTCAGTATCGCAGGCCGCATGAATTTGTTTTATGGCGCATAAAGCAAAAGACCTCCTCTGTAAGCAGATCGACTCGCAAAGCACGATATTACGGACGGAGTAAATAGTAGATGAGCTGGGTCCCCTTGACTGTTTATACCCCGCGGGATGTTGGGAAGTACACTATCACAACGCAAAAATAGCTCGAACTATTACCCATCTCAATCATGAATAATATCCGTCCTAGGAACTCCGATTCGATATTGCGGCTGTCTCGGCTTTTATTTCATGGGCTGTAACAACTATTAGAACGATGGGATTCGATCTGAACTTCTACGACGTAACCAAGCTCTGGTATCAGGGGGCAAGTGCATTGAGTCTGTTTTGGTTAAGCGAATAGTTGATGGAGTATTTTGAGAGAGTATTAATTTTTCATAGATGATATACCGAATAGAAATTAAACATAGTGGGGGACTATTTAGTGTATAAGAAATTAGGTTGTTTTATCTTCTTACTTTTATTGCTTGTGGGTTGTTCAAATGATACCGGTGACACCGACAAGGTTCCAGCATTATTTCAAGCCGTCTATGACAATGATTTAGCAAAGGTAAAAGAGCTCACCAAGTCAAATGATGGATCAATAAATAACCTGTATAAGGGGTCTACAGTTCTCCATGCTGCTATATATAACTTGGATATAGAAATGATAGAAGCTTTAGTAGAAGCGGGAGCTGACTTTACTTTAAAAGATAAATATGGCGAGACTCCATTCTTTCTTGCCTCTGATCTAGCCAATATTAAAGCAATTAAATACTTTTTGGGTAAAGGCGCAGATCCAAATGAAATAAATCAAGAAGGGGATACTCCTCTAATGAAATTTGCTGTTCGTGGTAATATACCGATCGATGTGTTTCTTGATACGATGGATATCATGGTTGAGTCAGGGGCCGATCTGACAATAAAGAATAATCAAGGCGAGACCTTGCTTTCAAAGATTAAATCAATGGTTGATTCAAAGGAGATACTTCACCAAATAGAAGACCACATGGCTAGTTATTAAATTTGGAGGAACACCCTTTGTGGCCCCCTATCTTTGGAATGAATTAAAATCATGTTTACTTGTCATATGAGCTAAACGGAATTGAGGGTTCATTTGAAGCATCAAGGCAGCAGATCTCAACATGATCGGCTGCTTTTTAACTAACCATGGATAGTTTAATGTTTCTGCTGCAACATCCATGCGTACAATTGACTCAGCCGTATAAGAGATGGTTAAACACTGAACAACAAGCTGATGAATCTTAATATTCTGCTAAGTGGCTTTGCATCTTATTCACCTGTTAAATGTGGATTGAGATATATAAAATATTCAAAATCTGAATTCCTTTTTATTGAAGAATTGCTATGTATCATTCTAGGTGAATTGATTTATATCTCAAAAGTAAACAAACAAGCCTCAGATTTGGGCGAGAAAACATCATTTTCATTTTTATGGACTATTATTTAGTTATAGAAGCATCCCACAAATGGACATGGATTCAAATAAAACAAAAAAATCTCCTAGAACGACCATGGAGAGAAATGAAAGAGTGAGTATATGGCATACACTTACAAAGACTATGTTGATAAGGATAATATATTAATTGACGGTGATAACGAACATAGATTCTCCATGTATGTGCCTTTTAGAATACAAGATAACAATAACCAAGTCCTTATAATAATGAGGAATCCTAGTAAGGCTAATGAATTAAATTCTGACATGACAATTAATAATGTATTGGACTTTTGTCACGGAAAATACTTAGGGGTTTTTGTAGCAAACTCCGTTTTACGCTAAAGACCCCCGGCAGTTGAATCAACATATTCAGACATCCAATTATCAAAAGCTCATGGATAAAAACAAGCAAACAATTGATGAAATACTAGAGGGGAATCCTTGCATTAAACATGTCATAATAGCTTGGGGTGCTAATAAATCAAAACTAAAAGGTCAATACAAAGATACAATCGCTGAGGTTCTTGAGATCGTTAATAAACATGAAAAAACTATTTTTGCAATGAGGTTTACTTCTAGCAACCAGCCTTGGCATCCAAGAAATTGGGGTGGAGAGGATAGTGGTTATCAACTTGAACTATATGAGTGGATGACTGATATCCTATGAGCCTAATATGAAATACATTTATAAGGAACAATTTTTTTATTACACCAGCATTTTTACAATTTGCGCTTTCTACGATTGAGCACTAATCATTTTATGAATTTGGTATATTTTCTTCCATCAGTAGCTGCAAATTTTCGCGTGAAAGAAGGAATGGGAGAGAAAACCAATCCCTTTCAAAAAGGTGGAATTGATATTCATGAGAGTGATTAGTGCGGAATCGTTGGTGGTATCCCAAATTTACTCTTAAACTGATAAACACAGTGACTAAGGCTGTTAATTCGCAGAATATCGTAAAACGTTACGTGGCAGCAAAGTTAGGTTAGGATCACGGAAAAAATAAAACGATCAAGGTATTTTCGGTACCTGATCGTTTTTTTGCTATGACAGATTGAAAGACCAAGTGTGACAGTTCCTCTGTGAAAGATTCGTGAGTTATCTTCCAACTCAACATTCCGTGGCCTATAATCAATGAAATGGAGTGATGGGACTTAACCCATAAACGGATCAGATGTTACCCAATAAGTATGCAGAAAATTCTTAGAATTTTGGTGTTTTGGTGATATTTTTAAGTGAAACGGGAAACGATAGCTCAAAAATCCATCTGAAGTCAATCGTAATAATGTTTGGCTTCTTTGACTTTGATGGTTTCATTTAAACCATAGTTTAAACTTCCTAACTCAAATTGTACATTTTGAAGGTGTTACTTCCCACAACCGATATTTATAGTGATTTTTAATTCATAAAAGACCTGAAACGGGCAATTTCCACACTTTTGTAAGCGAAATAGTAAAGTTTGTTTGTAGGTGGGTGAATTGAAATCATAAGTTTCATCCTAACCTAAAAAATGTGGGAAGCTAAGATCCAATTGGATCTTAGCTTCCCACATAAAAACGTCAAATAGGACTTTGACCTCTAATCTTCAAATCCCACCCATAGTTGAAGATCTTATTGTTATTTGACTGATTTAGAAAACCGGCTTGCACTTTAATGCCAACATCAGTAGCCAATCCTCCATCTTGAACATCAATCCAACTTGAAGGAGCAGTTGCTAAGAAAGTTTTTCCAAAGTCTATTGCACCAGCATTTAGAGAACAATTAGATATCTGCTTCTTACCTTTTGTGTCGATCCCAGGTCCAATTTGGGTTAACTGGCATGAATTTGTTCCTGACGGAATAGCATTATTGATATTCCAATTGGTACCTTTATCATACCGATAGTATGCCTTATCCAAACAGTTGTATATGAAACGATTTTTAGTCTGTGAATGGTAGTACAATGTAATTGTTAATTTGACTGTATTGTCGCTATTTTTGTTCCCGCCTGTCCAATGAAAGGGGTCAGCTTCTACTACCATATCGGTCTTAAATTGAGTTAATACTTCGCCTGTTTCGATATTTTGTAAATCTCTGTAGATATATGTTTCGTTTGTTAGAATATCATAATCTACTTCTTCTGTAGCGTTGATAGATTGGGATGTACTAAAATTATTAGTATTAATTTCATTTTCAGGGTTGAAGCTACGTCCTTCTACTTGCATATCAACTTTATTACTTTCGTCTGTGGTATCATATTCCTTAATTACTTTGAAGCCGTCTGGAACGGTTGAATCATTTGGAAATACTACTTCGTTTGGTGAAGCGGCTGCAGCAGATACGGAGCAAAATAACATCATTGTTGCTAATAACCAACTAAATAACTTCTTTCTGTTTTTCATCTTGTTCCTCCTAAATTTTGGATTTGTTATTCCGGTTCTTAATTAACCGAGTTATCATATATTGAATAAAAATACACATTTTAGGTTATTATTAGATAGGAGGGATGTAATGTGAGAAGAAAATTATCATTAATTATTTGTTTAACTTTTCTTTTGATTGTATTAGGAGCATGTGGAAATGGTGATATTAAACATGTTAAAAGTGAGCATTGGGATGTCGCATTCCAGAGATCAACAGGGTCATTTGGCATCACATATATTGGGGATGAGACCCAAATAGATGATCTGGTATATGGTGTAACTGGTACGAATATAGACCAAGAAGGTAAGGCTTATGCGACACAGGAAACACCATTTAAGATATCTGGATTGGTGACCGATTCTGAGAAAACCAAAGACCCAATCATATTTAAAATTGATTGGAACAATAAAAGTGAGAGTGTAACTTTCGAATAAACTGAAAAAGTAAAACGAGCCTTAAAGAATTTAGGGCTCGTTTTACTTTTAGTAAAATAGTATATTCGCTGTAAAATTACGAACCAAACTTTGACCTATCTTGAGACTATGTTGAACCCCACAAGACCATTTTTTCGGGATGCATTTGGAGCATAAAAGGCGTGAATGATATACAAAGCTGTACATGCAGCTTACCAGGCGTTCTTTATCTTCTATTCATTGCAGGAAATTAGTCCCAAGTGTCGAAATATGTTTAAGTACAATTTACATGCTTGGGGGAGAAGTTATGGCAAGAAGGAAAAGCAAGGCAAAACAGGAAGAAGAGTTATTCCAAGGATTAGCCGGCATGGCAATGCTGGGAGGTATTGTAGGGACATATTCTTTAACAAAATCTTGGCAAGCGTCACTTGTCGTTGGATTTCTTGGAGTTGTTGGGATTATTGTTTTAATGGTTATCATTCAACAAAAGCGTGCTGAACGACTGAAGAGGTCAGGGATTGCCGAGATTGATAAAATGGATGGAGTGCAGTTTGAACACTATCTTGGACATCTGTTTCGTTCACAAGGGTATAGGGCAGAAGTGACAAAAGCTGCAGGTGATTATGGCGCCGATCTGGTTATCTCCAAAGATGGAAAACGAATCGTTGTACAAGCTAAACGTTATAAAAAAAATGTTGGCTTAAAAGCTGTCCAAGAGGTTCAAGGAGCTAAGGCACACTACAGAGCAAATGGAGCATGGGTTGTTACAAATAGCAACTATACTGAACAGGCATATCAGCTTGCTAAATCAAACGGGGTTAGGCTGATTGCTAGGGATGAACTTGTTGAGATGTTGCTCGCAATGAAAGAAAAGTTGTCGGCTTCAAAGAAAACGGGAAATGTAAAGACGAGTGCATAAGAGAATTAGCTAGGAATGAGAGCGAATTATTTTCGACTATGTTTGAGGAATTACGCTAACAACGTACATATCACATTAAAGTCGTTCCCTCACTGGATCGGCTTTTTTATTGGAGGAATTGAATTGATCAGCAGAAGACGAAAACAGACATACATTCTTTCTACGAGCGAGCTCTATTACGGCTGCCGATCAAGCGATAGATCGAGAATCTAAAATTGGAGGGTACCCAAAAGAAAATTGCTTTAGAGATGTACAGGTCGAAACAAAGTTTAAAGGAACATCAAATAAAAAGAAGTGTATTAGCACATCCAGGGTGGAACTGATGAAAATGGTGGTCATACATATTGGATCAATTGTGCCAAATTAGGACTAGTATACGGAGATTATCAATATGATGGTGGAAGTCCTTTTAAGCCTCAATTCACACACGTCTATAAAGGTTTTTGTGAATGATAAGAAAGTGGAATTCACGAACAAACTTCTACGATATGAAGAAAGTAATTTGGTTTCATTGCTTGACATTTCAAAAGCTCTAGGTGCTCATTTACATATGATCTTGGGAGTGGAACAAAAAGAAAAGTACAAAGTAACAATACCGTATGACAGTAAAAATGGTATTCTAGAATAGCAAGTCTTCTACATTGAGTACTCCTCCAAAAGCCATTAACGGAATTACTTACATACCCGTATAGACTTTTGAAGGTTTGGTTGCATCCACGAAATTCGCTTCAAGCAATAATACATTAAATATTTAAATCTATAACACTCCGTGGAGGGCGCTCTCTCTCCACGCTCTTTGAATCAAGTTAGAGAGCGTATACCACTGTATTAATATCAATTGTTCAACTCAATAATACATACCTTGGAGTGCACAAATGTTAACTAAAAAGGATCTTCTAAAACAATGGCTAAATAACCATCAACAATATTCATTTTCATTTCCTTTAGTAAACGTGAATCTAGAACAGACCGTTATTCTAAAACAAATAGAACAATTAATCGAAGGTAGCTTTCGAGATAACATTTATATCTTATATATTGTGTCTGAATTAGATATCGTACCAGTTTATGTTGGGCGAAGTAAAAACCCTCTCAATCGTTGGAAAGCTCATTTTAAAGGCCTAGTGAGGGGACAGGGCTTGTATGAAAAGTGGCGTTCGCTGCTACTAGATACTACTGGTAAATTCAAATATGAAGTTGGCTTATTTGTTGTTCCAGATTCCGTTTTGTCTCAACCACCAATCCCGGGATTTCCTTGCACCATTGGTTCAGTAGAATACCAGCTTGTGAGTTTGATATCCGACACTTATCCAAATACTCTTTTAAATCACGAAGGGAATAGACGATGATTTCATTTAATGAATGGCTTAAGTCAAACAGAGGGTATTCGTTTGTTCCGTTATTTGAGACAGATGCTGACTCTTTACTTGTAGAAACCAAATTGAAAATTGTAAACCAAACTGAAAGACGACTACTCAAACGGTCTACTCTCATGGAGGATGCTATCATTGATACGATTGAGTCAAATATCAATGATCCGAGATGGGAGGGAATCATTTACGTTATGGGAACAGGGGATTTAGATAATTTTATTCCCTTATATATAGGTAAGGCAGATAAAAAAGGGGTTAAAAATGAACTCAGTGCAAACATAAAGAACATCCGTAAAAACTCTCATATGTTTGCAAGGTGGGGAGATGGACTTGCATATCATATCGGAGACTTGAGTCACGTTCTTTTTAAATTTGAAGGCTATAAGAAACCTTCGAAAAAATATGAGAGGTGGGCAGAGTCCTTGTTTACCTCCTATGATCCTCCCATACTAAAGAAATCAGTAAATTTTTATATCTGTCCTTGGTTTGAAGGACAAGTTGGTATGTCTGGCCTCTCGGGTTCATTACCAGCGATTGAAAAAGAAATGATAGCGATCGCCTCTTATCACTATAGTGACTCCCTTCTAAACAAGGATGGTGTGTAAAATTAGCAAAATTGCGCTAGTAAGTTGTACTAAGATAAAACAGAATTTCCTTTGTGAAGCCCAGACTATGTACAATAAGTCAGCTTTGTTTTCAAAAGTTATACAATTGATAAGACAATGCGAATATACGGATTGGTATATTTTATCGGCTAAATATGGTCTTATCGAAAAAGATGAACTTATTGAACCCTACGATATAACTTTAAATAACATGAAATCCGATGAACGAAAAGCTTGGGCTAAGGAAGTAGCAAAAAACATTCTCACTCTAGATGTTAGTCACATTGATTTTTATGCAGGGCAAAAATATCGTCAATATCTTATTCCGCTTCTTGAATTGAAAGGAATTATTTGTGCCATACCCTTAGAAGGACTAGGTATTGGAGAACAATTAAAGTATCTGAATGAAAACAACCTTTTGACCAATTGATGGTAAAACAAAATGCATATCGATTTTGCTTGTTGGGGCTATTTCTACTCTAGGCGTCAATAATCATATTTAATTAGTGTCCAATTCCTCATTGGATCGATTAGCAAACGGTCGAAAGTGTTCGGACTGCACACTCCCACAGTCATGGGTAATTTTGCAACGTCGAAAACAAAGTGATCACGTTTATTGAGAGGAAGACACATCAATTTCTGGCTCAACAGATGAACGGATGAAAAAGCTTAATCTATGGATAGAATATTCTGGTGTTGCGGCAAGTCAATATCACAGAAAAATTTGGATCGTTTTGTAAATAAAGACGACTTTTCTCTCTAAAAACATGATCTAAGAAGACTTTGGATCTAGTAGGAGATTGAAGCCAAGTTGCTGAATACATATGTAACTGGAGCACAATATAATCGGATTATCAACGTTGATACGGCAGTGGCAAGATTAAAAGGAGTGTAGATCATTGGATCAACTAATTAATAACATTCTATCAAAGAATACTACCCAAACATTAATAGAGCCACCAGTAGAAACAAAAATTCAACAATTGCCTTTTTCAGAGCTTACTTGGGAGAATTTTGAGAAATTGTGTTTAAAGCTAATTCTTACGGATTCAAAAATTATACATTCTCAATCTTATGGGGAAAGGGGCCAAGAACAATCAGGTATTGATATCTATGCACAAGAGGAATCTTATACTACATATAAGGTGTTTCAGTGTAAAAAAGTAAAAAACTTTGGCCCGGAAAAGGTCAAAGAAGCAGTTGCGAAGTTCTTAAAAAATGAATGGGTAAATAAAACCAATACATTTGTCTTATGCACTTCTGAAAGTATGATTTCAAAAGGACGAGCTGACGAGATAGAAAGTCAAAGAGTAATTTTACGAAACTATAATATTGAGCTTGAAATATGGGATAGCAACAAACTTTCGCAAAAATTAAAAGGGAATCCTACTTTAGTAGAGGATTTCTTTGGAATGCAGTGGGTAGAAGCATTTTGCGTGAGGGACTATCAAGAACTAAACAGCTATAACACGAACAAGAAATCCACAAAAATCATAAATCATCGTTTTTTAATAGCTCAGAATTTTTTTGGCAGAAGTAATGAATTACAAAGTATTCGCACCAAGCTACAAGAGTCTAGAAATGTATTCATAACTGGAATGCCAGGGATTGGAAAAACACAGTTAGCCGTACAGTATCTAACAACTTATAAAGATGATTATCAAACAATATGTTGGGTCCGGTCAGAGAGCGCAGGGTTAATGTATGAAGACTTGTATCTATTCATGAAAGAGGTAATGGAAAATATTAACAGATTAGATAACATTAATAATGACTCAATTTTAGGATATCTTCGTAATTGGATGGAACAAAACCAAGGTTATTTGTTTATTTTTGATAATTTAAAATCCCAAAGTGAGCTAAGATTTCTTTTACCGAGTATGAAATCAGGACATGTACTTGTGACGAGTCAAGATAAACTCGTTGAAAACGAAAAATCACATCTAGAATTAGAACCATTATTAGAAGACGATTCAATAGAGTTACTCCTTCAGACATCCGGGCGAGAGAAAGACATGTACGCGATAAAAATAACGGAGTATTTCGGTAATTTGCCTTTATCCATTATGCATAGTGGTTCTTTTGTTCGTCACTCAAAAAAGACATTTCAACAAGTCTATCAACTTCTTTTAGAAAGGCCGATAGATGTGAAAAAGAGGATCGGATCTGTTTATTCAACTGATAAAAGCTTTGAAAACTTAATTAATATTATTCTTGACGAATTGGTAAGCATTCAACCAAAAAGTTTAGATTTTATGATCCTATTGTCTTTTTTGTCTTCAGATTATATCTCCCTCGAATGGTTTGATAAACAAACAGAGGTTACTGAACTTGTTTCACTGTTTGAAGATGAATTATTATATTACGATGTTCGAGTTGCGCTATTAGGATACTCGTTCATTAATGAACATGTTCAAACAAATGCTTTGAGTATACATAGACTCTTACAGTCAACGATTCGAGAGAGATTAACACTAGAAGAAAAGAAAAATTGGTATAGACAAATGACGAGGTTATTTAAACGATTAATTCAAGAAGGAGGTTCTAATCCTATCGAATATCGAAAAAAAGCAGACTTAGTCAAGCATATAGAGGTATTAGCATTACACTACGAGGATAATATGAAAGACGTGGATTTTCTAGAGTTGCTGAATATTACTTCAAATTACTTAACTGAGATTGCACGATATCCAGAATCCTTCGCCTTGAATGAATTTATCTGGGCAAAATATATGTTATTACCCGAAATTGATGAAATATCTAAGGCTTGCGTGCTAAGTAATATGGGAATGGCCCTAAAACATCAAAATAAATATCTGGAGGCTTCTCTTTATTACAATCAAGCACTATCTATTCTTGAACAACAAAATCTTACGAGTAGTTTGGAATATGCGATCTGTTTAATGAATTCCGGACGATTGGACATGGATCTGGGTAAGCTTGAAGAGTCTTATGACAAATTATCACGTTCTCTTGAATTAGTTGAACATCTAAACCCTAAAGACAACACGAAAAAATTTCACTTTTTAAACAATTTTGGATTGATTCTTGAGAAGATGAATAAAAAAGGAGCTTATAAATATTATTTTAAAGCCTTGAATATCCTAAAGTTATCTGGTCAACTAGATACAACTAAAGCTGGTGCTCTTTATAATAACTTATCAGTTGTGCTAATGAAGCGAAAAAAAACTAAATGGGCAATTTTATCATTGCACAAATCCTTGAATATCGATAAAAAATTCTTAGGTGAAAAGCATCCTGTGCTCGCTTACAGATATCAAAATTTAGCAGATGCCTATTCAGTAAATGGATTTCATCATAAAGCTATTGAGAATTATAAGATTGCTTATAAAATTAGGAGGAAATATTTTGATTTGGACCATCCAGACATAGGAATCTTATTTTTGAAATATGGGCGTGTCTTAGTTGAAAGAAAAAAATACGAAGAAGGAAAACAGTGGATTTTTCGTTCGTTGAGAATCGACGAAGTCTTTTTCAAAGATCATTTTCATCCTGAACTTGAAACTGCCTTGGAAACTCTCGCATATATCCAAATTATAACTGTAGTTAAACTTCTTGATCAGAACAACAGAGACATTGAATATATAAAAAAAATGTGCAAAGAAGGTGAAAAATATATAACCAGGGCATTGAAAATCAAATATTCAGAAGAAAAGATTGCTCGTTTAGAAGATTTCAAAATAATTTTAAAGGAAATTCGGAAAGGTAGAATTTAAAACTATTTCGCTTGAGTAATATTTCTGATATTTTTGAGGGAACACAAATTTAATTGTGCTTTTCCCTGCAATACTTTCCTCGTATTTTCACTTAACCCTCAGAAACCAATTAACGATATCTGAGAAGGATTTTTACAGAATAAATCACTTATTGAAAGAACTTAATCAGGAGATAGACGAAAGTATGACTGAACAAGATGATAAATCTACTGAAAATGAGTGTGTTTATATGTGAATTAAAGGAATAAGAATAGCAAACTACAGCAGTTTTTGTACAGAATAGAGTATTCTAAACGATATAAGGAACTGAACGCTATTATAGGGAAAAATAATAGTTGTAAGTCAAATGTGCTAAGATTGCTTCAAAAGACAATCGAGTTCGTAACTTCAGTTGATAATTTTCATATTCCTCTACTCTCTTTGAGAGTAAAGGTTTTAGCAACACACAGCATGCCTTACGTTTTCTCTTAGATATGGGGTACTCGACAGGGAAAATAGCTTCAACCTTGGAGGGATATCAATGTGATGATTCTTTGACTCGAGTGGAATCCTTCCAGTTTCTTTGTAATTTGGTCCAAGAGTTATAAAAACTATTCAAGTTAGCCCATTTACTAAGCAAAATCGTTTTAATAAAGCTGTTGAATGAAGATACTACACTTAACCTTAGCGGCAGATTCCAAGAATACGCTAATCAGACTACAAAGTTACTATAGTTGCTCTGTTACCAAAATCAAAAATAACCCAAGAATATTTGACAATGTTTGTTTGTGAAGGCTACTTTACAACCCCAACTTCAAAGGTAATTCCAATTGTGATTTAATCATTGATTTGCGGATTCGAAAAGATTTTAGCTACCAAACCAAAGTGAGCTACCCAGCTAAATTTTATAATAGATATCGATATTAATCTCAATATCAACCTTTTCGTAGTACTAAACATATCTCTGTAATAAGAAGCCTTTGCGCCGTTAGAGGAGTATGGTGTTCTTTATAATAAAGCTGATTATTATTAGACATTAAACAAAGGCTTGGGAGATCTAAGTGGTTATATGCCACATGAATGTTGATATTACTGATTTGTCCAGAGTGGAAGGGTTCTACGTTTATATGGGCAATTATGGTGATGTAAATGAGTTAGGAGTGATACACATGAGCGGCGGTTTATATGGACACAGATATATTGAAGATGAGCGACTAAAGGAATGGATAAATACGTGGTGTGCGGAAGATTACACTCTTTTTTTGAAAACTATTATGTAGTCGGAATGATAGCTAAGTGTCAAGCTTCTTGGGCCAAACAAGTTGAAATAGTAAAACAAGCGTCTTCAAGCATCACTGTTGCAGAGGATAGATACCTGTTCGATGATGTCATGAAATATATGAGTCCTGCAATGTTTTATTGCTATTTTAGATATGACAGTTCAACTGCTTATTGCGGTAATTACTATGAAGTGTTGATTGAATTTGCTGATGAATCAACCAAGAAAAAGTTAATTAAGGGCTATGATTATGTACAAACGGGCGGAATAATATTAGAAAAGAATGGCGAAGTGATAGGACATATTGGTCAGATGAGTGACCTTTTTTGGCATACTTTTTATGACCAATATATTGTAGAGGACGATTATGGTACTATCCAGCATGCAAGAAATAATGCGAAAGATATTACCTTGCAGATTTGGAATGATAAACTGTTCAAAAACACTGAGCAATTCTATAATTTTATTGAACAGATCTTATTTGAATGTAATGTTAATCTAGACTTAGGCTTCAAAATGTCAAGATTTGAAAGTGCTAGTAATTTAAAAGGGCACGCTACTAAAACACAGTTATGTTTAAGTGGTAATGAATTAGAGGAAACTCCTTTAAGATATTTCAATTTTGCTAACTATACTAAGATACCAAGACATAAATATTTGGCTTATTATCAGGTTCTTGAGTTCTTCTTTACAAGAGCCGTAAAGGAAGCAATGTTTCCAAAACCAAACGAACTCTTAATAATAAAATATATAACTAATAACTCAATAACTGCTTCAGAAGTAATATCATGGCTTGAAGAAATCACGGATAGGGGAAGCCACTATACAGAACCTTCAGAGAAATATCCTGCTCTTATCCCATTAAATGTTACGGATGATGTTCAATCAGTAGCTACACGGATTTATACAGTTAGGTGTTCGTTAATCCACTCCAAAGAAGCACCAAAGGATGTTAATTTTATACCTAATCTTAATGATGAAATAATAGAAAAGGAATTAGCACTTATCAAATATGTTGCTCAGAAAGTGCTGTATAAATGGAGTAATGCTCCTGAATAATGGAGGGCACGAAGAGATTATCGCAAACCCATTTCAGACAAAAAGAAAATCTTTGGTTGGAAGCATTGAATCAGAGACTATGTAAAATTATGAATTGAGCCATTTTACATTAACTAGACTCAATCTCCGATGTGATATTCTCGTTTATTACTTTAGGCAATGATAGAAGTTTATGAATCTTGGTCTCAGCAGATGAAAAGATTACATAAACCCTTCTATCTGAAAATTTGACTCTTTAATCTGAACTTCATTAAATCGCAAATTGTTGTCGCTTTTCGTGATTGCATAAAATATTTCGCTTATACATTTGATAAAAGCTACGATATCAAAGCATTCCTTTCATATCTGTATTGGAAAAAAGTGGTCATCAAGAATTCATATGAGAACTTTCCATAGATTCACATAATTACTGGATTTCAGACTTACAAGAGGATATTCCTTTGGGATTTAGGACTGAAAAGGATATTGTAGCGATTAAAAACAAAGCACACACAATATTAAATTGTATACCTAATATTATCCCTTCTCTAAAAGCTGTCTTTAGATTGCGCATGTATGAATCGACCTACTAAGGCTTTTAAATATTCAAGCCTACTTCCATTGAACAGATAGTGAGTTCCTGATCGCTCTACAAAAGGCTTCAAAGCTTCTGAAGGAAGCAGAAATGTTCGTTCATATCTTGAAAAGTATGGGCAAAGGCAAGTAATGTATTTGGGGTCTTTAACAATAGTAACTAGGGAAATAAGGTTTTGTCGGGAGGGGTAAGAAGAATAGGGGCATTCTTTCAAACAATATTATTTGATAGAGATTAGGATTATGAAATTTACATTCCAATATCAGTCACGCCCCGCCGATCTGGTGGGGGTTCCTTTATGCGTACAGATATTTTCAGGCGGGTTTTGTGAGCCTTAACTGCGGCACATAAGCAATACCATTTTTGACTAGCCACAGGGTGGGGGATAATAAAAATTAAAGCTTAGTAATGTCTGGGGGTGATATAATTAGATTGGTGAAATTGCATTGCTTACAACAAAACTTATCGTATTTTAAAATAAATCAGTAAAAGTGGTGTACATAAAATGGAAAGAATTATTCATTGCAGAGATTTTTTTAAATTATCCGACGAGGAACATATAGACATTGACGTTGCATTTAGATTTAACGGCGCTAATGTGTACACTTCTGAAGGTCAACTTGTCATTGAAAGTATTAAAGAAATCAATGAAATCGATGGCCCACATGAGATAAAACGGTATATTCGTCCAGACTTGTTGGTAATAGAAGGAATACTGAGTTATTTTACAGGTCATCTATTTACTGTCTATCAACTTTCGCGAAGTGAACAGCGCATTGTAGATGACGAGTCGAAGTTTCCTGAAGGAGGAGATTCACAAGGTAAGTTTTTTTTTTGAAGGTTATGATTACTCCAATGATTTAAATGTCCTGCTTGAAAAATTAGAGAAAAGAGAGTTCAGATCTTTAATTATAACTTTATTAGATAGATGGCGAAAAGCATTATATATGGAATTTGAGAGCGAAGTGAATACATTTCATGATGAGGCAATACTTACTCACTTCCATATCTTTGAACTACTCGTGGGATATTACTATGAAGACTTTAAAAGAGAAGCTCATGAAAAGACAAAGGAATTTTTGATATCATTTGCATCTGAAATACTCAATCAAAGAGGAAATAACCTTGAGAATACTGTGAATTCTAAATTCAATTTACTAAAGGAGATACTTGTAAGTGAAGAGGCTTCAATTACAACTAAAATAAACTACTTTCTCAAAAGACACTATCTTCTTGACGATCAAACCTATGCTCTAATAAACAAACTTGTAAAAATTCGCAATTCTATAGCTCATGGAAGGATAACATACAAAGATAAATTTATTTGGCCCCTCCCCCCTTTCTTTAATTTAACGAATGAATCACACATTATCACTTCACAGATCTCAACCATGACTGCCAGAGCTATAGCTTTACATCTTGGCTTAGATGCTTGGAAAGAAGAATGGGAGGACACACACAGGAGTCTTGCCCCATCGGATGAGGTACTTTTACAATTTATTAAAAATGAGGCAGAGCATGCTGAAGTCTCCCCTTCAAGGCTGTTAAATGGTGAATATAAAAATATCACAGTCTTTTCTATAATAAGATTTTTTATTGAGAATCAGAAAAAGTGTAGTGTAAAAGAATTGGAAAGTATTTTATCCAAAGCTATTAAAGAATTAACTATTAATGAGGAGAATTGTTGGCAATTATTTTTAGCATCTGTTCTTTTGTGTGATTCGGAAGATGAGGAGCTAGCAGAAAGTGCAAAAAAGAATGTTGAGCTTGCACATCAAAACGATTGGTACGGATATTCAAACATAAAGGATATTGTACGCTATTTTGATTATTACGGAATAACAGTTCAATGGCTTTATTCTTGGATTCGAAGTGAAGGACATTTAAAAAGCTAATAAGCCATAGGATCGTTCTAGAATGTACAAAAAGGTGTAATAAAAAAGGACGGCAATTCATAGCCGTCCAGCTCCTGAGCAAATGCTGTTCGTTCTCGGACATACTTTTTGATTTGTTTTCTATGTCAACTCAATACATGTGTGTGCTTACACCAGACATCGGCTAATAGCAGAGGATCGGTACAGTATGGCTTATTTTATTACACAATTTAGCCAATACTAATACACAACTGTACAAGATATAGCTACGAAAAAGCAAAGAAAGTGGAGACATTTGAAACAGATGTTAGTTTTGCTTTGATAATCCACATTATTTCTCTTTCTGAAATTATCATTGATCTCCTTTTGATGCTTCTTTTGGGGCAAATAAATCATGAAGCACTCTTTCAGTTAGTTAGGGTGGTGATAATCATGCGTGAATGAAACGGACTGGAATGAAGAGATCTTTGGATCGACTTGGACGTATTGTCCTTCCAAGGTGACGCGGGATACGATGGTAATTCATATCGGTTATCCGCTTAAGTTTTTCACCGAGGGAATAAGATTAATTTTACGAAGGTATACATCGACATTATGTGTGTTCTGCGGAGATCTGAATACAGATACTTATTTTAAAAGAACAATTCATTTGCCGAACCTGTGCGCAAGACTTAAAACACCCTGGCGACACTCCTCAAGAGTTCGTTCCTCAAACAACAAAACCCTCTGCGTCCTCGGAACGTACCGTTTCTGCTGCTAAACAAGATCTCCCTAATCAATCCAATGAGAGAACCGGAACCAGCAATGAATATCCGGAATTAAGACCCAAAACGGCCGTAAAACTTAAATAGTTGAAAGAACTTATGGCATAACAGCCCACATTGTCTCAACTTCAAATTGCAGAAAAGCTAGGCATTAGTCAAGGACGCATCTCCCAATTAAAAAAACTTCTTAATGGAAACTAGCAACTACAATCCTGAATCCTCTTTGTTATAAGATACGCTAAAAGGTGTAGGAACAAACTTTACTATTTACATATTTACACTAAGTATTAATACTAATATGACTCTACCTCACAACGAAACGTAATACACTCTTTTACAGAGTTGTATTTATTTGTTTAGTTACCACAATGTATACTGCAGTGCATCAAAGAATCAACTTACATTTCATATGTATCCTAATGGAATCCTGGATAGTTCTAAAGCATTATCTAAAATAAAACTATTTACCTATACCCACGGATAGGATAGTATATATTAAATACCTATATTTGAAGGATTAGATGAAAAAGTTACTTATCTCTGCTTATTATGTCAACACTATTTTCTGGATCGGGCCATAGCTGCTAGTAATACAAACACAAGTAACATTAAAACTACGAGCACAGCAGAACAAAAAGCAACTAATAAAGTCAAGTATTTTCAATCTATCAGATCAGCAACTCAAAAATGCAGTTGCAATAGGGAAGAACGGGTATGATGCCGTAATTGATTTCAATAATAAGCAAAAATTAAAGATCTCAATTGATAAACTAGAAATATGGCAACCAGATGTGTGGGTATCGACCCCATATTATAATATTGTAAGAGCTTCTTTCCTAAAGTTTAACGATTATGATACATATACATTAAAGGATGAAAAAGAGTTCTTAGCACTGCATAAAGGCTTAAATAGATTAGATTTCGAGCTACGCACGTATGGCAATAGTGTTACTTTTACGAAGAATCTAAAGGTGGTATTAAAACAAGGGAGTAAAGTTTACCAAGCAAAAGATATAAGCAGCAAGGAGAATGTCTCAATGAGCGGATCATGGCCAGAAGCTCCAGCATATGTGTCAGTCTTAAATGTAAGTTTTGATAATTCTAAGATCGATTTTAGCGAGCCAGCTGAGCTAGTTTATATGTACGCAGGTAAAGAATTATCTGTAACCTATAAAGTTGATTTTACTAAGGTGAAATAATCCCCCATCTGGGGGATTTTTTAATGAAAGTTCAAAGAGGACTACAATCTATCATTTTGTAGACATAAGTAAATCAAACATAAACATACGAAACTTTCTAAGGAGAATCAACACATGAAATATCTAAGTGGTTTTATGTTACTGAGTATATTGATCATCATCCTAGTGGGGTGTTCAAAAGGGGAGTCTGAGCAAGTGAAGCCTGAAGTAAAGGAAATTGAGGTACAGGAACAACAACCTATTAATGTTGAAATCTCTGTTAACGAGGAATTCAATAAAGATAATCATCTAGCTATTAGTGGAACAACGAACCTGCCGACAGATATGGAACTGATGTTGACAGTTACTAGTGAAGAAGGATATAACGCACAATCAAAGGCCTATGTAATGAACGGATTGTTTCAAAGTGAATGGTTCACTTCAAGTGGACAGGGGGTTCCAAGTGGTAAGTATAGTGTCGAAATCACTTCTCCTACGGCCAATGTTCAACCTCGAAATGTGAAAGATGTGATTGGCGAACAAGGCGCTAACTTATCCGGGCCGCTGGTGAACAAGGACGAAATCTGGGGGAAGAGAATAGTATATTCATATGCATTTAGTGGTGGGGAACCAATCGTTCAGTCAACCCCTGAAGATGAAGAGATCTGGTCCACTATCAACGATAATTTAGAAACCGGTCAATACATGGAGGTTGCAAATGTAATAGATAAACTTTCTGAACCAAGCAACGATCTTCAGATGATGTATTATTACTCCATGTACCACGTTTACGGGCAAGATGGAGAAGATGAGAAATCACTTGAATCGTTATATCGTATACCAAGCAATTATAATGGTCACAATGCTGATCTGGTTTCCTATTATAAATACAGTCATGAATCATATGAGGCTGGACGAACCGAACCGTTAATGAGTTTTGAAGATTATGTAGGTATCTATAAGAATAATGCTAGCTCATCAGAAAACTATAGATCAGATCAAAATCAAACAACTTCGAATGAACCAAGCGAACCAAAAGGTAACGATTACTCGAGTAATGAGGCATCTTTATACAATGGCTCTGGAGATTACAGTATTTATGGAGAATATAAACCGGTAGAAACCATGACTCAAGAAGAAATACGTGAGGAATTAGAAGCGATTTTGAGGAACACACTATCTGGCAATTAACATTTGCTAAGACATTTCATTCTGGCCAAGCTCAAAGAAAGTGGATCTAGTTGTTGATGAACGCAGCAGATTCACTTGAAACTATTACGTGTAAGTGCTTGATCTTTCGTATAATGAAACTGTAGAAAGATTGTTTGTAAATGAATTACTGGATCACAGAGTATATTTTGTTTTCAAACGTATTTTTCGGAAGTGAAAATGAAAAAGACGTATTGCTTGTACTTTAAGTTGGTTGCTGATTAGAAACCTAGATGATGAGTAAAGGAATGAAAGAGATGAACAAATGGACAATGAAGGAAACTTTGAAGGGAAAGACTTTACCTGTAATTATCCTAACGATTATTTTGACCATTGCAATTAATAAATTGATCAATCGAGTAATGACTCAAGAGGTGATTTTTGAAGGAGGTTTATACACTTCTCATACAAATCATTTCTCACTTGGTATTTATGGTGTGATATTTGTAATCCCCGCTGGGTTTATCAGTATTTTAGTTGTAAAGCTACTTACGAATAAGATTAAAAGGCAGCCCATCTCCTTTGATGATGAAAAAAACTTCAAATGGCATAGTATGTATGGAACTGTATGCGGGTTTATTATTCTGTTTCTTCTACTTAACTTAACTAATACGTATGCATCTCAAGTGCTAGTATCTGATGTATGGGATGCTCTCATACATCTAGCTATTACATTCATTATTCCAATAGTCTTTGCTATAATATCAGCAAAGTTGATCAATAAAGTTATGGTTCGTGTAACAAATACTAACGGAAGATTGATTGAAGAGATAGAAGCAGGAAAATATGATGGAGGAATTCTAAGTCAGAAAGATAAAGCTAGAATGTTGAAGTTATTAAAAAAGGGAAGTGTATCTTCCTTGAAGGGAGGAATGTTGCGTCTTAAGGTCATTGATTTCTTACTTATGGTCGGAGGTACTATTGTATTCGCTCTGCTGTTTTTACTGGATAAGACTGTCTCAATGTTTGGGAATCCAAACCATAGTACCGGATGGAATAATGGGGAAAGTAATTTACACAAAGAGAAAGAACGATTAAAAAGTGAGGCATATGATACAGCTGAGGAAAAACGGAAACAGGCCAATTTTTCAAAAGAAAAGTTTGTAAAACAAGCTAATTATAATGTTAGGTATTCGCAATCAGAATGGAATCGAGCAGTTCGAGATGAAAGAGAATATCAAAGGGCCAAACGTGATGCAGATTCGTTATAGTTTGAATTGAACAAGTTGATAGACACTTATCACTATAAACTCATTATAAATTCTCAAAGCAGTGGCTTACTTTACAAAAGCGGAAAGCTGCCAAATGTAAAAAATACAATTCCTACTTATTTTAATACATTCTACAATCGAAATTACACTTCAGAGGATGGTGTTGGTAATGGCCAAAAATACGATGTTAGTGTTAAATAGAACCGCTCGTAATATACCTAACTATGCAAATCAGATTGTATCAGATTATGAAAAGGCAAGCGAGGAATGGACTAGAATTTTATCCGATCCAAAAAGTAAAACAGTAGATGGCTTAACTCAATTGATCAATAAACACACTGACACTTTCTTAGAACTAAACACAACCGGTACTTGGGAAGATGCCATGGTATGGAGTGCATTTATGTATTATTATGATGCACAAACAGGCTTGCAATTCGAAAGCGGAATGCATATACAATTAATAATTGATGCATTTCATAAAAGTGACTGTTCCTCATATGTTAAACGAACAGTCGATTATGCATATTATGTCCTTCGCGACAAGAAAATCGAGAAGTAATTGGAAATTTTACATCCACGGGGGTAAGGCAAAAGGGGTATTGAAGATAATCCCCGAATCCATCAACAAAGAGGAACAGCTTTAGTTGGGAAAGACAACACAAATATCCGTAAGGCTTATTTCAAACCTATATAGGATCAAACACGTAACATCCTGCCAGAACAGCACTTATTAAGCTATGAGGTAATATATAATTTTGCGAGGTACAATATAAAAAAACAACATTTTGCAATATTTTCAATTACGTTTGAGGAATATGAGGCATTTATTAATGCAGGTGTATTTTATTGGCCAAATGAACTTTCTAAATTAACACCTTATCAAAAAAGCTTAAATCATATTGAACTTAAAGAAAAGGTAGGAGATAGAATAGCCATTGTAGTAGGGGCTAACATGAAGAATATCAAAGATGAATACTTAAAATAAAAAATTAAATACTCCAATGATCACACATATTGCTGAAGTAGCTGAATTGAGCATTACTTATCTTCAAAAAACTATTAATCAAGACAGATTTAAACCTAAAATAGCAAATTATAGTATTATCCCCTTCTTGATATGAAAAAAAGACATCTGGTAAGATGAACTTAATCATGTGAAGGGGATTTTTTTTCATTACAAAAAAAGGAAAGGAATTCCGACGGTAATCCTTGAATTGAAATCGAGGCGGCCCTGCTGGTCAACGAGGAACATATGAGTATACGTGAAGTAGCGACACATTTAGATGTTCAAGATAAATATCAGGTACAAGTATCGGCAGCAAAAACGAAACAGGGAATGAGTCTAGAAACTGCTACATCCAAACGGGGACGCCTTAGAACAAAGTTTTCCAGTATGGAAGATGAGATGGCATTTTTGCGGGCAGAAATTGAATACTTAAAAGGCAGGTTTCCAAAATCAACACAAGTAATGACGAGTAAAGCAGTCAGATTTCAAATCATAGAGGACCTGCGAGCACGCCACGGTCTGGTTTGCTCTTAAAGCTAGCTACGTTTTCCCGCTTGGGCTATTACAAGTGGAGAAAAACAGATCAGCGGCAAAAGAACGTCGATACAAGGAACATGATCTGTGAAACATTTCTAACAATCGTGTTAGTCCGGTTTATTGCACTTTGATAAATTGCTGCATATTCGACTGTTTTCTTCAGTTAGATCATTACTAAGTAGAACAGGTCCTCCTTTAAAAGGAAGTAATGATGTAGAACTAAACATGATGAGCATTATGTATGGTTATTTAGGTGTAACCAGGGTTGAGACAATCTGATCTAAGTCAGACAGTCGTATTGTCGGAGGAGACGCGTACAACTACATACAAATAGGTATCAGCGGAGTCCGTATCATTCTTGGAGGGTTGTTATTTTCAGTGGAAATAAAGCGCTATCAATTATTTAAACAATTAGAAAAAGAAGTATACCATATAGAATCGAGTTCTAATAAAGGAAGGTACCATTGCAATTGGTTTCTTCTATTTGTAAACGCTCTATATCAGTCATGATGACGAATTCTTGAAAATGGTATCTATATATTTATTTATCAGATATTGTATGTTATGATAATTAGGAAAAAAGAACCATTATGGGGGGGCTAGATAGTGAACAAAAAGGGTGTTTTTTAGTTCTTTGGTATTACTCATTTTTTTATGATAAGTAATACATAATTGCGATGTTGAACCACTTTGGAAAATAGAGGAGCTAAAAAAATCATCTTAAAAAATTTGACTATACAGATAAGCCACTTAAGGGTTAATAATTTAATTGGTCTCATTAGGTCTTAAAAGTTCTAAGTGCTTCATATACATATGATCCCGAGAGTAGGATAATTGATTTAGCAAGAATAAGAGTACGGTAACATTAAATCTCAACAGTTAGCAAAGCTTTATACATTATATACCGCTCCCAAAGTCGATAACAGTATTACGTACATTTCACTAAAAGCCCATAAAGGTCAGGGTGTATCTTTGAAATTGACAACAACACTTTAAATGTAAAAAACTTAAATTTATTTTGTGGAGGGTAATGGCTCTTCATTTTCTTTGTGTTGTATTAAATGTGTATGTCAGCGAGTGGACAAACTTGATAGCTGGATACCGTAATTTAAAAACCTTATAGTTTGGAAGTAATTAATTATATCTAAATTATGAAACTTAGAGAGGATGTATTAATAATGATCTACTTATTTAGGAAACTAGTTAACCAGACTTTTATAGGATTACTCATCTTAGGAATTTCAATTTTATTCCTTTTTTCTTCTAATTCTATATCTGCCGCTGAAGGAACTTATACTCGCTTATCTGCAGGAACTCAAGAAATCACTATTGGACTCAATACGGAGTATAGCACTTCTTTTTCGGCATTAGGAGATTTTGGAGTCGAAAAGTCAGTTAATTCTCTTGCCAGTTGTACAATTGAAGACAGTAGTGTAGCCGTTGTAGTCAACGACTGCCAAGTTTACTCCGTTTCACTTGGAAGAACTTCATTACATATAGAATATCAAGGGCTGACTCTAAACATCCCTGTGAGTGTCATAGAAAAGTATAGAATTCAAACAGATGCACCAAATGTAGAACAGTCCACTCTAGATGTTTATTCAGGCTTAGATCTATCGTCTATCTCAAAACAAAGAGAAGAAGTGCTGAAGGAACTCAATCAATACCGTTCCTTTGCAAAATTGGAGCCTCTTACTATCAATGAAAATCTGAATAAAGGTGCACAAGCTCATGCTAATTATCTAAAAGCAACAGGAACAACCGGCCATATTGAGAATCCGGCACATCCCTTGTTCTCAGGTACTTTTCCTTCTATGAGATTACAGGCTTTTGGTTATCCCAACATCAATGTAAGTGAGGTAGTCAGTCCGATGAAATCTGATCCGGTTGAATCTCTGAATAGATTAATTGCAGCTCCGTTACACCGAATTATTTTACTAGGTCCGGGACCTGACGAAGCGGGTATAGGAGTGAGCACAAATCATTTGGTTATTACACCAGGAACAAAGCGGGTAGGTGAGAAACTAATTGATCGTAGTGTCGTTTTGTTTCCTGCGGAAGGGCAGAAAAATGTTCCTTTGTCATGGGTAGCCCTAGAATCCCCTAATCCTCTGGCCTACTATCAAAAAGAAGGCGAGCAAGTTGGTTATCCAATTTCCATTAGTACGAGTTATTCTAATAAAATGAAATACCACTCAGCAACATTTACAGATTCTAAGGGTCAATCAGTTGATTTTTACCTTGTAGATAGTGAGCATGGTGGAGTTGAAGAAGCTATACTGCTGATTCCCAAGCAGCCATTGAAACCTAATGAGAAATATACTGTCCAGATTGATTTTGGCCAAAGCAAGCAGTCTTATGAAGGGTATGGTATACCTCCACAAGAGGACACTAAAACGTGGAGTTTTACTACTCGTAATGAGACAGCGCACAGCTTGACATTAAATAAATCGAATTTATCTCTTAATGAGGGTCAATCGATCAATCTACCTAAGGTCTTCTTAACAACAGAACAAGGAACCATTAGGGACGTAAGTTCAGAATCTCAATATAAATCTGATTCAAGTCATGTTGTCATTCAAAACGGTAATTTGGTAGGTGACTCTGCGGGAACTGCAAAAGTTGTAGTTAGTTATGAGGGTAAAATAGTAAGCTTCACTGTTGATGTATTACCTACAGTCAAAAATACATTTAGCGATATGGCGTCACATTGGGCTAATGATGCCGTGAATTGGGGTAAAAAACTGGAGATTATGGGAGGCTACGCAGACAATACTTTCAAACCCAATAGGCTAGTTAGTGAAGAGGAATTCCTTAAAATGTTATTTAAGCTGTATGAGAAAGAAATTCCGACGGAAATTCACAATCGATCTAAAACTAAAACAAAATGGTCCATAGGGTCATGGAGTGACCCATACTATAACTATGCTCTTTCATATAATCTTGATTTAGATAAAAGCGCATTAAAGAAAGCAGCTCGTCAAGAGCCATTAACAAGATATGAAGTTGCATCAATTATCGCAGGTCTACATGGTAAGAATTATAGCAATGCTCAGGATGCCGTACGTTTTCTCTTAGATATGGGATACTCGACAGGGAAAACAGCATCAACCATAGATGGGTATCAAGGTAATGACTCTTTGACTCGAGCAGAAGCGGTCCAGTTTCTTCGTAACTTGGTCCAAGAAGGGATGAATAGTATTCAAGGTAGACCAGAACAAGTCAGCCCATTTATTAAGCAAGATCGTTTTATCAAAGCCAAATACAATGAAGATACAACACTTAACGTTAGCGGCAGATTTCAAGAATACGCTAATCAGACAACAAAAGTTACTATAGGTACTCTCTTACCAAAATCAAAAGTAATCCAAGAATATTTGGTGACGTTTGATCGCGAAGGTTACTTTACAATCCCAACTTCAAAGGTAATTGATCAAGATGGCTTACCAATTGAAGAGTTAATTATTGATTTTCTTATTCGAGAGGATCTCAGCTATCAAACTAAAGTGAGCTATTTAGCTACATTTTATAATGTATATCGATAGTTCTTTTCAAGATTAATCTTTGATTAGTACTAAATATATCTCTATATACAAGTAGCATGGCACCAGTAGAGATTATGTTGTCCTTTCAGCATGAAGCGACTGCATGATATTTAAAATGATGAGGTTGGTTGGAATTTCTAATTGGGGGAATAGCCTTAATTACGTTTTAAATGCTTCTTTTTGGGATTAACGCTGTTCCGGTTTGAGGTGGGGATGGAATTTGTCTATCCTCATTTTTTATTGATTGTAAGAAGAACTATTTTATTTGTTTTTGGCCTTGTTCTAAGTTTTGTAGTTACTTTATGGCTAATAAATAGACACAGCACTATGGATTGAAATTATAGCCTTTCTTCATGGAATGGTGTTTTAGGAGGGGGGGCCATAGACAGCGTGAAACAGAAGTTAAGTGCGCTCACACTTGAGATTAAACGAAATAGGATACGGCAATACAAATGCATGCTTTGCAATTTACTGCGATTAAATCACATTTTTTCTCAGATAAAGGTGTAAATATCCCGATATATTAATTATTATGTCTCTCATTTGAAAGGGCGGAAAATGCTTGAAAGAAATATGGTTTGTGACAAGCAGTGAAGATAAGTTTAAAGAACTTAACGAGATTGTTCAAAGCTATCCTAGTAAAAAAAAGCCTGTTTTTAGATTTCATCCAGTTGAAACTAGCGAAATTCAAACAGAGGACATGGAAAAATTAATTAAGTTTAAAGCTTTAGAGGCTTTTAAAAAGATCAAGCGTCCTTTATTGGTAGAACATACAAGCTTACATTTAAGAGATTGGGGAGATTTGCCTGGTGGCTTGACACAAATTATCTGGAGTAACCTGGCTGAGGAGAAGTTTATAAAACTCGTTGGCACCGACCGGAAGATAGCTGCTCGGACTTATCTTGCCTATATCGATGGTAAGAAGATACATACCTATGTGGGAGAGATAAAAGGAAAGCTAGCAAAAAAAGCGAGTGGAGATAATGGTTTTGGCTGGGATAGGGTTTTCATTCCGAAGAAGCTTAGGGAAACCCTTGCCGAATTGTCTTCTGATGATAAAAATGAAATTTCTATGCGAAGAAAAGCTGTAAGGAAGTTCCTGAAAGACTTGCAGTCTAAAGGAGAGATCTGAGTATGAGTGACGGATATATCTATAAACTGGCTCGAAGTATTCAAAAAGGCGATACCATTTTATTTGCTGGAGCAGGAGTGTCCCGTAATCTCTCGCTTCCTTCTTATGGAGAATTAATCGATCAATTAGGTATGGAGTTGGGCTTCGATCCAGAAATATTTTGGAATTTAGGCAATGATGACTACTTGTCTCTAGCAGAATATTATGTTCTAGAAAAAGGCTCATTAACTCCACTTTTAGAAAAATTCCAAAGTAAATGGATTGTCAGTACGGATATGGTCAAAGCCTCAACAGTTCATGAATTGTTGGTACAGCTGAATTTCCCGATCATATACACGACGAATTATGATAACGGATTAGAAATGGCTTTTGAAGAATATGCTCCTAATATTAATTGTCGCAAAATTTCTGATGTAAAGGATATTGCGAGAAGCAACGGGTGCGACACACAAATCATAAAGTTTCATGGTGATATGGAAACCAAAGATGAATCAACTATTGTTCTAACCGAGTCAAGTTTCTTTGACCGGCTAGATTTCGAGTCTCCTTTGGATATAAAGTTTCGTTCTGACATACTAGGAAAATCGATACTTTTCCTGGGCTACAGCCTGAGCGATATTAATCTCCGAGTGCTACTTTATAAGCTGAACCAAATTTGGAAAACTTTCAATTCCACTAGTGTTCGTCCTCCTGTATATATGTTCTTGACAAGCCCTAATCCAATTCAGGAACGTATTTTGCAGGCTCGTGGCATCACACCTATTATTTCTAGTATTCCGGATCCTCGTGACGGTACGATTTCATTTTTAGAGTCGCTAGTTGAAAGGACCGGGAAGCTGAAATCATCGTGCTAAATATAACTTAAATTGATCAAAGAAGGGAAATTAAATTATGAGTTCAAAAGTAAGTACATCTGAGGAGCAAGACGAAGTAATTATCGGAGCTAGAGCACTTGGTGACCAAATCTATAAGATTATGCCTACTTACGATCTTCTACTGGAACAGTTAAACGAAGTTCGCTTAACTGCTGCCAAACAAATTGAGAAAAGTTTGAATCGACGTAATGTTCAAAATAAGCAAGATTTCAATAATACTGTTGGTATTTTTGGGCCGAGGGGGACGGGGAAATCCTCTGCCCTATACACACTGCGAGTCAAGTTAAACGAAGATAAGTACAATAACAACATTCTACTGCCGCTGATAGAACCTGATAACTTCGGGGAAAACACAAAGATTATTGGTTCAATTGTCGGATTGCTCTGTGAAGAGGGCAGAAAGCTTCTACAAATACTGAAGAATGAATCGGACGTACCGGAGAATCTTAGTATGTATTTCAACAATGATACCTTAAGGCCGAATAACCCACTTAAACAAATTATTGATGAGACAATTGAATATCATCTGTACACCGAGCGTCAGTACCGTGACATTCTGGGACAAAACTATGCTGATTTCGCTACTCATATCCGTAAATCAGAACGATTACTGATCCCTGATATTGAATTTAAAAAGAAACTAATGATACTGATAGATACGATCGTAGATTTGAAAAAATCATTAGGTTCTCAAGACCAAAACGAAAATAGCACAGTAAAATCAGACAGTACATCCGGAGTTCCGCTTATTTATATATTTATTGACGATATTGACTTAAAAACATCTAAAACTCGTGAGCTGATGGATGCTCTATTGCAATATACAAATCATCCGAATGTAATCACCGTTTTGTCAGGAGACTATGAAATCTTGACCGAATCACTGACACTTGCCTTATTACAAGATGAACCGCTGAAAGAGCTTGGATTAGGTGCCTATGATTCATTGAAATTGTTAGATAGAGATAATGATGGGATATTAAGTAAATGGAAAGATAGAGAATTTGAAAAAAACTCTAAAGATAAAATGGAAAACTTAACCATATTGAAGCGAAAAACTGGTCTGGCTCATGAATATCTTAAAAAGATCATACCTCCAGCGAGACGTCATCAATTGGTGAAATGGAACGAAACAACGATTCCAAATTTTGGTTTTGGGGATGAGACACTCCTAGACCAACTGGTGAAACTAATGGGAAGATGGTCAATATTTAGTTACAAAGAGAGTGAAGCTACTAATAAACCGATAAACAGAAGTTATTTAATTTTTGATGAACGACCGAGAGGTATCGTAAATGCGTATTATCATCTCAACCAATTGTTAAAAGCAAAGGAAGATGAAAACATAAACAAGTTAGAGAAACATTTTCAATTGGTTAAGGCATTTATCGATACTTTAATTTTATCAAATACTAAACTGCTACCTCATCAAGAATTCATTTATGAGAGGTTTCTAATCTGGGGAAGTGAAGCGAAAAGTTCATCAATTCAATATGAGGTTTTAAGTGATTTAGAGAGTAGATTTGAGTTGGAAAAAGAGTTGGTAGATTTTAAAATCTCGTTATATGTTATTAGTGAGATTGTTAGAAATTTATTACCAGATGTAATGCATGATCATGCAGGTTACTTTAACTGGCGGAGAAAAGTAATGAGTGATTTATTAATTAAACCACATGAATTAAGAGATATTTCAGAAAAAAATATTATAGAAAAATATATTAAAAGATATCAGTATTCAGAATATCGTTTATTTTTCCTCGTGGAGACAATTGCTTTACTAGCAGAACCTGAGATTGCCGCATTGTTAGCTCAATTAATTTCAAATACAGACATAGACTTATATTATAAAAACAGATGGGACTCGGAGAATGCACAAGTTCAGGATGAATTTGTGATAAAAACGATTCATAATCTCTTGCTTCAAGAAGAAGAAATGAGAAATCAAAGGCAGCTGGTAGTAGGAAAAGTTGAGAGTACAACATTCTCTTTACTTGAGGGGCTCTGTCATCAGGCATACAGTAATCAAGACAGTGATAAAAGCCAAATGGCCAACTTCAGTCTTAACCTTTTAGAATCCTTATCTGCAGAAACAGCAGAAGTAGTGACTGCAGAACGACAATTCAAGTTGATGATGGATGAATGGGACAGAGCTCTTGAGAATGCAAGAGGTGATTGGACTGATTATATAGAGCTGCAAATTAAGAGGTCATTATTCCTAAATTCTATTATTTTCATTAAGAACATGGAAGACATAAATTATAAATTTGATGTAAAATCAACAGACATTGGACATACTTTAAATATTATCAATAGTGAGAGAGAAAATATAGGTTCTAACGTACCGGATGTAATCTACTCTACTTTAGAGAATAGGATGAAAATATTTGCTAAAGATATTCGTGTGAAATTCTCTATGTGGGAAATAGAAATTGAACTAGACAGCATTGACCAAAAAGTCAAAGATAATTTCTTGTACAAATACTCTGGAGTAAGTCTTACTCGTTATCAACAAGCCAAAAATGCTTTCAGACGTATGTGTAATACAAAAAACTATAAAACATTCAGTTCTGGTCTTCAAATAATTGAAAACTTATCACAAAATAATAGAGTTTACTATGGACGAAACGAGGCTTCTGCCTTGCTTCCCAATCTAAGAGCGGCTTCCAGATTTTCCATTGAAAATTTTTCTGAGTTAGAGCTTGTTACGATACAACAATATGCTAAGTATGTCGGGGCAAATCAGATTGAAACCGGCTTGAATGAATATGAAGGAGCTAAGAAATCAATTCAGAATAAACTACTCGAATCAAAAACCCGATTAGAGATGAGAACGTTAGCAGAAATCAGGGGCTACAATCTTGAAATGAAAGATTTGGACACAGCTGAACTCTCTGAACAAGAAATTGAAGACATAATAGATAATAGTTTTGATGAACTAAATACAGATATTGAAGTTTCAGGGGACTAAATAATGATTAACAAAATCAGTCTTCTTATCAACATTTCACTTTTCCCATTCCAGAATTTGCGTTTTATTGGTCAGCTTGAGATTCTAGCGGCATTAGGTTATACAGATGAGAAAAGTGAAGTAGGTAAGAAAGCTCGGCAAAGAGCCCAATGGGATCTTCAAACTCAAATTCAGAATGAAGTCCTTCGAAAAGCGCGACCAAAAAGTATGGATGAAATTAATCTGCTCATGCAGAAGTTCTATCCGATGCTTTGTAACGACGATGAAGCCGAAAGAGCAGGCTTTCGCTATAAATCCTTTAAGAAATCAATTCCTATAGAAAAGAAGTTGTATCTTCACTATTTTCGAATATTGGAAGAATTCGGTGATTCACTAATTTCATATCGCGATGGAGATGTCGTATTCAAATATTGGAAAAATGATGTGAACAATGATAAGGAATGGAAGTTCATTGATTTCATGGAACATTACAAGGGTCAAGACAAAGTTCATTTTTTTCATGCGATCAGTAGGTTTATTCCGCTTGATCTAATAATCATACTTCACTTTATTAAAAATGGTTTGCATGAACCTTATGAGCTGAATGAGTTCTATCAACATGTGAATTTGGCTGACGCGGCACTTGATGACATCTTGGGTAGAGGAGTAGCAGAAAACCATATTCACGCTTCGGCTGCGTTTAATTTCTCCATTTTGTGGCAAGCGGTGATGAACGGCCGAATTAAAGCAGGATACCTAAAGAAGTTTCAACCCAATCATCTGGCTGCCTCAATGCATGTGGAATCCTATATCTTGACAGCAAGACTTCTCCGGATAATATTGACACTTTATCTGAAAGATCAATTTTACAATAATCCGGATGTTTACCAGAAGGGATTTATCGCTCAAAAACATGATCCACTATTTAAATGGTTGAGAGATAACTTTACTAAGGAAGATCCGGAGACTTTACAACTATTAATGAAACTACTTAGGGATCGAGACTGTGAATTTGCTCCATCAGAAGAATTAATAAGCGCAATTGAACGAATCAGACTTGCTTTTACAGATGACGACGAATCTGAGGCGTTAGATTTTATTTTCAGTATTTTTTCGAATCATAAAGGTGTAAAGACGTACGGAGAAAATATATTTTTGCATCTTGTTATGTTGTATAAACATCGAATTCAGGAATCGCCCATGTTTATCGAGAATTTCGAACAATTTTTCCGAACTTTTTTTATCTACTTGTCTATCAAGAATGAATTTTATCAACAGGTCACCCAGCCGACAGTCATGCATGGGCTAGATTTCTTTAGGGGATATTTTGATCGGGCAACAGATGGTATCGCCAAAAATGGGGATTATTACAAAACGATGCTACGAACATTATTCCAGAATCGTTACTTAAAAAAAGTCGAACTAAGAATTTCAATTAAAAATAAATTACAAGCAAACAAGCAGACCCTGTCCGAAATTTTAAAATCTTATCGCGAAGTAATTCGTGAGGATTACGGGGTTGAGGACGACCCTCAAGTTGAATTTCCGATGCTCGGAATTGTCTATCATTTCATAAAAAAACCAGATAACCCGAACAAAGACTTATGGATGTATGACGATGAACGAATCCATACACTTAAGGCATTACACTTCGGAAACCTGCAAGAGGAGTACATCAAGCAGGTACAGCACTTGCAGGATCTACGTAGAGACGTTCCAATGGCTACGAACTTTATTGTTGGTTTGGATGCAGCCAGCCTAGAGAACAACACGCCTGTGCAGGTGTTCGCTCCAGTATTCGAGGAAGCACGAGATAGCATATACGATGGACTCCGAATTAAAGATCCGGAAGGGAACATTCTACCTCGGCAAAGCTTATTCTTTACTTTTCATGCTGGAGAGGACTTCCGACATTTAATTTCAGGGCTTCGACGTATCGATGAAGTCATACGCTATTGTAAACTTCATGCAGGTGATCGGATTGGTCACGGCATAGCACTGGGAGTAAATATACCGGAATGGGTAAGGCATAACCCCTTGGTTATCTTACCTCGTGGTGAGTATTTAGATAACTTACTTTGGATCTGGGGAGTATACAGCTACACACCCAAGCTTCAAACAGAGACACTGGTTTATTTGGAGAGAACGATTGACCGAATTGCTGCAGAATTATTTGGAGAGGTTGTATCAGCAGGTGATTTGCGAATTCCAGTATTATATTCCGTTTATGAACGTAGATTTAAGAGACGCACGAGAGAAGTAATGAAACTCCAACAACTTAAAGAAAGAGCAGGCAATCAACAGGAATACGAACGAACAATAAGACTGCAGGACAAACTGTATGTAGCTTATCATCAAGAAACAACACTAGTAAAAATGGAAGAACCGATCTATGTCATGACTAATGAAATTGAACAAATCATAATGAACGATATGCAAAATCACTTAATTCATAAAGTTTCCGCTAGTGGAATTGTAATCGAGGTCAATCCTTCATCAAACGAAGCGATCGGAGAAATTGACTCTGTGTTTGGTAATCAGCTCTTTAAACTGCAGTCTGCAGTTAATGCCGAACTAACAAATGTGCTTGTCAATGTTAATTCTGATGATCCGATGGTCTTTAATACAAACGTGAGCAATGAGCTTGTCTATATGTATTATGGAATGCTTCAACAAGGGATGGGACGTGATGCAGCACTTGATTGGATCGAGAAGCTGAGGAAAGCAGGAATGGACACTTCTTTTATCCGAGGAGCTCGCAGTCGTAAGCAGTATCTTCAAAACTTAGATATTACCATTTCAGCATTAGAAACATATTCTTCCCCCATTTAAAATTAGTTGTTAGGGCTATTTACTATTTAAAATAAGAGATCTGGCTTCTTCTTCATGAAGAAGCCAGTCTTTTTTATTCTTTAAAAAGACAAAAATTACATTATAGTTGGATGGGGGTATAAAATTATTTTGTTAAATAATCAGAAACGAAAAGTTAGTAATATGAGAAATTGGATAGAGCAAAATTCCATAGTTAACTTAGACAGTAAATTATGAAATAAGGGAGTAGCAGGAAATGAGTAAGAATTAACAAGCACAGTCCTTT
The DNA here is from genome assembly GCF_900101205.1 of Paenibacillus sp. OK060. NCBI lineage: Bacteria > Bacillati > Bacillota > Bacilli > Caryophanales > Paenibacillaceae > Paenibacillus > Paenibacillus sp. OK060. The sequence goes on from NZ_FNFR01000017.1 coordinate 49,916, forward strand.
TGACTTCGTACGTCATTGCATGATTTTTTTAAAGCAGACAACTGTTAGAACATCTAACCACTGAACTCCTCATCGCCTTATCGTGAGGGGAGTTTTTTAGAATTCTTATGCTCTATAAACTTCATTCTGAGGGCATAGCTATCTTTCCCCCGCAAGGCTATACTTAGAGCATAGAGTTGAGATGTTAATTATGTTAAAAGAAACTTGAGAGGGATATGTTCCCTCCATATCAGTTAGGAGGACACCATGAGAAAGCTGGATTATTTATTACATACAAGCATAGGCAATTACAAAAGATACTTGGATCGTTATCACAATCGGTTGAAATTTCAAATTTTACAGGAAACATACAGCAAAAATAGCATGCCTCTCGAAGAAAAACGCAGATTTCAGCAAGAACTTGATAAGTACATGCGTGATAACAATCGAAAGGCCTTTCACGGACCAGTTGTAATACAATTAGATTTCTTTCCGAGGCGGGGAAACCCTCCTAGCATACACAAGCTTGCTAAAAATTATATTGATTTACTATATCCTACGGTAACGAGGGCGCTTCGACTACCTATGAAAGACGATCGACAGATTTCCATGCTTATAGTCAATTATCACGTCCAAGAAGAAAATGAAGAACCCTTAATTCGTCTCACTATAGCTCCCATGCGAGACTTTATGGAAGACCTTAGACTCTATGAAAATATTAGATCGGGTTCTGGCTTCCCGGAAGATGACGGTTATATGTTGTACGATGCAGATGATTTAATTGAGAATGTTGAGCGAGACGATCCCAATGCGCTTGACCGCGCATTGGAGTCGCTAGAAGAATACAGAGAATTGAAAAAGGATCTTAATATTCTCAGGGACTTAAGTTTAGAAACTCACTATATACGTAGTGCACAATCTGCATTTTTGAGAGGATTAGACATCAAGCCTAGTCATATCCCATTAATGTATGATACCCGAGAAGACATCGGTAAACACTCAACGATTTTTAATGATTTTAGAGATCAGTATCGTCGAGATTTAATAATTTCTGTACCGTTTACTCCACTAAAATCTACTGGCCTACCTACCAAAGAAGGAGAGACTGTCCAGTTCAAGAAACTTATTCGGTCGATGCTTGACCAATATAAAGAGAGGTATTCCATCCTACGCCCGCTTCTCGTTAATTTGAAAGTAACCATTCTTTACATTCCTGCGATAAACCATGAGAGTGATTTAGACAATCTAGCACGCAAAATTATTCCCATGGTTAATGAAATTCTAAAGCCTCCAGCGGGTTTATGGTTTAACGTTAATTCACAGCCTGCAGGGTTCCCTAAGCAATCCATTATTCAATATCAAGTTATTAAACTACCACGTTCCATAAATGATCCAGAGGACGGTGTAGCAAGGGTTGTTTTAGGGGAATATGAACCGTTTCATAATCTTTGGGCCAAAATAGACAAACTGATTGATGCTTGGGCAGATCGAATTGACTGATTTGTCCGATCCTTCCCTCGTATTACAAAACTTTTATTACTAACTTAAATTTAGGAGGGTAAAATGAACTTAGCTAATGACGTGATTATTACATGTGGAAGTTGTGATAACATTATCAGATTAGGAAAAAACCAATTTGAATGCGAGACAGAAACATATGAAAGAAGTATGGGGGGTGAAATACAGTACGAATTTTATACTAATGTTGATTGCCCCGGTTGCTCCAATGAAATAAGCATAAACATCAGTGGATGGGAGTATCCAGTGGGAGCCTTTAATTATGAGGAAGCGGACATATCCGGAGGTAGGTACCTCCAAGCTCCAGAATTAGCAGTTGGTCTGATGTATTCTATTGATGAAGAGACTATTGAAGATGAACTACCCAAAGTTAATCAAATTATCTTGGAAATAAAAAACAATCCCCAATATGTTTATGATATCACCTCACGGGAATTTGAAGAAGTTGTTGCTGAAATATTTAGATCCAAAGGATATGAGGTGAAGTTAACACCCGCTACTCGTGATGGCGGTAAAGATCTTATTGTTAAATATAATGTAATGGGTAAGCCATTTGTAATATATGTGGAATGCAAAAAATATGGATCTGAAAACAAAGTCAGTGTTGATGTAATAAGAGGTCTATATGGCGTTCAAACTTCAGAAAAGGTTAATGCTGGCCTAATAGTAACGACATCTGCTTTCACTACAGATGCTGTTGATTTTGCGAAAAAACAAGGTTATTTAATGAACCTTGCTGACTTTAACGAACTTATTAAATGGATCAATGCATACTAGTAAGTAGTCAGGTTTACCTATCGTCCATTGTTACCAATTCCTTTATACTGTGGGTATTATGATTAACAATTAATTTTCTCGGTTTAAGCATACAGCTGTAGATGGAGAATGTTGTCTACCAGACATCTCATAGAAAATTGCCTACTACTTGTCGAAGGACAAGAATATGGTCCCATTAAAGTCGCTATTTTAGCGGCTTTTTTGTTTTGCCGGTAGAAGTTCTTGTCCCGAGCCAAGGACAAGAACTTCTACCGATTACCGAAATGGACAAGAACATCGTCCTATTGCCGATTAGGTGTATATCTAAGTAAAAAGTTGTGAAGAAGTTATATCGCCCAAAAGTTCTACAGCCAGACGCTACTTATGTTTTAGAATTAGAACATCTCTATGATGAACATCGTAATAATAAAAAGGATCATCAAGCAATTAAGTTAACGGTTGAAACGTGCTGTGATTTAAATGATTTAATTGATACAGTTCCCAAGTCCTTAAAGAAATTCAGTGAGGTAAAAAAGAAAAGCGATAGTAAAGAATTAAGAGCCTCCTGTTTGGAAGAGTTAGCTGCTTCAATTTCTGATACTCGCAACCTGATAGCCCATGCTAAAACAAATTATAAATTAAAGGGAAAAGAGTGCCCGAGTGGACAACTTAAGGAGTTTGCAAGTTGTCTGGAAATTGTAGCAATCCAAGTAATTCGTTGGTTCGCAAGACAGCACAAAGAAAGTAGAATTATTTAATTTAAAGAATGAACCCTTAACCGAAAAACACTACATGTCTATAGAGAGCGGAAATTACTCATGGATATTATATAACCTTCTTTGCAAGTCTAGGAGGAGCAACTGTAGTGATTGTAGCCTGCTCAAAATGAGTTCATTATTTCAAACCAAAATAACGAAGCAGTGGGAGCTTAAGAATACTAAAGAAATCGAACAAATCAAATTCAATCTTCAGAGTAATCAATAGTTAGTTAAATTGACTGTCTCACACTGTTCTTTATTGATAAAAATATCCAACATTTGGAACCGTTCTAAACGTTACTATTAGAGAGTACATTACAGTAAACCTAATTAAAGTTTATAGGAAATTTTATTTCAAGCAACAATACAATATATATATAAGCCTAGATCATTCCTTGGAGGAAAATTTCTCTCCATTTCCTTTGGGTCAAGTTAGAAAGTGTAAGATATTGGGTTCATTAGAGATAATAATTGTTCATCGAACTTACAAATACGATTCCTGATCGCTTGTTGTTTAATTGGTAATATATTTCATTCGATTTATAAAATGTTCTAAAAATAAAGCATGACTATGATATAATTAATTGGTTAATTTCTTAATCGTGAGCGGTACCTAATGCATTTCGTCCATTAGGTACTATAAGTAATTAATTATTCTGAGAAACAGTCTGATATGGGTAGAAGCATTGAATAAAAAAAATAAAGGGGTTTATACTTATATCGTTAACGATTTTTCTTATAAATAATGTTATATAATATAAACAAGTAAAGATTAGGAGGAATAGCATGCTTCATATAGTAAATGGAGAAAAGAGTAATTCTGTAGCAATTGCATCTTTTCAAAAGAATATTGACTACTTAAATCAAAAATACAATGGAACATTATATTATGGCTTTGCATTGTCAGAACTGGATAACTCAAAAATTATAATAGATGTATTAATTGTAACAAAAGAAAAAGGTTTATTAGCAATCAATTTTTCATCAGGAGATACAGAAAGTGATATTAACGAAATAGATAGAATTTACCTTCTTTTAAGATCTATGCTGGAAAAAAACAGTAGATTAAGAAGAAGAACTGATTTAGCAGTAACCATCTCGAGAGTAAATTACGTGCTATCTGAAACAGACATACCTCCTAGTGGTGAACCAGTTGATTATGTTACAGAGGCTAACTTTAAAGATTATTATGATGGACTTACTGTCTTCGAAGAAAGATACTTTGAGGCTCTGAATGAATCCCTAGACAAAGTAGTTTCTGCTAAACCCAAAAAGGTTAGAAATTTTCTGAAGAACCCAGATTCGAAAGGTTCAATAATTAAAGCTATCGAACTAGAAGTGGCAAATATGGATAGATGGCAGAGAACAGCAGCTTATGAAATGCCTAACAAACCACAAAGAATAAGAGGCTTAGCAGGCTCAGGAAAAACTGTAGTGTTAGCTTTGAAAGCAGCATATATACACTTTTTAAAGCCTGAAGCAGACATAGCTGTTACTTTTTATTCAAGATCACTTTATCAACAGTTCAAACAGCTAATAAGTGAATTTTATCAACAATTTAGTGATGGTAAGGTCGATTTTGATAAAGTCCACATTTTGCATTCGTGGGGAACTTTAAGTGAGCCAGGAATTTACTCTACAGCAGCTGAAAAGATCAAAGCAGAAATTTATACATTTAAAAGAGCACAAAGTGCTTTCGGAAATAAAAATGCATTTGGTGGGATTTGCCAAGAATTACTGACTTCCTTTCAAATGAAAAATGTTGATAATTTACCTCTTTATGATTACGTATTAATTGATGAAGCACAGGATATGCCTTCATCATTTTTTAGACTTGTCTATAAACTATTTAGAACACCGGAAAAAAGAATAGTATATGCATATGATGAACTTCAAACTTTGAATGAAAGCTCAATGCCATCATTAATAGAAATGTTCGGTGTAGATGAAAATAATAATCCTTTAGTACAAATTGAGAATAGTAGTGATCTTTCTCAGCCTCAAACCGATATTATTCTACCAATTTGCTATAGGAATACAAAATGGGCACTAACAATCGCCCACGCATTAGGTTTTGGTATTTACAGAAATAGCACACAGCCACTAGTACAATTTTTTGACGATTTAGATGTTTGGAGAGATATAGGTTATGAAGAAACTGGTGGAGAATTGAGTTTTAATTCTTTTGTAAAACTACAGAGGAAAGAATCAGCTACGCCAAAATATTTTGCAAATCTAATGACAGATAGTGACGCTGTGTTTGTTCACGATGCATTTGAAACAAAGAGCGCAGAGTATAAATGGGTGGCGCAACAAATTAAAAAAAATATCGAAGAAGATGAGTTAGATCCAGACGATATTTTAGTTATCTTACCAGAACCTTTAAAATCCTATGAAAATTATGATGTATTAGAAAAGTATTTATCAATGGCAGGTATCAAAAGTATAATGCCAGGTAAAAATGTCAGTCGAGATGTTTTTACAGAGAAGGGAAGTGTTACGTGCACTCATATTCATCGTGCAAAAGGAAATGAACGTCCAATGGTTTATCTAGTTGATGGGGAGTATGGAGCAAAAAAAGTCGATCTTATTAGCGTTAGAAATACTTTATTTACTGCTGTTACACGTTCAAGAGCGTGGGTTAGAATAACTGGAACTGGAAGTGGCATGGCTGAAATTAAGCAAGAGGTACAAAAATGTGTTATTAAAGACTATAGTTTAGAAATTGAAATTCCCTCTGAGGAAGAAATTAAGGAACTTAACTTATTAAACCAAGATGCAAATCAAGAAAAGAAAAAACAAATTAATAATGCTGAAAAATTTGCAGAATATTTAATTGATATGATAAGAAAAGGAGAATTAAATACAGATAGTATTCCACAGCTTAATGATTTAAGGGACATTCTAAAACAAGAGAAGATAGAAGATGAATGATGCAATTTTAAATTTACAGTCGCAATTCACAACGCTAATAGATATGTACAAAGGGACCCTTATACTTGATTCTATTAAACCAAATTGTGCGGAAACAAGTTTTTCTGTTAAAAATCTAGTTGATACAACAGATGAACGCAGTCCTTTGAGTCAAAAATTCTTCAATAGCTGTAGTCAATACTTGGCACTCTTTAGAGAGAGATCATATCATGTACTTTTTAATGATTATTCTATCGCTAGATTTAATTATGAATTCGAGGGGAATAAGTTGGCTAGTTATAATTTATTGTGGTTTCCTTGTCCATTTTCACATGAATATCTGGAGATTTATGATAATGATAGATTAGAAATAGAATATATGTTGGATTATACACCTATTGAAGAGACGTATAGGCATAGTGATTTTACTTTTAGAAGCCCAGTTAGAATTGATTATGATGCCAATTACACGGGCAATAAAAAGGTGTTTCATCCAACATCCCATCTACATTTTCAACATAAAAATACTCGGACTGAATTTAATGATATTTTTTGCTTGTATAAATTCTTTTTTTTCGTAATAGAAAACTTTTATCCAGATCTTAACTTCCAAATTTATAAGGATGGTAATTTTATTACAAGTAACATGCTGAATGAATCTCGAAATTGGTTAAAGACCAAGAAAGTTCAAGATGAAGAACTTGGTGGGAGAATCCATACAAGCTTTAGTTTTGCTATTAAATAATAAGAGTTAAATCACTTTAAGGATTCTAGCTCAAAAAAAAAACAGGTGATGTGCTATAAGCACACCACCTTTCGTTATACAAAATACAAAAATAATAGAAAAATTAGTCAGACAATAAAAAGGACAGTTGAAGACAGATGCATAGGCTTAAGGAACCATAGAAGCAAGGTTAAACACCGAACGATAAAATGAGGAAGGCAACAGGAACAGTGGGAATTTGGCATGTAAGTAATTAATACATTTACACAAAATCAGGATTTTGTACATATGTCTATAAGCACGGAAAACCGAAGTCATATATTTGGCTCATAACCTCACTTCTTAACGCTTATATACTGACGTTCTTTCCACTCGAACTCATTCCCCAATTGAAATGTGGCTAGTTCAATCACGAGGTCGAGTTCTTTTTTTGGAGCATCCAAAAATCTTTCCTGTCCGTGAGCCCAGCAGCAATACAACTCTAAGTCTTCACCTATTCTCAGATTGCTGCGTATATATTTGAAAAGCTCTACTAAGCACTTTTTGCTTGTCTGAAATAAAATCGGGTGAGAATATTTAATCTCGTCATTAATCTCGAAGTCACCACCTTCGGGGTTCACTTGGTAAACAAATGGATGACGGAAAGGATGTGAGGATTGCATGGTTATGGGACCGGTTATATATAATCCTGCTGCATCCTCTTCCGTATCGTAAACCTCCATAAGTTTATCGCCCTTTGGGTATTTCTCCAGTAGTATTTGCATATTGAGTTGATCCTTAGCGGCAGGGTTTACATTCGTAACATATTCATTAATAGTCATAACTGTTTTTTTCTTTCCAAATGAGCCTGTCGGAAGCTCATAGCTTGCAGCAATATAATAAAATAGTGTCACAGTATCAACCTCATCTCCGATCTAAAACTATTTTCCAAAGCTTTTATTCTATCTAACTGCTCCATTAACCTCCAGTTATCTTAATTAAAAAGGAGCAAACTGCTCCTTGCTATTCCTCAACTAACGTTTCCCGTTAGTTTAACGGTCTAACCCAATTCGGTATATGATGGGCAAAATATTGCCCCACCTTAGTTAGTTCTTTCATAACGGGAGTAATCTTCTTATCATCAAGAAACCAGTTATCTTTGGTAATTCCAGTCTTGTCAGTTTCAGCTGCACTTTCCATAAACTGCGGATGGCTTCCTCCCGGAACCATGATCACATCAGCGGAATCCATAGTTGTTTCAAAAAACATAAACTCCGTAATACAATCAAATGGATATGACACTTATATTCCTCCCCTCATTATTCACTATTGTTATATTGCTATATATTGGAACTAAACTGCCCGTTAGCTTAATGAATTAACGAGTGAAAACATATTAGACAGATGCCTAATAGGAAACAGGAACAAGTTCTTGTCCCTTAACAAGGATACGCCAGTACATCTACATTTTAGCGTTTCCTAGTTGAAATATGCTAAGACACCCAATGGCCCCAATGGTATATAAACAATTTAACATTAATACAATGTATAGGCTGTTGACTAAGTTTACTTAAGGGGGCAATTAAGAATGCTTAATTTCCAAAATGAGCGTCAGATGATACCGCATCCAATTCTTTTGGAAGCAAAACAGAGTGCAACAAATCAAATTCTGATTACGTATGATCAGCGGACAGATTTAGGATCAGCAACCCATATTTCAAACTACTGGATCAGGAGTACTATGGAAACACCTACCGGTATTGCAACTGTAGGAATGAGTGACGCACTGATGTCTTCAAACTCAATACGTCCTGATATGGCACAGATCGTACCCGTCGATAACTCAAACATGAGATTTCATATCACGTTTAGGGTTAATGCAGTGTCAGGTGTATTGTATACCGTACTGCCTTGTTTTGTTAACCTTGAGGGAATGACAGGTTATAAGGGGGCGAATTGGGGCCCCGCAAGTAGAAATGTACTTATTGGTATGTAGATAAATTATAACGCATACTCATTTACTCATTGTTAAGTGCCAGAAAACTAATCAGTGTGGGCAACTCTAATTAGCAAATGGTCACTTCGGACCCAGAGACAATAGGAAAAAATAATTGCTGAATGAATTAGTAGCCCTCCATCTCCTACGAATTGCAGCCCTTAGAATGGACCTTGGAATAACCTAATTTATCCGATGAAATCTAAGGGCGGCTGCATTTTAATGTCAGTGAAAAGAGGACAGAAAAAAGTATTATATGAGATTAGGATCGAGGGCATATGCTTACACGTCAACGAAGGCTGGACTTACGGCAGAATCATGGAGAAGTATGGTACCTCAAAACGACACTGGCTCAAAGTATAGACTGCATCTCATTCAAGTTGCCTAGCTTTTTTTAAAACGTCCTCTACAAAGGATATTAGTTCAATAATATTGGTATTATTTTTTTAAAGGTACAGTAAACCAAAAGGAGTACTCGTTCCCTTTTGACCGCAATCCTGCTTTTCCACCCTGCTGCTCAATAATTTCCTTCACTAAAGATAACCCTAATCCTGATCCTCCTGAATCCCTACTGCGGGATGAATCTACCCGATAGAATCTCTCGAATATTAGAGATTCATGTTCCTCAGGAATCGGCTGGCCTAAATTCTTGACGATTATTTGGTAGTTTGACTCATTCTGCTTTCCTGTAATCTCAACCCATCCACCCTCGTCATATTGCAGTACATTGGTCAGAAGATTGTGAAGCACCTGTTTTAGGCCATCTTCATCTCCTACTACTTCCGCTGCTTCAGTCTTGAGATCAATAATGACCCCGCTATTCTTGAACTCCAATGAAAAGTGATCTACACAGGATTCAATCAGATTTTCTATAGAGAGTACATTCATCTTATTCTCATTGGAAATCTTCTTTCCTTGCCACACATTTAATTGGTGTAACTGCTCAACTAAACGGGTAATGCGTATGGATTCTTCGTGAATGGATTCAAATAGCTCTTTATTGCCCTGAATAACCCCTGTGCTTAAAGCTTCCAAATATCCGTTTATATTCGTTAATGGTGTCCGCAGTTCATGTGAGATATCAGACAGCATTTTTTTTCTTAAATCCTCTACTAGTTTCAATTTCAGGCTCAATTGATTAAAGTCAGCTGTTAACAGACCAATTTCATCGTGAACACGAATCGATAAGGGGTTTGGCATTTCCCCTTGAGCCAATTGTCGTGTTGCATGACCCAATTCCTTGAGAGGAAGAATCAACTTTTTTACAAAAAAGTAGTGGATGAACGCTGCAATCAACACAGCCGTCAGACTTGCTTTAATTAAAAAAGTCTGCATCGTTTGATTGAAAATGACGCTTTCCCCTGGAGTCACAGACGGGGAATTAGCAAACAACAGACAAGCATAGTCTTTTACCGAAACTCCTGCGAACCAAATGGCAATACCAATGACCGCGACATTGATCAGTGTAAACTTCCACATGATGTTGTTTTGTAATAGATTATTTTTGAAACGCAACAAAGCGATACCCCATTCCTCGAATAGTTTCGATTAGTGCGTTGTCCCCATCCCATATCAGTTTTTCTCTCAATCTACCTATATGAACATCGATCGACCTTTCTGTTACTACCTTTTCATTATTGGGATACAGTTCATCAATGATCTGTTCCCTAGTTAGAATTTGATTGGGATGCACCATAAGAAAATACAAAAGACGGAACTCATGCTGTGTGAGTTGAATGGTTTCCCCATTATAGTGTACTTCACCCCGTAACTGTTTGATGGTTACTCCGCGGTATGTAAGTTTGCTACACCGCTGGCCCGTTCTCCGCAAAATGGATTCTACCCGTGCAACCAATTCACCCGGACTGAACGGTTTCGTTACATAATCATCGGCTCCCGATTTCAATCCTTCAATCCGGTTATTTTCCTCTACTTTAGCTGTTAACATAATAATAGGAATTCCTTCCTTCAAATCTCCTCGAATACTCTTACAGACTTCTTCACCACTTATTTTAGGAAGCATTAAATCTAAAATAACAAGGCAAGGGTCATTTTTTTTAAAGGCATCTAGAGCTTCCTCCCCATCTCCAGCCTCAATTACTTCATACCCTTCCTTTTCCAGGTACAAGACGATCAGCTTTCGAATTTTCACATCATCTTCTACTACTAAAATCCCGGTTCCCTCTGCTATCATTCCAAACACCTCCAAATTTACTTAGCGTATTTCTTTAACTAGTTTTTCCATCATTTCATAATTCATTGGACCTGTAACTTTTTGCTGAATAATACCCTGCGAATCAATGATATAGCTCGTAGGAAGAGCATAAACCTGGTATATTTCCCCTATGCTATTTTGTTTATCTAATAACACTGGGAATGTAATCCCAAATTCATCTAAAAACTCGGGAATTCTATCTACACTTTTCTCTGAAGTTGTCATATTTATTGCAATTACTGTGGTATTTTCATTTTTATACTTATCATAAAATTTTTGCATATCCGGCATTTCTGCTCTACAGGGCGGGCACCAGGTTGCCCACATATTGACGATTACTTTTTGTCCTCTGAAATCAGAAAGCTTAAAACTTTTACCATCCAGATTATTTAACACAAAGTCTGGTGCAACGTTCCCTTGGTTAATACCAATACTCAGTGAGGAGTCATCTATTCCCTCCATTGCTGGTTGGCTACTAGCCAAGTTTGCTTGACGGTCACCATTTTTCTTACTTGTATCATAAATCCCCCACCCAACCAAACCGATTAGGATAACAATGACGATAAAATTTTTTTTCATAGAAAAGATCATCCCCTTTTATTAGAATATTGGCGCGAAGGAAGCAAGCCAAGCACTTAACTTTTGCAATTGGCCCGAAAATAAAAGAAAGCCCATCGCGATCAAAATCCATCCGTTCAGCAGTGCCAAAAGCGGTAACCATTTATTTATTTTTCTCATGATACCCTTAGATTTGGAAATTAAGATTGAAATCAATAAAAAAGGAACTCCTAAACCCAACGAATAAAACAACAATAAAAAGATTCCATGGTACATCGTTTCAGAAGATCCGGCCAACAACAAAATTGAAGATAAAGCCAGACCGACGCAAGGTGTCCAACCCGTTCCAAAAGCAACTCCCACGACAAATGAATTCCACCCGCTTCCATTCTTTGGAGCTTTGGTTTCCTGCTGCTTTTGAAACATGAGAAAACGAAGATTTAAAATCCCTGCAATCTGTAGGCCAAATATAATAATGAGTAGTCCACTAATCTTTTCTAACAACCCTCGATTCGCAGTGAAAATTTGTCCAATCATACTCGCGGAAGCACCCATAAGCAGGAAAACCACAGTAAAACCAAGGATAAAGAGAGCGGAACGAATCATCAGTGTTCTATTAGAAACACTGGTTTTCTCTCCACTCCCATAAGAGCCTGTAAGATTAGCAAGATAAGCAGGCAAAAGCGGAAAAATACAGGGTGAAAAAAAGGATAGCGCCCCTGCCGATAAAGCAAATAAAATTGAAATATTGTCCATTTGTAATTCCTCCAGCAAAGTATTCTGTTCTTAACAACCATAACGCAGGATTGTTAAGATTCATTTAAGCTCTTTTTTTATAAAGTTGTGAATAGTCAAACAACATAGAGCAACAGCTAAATAAACAAGCTGCTCACTAGATAATCCTAAGAAGACTACTACAGAAAAGCTTTTAAAAAAGTAACTTAAAATCTGTCCGATGCTGAACCAAAGAATAAGTTGATTGATTTCTTGTGGATTATCAAAGCCCTCTTTTCTGCAATACATCCAAACCAATAGTACGATTGCTAAAACAATTTGACTGAGATCATACAGAAATGATGATGTTGTCGGATTGTTAAAGATGAGCTTGAACATAGAATAGAACATTATATAAGATAATAAGCCTGCCGCCAACACTTCCGCATACACCCAGAAGGTAATTCTACGCTTACTACTTTGAATAGATAAGAAGATAAGAACTACAATCGCCGATAGCAAGATCCCACGCCCACCCCCGGTAAAATAAAGAATGTAGTACGGATTATTCAAAACAGTGACGGGATTAAAAATAATCACACTAAACTTCCAAATCAGGAATGCCCATAAAAATACATTGGTTATATCATTTAGTATAGGCTTGCTTAAATCGCTCTTACCCTTCAACCAATATTTCATGGTTAAATATGCTGTCAGTACAGAAAAGAGTATTGCAAGCCAATTGTATTTAATAATTAACGGCCCCCAAACGACAGCTTCTTGCATCCTGTTTCCCCCTCCTTTTTTTATTACTTTATAACCTAATTGTTAAGATTCGTTTAACTAGAATACACCTACTATTAGGCATCTAGCCTATCAGTAGGTGTATGTTCTTTGTTAATTGTGCAGCTGCATACAGTATGATGAAGCCTTAGGTCAGAAAAAAAAAGTCCTGATACAAAAATATTTGTTATTCCAAGTGAAGTCTTATATTAATGTGCTTGTATCTACTATTGAGGTTTTAGCTACAGTGCTTTAAATTTAGGTATCCACCTAATCGGCAGACGATACAAGTTCATGTCCTTGGCTCGGACACGAACTTGTACCGATAACATAAAAAATTCGCTAAATTAGCGACTTCAATAGGACTATGTTCTTGTCCTTCGACACTATAGCGTTCTTTTACTACAGAGCCTAAAAACATTGATCAAAGGGTCAGCGAAAAGCAATTCATAAGGACTTCCATGGATATCCCCTCTCTTTATCAATTTATTGTATTGAATAGAGCATCCAATCCTTGGGACATATTACAGAAGTAATAATATCCCTTGAAAAGAGGATTATCTCAATGTTCAATAAAGAAAAAATAACAACTATACAAATGGGTGCCATGTGTTGGCTGTTGATTATGGGAGACATGCTGTTTGTTTATCCTTCCTCAATTACTTCGTATGCCAAAGAAAGCTCTTTGATTTGTGCAATCGCCGGTATTCCACTGGGTGTTCTACTCATGCTTGTTTTTTTGAAAATCCATAAGGCAAGTGCAAACAATGGTTTTATACAATTTTGCATAAAAATGCTTGGCACAGGAATGGGCACAGGAATGGTATGTATATATTTGTTTTATTTCGCGATCAGTTCGTCTTCCCTAATTCGGAATGTAGCTGATTTTGTAAATACACAGTTGTACCCATATACCCCACTTCAAATTATCATGCTCATTTTTACGCTTACTACAGTGTGCTCACTCATCCAAGGAGTTGAAGTTTTAGGGAGGGTTAGTGAGATAATGG
>NZ_FNFR01000020.1:0-7600 GCF_900101205.1 Paenibacillus sp. OK060
CAGCGTTCGTCCTGAGCCAGGATCAAACTCTCCAATAAAGTATTGAAAAGAGCGATAAGCTCATTTTGAAACTGACGAGATTAAAAATCTCATTTGTGCTCCAGTAGATTCAAGCCAAGGCTTTTCTCAGACTTTCGCGTTTATTCTGCAAGCAGAATGTTTACTCACTCGTTGTTCAGTTTTCAAAGATCAAACTTGTTTTCCCAACCATTTCTTGGCCGGATAAATAATATATCATGTTTAATGTTTGTTTGTAAAGTCTTTTTATTTTTTATCGAAACTATACGGTCAAAGGTTTAATGCACCACACTTAACCTTAGTGAATTAGATGTTAATTGCCCTAATGCTTATTAACCATACTTCCGGCTCAAAGTATGTATATTCGTTTCTTTTATCCCCATTGATGAGTTATAAAACTCATACGTACGAAATATTAAAATTCTAGGCAGACCCTATGCGTGTAACGTGTAAGTCTACTTTTGTTAATGATAATCCACAAAAATTGTTGAAATTACAGCAAGTATTAGCTCCTAAAAAGTAAATCCTATTAAATCTTCTAGTTACATTATTGCCCTTCTCTTGTTCCGTTTTTTAACGACCAGACATCAATTTCCTCTCCTCATCTCAAAGAGCTTCGATATAATCTATCTTCTCATCTAATACTTCAAGTAACGTTAAAATACTCATCTAATTTCAGATTTAATGCCAAGTTTATCAGCTCTTCCTTCTACTTCTAACAGCATTCTCTTTATCCCCTTCTGAAATTAACATTCCGAAACTCTTCTAATTGAAGATTTTTAATTAATAATATATAGTCCATCTATATTGGGGTCACTTAAGTGCTCTCTATTTCCAACATACATTTGCTCTTGTAAGATACTATTACGATCACATAGGTTTAAATTACTAATACTCCATATAACCATTTAAACCCTAGCATATATAAAATGACCAACCGGAACTTTCATCTTTCATATCTCTTACAACATAATTTCCATCTCCTGAGAGAAAAACCTTTTGGTCATCTTGAGGTTCAACAATCACATGCCCGGATACATCAAGAATTCCTTCGCCACTGTCTTGGATTTCCAAAGTTCATTCTTTGACTCACCTAATCCGGAATATTGTTTAAATAAAGAAATAATTAAACCATCTTGCCTAACAATAGCACTATACTTATCACAGTGGATCCCCCATGCTAGTGTATCACCTCTGAATTCGATTTTGCTTTTGAACTCTGCAGGTACCACTTGCTGCCCCTTGTAAGTCATACTCCCCCGCAGTCCATTTATTTTTACAGGGAATAGCCCTGAAATACGATAGTCTGCCCCATATTCCTTGTCTTCGATGTAAACGTCGTAAGCAATTTTCCTTGATTGACTGTAAAAACTTGTTCCTTCCTCATATGTAGGAGAGATAAGAATTCCCCTTTGTTATTTAGATAGCCAATCTTCCCATTTTTCTTCGCAATCGCCAGCTCATTGTTAAAAAGACCGATATATTCGATGCTTTTGTCCTGAGCTATCACTTTGAATGCATCCCTTGCTAATTGAAACTGTGGATTAATTACAAATTTTCCCTGGTAATTAATGAATCCCCACTTCCAGTTTTGACGAACCGGAATGAGTCCAATAGCTGCTCGGTCAGTGAACCACAGATGGCTAAATCCACATGTTCCTGCGCCTTGTCCCACTCATGATATATTGGCTCGGTTACTGCTAACGCAACCCTCTGTAGTGTAAATATTGTTGCGATGAGCATCATGAGCGAAATACCGAGAATCTCCATGAATTATCGATACATTGACCTTTTCTTTAACACCATATTCTTCCTCCATATAAAAGTAATTATATTACTCTTTTATTAATACATAAGTAAAAGAACTATCAATGACTTAAGAGATCACAAAGAATAGTTGCCAAGGTGGTAGACTGTTCCTGATTTCACAACCGTTAGTTTAATAGGGTGGTACATACTATGGCCTCATGCTTCATCCGCTATTAACATTTAACTGAAATTCTCAGCTCTAATGTTCTTAGCTAAGTCATCCAACGAATCATATGAAAGCCTGGACGTGGTAATTGTGCTACCTAGGCCATTATCTTTCCTAACGCTGAACAGAGGATCTTTTCAGATTTAACAGGGTGCATGTTACTCAAATGCTCGCAGTGACTGGATTCTTAGATTGGCACGTTCAGGGTTATTAGCTCAATCATGAACATATTCAAATCAATTTCTTTTTCTATAAGTCACCAACAGATTGGATTTGTTAGACAGCTTTTTTCGAATTAGCCACTTATCTATAAAATACGGAGTGCGACGTGCCCGTAAAGGATACCACTGTTTATCCTGTATTATTTCAATGAACGCACTCCATACAGAGTGCGACAGATTAATCCGACGTACGAACGTACTGACCAAAACATTTCAATCCACGCACTCCATACAGAGTGCGACTTCTTCCAATCCACAATCTCAAGATAGTTCTTGATTTCAATCCATGCACTCCATACAGAGTGCGACTACATGATTGAATTGGAGGATCAAAAATGATTAATATTTCAATCCACGCACTCCATACAGAGTGCGACTTACCCGGTTGTTCAATGATCTGGAAGCTGTTAAATTTCAATCCACGCACTCCATACAGAGTGCGACTGAAGGAAAGGAGCTCATACCATGAGCACAACACATTTCAATCCACGCACTCCATACAGAGTGCGACGGGATGCAGTCGTTGAGAGCAACTGGACTTATTCATTTCAATCCACGCACTCCATACAGAGTGCGACAGCCCCATAATTATGCCAAGTGATCTGCAATGAAATTTCAATCCACGCACTCCATAGAGAGTGCGACTCAATATGCCATTGATAACATTGAGTTTGATTGATTTCAATCCACGCACTCCATACAGAGTGCGACGTACCCATTGTCGTAGGCAATTGGTGCTTGAAACTATTTCAATCCACGCACTCCATACAGAGTGCGACAACAAGTCATGCATCCGGATGACCGTATCGAAAGTATTTCAATCCACGCACTCCATACAGAGTGCGACCAAGCTTGACCGCTACGAATCGTATTTCAACTCGATTTCAATCCACGCACTCCATACAGAGTGCGACTACTAACATGGCTGTGTTTGAGATTAGTTCTGCGATTTCAATCCACGCACTCCATACAGAGTGCGACCCAAAGCAAACGCCAGCGGAAACCCCGTTCTCCAGATTTCAATCCACGCACTCCATACAGAGTGCGACAGCGAAAAATGACGTAATAATACCAACTCGAAAAAGTTAATTACGTCCTTCCGATATTTTCAATTGTTTATTATTAAACATATTACATAATATTCAAGTAAATGTGTTGCCAAAAGGTCACGAAAAGATTAGTTTCGACAATTTCCGAGGTGCGAACCCCCCAGGAAAACCATGTGAGCTTGGCATTCGCACCAGTTATATGGTGAATATTTTTCATATCATAAGGCGTATTGACACTAACTTCAACTAATTGATATGTATGATATGAAACTACAAGCAAATATTTATATCACGACGAATTCAACTCCAACAAATACCTTTTATGCTCCTTACTTGTTTATTCAATTTAACAAAAAGTAGCTCTAGCTTTCATGCTAGAGCTACTTTCGAAAAGAGTATTCCAATTTAAAAACAATTAAAGAGATTAGCACTTGCATGTTTTGGTTCAAACTAGGCGTTATGCCAAATTACGAGAGTTGAATATAGCGAATAAAGAATAAATCACTAAAGAGAAGATCAAGAACAGTACTGTTGCATCTTTTACAATCAAACAAATTGATCCAACTAACACTAATCCTAAAGCATTAAAAACAAACAACCTCTTTGGAAGTTCCATTCCTACGATTCTTGTTACTACAAAATTAAGAAAACTAATGATGACATGAAACAAATACATAAATAAAAAGAACAACCCAAACACAACAAATCCACCCTGGTCGCTTATGTTGTCAGAATTGGACACTATTGTATTGTTAATGTTGGTAACTAGAACACCGTACAATGCACTTAAAATAAAGGAGAGTACAGTTACATTGATTACCAACTCCCTTTTCATTTTCTCCATATCAAATGCTCCTTTAAATGCGTCGTCTAACTATATTGTAAAATAAAAACGATCAAAAGCCAAATATCTCCAAAATAAAGAGGTGACACCCAGTACATTTGGGTATCACCTCACAAACATTAGCTAAACCAATCGATTCCGTGTACTCGAACCATATTACCAATATACCGATCGTGTGTCGGCGAGCCATACCAACGTATTGCATCATCCTGTACTACCCGCATAGCTGTAGAACCTGATCCGTCGAGTACAATAGAGTTGACTGGATTAATTCCAACACTCTCTAAAGTTACTTTCAAATTCGGTACTGTTACTGAAGTACCATTGGTAACAATCAAGTATCCATAGGTATTATCCCAAGCCAAAACTGTACGCCAAGCAGCTAAGTCATATGCCTGGACCAAGAGCCCTGAACCCCAACTTTCACGGTTATAATCATTTCCCCCAATAACCGCTTGAGCTGTTGGATAATTTGCCAACACTTCGTTAAGATTTTTAGCATACATATAGGCCGCTTTTGTTTGATTATTGCTATCCTTATAGGAAACGAAAGTTTTACGAGAAAGTTGAGAACTACTTGTTCCATTGTAGGAATATGAACTACTATCTCCCTTCCAATAACTAATTGACTTTAGAGCTGTTGGAGGTTTGTCGTAGCCATTATCTGCTGAGAAAAAACCTCCGTTTACCCCAATATGTGGTTTTTGCTGCATTTGGGTATTAATGATTTCGGGTTTTACCCGAGACAATTCGGTCTTGATAATTGCAAATTTGGTACCGCCACCTGTCACTTGTTTAAATTCCAATGTATATGGTAAGTTTGCCATAATTAGCTCTCTCCTTATCAAATTCATAATATTTAAGACGCTTGATTAAGGGGATACCCTATTCAGTAAAAAGTGTATCCCTCACTCTTTACGAATAGGCTCAGTCGTTGTCTTAAATATATAATATCATATTGCGTAACGTTACGCAATATAAAATGTATTTCTTTTATCCTTTTTAGCGGAGGACAGACTTGAGCTTATAAATCGGTATCCATTTTTAAAATTATGTATTATATATGACTTCTACTAAACCACTTGATTACCTAGATAAAACAATGGTCCTTGACGGCATTAGCCAATTAGCTAACAAACAAGACGTCAACGGTGTGTATTTCAATGTTATCTTATGTAAGTCAGAATACATACTAAATTAATATAATAAACGCTTTCTATGTTCACTGAATTCGACATTACCTGATGATAGCAACAAATAATATTCATTTGGAGGTACACCACGCCTCAACGTATAATCACATATTTTTTGGTTAATAGGGGCGATTGCCCCCATTAACACTTGTCAACAAAGTTTATAAATGATCAAAAACCATTCTGGCCTTCTCCTCACCAAAGGGAAGCATAAGCTGAACGAATATATTTCCGTTTGAATAACCCGTTTGATAAATCATTTTGCCAACATTTCTGTTTTCCAGCAGAGTTGTGTCCTTAGTTTCTCCGATGTTAGTAACCGATGCATTTTCTCCTAAATAATTAAATATGATAGGCATGTTAGATATCGTACTTCTTAATAAGTCCGTTGATGCAGGATACATACTATTCATTTCATCATTATAGATTAAATTTGTAAAATTTATATTGTGCTGTTGTGCAATTTCTAATTTACTTTGAATAATTTGGTTATTTTGATTAGTTTGGATTTCCTTATTAATAATCAATGGAATAAAATCGATACACTCCCCTAATAAATGGAAATAATTGTTTGAACCATACTGTCTGCCAAAATTAATCATCCAGATAGGTACAGAAGACCTGTTATAGAAAGAAGTTACGAACTTAATGAAATAATTCAAGCATGTTAACCAGCTGTCTTTATTAGAATCGAACTCTAATCCTTTATGCAAAATTATAGGACTCGATTCACGGAAAGATGATACGTTATATTTTTGCAAACCTTGTTGAAGTTTAAAGAAATTGTCTAAATCAAAAGCACTTTTAATTCTATCATCCTGTATTCTTTGAGGTCCTCTACTTATTTGTGATACATAACTCTCGTAACTAACAAGCTCAGTGGGTCGACTCGTGTTGGTTGCCTCTGTTTTGTATAATAATTGATCGTATCTTTTCGAGATAAAATCCTCCAGGATCCCCCTACTAATAGAATCAAATTTAACATGTGAAAATGGAATCATTAATGTGAACTTTTTAGTATTTTCTTTTACAAGTAGTAATCGATACATTAATGAGTTTTCTTGACTATATTTTTCATTGAAAAGATGTTTACGTACTAAGTTTAAAATTTTTGATTTAGTGTGTTCGTTATACATGGATATATCATAAAAAGGTATTTTTAATGCCGTCCGTGGCTCATACACTTGCCACTTTAGTTGATTTTGATCTGTTATTAAGAGACTTTTCATCATCTCTTGAGTTTGAAGTAATTCTGCAAATACTTCATTCAAAATATCTATATTGACAATTTGATTAAAATAAATTGTTGTACCTGAGAATTCTTGATTCTGTGCATGATAGTATTGAGAAGGTGAAATAGGATACTCTTTTATTAGTGATCCTCCACTGAAATAGGCTGTAAACTGCTCTTGCAAATAGTCAACTTCAAATAATTTTTTCTCTAACGACATTTGATCTGATGAAATGAACTCAGGAACAAAATCCTCATCATACTTATCATCTGAATAAATTATATATTCTGGGTGCAAAGATTCCTCTACTTCTACTGAGAGTATCTTTTCAATTTCTAAACTTTTGCTACTTTGAATCTCATTCACAAATAGAACTGTGATTTTTCTCCCATCATAGTCCTTAATTGCAAACTGTGCTCTTACGCCAAGTCTCGATTCAAGCAAGAATTCGGTATCATCATATGTGTTGATTTTTCCGGGTAGCGTTTGCTGCTTCAAATCTAAGAAGCCTGCTAATTCTGATATAGTTTGATGAGTCAATAACTCATTGAAAGTAACCTTGTACCCTTTTTTCGATAAAGTCGATCGTACTGTTAATATTTTTAATGAATGACCACCTAAAAGAAAAAAATTATCATTCCTTCCTATTTCTTTTATATCTAATACATCACTCCAAATATCAGAAAGCATTAATTCTGTTTCACCAATCGGTCCAAAATAACTATTATCTTCTACAGCTTTCCAATCAGGGAGTGCTTTAAGATTAATCTTCCCGTTTGAATTCAACGGCAGGGTTTCCAAGAATACAATATGAGACGGAATCATGTAGTGAGGCAACTGCTGGAGTAGCTGCTCTCGAAGATGCGTTTCGTTCATTGTTTCTTCGCCAACCACGTACGCACACAGCCCCACATCTCCCCCATGATCCACACTCTTCACAGCGGCTTGCCGAATTCCTTCTTGTTTCAACAATACTTCTTCGATCTCTCCAAGTTCTACTCGATATCCTCTCACCTTTATTTGGTGATCGCGACGTCCAGCAAACTCTATCGTTCCATTGGGTAACCA